>NZ_JAJATX010000150.1 GCF_020866965.1 Microvirga roseola
GACGGACACAGAAAGGAAGAGGCGCTTCATGACGGTCTCCGAGGACGGGAGCAGAAATTGATGCAGGTTGCGGCGCTTGTGGGCCGGACTTGAACAGAACGAGGCAGAGCGAGAGATCTTCCCGCCCTGCCCCGAGCAGCCTTACAAAAGCACATCTCCAGCGGAGAAGAAGCCGACGATCTTGATCTGGAAGTCGGCCCGGCCGTCTCCGTCCGTGTCGCCCATCAGGATGCCGCGCTCGTAGCGCAGCTCGCCCGCCTGGCCGGTGAAGCCCGCCTTCAGGAACTCGTTCGGGTACAGGAAGGGCCCGTCGCCCCCGGACCAGCTGAAGGCCTGATTGCCCTTGCGGGTCTCGTTGGCATCGATGGTGCGCAGATCAATCCGGTCCCGGCCCGACTGGAAGTCGAAGATGACGTCGCGCTGCGAGCCGACCTTGCTCTCCCGGAGCGTGTTGAAGTCGAACACATTCGAACCGGATCCGCCCCACATCTTGTCCCGGCCCAGGCCACCGGTGATCCGGTCGTTGCCGCTGTTGCCCTTGAGACTGTCGTTGCCCGAGCCGCCATCAAGCCGGTCCGCCCCCGTGCCGCCCCACAGCGTATCGGCTCCGGATCCGCCGGAGAGCCGGTCATTGCCGGAGTTGCCGTAGAGGCGATCATTCCCCGACCCGCCACTGACCGTGTCATGGCTGGAGTCACCCTTGAGGGAATCACTGCCGGAGCCGCCATCGAGCCGGTCCCGGCCGGTCCCGCCGGAGAGCCGGTCATTGCCGGAGCCGCCCGAGACGGTGTCATGTCCGGCATCACCGTAGAGCCAGTCGTCGCCGCCTTTCGAGCCGATATAGTCGTTGCCGCCGCCGCCGTGCAGGGTGTCGTCGTCGGCTCCAAGCACAATGTGCTGCCTGGAACTGTCGCCGAACACCACCTGGGAGCCGGCGCCGCCGGTTACCTTGACGTTGCCGATCACCGCCGCGAAGTCGACGTTCTGGAGCGCGAGGGTGGTGCCGGCGGCAAGGCCGCGGGCATCGATCACCAGAGCGGTTTGAGGCGCCCCCGCAGCGCTGCTGCCGCTGATCACCAGCGGCACGCCCGAGAGGCTTCCGCTCTGCGTGGCGACAATGGTCTGCACGAGCAGCGGTTTGTCGGTTGGCAGGCTCGAGAGGAAGCCCGAGCCGCCGCCGCTCAGGGAGGTCTGGTCGGATGAGCCGGCTGACGTGTGCGCCTTGATCTCGCGGATCAGGTCGGCCAGCGAGGAGCCCGCCGGCTTGGGAGCCGCAAGACCTGAGGCGGTCAGGCCGATGCCGATCCCAAGCTGGACAGAAAGCACGTTGCGGCCGCCAACGGTCACGAGCGGAATATCAGCGTAATGGACGTCGCCGTCTGTCTCGCTCCGGCTTCCCCTCACGACCGGGAT
>NZ_JAJATX010000151.1 GCF_020866965.1 Microvirga roseola
AGCAGCAGGGCGAGCCCAACGTCCGCATCCAGCAGCAGCAGGCCGGATTGGGCGCTGAGGTCGTGAACCGCCCCGGCATGGCCGGAGTGGACGTGAACGAGATCGAACCACGCCGCGACCCGATCGACACGGGCATCGAAGGTGCAACCGGCGCCATCGGTACCGCCGCGGTACGTCCGTTCGTGGTCTCGGATCTGGAGGACATGGAGGTTTACAGCCTTCGCGGTCAGCAGATCGGTGAGGTGAAGCGCGTGGTGCGCAACATCGGCCTGGGCCAGGCCTACATCGTGCTAGAGCATGGCGGCTTCCTCGGCCTCGGCGAAAAGGAGGTTCCGATTCCGCTCAATCGCGTGTTCATGATGGGCGACAGGCTCGTGGCTGCCGGCTTGACCGAGGCGGAAGTCGAAGCCATGCGGGACTGGGACTTCGACAACCGCGAGTACACCGAAATCGGCGACAACGAGACCGTCGAGATCGGAATGCGCGGATAACCCACGGAAAGCCCGACGAACGCAATGGGGGAATAGCGCCCCCATTGCGCTTCATCCTGCCCGGCCGGATGCGAGATCTGTGATCGAGATTCGGCCTGGGCGTCCATTGGTATCCGGGCTCACGGCATGGAAACAGCGCAAAACCGCGCCGCGCCGGCGCACCCGTTCGACGGAACGCCTCGCAACCGGATTCTGGCTGCCCTTCCTCCGAACGAATTCGAGCGTATCCGACCGCATCTGACCCACGCAGTTGTTCGGCGCAGCACCATTCTGCAGGATTTCGATGTCGCTCCGGATCGCGTGTTCTTCATCGAAAGCGGCCTTGCATCCTTGCAGGTGCATACCGACAGCGACCGCCCGGTCGAGGTTGGAATGGTCGGTCGCAAAAGTCTCGTCGGGGCCTCCGCGGCTCTGGGAGGCCATGTGCCGTTGCGGGCTGTCATGCAGGTCGCGGGCGAAGCCCTCACGATCTCGGCCAAGCCGTTCAGGTCCGCGCTCAGCCGCAGTCCGACTTTGCTGCAGCTTCTGCTGAACGATCTGCATTCCACGACGATGCAAAGCTCGCAGCTGGTGCTGTGCAGCGCCCGGCATGAGGCGGAGCAGCGCATCGCGCGCTGGCTTCTGCTGGCACAGGACTGGCTCGAGGCCGATCAGGTGCCCATCACGCATGAGGTGATCGGCAGCAATCTCGGCATGCGTCGCGCCGGCGTCACCGAGGTTCTCAGCCGCTTCGAACAGGCGGGAGCGGTCCGCACGGAGCGCGCCTGCATCACCGTCGTCGATCGGGAAGAGCTCCAGAAACTCTCATGCGACTGCTATCGCGTCATCAGTCGCGAGTATGCCCGCCTCTTTAAGTAGTCGGCCCTGAACAACCCCCAACCGATTGAGGGTGAAGGATTC
>NZ_JAJATX010000152.1 GCF_020866965.1 Microvirga roseola
CATTTTGACTTTGCTCAGTGCTGACAATTTAACTTTGCGCCTACAAGGCATTTTCGCGGAACGGGGCGTTATGGAATACACTGCCACGCAATGGTCCGCTCAGGTCAAACTGAGAAGTAGGGCCGAACAAAGGAAGGGCCGCTTTTAGGTCGGCATGAGACCTTTGAGGCACCTAAACTGCCGAAGTGGCCGCTCCCACGATTGGCATCGCTGAAACCGCTCCCTTGCCGAGGGCTCCGAACATTCAATGATCGCAAGCGTGGGATTTCCTTGTCCGTCTAGGGACTTACCTGCTTCTTGGTGGTCGTTGCTACCGAATGCCGCGTATATAAGCCTTCAAGCTGCAGCTTAGCATTCCTATCTATGCTGTAGGCNAATGATCGCAAGCGTGGGATTTCCTTGTCCGTCTAGGGACTTACCTGCTTCTTGGTGGTCGTTGCTACCGAATGCCGCGTATATAAGCCTTCAAGCTGCAGCTTAGCATTCCTATCTATGCTGTAGGCGTAGTCTCCCAGCATAGCATCCGCCTCCACTCCAGCAGATCCAAAGTACGAGTATGTCAAGTGCACCATCGAGCGGCGAGGCCGGCGTTCACGGTCGAAATCAAGCGAAAAAAGTCCAGGTCTCCCCAGGCGCTCGAGACTGTCGAAAGCGATCGGTTGCAAAGTGAGCCGGCGACATCAACTTGTACGTCTTCTGCCCAGGCAGCTTTTAGCTGGGGCGACCTCATCAAGAAAAATCCTGCCCAAGACAGCACCTACTCCCCTCTTGCAGATACTCGTACGGAAGCTCCCGCTACGAAGTTTCGAACCGGGCGCATCCTACCCAATGTGCTGAGCCCTGACTTGCTGGCGGAACGGAGCCAACAGAGGAGCGAGGAGCAGACTGCAGAACGTCGTATGAGGCGAAGCAAGGCCAAGGCAAACAACCCACCAAAACAGATCAAGGCTGCGGCACAGAACAGTACTGAGCATGCCGACCTGTACGAGGCTGCGCTAAAAGATAAGGTCTCCTCTATCAAATCAGTTGCGGCGACTGAACAATTGTCGCCTGAACTGGAGTGGACCGAGGCAGTGGCACCGATCAAGGGCGGAGCCGCCATGTTGGTACAGGATCGAGTGCGAACCAACAGCAAGCGCGGCCTCAATGCTGCCCAGCGCCGGGCCAAGCGGGCTGGCATGCCAGTTTCATTGCGACGTGGGGAGCGCTGGAAGCGGCGCCTGCCCGAAGTGTGCTGGTAGGTGGCCTCTAAAGCCTAGGTGAGCCGAGACTAGGCTCAGGAGTCGTTGATTGAGGTAGAAGGCCACTGAAGCAG
>NZ_JAJATX010000155.1 GCF_020866965.1 Microvirga roseola
AGGGTTGAGAGGCTGTGACGTTCGGTGGGGATTACCGTGTCAGTGAACCTTTTATAGGATACGATTATATCGCATACAACATAATCGAGCGCAGGTCAGCTATGCAATAATGGCGCTTGCTATTATGTCGCAAGCGATATATATTCGCCCGTTTCGATGCGAGCCCTTGCCATGACCAAAGCCCCTGTCGACCTCGACCTGTCCAACTTCCTGTGCTTTGCGGTCTATTCCGCCAACAGCGCGATTGGCCGTGCCTATAAGCCGATCCTGGATCGGCTCGGCCTGACCTATCCGCAGTACCTGGCCATGGTGTGCCTGTGGAAGAAGGACGGCCAGACGGTGGGCGAGATCGGCGAGCAACTGCTGCTGGAAACCAGCACGCTTACCCCCCTACTGAAGCGACTTGAGGCGGCAGGTCTCGTGAAGCGGGTCCGGGACACGCAGGATGAGCGTGTGGTGCGCATCAGCCTCACCGAGGAGGGCCGGTCTTTGAAGACCAAGGCTAAGGTCGTGCCGAACGAGATCGCCGCCATCATGGCGGCGTCCAACGTGCAGATCGAGGAGCTGCGCGACGCCCTCGTCGCCCTCCGCGACGGGATCAAAGAGCAGGCCGCTCCATAAATGATGGAGTGGACGGCGCCTGCTCCCGGCAGTGCCCTTCATATAGGGTGATTGCCTCAGCGCCAGACAGGGAGCCGCTCCGATGCAAGTCACGACAGTTGGTCTCGATATCGCCAAGCACGTGTTTCAGGTCCACGGCATTGATGATGCAGGACAGGTTCTGATCCGCCGTCAGCTCCGTCGCAGTGAGATGATCAGCTTCTTCTGCCGGTTGCCACCTTGCCTGATCGGGATGGAGGCCTGCTCCACGGCGCACTTCTGGGCGCGGGAGCTGACTGCCCTTGGCCATGAGGTTCGGCTGGTGCCCGCCACTTACGTCAAACCGTATGTTAAACGCGGCAAAAGCGATGCCCTTGATGCCGAGGGCGTTTGCAGGATTGGTGAGGTGGTGATGGTGTGATGACGAACCGGTCGAGCCGGGGATCAGACGAGCCCGAGAAGGCTGTTGCGTTCAGACGCAGCATAAACGATGGGGAGCTGATCCGCGAACTTCATCAGGGCCAGCGGTCATGTGGACCGCACGACAAGGCCGAACACATGGCTGCACCCGACCAAAGCGTCAAAACACCAAGAGCCCTCTTGCCACGCAGGCGCCGTCCACACA
>NZ_JAJATX010000156.1 GCF_020866965.1 Microvirga roseola
ACCTTTGACGACGTTGCGGGCATTGACGAGGCGAAGGAGGACCTGCAGGAGGTGGTGGAGTTCCTGCGCGATCCGCAGAAGTTCCAGCGGCTGGGCGGGCGCATTCCCCGCGGCGTGCTGTTGGTCGGCCCGCCCGGCACCGGCAAGACGCTCACCGCCCGTGCGGTCGCCGGCGAGGCCAACGTGCCCTTCTTCACCATCTCCGGCTCCGACTTCGTCGAGATGTTCGTGGGCGTGGGCGCCAGCCGCGTGCGCGACATGTTCGACCAGGCCAAGAAGAACGCGCCGTGCATCATCTTCATCGACGAGATCGACGCGGTCGGGCGCCATCGCGGCGCGGGCTTGGGCGGCGGCAACGACGAGCGCGAGCAGACCCTGAACCAGCTCCTGGTCGAGATGGACGGCTTCGAGGCCAACGAGGGCGTGATCATCATCGCCGCCACCAACCGGCCCGACGTGCTCGATCCGGCGCTCCTGCGTCCGGGCCGCTTCGACCGCCAGATCGTGGTGCCCAACCCCGACGTGACGGGGCGCGAGAAGATCCTGCGGGTGCATGTGCGAAAAGTCCCGCTGGCGCCGGACGTGGACCTGAAGGTGATCGCCCGCGGCACGCCCGGGTTTTCGGGCGCGGACCTGATGAACCTGGTCAACGAGGCGGCGCTTTTGGCGGCGCGGCGCGGCAAGCGCATCGTGACCATGCAGGAGTTCGAGGACGCCAAGGACAAGGTGATGATGGGGGCCGAGCGGCGCACCCTGGTGATGACCGACGACGAGAAGCGCCTGACCGCCTATCACGAGGCGGGGCATGCCATCGTGGCGCTGAACGTGCCGGCCACCGATCCGGTGCACAAGGCCACGATCATCCCGCGCGGGCGGGCGCTGGGCATGGTGATGCAGCTGCCCGAGCGCGACAAGCTGTCGATGAGCTTCGAGCAGATGACCTCGCGGCTGGCGATCATGATGGGCGGGCGCATTGCCGAGGAGATGATCTTCGGGCCCGAGAAGGTGACCTCGGGGGCGCAGTCGGACATCGAGCAGGCGACGCGCCTGGCGCGGATGATGGTGACCAAGTGGGGGTTTTCGCCGGAGCTGGGCACGGTGGCCTACGGCGAGAACCAGGACGAGGTGTTCTTAGGCATGCAGATGGGCCGGCAGCAGAACGTGTCGGAAGCCACCGCCCAGAAGATCGACTCCGAGGTGCGG
>NZ_JAJATX010000157.1 GCF_020866965.1 Microvirga roseola
ATTAATCCATCACGGCGGCGACGACGCCGGCGCCGACGGTGCGGCCGCCCTCGCGGATGGCGAAGCGCAGCTTCTCCTCCATGGCGATGGGGGCAATCAGCTCCACCTCCATGGTGATGTTGTCGCCCGGCATCACCATCTCGGTGCCCTCAGGCAGCTTCACCACGCCCGTCACGTCCGTCGTGCGGAAGTAGAACTGCGGACGGTAGTTGCCGAAGAACGGCGTATGACGGCCGCCCTCTTCCTTCGTCAGGATGTACGCCTCGGCCTTGAACTTCGTGTGCGGCTTGATCGAGCCCGGCTTGCACAGCACCTGGCCGCGCTCCACGTCCTCGCGCTTCGTGCCGCGCAGCAGAACGCCCACGTTGTCGCCCGCCTGGCCCTGGTCGAGCAGCTTGCGGAACATCTCAACGCCCGTGACCGTCGTCTTCTGCGTGTCGCGAAGACCCACGATCTCCACTTCCTCGCCGACCTTCACGATGCCGCGCTCCACGCGACCCGTCACCACCGTGCCGCGGCCCGAGATCGAGAACACGTCCTCGATCGGCATCAGGAACGGCTGGTCGATCGGACGCTCCGGCTGCGGGATGTAGGCGTCAACCTCGGCCATCAGCTTGAGAACCGCATCGCGGCCGATCTCAGGCTGCCGGTCCTCCAGGGCGCAAAGAGCCGAGCCCTTCACGATCGGGATGTCGTCGCCGGGGAAGTCGTACTTCGACAGAAGCTCGCGAACCTCGAGCTCGACAAGGTCGAGAAGCTCGGGATCATCCACCATGTCGACCTTGTTCATGAACACCACCAGGGCCGGAACGCCGACCTGGCGCGCCAGCAGGATGTGCTCGCGGGTCTGCGGCATCGGGCCGTCGGCCGCCGACACCACCAGGATCGCGCCGTCCATCTGCGCCGCGCCCGTGATCATGTTCTTCACGTAGTCGGCGTGGCCGGGGCAGTCCACGTGGGCATAGTGCCGGTTCGTGGTCTCGTACTCCACGTGAGCCGTCGAGATCGTGATCCCGCGCGCCTTCTCCTCCGGAGCCTTGTCGATCTGGTCGTAGGCCGTAAAGGTCGCGCCGCCAGACTCCGCCAGAACCTTCGTGATCGCCGCCGTCAGAGACGTCTTGCCATGGTCCACGTGACCAATCGTCCCAATGTTGCAGTGCGGCTTCGTGCGCTCAAACTTTTCCTTCGCCATCG
>NZ_JAJATX010000159.1 GCF_020866965.1 Microvirga roseola
CACTGACACGGTAATCCCCACCGAACGTCACAGCCTCTCAACCCTCTACCCTTCGAAAGGAACATGTCATGTCCAAGCTCTCCTCCTCCGCTGCTGGCGTTGCTCTCGCCTCCGTACTCGCCACCACCGCCGCCGCCGCCCCGGTGCTCGAGCCCAAGACCCAGGCCTTCATCGATGCCCTTGCCCGCTCCGGCGGCGCCCCGATCTACACCCTGAGCTACGATCAGGCCCGCAACGCGCTGGCCGGCGCCCAGGACCCCACGATCCCCAGCGCCGCGACCACCATCGAAGACACCGTCTTCCCCGTCGGCCCCACCGGCAAGGTCAACGTCCGCATCGTCCGTCCCGCTGGCGTCAAGGATGCCCTGCCGGTGGTGATGTACTTCCACGGCGGCGGCTGGGTCATGGGCGATCCCAACACCCACGATCACCTGATCCGCGAGATCGCTGCCGGTGCCAATGCGGCTGTGGTATTCGTGCACTACGACCGGGCTCCGGAGGTGAAGTACCCCACCAACAACGAGCAGGCCTATGCCGCCACCCAGTACGTGGTCGAGAACGCCAGGGCCCTGAACGTTGACGCCTCCCGCCTGGCGGTGGCTGGCGACAGCGCCGGCGGCAACATGGCCGCAGCGGTGACCCTGCTGGCCAAGGACCGCAAGGGACCGCAGATCCGCCATCAGGTGCTGTTCTACCCGGTCACGGACGATGTGTCGGAGAACAGCTCATACCAGAGCTTCGGCGAGGGCCCGTGGCTGACCACGAAGGCGATGCACTACTTCCTCGACGCCAACTTCCCGAAGGGCTCGCGCCAGGAGATCACCGCCTTCCCGCTGAGGGCCTCGGTTGAGCAGCTCAGGGGTCTGCCGGAGGCCACCATCATCGTGGCCGAGAACGACCTGCTGCGGGACGAGGGCGAAGCCTATGGCCGCAAGCTGTCGGAGGCCGGCGTTACCGTCACCTCCAGCCGCTACAACGGCACGATCCACGACTTCGTGATGCTCAACGCTCTGGCCGATACCCCTGCCGCCAAGGCTGCCATTGCTCAGGCCAGCGCCGCCCTCAAGGCCGCCTTCGCCCAGTAAGCCTCACAAACCTCCGCAACCTGCCCCGGGCCACCCCCCGGGGCAG
>NZ_JAJATX010000016.1 GCF_020866965.1 Microvirga roseola
GAATCACACCTCAGCCCAAATTAATAGGTCCTGAGCCTAGTGAAGAAGCAAAGAACGGCGCTAACCCACCAGTGCCCTAATCATCTCTACCCGCGTCACATGCCGGCCGGCCTCGAACTGTGCGGTCAGGAACGCATCCACAATATCAAACGCCAGCCCTTCGCCCACTACGCGCACGCCAATTGACAGCATGTTGGCATCATTGTGCTGGCGGATCATGCGGGCGGAGAATGTGTCGACGCAGACACCGCAACGGATGCCCTTTACCTTGTTTGCCGCCATCATGATGCCCTGGCCGGTGCCGCATAGAATAATGCCAAAGCGGTAATCACCGGACGCGACGAGCCGCGCCGCCGCTTCGCCGTACCTAGGATAGTGTGTGCTCTCCGGCGTCGTCGGTCCGATATCGACCACCACCCAGCCATGCGCTGCGATATGAGCGGCGATGGCCTGTCGGAGCTGAATGGCGGTGTGGTCGCTGGAGAGCACGATGCGGTTGCTGACTGTCATCGAGAAGTCACCCCGCTTCCCACAGCGATTTGGTGGCCTGACCGAGTTGGATCAACTCACCCCTACTCCCACTCAAATGTTTCTTGCAAGAAAAAGCTCATGTTTTCCAGCACTTAAAGATTGCCTGTGGATACGATACCATGAGCTATGCCATGGCAAAAAGTGCCGCATTTTAGGGTGCCGAGGAGCCCTACGCGTAGACTGATCCTGGCAGTTACCGTATGTCGATCCGATGACCGAATCCAAGTTCCGCCAGAATGAGTTATTCCGAGGCGACACACAAAATTCTAGCAAGAATGCGTGTGTCGGCGACAATGGTGGCCGATACGATCTTTTCGATTACGCGCTCGGCTATTTCGATGCCACGCTAATCCTGCTCCGAGCGGCACAGCAGCCCGGCGCCATAGTTGACACGCTAGTCTATCCTGCGTGCTACAGCTATCGGCACAACCTTGAGTTGTTCATGAAATGGCTGGTGAATGAAATGGGGCTGGCCTTAAGCGACGAGGAGATGAAGGCGGCGAAAGTTCACGACCTCACTAAGAACTGGGAACGCGCTCAGGCAGGCTTCAGAAAGCTTCCTGCGCGGCTCGCAAAGCCGGAGGAGTTGGATCTGATGGGACTTGCTATCAAGTGCGTCCACGAGATCGACCCGAATGGCGAAACCTTCCGGTTTTCGGATGATCGCAAAGACAGGCAGCACTTGAAGGAATGGAGCCTGATTAATCTAACCGTCCTACTCGGCTACATTGAGAAGACGGTCGAAGTGATGAAGGACTGGCAATATAGGCTGGATAGCTACCGGGAGGAGTTGAGAACCTAAGCCTGCGGCCCAGGCAGGTACTCAATCCCCACCTCTTTCAGCTTCAGACGGAGCCGAATGATCTCCCGCGCGGCGTCGCCGGCTAGGTCGTGGTAGTGGTCGGCTTCCTGGATGCTCCCGCCGCAGGCATTCCGGCGCCACCGCCGGATCTCGTCGGCCCGCACCTCTTCTTCCTGGCGCAAGCGGTAGAGGATGTCGTCGGAACCGACGCGCAGAATTTCGTCCATTCCAGCCCCTCAATGCAGCCCGCACTATACCATGCGCTCGTCTGTGCTTGGCATTATCCGTGTCCGCGCTAGGATAGAAATCGGAAGGTGCCGGCCAAGGCGTTTCGGACGTTAGATGAGGGGCAGTCCCAGACTGCGCATTCGATCGTGGCCGGACCTTCCACTCACTTTGGCCCTAGGGATAAGGGGAGCCGCCTCGGCGGTGGCGCGCTGGGCCCGGCGCGTCCCCAAAGTGGCTTTTGGGTGATGCCTTGAGAAATGTAGATGACTATCGGCCTGTCGTCGAAGCCTTGAGCCCGATCCTGCACGGACTGCCAGGTAAGATCGTGGCGATCGACGGGCTGCCGGGTGTCGGCAAGACCGAGATGGGACGCTACCTGGCCTATCGGTTCAACGTGTCGCTGATCGAGTCCGACCTATTCCTGATCGAGCGGCAGGGTCGGCTCGTGTACCGCAACGACGAGATCGCCAGGATCATCGCCAAGCGGGTCGACGCGTACTCACCACGCCCAGTCATCATTGAGAGCGCGGTGGTCTTGCGGTTGCTTGCCGAGTTGGAGCGCAGCCCGGACTTCACGATCTACATCACCAACAAGGACGCACCGGCAAGCCGAGGCAGCCTCCTGGCCGACCTGAAAGCATACGAAGCCGAGTTCTCGCCGCGACAGCGTGCCGACCTGACTATTGCCCTCGATCACTTCGGCTGAACGATTGATGATGTGGCTGCATCATCAATAAGGGCGGAGCAAGAAAATCGTTCTAAGTGCCTATAGAAGCTGTCTATTCCGGGTTTCCTTAGAAATTCGAATTCGCCGCGATACCATGAACAAAAAGTGCCATAAAAATCGGCCAAATCCGTTGACTCTAAAGGCGTTGCTCTGCTGCGATACCATAATGCTAATACTTTGACGGGCTATGGTATCGGAGCGCGTCTGATGAATAGCTGAATCCCGTACCCTCAGAAGTACCAAGAAAAACTCACTCTCCTTCGAGTTTTACTCGGTTTGAGCGTCGCGACTCATCATCCTAAAACTATCGTCGTCGACAAGAAAAAAGCCCACGAAACCGTGGGCTTAGTTCCTAATACGTGCTTCGATTGTGAGGCTTCCTAGACATTATTAGGAGTATTAACCTCACTCCCACTCGATTGTTTCCGGACAGAAATTGATCATTCTTTTCAATGCCTTACGTGCTGCTTGTGGATAAGCTACCATGAAAAATGCCATGACCTCAAAACGCGATTCTGAGGTGGTTTAGCCGGCCGCTAGAAGGTACTCAATAGGGGCTTATTGTCGGGAGAGGCTGAGTTGCGCGTCTATCACTTCATAGATCAAAAGTGGGGGCTGGATGACATCCGCAAGCGGCATCTCAAGGTCGCTCGCGTTCACGACCTTAACGACCCTTTCGAGTTCGAGATCGCGACCGCTGATAGAGAAGTGCGCAAAGCGTTCAGAGCGGTGAAGGACTGGCTACACGAGTCCATCGGAATTCTGTGCTTTAGCCGAGACTGGAAGAACCCAGTCCAGTGGGCGCACTACGCTGACCGACATCGAGGGCTCTGCCTCGGATTCGATATCCCTGACGAACGACTGGACCCAGTAATATATAGCGAAACACTGACCGAGCCGAGTGACGCCCTGCTTCGGAAAGCGGGAGATGATCGTTGGGAGCATTTCAAGCAGATCATCTCGACCAAGTACGTTCACTGGCAATACGAGAACGAAGTACGCGTCTACGTGGACCTCAGAGGCGAGAAGCCGGACGAAGAAGATCGCCACTTCACGAACTTCTCCGACGAGATTGCCTTGCGGGAGGTCATCGTCGGGCACCGTTCAACGTTGACCAGGGACCACCTAAAGGCTGCGCTAGGAGACCAGGCGAGTAGCGTGTCACTCTGCAAGGCGCGCCTGGCGTTCAGGTCATACTCAGTGGTCCCTCAGCTCAATCAGTCACTCTGGTAGTCTCAGGATTGGTGATCATGCTGCACCTGCTGCGGCGATGGCGGCGCTGTCAGCATTCGCGTTCTTGGCGTAGCTGAAGCCGTAGGCTGGCCAGTGCTCGCCTGCGACGACGTTTGGGAACTTCTTGACGATGCGAACGCGCCACTCGGGGTCGTTGAAGCCGCAGCCCCGGATGCCCATCACAAACGGCACATGCGGGCCGTCCTGGATCTTTACCGTGCCGTCCGAGTAGGACTGATACTGATTCATAACCACGACGGTGAGGCTGTCGCCGCCATCCCAGAATTCAGCTTCTGTCCCGATGTAGCTACCGTGCCAGATCACGACGATGTCGCCCGTGTGCAGCTCATTGCCAGTATCGTCCTGATAGCCGAGCGCTATACCCACGTCGCACAGGCAGCACTTCCCACTGTGAACCTTCAGCTTGTCGGTTTCCATACCTCTCCTTCGTTTGGTGATTGTTGATGGAGAGAATTGTACCGCTGCCGAGCCGGGCTCGTGATTGATTTTGGCTATCGGAAATTGTGGTTCGATTTGGAAACCAATGCTCGTTGACGATGCGAATACATCGTCAACGGCAACAAAGTTCCGAAAGCGCCCTAAGTAGCTATTGAAGCTTAGCTATTCCAGGATTCCCCAGTAGTCCTGATTCATCTCGATACCATGATCAAAAGGCGCGCGAAAATCGGGCTGAATCCGTTGAGTCTAAAGGGTTCGCCCGTCCGCGATACCATGACCGTGTTACTTTGGAGAGCTATGGTATCAGAGCGTTCTTGATGAGTAGCCGAAGTCCGTACCCTCAGAAGTACCAAGAAAAACTTTCGCTCCTTCGGCTTTTGCTGGTTTTAACCTGCCGATTCAACGATTCAGAACTATCGTCTCCGGCAAGAAAAAAGCCCACGAAACCGTGGGCTTAGCTCTCAATACATGCTTCGATTATGAGGTTTCCTAGAGGTAATAGGAATATTTACCCCTACTCCCACTCGATGGTGCCGGGCGGCTTCGATGTGATGTCGTAGGTCACCCGGTTGATGCCCTTCACCTCGTTGATGATGCGGGTGGCGACGCGACCCAGGAACGTCATGTCGAAGGGATAGAAATCCGCCGTCATGCCGTCGATCGAGGTCACCGCGCGCAGTGCGCAGACATGGTCGTAGGTGCGCGCATCTCCCATGACGCCAACAGTCTTGACGGGCAGCAGCACGGCGAAAGCCTGCCAGATTTCGTCGTAGAGGCCTGCATGGCGGATCTCTTCGAGATAGATGGCGTCGGCCTTGCGCAGGATGTCGAGCTTCTCGCGGGTGATCTCGCCCGGCACGCGGATGGCGAGGCCAGGGCCCGGGAACGGATGGCGTCCGACGAAAGCGTCGGGCAGGCCGAGCTCGCGGCCGAGCACCCTGACCTCGTCCTTGAACAGCTCGCGCAGGGGCTCCACGAGCTTCATCTTCATGCGCTCGGGGAGACCGCCCACATTGTGATGGCTCTTGATGGTGACGGAGGGGCCGCCCGTAAAGGAGACGCTCTCGATCACGTCCGGATAGAGCGTCCCCTGCGCCAGGAAGTCGGCCCCGCCGATTTTCTTGGCCTCCTCGTCGAACACGTCAATGAAGAGCTTGCCGATGGTCTTGCGCTTCACCTCAGGGTCCGACACGCCTTCCAGCGCACCGATGAAGAGATCCTGCGCCTGCACGTGGACGAGCGGGATGTTATAGTGGTCGCGGAAAAGCGTCACGACCTGCTCGGCCTCCGAGGCGCGCAGAAGCCCGTGATCGACGAAGACGCAGGTGAGCTGGTCTCCGATGGCCTCGTGGATGAGCACCGCCGCCACAGCGGAGTCGACGCCGCCGGAGAGGCCGCAGATCACCCTGCCCTTTCCGACCTGGGCGCGGATGCGCTCAATGGCCTCCTCGCGGAAGGCCTTCATGGTCCAGTCGCCCCGGCAGCCCGCGATGTCGCGGACGAAGTTGCGGATGAGCTGCGCCCCTTGGGGCGTGTGCACCACCTCCGGGTGGAACTGGACCCCGTAGAACTTGTGCTCCTCGTCAGCCACCACGGCGAAGGGCGCGTTCTCGGAAGCCGCGAGCACCTGGAAGCCTTCGGGGAGCTTCGTCACCCGGTCGCCATGGCTCATCCAGACGGGATATTTCTTGCCGACCTGCCAGACGCCCTGAAAGATCGGGCTCTCGGTCAGAACCTCAATCTCAGCCCGGCCGAACTCGGAGTGATGGCCACCCTCGACCTCGCCGCCGAGCTGCGCCGCCATGGTCTGCTGGCCGTAGCAGATGCCGAAGACCGGCAGGCCCGCTTCGAACAGTTCCTTCGGGGCGCGGGGCGAGGCGTCCGTGGTCACCGATTCCGGCCCGCCCGACAGGATCACGCCCTTTGGCTTCATGGTGCGGATCGCTTCCGCCGCCTTCTGGAAGGGCACGACCTCCGAATAGACGCCGTCCTCGCGCACACGGCGTGCGATGAGCTGGGTCACTTGGCTTCCAAAGTCGACGATGAGGATCTTGTCGTGGGTCTGGGTCATGGCGAGGTGCTTACGGCCTTGAGAGGTGAGACAGCAATAACAATGTGAGGCCCGGTCATGCTTTACGCCTCAGGACGGCAATGTAAAAGCCGTCGGTACCGGTCGTGAGCGGCGTCAGTTGGAGGCCGTGGGCGGTTGGCCGAGCCCGGTCCTTCAGATGGGCGAATCCCGCCTGCTTCAGGACCTCGTCGACGGGGACGGGCGAGAAGGCGGGGTTGCGCTCCATCAGGACGGAGAGGGCATCGTCGTTCTCCTCCGGCAGAACCGAGCAGGTGATATAGACGATCCGCCCGCCCGGCTTCACCAGAGCCGCCGCCCGGTCGAGAACGGCGGCCTGTTCCTTCAGCCGGGTCTCCAGGCTTCCGGGGCGAAGCCGCCACTTCGCATCCGGGTTGCGCCGCCAGGTTCCGACACCGGTGCAGGGCGCATCCACGAGCACGCAATCGATGCGGCCGTCGAGATCCGAGACCGCATCCGCCTTGGCACGCGGTGTCCTGACCTGGACGTTGCGCACCCCCGCCCTTGTCAGACGATCATGGATCGGGGCCAGGCGGCGGGCGTCGTTGTCGGTGGGATAGATCTGGCCCTGGTTCTCCATCATGGCGGCAAGCGCGAGGGTCTTCCCGCCGCCGCCGGCGCAGAGGTCCACCACCTGCTCGCCGGGCTTCACGGCGGACAGGAGCGCCGCCAGTTGCGAGCCCTCGTCCTGGATCTCGATCCAGCCTTTCAGGAATTCGGGCTCCGCCTGCACGGCAGGTCCCCGCCCGTCTTCGCTCGGCGCGATCCGGAGGCCCAGGGGCGAGAGCGGAGTCTCGACGGCCCCAAGATGCGGCAGGGCATCATGCGCCTCGTCACGGGAGGAGACCTTCAGCGTGTTCACCCTCAGGTCCAGCGGCGCGCGGGTGGAAAGCGCCTGCATTTCGGGAACAAGGTCACCGCCAAGGAGACGCTGCAGGGATGGCTCGATCCAGTCCGGGAAGTCGCCGGCCACATGGGCCGGAGCGCCGGAGAGCTCGGCGGCTTCAAGCCTCGTCCACTCCTCGTCAGAAAGCGGCTCGGGAGCGAAGCGCTCCCCGGAGCACAGGCGGGCGATGGCATCCACGGACAGATCCCGCTGCAGGCGCAGCATGCCGAGCACCACGGCGCGGGGCGTCGTCTCCCCCACGATCCAACCGGCCGAAGCCTTCCGGCGCAGAGAATCGTAGACGAGGCTGGCAATCGCCGCCCGGTCCTTGGAGCCCGCGAAGCGGTGCGACAGGCCCCAATCCTTGAGGGCGTCTGCCGCCGGGCGGCGGCGGGCTTCGATGTCCCCGAGGACCTCGATGGCGGCGGAAAGGCGGGCGGCAGGTGTCATCGAAAAAGCACACTTAAGCTTGGCCGTAGAAACGACACATTGTTTCCTATTTTCCGGCCCGATCCGATGTGGATTCAGGAAGCGCTTGCACATCGCACGCATTCTTTCCGGAGTCTTGACCTCATGTTCTCCCGTCTGACCCGCCTCGTCGCTGTCGGCCTCACCCTTGCCATCGCGGCCTGCGCCAGCACGCCGCCCGCCGCGGACCTGACGCCTCCGCCGCGCAAGGCCTATGACGCCAAGACGCAGCTCGAGAGCGGCAAGCGCTTCTAAGGCGCCGGGGATGGGTCAACGCCCATCCCCTTCTTCTTTTCCGCCCGCAATGCAGGGCAGATGCGCTAGATGCTGGCCTCCGTGAAGAGGACCCGCAGCGCGAATACGAGCCACATGAGCATGAGCACCATCGCGCCGATCAGGAAGACCTGAAAGCGCCGGGCCACCTTGTTGGACGTGGCGTGAATGTAGGCATGGGCGAGCCGGGCCGCCACGAACAGCCAGGCGAGGATCACGAAGGCGAGGTCCGCCTTGCGGGTGATCAGCGCCAGCGCCACCAGCACATAGAACAGTACCGGCAGCTCGAACTGGTTGTGGAAGGCGTTCGCGATCTGCAGCGTGCGCCTCGGCCAGTTCCGCTCGCCCAGCGCGATCTCGCCCACCTTGACCTCCCCCTTGCGTATGTGGGTCACCCGCGACCGGCCCATCCAGGCCATCAGGACGAAGGTCAGCCCGATCTGGAGGAAGACGGGCAGAAGAATGGCGGTCAGGCTCATGGGACGGCTCAGCTACGGGTCGGATAGTTCGGGCTTTCCCGCGTGATCGTTACGTCGTGGACGTGGCTCTCGCGCAGGCCCGCGCTCGTGATGCGGATGAACTGGGCCCTCTCGCGGAATTCCGGCAGGGTCGGCGCACCCACATAGCCCATGGCGGCGCGCAGCCCCCCGGCGAGCTGGTGGAGAACAGCCGAGACCGGGCCCTTATAGGCGACCTGCCCCTCGATCCCTTCGGGCACCAGCTTCAGGGTATCGCGCACCTCCGCCTGGAAGTAGCGGTCCGCCGAGCCGCGGGACATGGCCCCCACCGAGCCCATGCCGCGATAGGACTTGTAGGAGCGCCCCTGGTAGAGGAAGACCTCGCCCGGCGTCTCGTCGGTCCCGGCGAGCAGAGAGCCCACCATGGCGCAGGAGGCACCCGCCGCGAGAGCCTTGGCGAGGTCGCCCGAGAACTTGATGCCGCCGTCTGCAATCACCGGCACGTCCGCCTCCGACGCCGCCTCGACGGCCTCCATGATGGCGGTGAGCTGGGGCACGCCCACGCCCGCCACGATACGGGTGGTGCAGATGGAGCCTGGGCCGATGCCGACCTTCACCGCATCCGCGCCCGCATCAATCAGGGCCTTGGCCCCTTCCCGCGTCGCCACGTTGCCGGCGATGACCTGGACCGCATTGGAGAGCTTCTTCACCCGCGTGACGCTCTCCAGCACCTTCACCGAGTGACCGTGGGCGGTATCGACCACGATCACGTCGCAGCCCGCGTCGATGAGGCGCTCGGAGCGCTCGAAGCCCTGTTCGCCCGTAGTCGTCGCGGCGGCGACCAGAAGCCGCCCCTGCGTGTCCTTGGCCGCGTTCGGGTAAGCCACCTGCTTCTCGATGTCTTTGACCGTGATCAGGCCGATGCAGCGGTAATGGTCGTCCACGACCAGAAGCTTCTCGATGCGGAATTGGTGGAGAAGGCGGCGCGCCTCGTCCTGGCTGACGCCCTCGCGCACGGTGATGAGCCGGTCCTTGGTCATCAATTCGGAAACGGGCTGGCCGGGATTATTGGCGAAGCGCACGTCGCGATTCGTGAGAATGCCGACGAGCTTGCCCTTAATACCGTTGGGGCCGCGCTCCACCACCGGAATGCCGGAAATGCCGTGATGCTTCATCATGGCGAGCGCATCGGCGAGGGTCTCGTCCGGATAGATGGTGATGGGGTTCATCACCATGCCCGACTCGTAGCGCTTCACGAGGCGGACCTGCTCGGCCTGAACCTCGGGCTCCAGGTTGCGGTGGATGACCCCGAGCCCCCCGTTCTGGGCCATGGCGATGGCCATGCGGGCCTCGGTCACGGTGTCCATGGCGGAGGCAACGATAGGCATGTTGAGGCGGATTGTCCGGGTGAGCCGGGTGGCGATATCCACATCGCCGGGCAGGACCTCTGAGCGGCCCGGCCTGAGCAACACGTCATCGAAGGTCAGTCCTTCGATGATCTTATCGGCAAGTACAGAGGCCATGGCCAACTCCTTTAGTGGTCGCGGTCGGGTGAAGCATAACGCTTTGGCGAGTTGGCACGGGTCCGTAGCACGGGCTTTCCTTTTCGCAAAGCGCCGAAGGAGCGCATTCACCGAAGATCTGCCGTGCAGCAAAGCGCTTTGCAACCTCGTGGCATAGCGTTAAGTGCCAAAGGTCATGCGCCAATCCCGCCTCCTTCCCTTGATCATCGCCACCGCTCTCTTCATGGAGAACATGGACTCGACGGTGATCTCGACGTCCCTGCCGATGATCGCGCAGGACTTGGGGACGGATCCGATCGCGCTGAAACTCGCCCTGACCTCCTATCTGGTGAGCCTTGCCATCTTCATCCCGATCTCGGGTTGGATGGCGGACAAGTTCGGGGCGCGGACCATCTTCACCGCCGCTATCGGCGTGTTCATGGCGGGTTCCCTGGCCTGCGCCGGAGCCAATTCCCTCGAAGGCTTCGTCATCGCCCGCTTCCTGCAGGGTGCCGGGGGCGCCATGATGGTGCCGGTCGGCCGCCTCGTTCTCCTGCGTAGCGTCGCGCGCAACGAGGTCGTGCAGGCGCTTGCGACCCTCACGATCCCGGCCCTGATAGGCCCCGTCGTTGGTCCGCCCCTCGGGGGCTTCATCACCACCTATTTCGACTGGCGCTGGATCTTCTTCATCAACATTCCCATCGGGATCCTTGGCATCATTCTCGCCACGATCTTCGTTCCCAATGTCAGGGAGGAGGATACCCCGCCCCTGGATATCGTGGGTTTCCTGCTCTCCGGAATCGGCCTCGCGCTCCTGATGCTGGGCTTCGCCTCGGGCGGACGGCACCTCATCCCGGCGGAAATCTCGGCCGGCTGCATCATCGTCGGGGCGGCGAGCGTGATCCTCTACATGTTCCATGCCCGGCGGACGCCGCATCCCGTGCTGCAGCTAAGCCTTCTCAAGGTCCCGACCTTCCGGATCAGCGTGGTCGGCGGCTCGCTCTTCCGCATCGGCGTCGGGGCAATCCCCTTTCTGCTGCCGCTCATGCTGCAGATCGGATTCGGGCTTTCCCCCCTCGCCTCCGGCTCGCTCACCTTCATTGCGGCGGTGGGCGCGCTGTTCATGAAAACCATGGCGAAGCGCATCCTGGAGCGGTTCGGCTTCCGCCGGGTGCTGACCGTCAACGCCTTCATCGGCGCGCTCTTCATCGCCCTGAACGGATTCTTTACGCCCTGGACGCCCTACTGGCTCATCATGGCGATCCTCTTCGTGGGCGGCTGCTTCCGCTCGCTCCAGTTCACCAGCCTGAATGCCATCGGCTATGCGGAGATTTCGAAGCGGGACATGAGCTATGCCACCAGCCTCTCAAGCGCCGCCCAGCAGGTGGCGCTGAGCATCGGCGTGGCCTTCGGGGCCTATGTGGTGGAGGCTGCAGCCCATTTCCGGGGCGCGGAAGCCATCGGCGCAGTGGACTTCGGGCCTGCCTTCTGGGCCGTTGCGACCGTCTCCGCCTTGTCCGGCTTCATCTTCGCCCACCTGTCTCCCACGGCAGGCGCGGAGATGTCGGGCCACCAAGCCGTCGAGAGCAAGCCTCCCTCCACAGGTCTAGGAGACGGCACTACAAATCTTGGTGAGGAAGTGGAACGCCGCTGAGCCTGCGCTACGATCCTGTCTCCAGGACCAGGAGGCCACCATGGATCAGCGCATCATCGACCTCTACGACGACTTCACCCATGGCGGCATGAACCGCCGGACCTTCCTCGACCGCCTCGCAGCGCTGGTGGGAAGTGCGGCAGGCGCAACGGCGCTCCTTCCGATCCTCCAGAACAATTATGCCCACGCGCAGACCGTGCCGGAGAACGATCCGCGGATCACGACCGAAATGGTCGACATTCCCGGCGCTTCCGGTCTGAAAGGCTATCTCGCCAAGCCGACAAGCGGCGACGACCTTCCGACCGTTCTCGTGATCCACGAAAACCGCGGCCTCAACCCGCATATCAAGGACGTGACCCGCCGCATGGCGACCGAGGGCTTCATCGCGCTCGGCCTCGACTACCTCTCGCCCATGGGCGGTACGCCCGCCGACGAGGACAAGGGCCGCGAGATGATCGGCCAGCTGGAGCAGGAGGACGTGATTTCCTACGGTAAGGCCGCTGTGGACTACCTCCAGGGCCTGCCGGACGGCAACGGCGAGGTCGGGGCGGTCGGCTTCTGCTGGGGCGGTGGGGCCGTCAATACTCTCTCCGTCAATGAACCCGACCTCGACGCCGGCGTCGCCTATTACGGCCGGCAGGCGGATCCTGTCGACGTGCCGAAGATCGAGGCGGCGCTCATGCTCCATTATGCGGGCCAGGACGAGCGCATCAACGCAGGGATCTCCGCATATGAAGCGGCCCTGAAGGAAGCCGGGAAGACCTATGAAATCCACATGTACGAGGGCGTGAACCACGCCTTCAACAACGACACCAATGCTGCTCGCTATGACAAGGAAGCCGCCGATCTCGCCTGGAAACGCACGGTGGATTTCCTGAAGAAGCACGTGGGGTGAATGGGCGGGAGTTAATCCTCGAACGCTTCGACCTCGACCCGTTTCCCGACCATGAAGGCGTCGGCGACGAGGCGGAACGGGGCGGCGTCCACCTCCGATCTTCCGATGGTCAGGAGGGCATCGAAGCGTCTGTAGATGCCTTCATACTCCTTCGGCTCCTCGTTCACCACGAGACGCCCGTCGATCTCGAGACAGCTTCCGCCGCGGACGAGCTTCAGGCCAAAGCCTGCCTCCGTCTCGACCTCGATGTCCCACGTCTGCGGCCCGGTTTGACGCCAGTCGAACTCGGCCTGGAGGTTGCCGTCCGTGTGACCGGTGGCGAGTTGGAGATTGGCCGCAATCGGCGCATCGCGGTTCGCCGGGCATTCCAGGGTCGCCTGTTTGATGAAGACCGGTTCCGGCATGATGCGTGTGACGATGGAGAGCGCATTGATGCCGGGATCGAAGATCCCGAAGCCGCCCGGAGCCCAGATCCATTGCTGGCCAGGGTGCCAGTGGCGAACGTCCTCCTTCCAGGTGACCTGAAGGCGCTTGATGGTCCATCCGGCGAGAGCCTTCTTCGCCTCCTCGACGGCCTTGTTGTACTGGGCGTGCCAGGTCGTGAAGATGGTCTTGCCGGCCTTGTCGGCCAATTGCCTGAGATCCTCCAGCTCGCTTAAGCTGGCGGCAGGCGGCTTTTCCAGGAGCACGCTCTTGCCTGCGAGCAGCGCCTCGCGGGCAATCCGGTGGCGCACCTGCGGCGGCGTGCAGATGGCGACCGCATCGAGGTTCGGGACCTTGGCGAGCATCTTGCGGTAGTCCTGAAACGTGTATTCGGCATCCTCGGGCGAGATCCCGCGCTGGCTCGACACGGCGACCAGCTCAAAATTGGGATTGGAACGGATGACAGGCAGATGCTGGTCGTGGGCGATCTTGCCGAGGCCGATGATGCCGATGCGATGTGTCGTCATGTGCGTGGTCCCTTCATGAGCGGCAACCACGCAGGAGGCCCGTCAGGGCGAAGGCGTCCGGTCTGCCGCACCTCGAAAACCGGTCGCCAGCACATAGAGTTCCGCCGAATCGGCCCGGCTTGCCGCAGGTTTCACGTGGCGCACCACCGCGAAGTCGCGCTTGAGGTCAGCGAGAAGCTGGTTCTCCGTGCCGCCCTGGAACACCTTGGCGACGAACGCCCCGCCCGGAGCGAGGATCTCACGGGCGAAATAGATAGCAGCTTCCGCCAGCCCGATGATCCGCAGGTGATCGGTCTTCTTGTGACCGGTCGTGTTGGCCGCCATGTCGGACATGACCACGTCGGCCGGGCCGCCCAGCATCTCGATCAGCTTGCCCGGAGCGCTCTCGTCCAAAAAGTCGAGCTGGATGAATTCGACGCCCGCCATCGGATCGATGGGCAGGAGGTCGATGCCGACGACCTTGCCCTTTGCCCCGACCTTCTTGGCCGCGATCTGGGACCAGCCGCCGGGCGCGGCGCCCAGGTCCACGACCCGCTGGCCGGGCTTGAGAATCTGATACTTCTCGTCGATCTCGAGGAGCTTGAAAGCTGCACGCGAGCGGTAGCCCTCGCGCTTGGCGCGGGCGACGTAGGGATCGTTGAGCTGGCGTTCGAGCCATTTCTGCGAAGACAGGGACCGCTTATTGGCCGTCTTCACGCGCTGCTTGAGGTTGCGGACGCCAGAGCCGGATTTGGAACTCACCGCTGGCTTCCCTCCCGCCACACCGAATCCTCACGCATCATGTTCATCAGAATCCCTTCGCGCAGGCCGCGATCCGCAATGCGCAGGCGATCCGACGGAAAGGCCCGGCGGATTGCTTCGAGGATCGCGCAGCCGGCCAGCACCAGATCGGCGCGCTCGCGTCCGATACACGGATTCTCGGCCCGCTGCTCGAAATTCGAGTGCAGCAGGCGCTCGATCACCGTCGAGATCTCACCGTTTCGCATCCACATGCCGTCAACGCGGCGACGATCATAACGTGCCAACCCCAGATGGATGCCGCCGACAGTCGTGACGGTGCCCGAAGTGCCGAGGAGATGGAAATTGTGCGCCCGCCCGGCATCGGCCGCGGCAAGAGTGAAATCGAGGAGAAGTTCGGAGACCTCCTCGACCATCCCCTCGAAATTGGTGCGGCTCACGTCGACCCCACCATGGCGTTCGGCCAGGGTCACGACCCCGACGGGCAGCGAATCCCAGGCCCGGATCCGATTGCAGGGATCGGCGAAAGCATGGGGAGCCTGGCCGTCGAGCCAAGCGATCTCCGTCGAGCCGCCGCCGATATCGAACACGATGACGGAATGGGCCTTCGGATCGGCGAGCGAGGCGCAGCCGGTCACGGCGAGGTAGGCCTCGGTCTTGCGGTCGACGACCTCGAGTTCGAGGTCGAGGTCGCTACGCACCCGTTCGATGAAGGACGGGCCGTTCTTTGCGAGGCGGCAGGCCTCCGTTGCGACGAGCCGTGCACGCCGGACCTCCTTGGCGATCATCTTGTCGCGGCAGACGCGCAGCGCGTCGATGGTGCGCTCGATGGCATCGTCGCTCAGGTGATTGCCGAGCCCGAGCCCCTCGCCGAGCCTGACGATTCGCGAGAACGCATCGACGACGCGAAAACCGAAATGGGCCGGCTCCGCGATGAGGAGGCGGCAATTGTTGGTGCCGAGATCGAGCGCCGCATAGCTCCGCGTCGGCCGGCGGATGTCGTTCCTTGCCGTTGTCTGTGGGCGATCAGGCAGCCATGCGGGAGCGCTCACGGTCCCGGTCAGCGGGTCCGCTCGTCTGTCTCCTGGCTCTGTCGCATCGACTTTCACGGTCAAGGCTTCGGTCCTCTGGTCCCCAGCCGGGACCATCTATGGAATCGAGAGTAACAACCGGCCCATGGTCCTGCCAAGGGTCGGCCCCTCGTTTATTCGGCTAGTGTTCGGCGGCGATCAGACCCGCAGGTCTCGCAGGCGCTCCGTCAGGCCGGCGAGAACGTCGGCCCCCACATTGGCGAAGGCCACGCGCAGATGCCCCTCCTGACCGGGGCCGAAATAGCTCCCCGGCAGGCACAGCACCCCGCGTTCGGTCGCCAGCCTCTCAGCGACGGCCTGCGCCGTGGCTCCGGAGAGCGGGTGGCGCAGATACGCGAAATAGGCCCCAACGGACTCGATCCGCCACTCCGGCAGTGGCGCGAGGGCATCCTGAAAAACCTGTGCACGCCGGTTGATCTCGGCGCGATTTTCCTCCCGCCAGCCTTTCAGGGCCTCGATGGCCCAGGGCAGTGCGGCCTGCGCCGTTCGCGGCGCGCAGATCTGGATACAGTCGAGAATCTTGGCGAGTTGCCCGATGAGTTGCGCATCCGCCGTGACCGCGCCCATCCGATGGCCGGGAATAGCATAGGACTTCGAGAAGGAATAAAGCTGGATCGCCGTATCGCGCCACTTGTCCTCGGAAAACAGGCCGTGGGCGCGATTCATGCCCTGTGGCAGGAAATCGCGATAAGTCTCGTCAATCACGAGATAAATTCCGCGCTTGCCGCAGAGCTCCGAGAAGGCCTCGATTACATGGGTGGGATAGACGGCGCCGGTCGGGTTGTTGGGCGTGACGAGCACGATGGCCCTGACCTTCTCGTCGATCAGTGCCTCCGCATCTTCCAGACGCGGTACAAATCCCGCCTCGGGCCGGCACGGCAGCGGGCGCGGCTCGATTCCCAGCATGTCGAGGCTCATCTGGTGATTGAAGTACCACGGCGTCGGCAGCAGCACTGCGTCGCCCTGCCGGGCGAGCAGCATCATTACGGCAAAGAAAGCCATGTTGCAGCCGGCGGTCATCGCCGTATCGGCGGGCTCGATCCGACCCTCATAGAGGCGCGAGAGCTCGACCGCATAGGCCTCGCGCAGCATCGCATCACCGATGATCGGCCCATACTGAGCGCCCGCCGGCGAACCGGCCATGGACGCCATCCGCTCCATGAGCTCCTCGTGAGGCGCATTGCCAGGAACGGCCTGGGACAAGTTGATGAGCGGACCGAAGGCCCCGTCATACCGCTTCGTCCAGCTCTGCGCTTCCGGGATCGGCGGACTTCCGACATCAGCGACGAGAGAGTTGATGGAGATCGCTGGGCCGCTGGTCATCGAAAGCTCAAGCTCCTCGGGAACGAAAAAAGTGGGAAGCCAGGGAAGGTCCAGCCTAACCCCCTGACCCACAGATTCAAATTGGCAGCAGTCAGCCCCCGAGTACCAAGTCGCGGGTCGTGCAGCCCTGCTCTCCTCATTGTTCCGAAGAAGCAATGAGCTGAAGTTTTCTGTGGTGCACAGGTTTTGAATTCACAACGCGGTACGCCAATGAGCCCTTTGGAAAGCGATTATTCCGGGCAAAGTTCATGATCTCAGCCGTACCGACGCGGTTGGAGAGCTGTATGACGCAAATAATTTCCTGATAAACAGGGTAGTTGAATAGGCTGAAGTGCTTCCTGCCGTCCTTCTGAGGATCGTAAAAATGTCGGTTGGCCGGCGCATTCAACGGGAGAACGAATTTGCTGGCGCTGCTGTAGATTCGATTGCTTCCGTCGATGGCCCATGAGACGGGCTTTTTCGACTTTAGGCGCCGGATAGCGCGGTAGAAGTCGAGTGTCGTCATAGGGTTTTGATGGCCGCCCCAGTCCGACCAGTAGAGCTTCAGTTCATTCTGGAGAAGCTGGCCATCAGCATCGAACCATGGTTGGCGAATGAAAACGAAGTCCCTCGAGATGCTGACAGCACTTTCGATGCACTTCATGGCCAGCGGCAGGCCCGGCAGGTGCTCCAGGAAATGGGCCATGATGCTGAAGGATACGGCATTCTTGTAGCTGCCCACCTCCGTTGCATCGACGACCAGAGCGTCTTCGCCCCTTTCGATCGACGTCTGAACCTTTTTGGGATCGATATCGATCCCAAGGCCGTTCCGTCCGCCTAGATGATCTCTCCCGAAAACAAGAGAATCCCCCTTGCTGCAGCCGAAATCGATGAAGTCGTAATGCCCTGAGGATAATTTGTTCTTTAACTCAGTCTGCATCAGGCAAAACTTCCAATTTGGCAGGACAGATGCCACCGTCCTGCCAATCACAATAAAGATATGAAGACAGCAGGCGAGCCGGCCTTAGTCCTTCGCGCGCTCCACGTAGGAGCCGTCCTCGGTCATGATGACGACGCGGGTGCCGGCCTGGATGTGGGGAGGCACCATGGTGCGCACGCCGTTGGAGAGCATGGCGGGCTTGTAGGAGGAGGAAGCCGTCTGGCCCTTCACGACCGGCTCGGTCTCGGTGATCTCGAGGGTCACGCGAGCGGGCAGCTCGATGGCGATCGGCACGCCGTTGTGGGTCGAGAGCATTACGGCCATGCCTTCCTGGAGGTAGGGCTTCTGATCGCCGATGATGTCCTCTGGCACGACCACCTGGTCGTAGGTCTCCGGATTCATGAAGTGGAAGCCTTCGCCATCCTCATAGAGGAAGGTGTGCTCGCGGTCTTCCACGAATGCGCGTTCCACCTGCTCCGTGGTGCGGTAGCGCTCGGAGACCTTCACGCCGTCGGAGATACGGCGCATGTCAAGCTGGGTGACCGGTGTGCCCTTGCCGGGGTGGATATTCTGGGCGGTGAGCACGACATAGAGCTTGCCGTCCATATCGACGACATTGCCTTTGCGGAGCGTAGAGGCGATGACCTTCACGGGAAGCCTTCCTTGTGACAGATAGGGGCGCACCGCAGGGCTGGTCTCTCCAGCCCCGCCGATGCGGGAAAACGGTTTCGGTGCCGCAAGTAGCCTATATCGGCGCAAATCGCCAGTCCGACCTCACGGAACCCTTTGGAATGGACAAGCCTCTGAAAGCCCCTTCCCCCTGGTGGACGCCGCATGTCCATGCCGACCGACGGCCGTTTCTCCTGGCGCGCAACCGGATCCAGGGGGCGCTGCGCGGCTTTTTCGCAGGCCATGATTTCGTCGAGGTAGATACCGCCACGCTCCAGACCTCTCCCGGCAACGAGGCCCATCTTCACGCCTTCGCCACCGAAGCGATCGGGCTCAACGGATCGAGAACGCCGCTGTTCCTGCACACCTCGCCGGAATTCGCCTCCAAGAAGCTGCTGGCTGCCGGAGAGAGCCGGATAGTGTGCTTCGCCCATGTCTACCGCAACCGGGAACGCGGCCCCCTGCATCATCCTGAATTCACGATGCTGGAATGGTACCGGGCCGGTGAGAGTTACGAGAGCCTCATGCGCGACTGCGGGAGTATCCTTGCCCTCGCCGCCGAGACGGCCGGCACCCGAACCCTCGCCTTTCGGGGCCGGGAGACCGATCCTTTCAAGGAGCCCGAGCGGCTGAGCGTGGCGGAAGCCTTCCAGCGTTTTGCCGGCATCGACCTCCTCTCCTCCATCTGTCGGAGCGGAGAAACGGACCGGGACCGGCTGGCCGAGAGCCTAAGGCAGGCAGGCCTGCGGGTGGCCGAGGACGACACCTGGGCCGATCTCTTCAGCCGCGTCATCGTCGAGCGGATCGAGCCCCATCTCGGCCTCGGGCGCGCCACGATCCTGGACGAGTACCCGGTCGCGGAAGCGGCGCTTGCCCGCCCGACCGCCCGCGACCCGCGCGTTGCGGAGCGGTTTGAGCTCTATGCCTGCGGCGTGGAACTTGCCAACGCCTTCGGGGAATTGACCGATCCGGAGGAGCAGCGCCGCCGCTTCGAGGCCGAAATGGCCGAGAAAATGCGGGTTTACGGGGAAAACTACCCGGTGGATGAGGATTTCCTGGCGGCGCTCGCCCATATGCCGGAGGCCAGCGGCATCGCCCTCGGTTTCGACCGTCTCGTCATGCTGGCGACCGGCGCCTCGCGCATCGAGCAGGTGCTCTGGGCCCCCGTCCCGGAGACGTCGGCATGAACGCGCCGCGCCCCATCCGCACCCCGGCGGAGCTTGTCGAGGCAGGACTTCTGGCGCCTGAGCGCATGACCGAAATCGGGCGCGTGGCCGAGCGCTACGCCGTCGCGATCAGTCCGGCGATGGCGGAGCTGATCGACCGGAACGATCCCGATGACCCGATTGCCCGCCAGTTCGTGCCGGATGCGGCGGAACTCGTGACGAAACCGGAGGAGCGGGACGACCCTATCGGCGACCTCGCCCATTCCCCCGTCGAGGGCATCGTCCATCGCTATCCTGACCGGGTGCTGCTGAAGGCCGTCCATGTCTGCCCGGTCTATTGCCGCTTCTGCTTCCGCCGGGAGATGGTCGGCCCGCAGGGGCTCGGCACCCTGTCTCCGGAGGCCATAACGAAGGCCTTCGCCTATATCGCCGACCATCCGGAAATCTGGGAGGTGATCCTTACCGGTGGAGATCCGCTGGTGCTGTCGCCGCGCCGCCTTGCCGAGATCATGCGGCGGCTCGCGCCCGTCGACCACGTCAAGGTCGTCCGCTTCCATACTCGTGTGCCCGTGGTCGCGCCGGAGCGGATCGATGCAGACCTGATCGAAGCCCTGAAGGCGAGCGGGAAAACGGCTTATGTGGCCCTGCACGCCAACCATCCGCGCGAGCTGACGGACGGCGCCCGGGCGGCCTGCGCCAGGCTTGTGGATGCAGGAATCGTGATGATCAGCCAGTCCGTGCTGCTGAAGGGCGTGAACGACGACCCGGAGACGCTCGCCGCCCTCATGCAGGCCTTTGTGGAGAACCGCATCAAGCCCTATTACCTCCACCACCCGGACTTTGCTCCGGGCACCAGTCATTTCCGTCTCTCCATCGAGGAAGGACGGGCGCTCCTCACCGCTCTGCGCGGGCGGATCTCGGGGCTCTGCCAGCCGACGTACATCCTCGATATTCCCGGCGGGCACGGGAAGGCCGTCATCGGGCCGGATGCGATCCGGGAGAATGGCGGCTGCTACACGGTCTCGGATTTCCGGGGCGGAGAGCACGCTTATCCGCCCGGCGGCGGGGATTGACCACGCTCAGGTCAGCGCGGCGAACTTCTCGACCAGTCGCGTGGAACCCGAGACGATGAGGATGTCGCCCGCTTCGATGCGAGTTTCGGGCTTTGCATAGGTGAAATCGGTCCTGGGCCGCTTCACCCCGACGACAGTCACGCCATAGCGGCTGCGCAGACCGGATTCGGCAAGCGTCCTGCCCGTCACCTCCCGCGGGGCCCGGGTCTTCACAATGGCGAAGCCGTCATCAAACTCGATGAAGTCGATCATCTTGCCGGTAACGAGGTGAGCCACCCGCTCGCCCATGGCGGCTTCAGGGTAGACGACGTGGTGCGCCCCGGTGCGCTCCAGGATGCGCCCATGCTTCGTCGTCATCGCCTTGGCCCAAATATCCGGCACGTCGATTTCGCTCAAAGCCAGCACGGTCAGCACGCTCGCCTCGACATCGGTGCCTATGCCCACGACGGCGCGTCCGAATTCGTGCACGCCGAGACGGCGGAGCGTATCGCTGTTGGTGGTGTCCGCCTGGACGACGTGAGTGAGGCGCTCCGCCCATTGCTGGACGAGGTCGGCATTCTCGTCGATGCCGAGAACCTCATGGCCTAGGCGGACGAGGGATTCGGCCACCGCTCCGCCGAAACGGCCGAGGCCGATAACCACCACGCCGTCGTGGTGGGATGATCTGAGATTATCCGACAATGGGGCGCTCCTCGGGATAACGGAATGGCGTCTGCCTGCTGCGAAGGGCAAGAGCTGCGGCGGCGGTAATCGTTCCCACGCGGCCGATGAACATCAGGGCAACGAGAACGAGCTGTCCTATGGGCGGCAGGTCGTCCGTGATGCCGGTCGACAGGCCGACCGTCGCGAAGGCCGATATGGCCTCGAACAGGACCACATCGAGAGTGAAATTGGTCACGGTGAGGAGAACAAGCGTCGCCAGCACCACGAGCCCGACGGCGAGCAGCACAACGGTCAGGGCCTGGCGCTGGACGTCCGCAGGCAGGCGGCGGCGGAAAACGCTGACGTCCGGCTCGCCGCGGATCTCCGCAAAGACCACTACGCCGAGCAGAAAGAAGGTCGTAACCTTGATGCCGCCGGCGGTGCTGGCGCTGCCGCCTCCGATCAGCATGAGCACGTCGCTGACCGCTAGCGTCTCAGGACGCATGAGCCCGATGTCGACGGCGTTGAAACCGGCCGTTCTCGTCATGACCGAGTGGAACATCGCGCCCAGCACCTTGCCTCCCCAGCCGAGCGGCCCGAAAGTTCCTGGATTGCTCCACTCGAAGGCGAGGAATGCCGCCGCTCCGCCGACGAGGAGCATGGCAGTGACGAACAGTGTGATCTTCGTGTGAACCGACCAGCGCCCCGGCCATCCCGGTTTCCGGTAAAGCTCATAGAGAACGGGAAACCCGAGGCCTCCGAGCACGACGGCGATCATGATCGGCACCAGGAACAGCGGATCGACCGCGAAGCCGATCAGGCTATCGGAATAGATCGAAAAGCCTGCGTTGTTGAAAGCGGAGATGGCGTGGAACACGCCGCTCCAGATCGCCGTTCCCCAGCCCTGTCCGTATTTCAGGTGTAGGTGCAGAGAGAGAATGGTCGCCGTGACCAGTTCCACACCCACGGTGACCAGGAACACGAGCCGCAGCACCCCGGCCACGTCGCCGAGCGCCATGCTCGGCGTCTCGGTCTGGACGAGCAGGCGGCTCGTAAGCCGCAGACGGCGGCTGATGAGGAGTCCGAGGAGGGTCGAGCCGGTCATGATTCCGAAGCCGCCGACCTGGATCAGCGCCAGGATCACGGCCTGACCGAAGCCGGTCCAGTAGGTCGGCGTATCCACCACGATATGTCCTGTGACGCAAACCGCCGACGTTGCGGTGAACAGCGCCGTCAGGAATGGAGCCCCATCAGGCCCGACCCTGGCTACCGGCAACATCAGAAGAATGGTTCCCACGGCAATGGCCGTCAGGAAGGACAGGGGCACCAATCTCGCCGGATGCTGAATTGTACGTCGAAACGCCAAGATGACCCTTTCCGGAACACGCCGAGCCCGGCTCGTCCGGGTTTGACAGCCCGGCATCGAGAAACAGCCCAGTGTAGGAGTGCATGCCCTCTGGGAGGGACCGCTGTCCAGAGGGGTAGAGGTTTTCGTTGTGTGCGGCTTCGCAGAAGCTGTTTCATAACCGCTGAAGAGCTCGAATCCAGCAGTATACTCTGCCCGTTAAGCTAATTCTGAGAACAGCAAAGCCTAACATAGGTTACATTTGTACGCTCAGCGACGGTAAAAGAGGCGTCCCCCACGAGATCTTTGGAACAATCATTTTGGCTGGCCTTTATTCCCGTACGAGATCGTCAACACTTGAGCGAGACGAGCGAGGATTGCCATGCGTTTCATTCCAACCCGCGTTCACGGCGTAATCGACTATCTCACCGGCCTCTTGCTTATCGCCGCGCCGTTCGTCCTCGGTTTCGCCGATGGAGGGGCTGCCCAGTGGGTCCCGATGATCGTCGGCGCCGGTATCCTGATCATGAGCCTGATGACGGATTACGAGCTGTCACTGGCTCACCTGATCCCCCTGCCCGTCCATCTTGGCGTCGATGCGATCGGCGGGTTGCTCCTGCTTGTATCCCCCTGGCTGTTCGGCTTTGCGGATTTCGTTTTCTGGCCGCACGTCATCATCGGTCTCATGGAGATCGGCGTCGCCCTGACGACGCATACGACACCCGACACGGCGGAGGTCGGCGCGCGGCGGCACTATGGTTGACCGTCCGCTCGGCAACCGGCTCTCCTAATCGAGACCCGGCTTTCCGCTGCGGCCTTTCTTGATTTCCGAGCGGCGACCCTTTGCCTCCAGGCGACGCCGCTTGGAGGCAAGCGTGGGTCTGGTGGGGCGTCGCGGCTTTGGCCGCTCGGTCGCCTGCCGGATCAGGTCGAGAAGGCGCTGGAGCGCATCCTCACGGTTACGTTCCTGCGTGCGGAACCGCTGGGCCGTAATGATCAAGACGCCCTCGCTCGTAAGCCTTTTCCCGGCAAGCCTTTCCAAACGCATCTTCACGTCTTCCGGCAGGGAAGGCGAATTGCGCACGTCGAAACGCAGCTGCACGGCCGATTCGATCTTGTTGACGTTCTGGCCGCCGGGACCGGATGAGCGGATGAAGCTCTCCTGAAGCTCCGCCTCGTCGAGCGCGATCGAATTCGTCACCTGGATCATAGGGCCTCGGTCGGGAAGCGAAGGTTAAAATTGGGGCGGAGCGCCTGACTTGTCCATGGAAGCCGAACCTTGGCTTGTCGCCCGGGATAATCCGGTCTAATCGCCTCCTGCCCGCCCGTATTCTGCAGATTGAGTTCTTTCCAGCGGATATCGGTCTCCTCATCCGGCTTCATCCCCATGTCCGCTGTCTTCGCCAGCCTTATCCCCACCTTTCTCATCATCGCCACCGGCTGGCTCTGCCGCGCCACGGGTTTCGTGAACGACCAGCAATGGGTCGGGATCGAGCGCGGCACCTATGTGATCTTCTTCCCGGCCCTCATCATCGACACGCTCTCCCGCGCGGATCTCACCTCCGTGCCGGTCCTCGGGGTCGGTGGCGCGCTGGTCGGAGCCATCCTCGGCATGTCCGTGCTCGTGCTGGCGCTGAGACCGCTCCTGGAGAGCCGTTTCGGCATCGACGGGCCCAGCTTTACCTCGGTGTTCCAGGGCTCGACCAGGTGGAACACCTTCGTCGGGCTCGCCGTGGCGGGAAGCCTGTTCGGGCAGCGGGGCATTGCCCTGATCGCGGTGGCGATCGCAGCCATGGTGCCGCTGCTCAACCTTCTCGCCTTCTATGTCTTCATCCGCTATGCGGGCCAGCCGAAGCGAAGCCCCTGGGATATCCTGCGCTCCTTCGTGACCAACCCCTTTATCTGGTCCTGCGCTGTGGGCCTCGCGCTCAATCTCCTCGCGCCGCCCCTGCCGGAGCCTCTGGCCAACTATATCGAGATCATCGGGCGCGCTGCGCTCGCGGCCGGCCTTCTGATCGTGGGTGCGGGACTGGATATCCGCCGCCTCGCCCGGCCCGGAATTCCGCACGTCCTCACCTGCGGACTCAAGCTCGTTCTCCTTCCCGTTACGGCAGTCGCTCTCGCCCAGTACCTGGGGGTCAGGGGCGACGACATCGTCGTGACCATCATCGCAGCCTCCGTGCCGACGGCGAGCGCCGCCTATGTCCTAGCGCGCCAGATGGGAGGCAATGCCGCCCTCATGGCCGAGATCCTCACCCTCCAGACACTGCTGGCCCTGGTCTCGATGCCACTCCTGATCGCCGTGTTGGTGGAGTGAGGGCAGATTTTGCAACTGCCAGTTAAGAAGCCAGCCTTGTGTTATGTTTGGTTGTGCTGCTAACTAGGCGGAGTGAAACATAGAGACAGTTCGGCCCTCCATGTCCAAAGCCCCGCGCCGCTCCATCAAAGCCTCGCCACCCTGTGACCGAGCCACGGCGAAACGGACCGACGATTCGGGTGCGACTGGCATGTCCTCGGCGGAAACGGCCCAGTACGTCGCGGAGTTCTCGGCGGAGCTGTCCTATCTGGCGCGCCGGGCCCAGCTCGTTCTTTTGGCATACCTCCTCGACATGGCGCGGCTTGAGGCGATTCGGGCTGTCCAGAGCGATGAGAGGGACCGCTAGGACATTCCCTAGGACAACCTGCTCCAGCTTTCCGTTGACTCCGGTCTCACCGGCCGGCGATCAGGGAGACGGCGTTTCCGCCGTGCCGTTCGAGGCGTCCCGCAACCTCAAGCTCGAGCAGGATCATCTGCACCATTCGGATCGGAAGCCCCGATTGGCGCACGAGATCGTCGATGGCGATCGGCGATGGCCCGAGGAGGCCGATTAGGTCCGTAGCGGCATCATTCCCGCCTTGGGCGAAAGCCTCGTCAGGCGCGACCTGTCCGACCGGAGCCCGGCCGATGTCAGGCAGGTCGAGTTCGTCCCAAAGCTCCTCGGCTCCAGCAGGATGCGAGGGCTCCTCGGCCCTGCTGTCGAGGCGCGGCCCGGCAGCGATGAGAGGCTCCAGCACGGAGGTGACGTGCTCAACCCCGGCGCAGAGCGTCGCGCCCTCACGGATGAGGTCGTTCGTGCCTTCCGCTCGTGGATCCAGAGGTGATCCCGGAACGGCAAAAACCTCCCGCCCCTGTTCCAGAGCGAAGCGGGCCGTGATGAGGGAGCCGGAGCGCCGCGCCGCCTCTACCACGACGACGCCGTAGGACAGGCCGGAGACAATTCTGTTACGGCGCGGGAAGTCCCGCCCCCGAGGCTCCCAGGCGAAGGGCATCTCGGAGACGATTGCCCCACCCTCCTCCACGATCTTGTGCAGCAGAGGCTCGTTCTCAGACGGGTAGACCCGGTCATGCCCGCCCGCGAGCACCGCGACGGTGCCGGTTCCGAGCGTCGCCCTGTGCGCCCGCGTATCGATGCCGCGGGCAAGGCCCGACACTACGACGAACCCTGCCTCGCCGAGTTGCCGCGAAAGGCTCGGTAAAGGTCAGCCCTGCTGCGGAGGCGTTGCGCGAGCCGACGATGGCGACACAAGGCTTCGAGAGGGACTCGGCCGAGCCGCGCACGGCAATCAGCGGCGGCGCGGTGTCGGTGGCCTGGAGCGCCTTCGGATAACGGTTCGCCCATGGCAATGAAGCGGACGCCGAGCCTGGATGCGGCCGCGATTTCCTTCTCGGCCTCGGCGCGGCTCGTCACCTTCAGGAGCAGGCGCCCGCCCCGGCGGGCGAGGTCCGGCAGGGCGTCCAACGCGGCGGAGGCTCCACCGAACTGGTTGATGAGTGCGCGGACCGACATTCTCCGACCGGATGAGGCGGAGCCAGTCGAGCCGCTGCTCGTCCGTCAGGCGCATCCCGCTTATCCCTTCTGCCCGATCTTGCCCTCGGTGCCGGCGAGGAGGCGGCTGATGTTCTCGTAGTGCTTGAACCACAGGAGCGCCACCAGGATCACCGCCATGCCGGCCATGCTGGGCTCACCGAGAAGCCAAAGGACGACAGGGGTCGCAGCACTGGCGACGAGGGCGGACAGGGACGAGTAGCGCGTCGTGAAGGCGAGCCCCAGCCAGACCGCGGCGAAGATCAGCGCCGCCAGGGGCTTGAGACCGATCAGCACCCCGATGAAGGTCGCAACGCCTTTGCCGCCCTTGAATTTCAGCCAGATCGGGAACAGGTGGCCAATAAAGGCGGCCAAAGCCGCGATGGTGGCGAGTTGCTCGCCCCAGAGGGCATAGGCGATCAGCACCGCAGCCGTACCCTTGAGGGCATCGCCCAGCAGGGTCGCTGCGGCCAGCCCCTTGCGTCCCGTGCGCAGGACGTTCGTGGCGCCGATATTGCCGGAGCCGATCTTGCGCACGTCGCCCAGCCCCGCCATGCGGGTCAGGATCACGCCGAACGGGATGGACCCGAGCAGGTAGCCCACCACCCAGGCGAGCAGGATGGTGACCCAGATTGTTGCTTCGGGGACGATTGCGGAATCGGTCATTCTTGTCTCGTTACATCGTATGGCGGTCGAATACGATCCTGCCCGCAACCATTGTCAACGTCACCTGCCCTTCGAGACGGGCTTCGTCGAACGGGGTGTTCTTGGACAGCGAATGGAGCTGGCGCTTGTCGACGACGTAAGGCGCATCCGGATCGAAGACGATGAGATCGGCGGGCGCGCCGATCGAGAGCCGACCGCCCGGAAGCCCAAGGATTTCCGCGGGTCTCAAGGTCAGGGCGCGCAGAAGCTTGGGCAACGAAAGGCGGCCCGAATGGACGAGGCGGAGGGCGGCCGAGAGCAGGGTTTCGAGCCCCACGGCTCCATCGGCCGCCTCGGCGAAAGGCACCCGCTTGGTCTCAACGTCCTGTGGATTGTGGTCGGAGACGATCACGTCGATGGTCCCATCGGCCAGCGCCTCGATCATGGCCTGCCGGTCATCCTCGTGCCTCAAGGGGGGCGAGAGCTTCAGGAAGGTGCGGTAATCGCCGATGTCGTTCTCATTGAGAGCCAGGTTGTTGATGGAGACGCCGCAGGTGACCGGAAGTCCCCTTGCCTTCGCAGCCTGCACGATCTCCGCCGAATCGGCGGTCGAGATCATGGCGGCGTGGTAGCGCCCGCCGGTGAGGCGCACCAGGCGGATGTCGCGCTCCAGCATGACGGTCTCCGCCTCGCGCGGAATGCCGAGGAGGCCGAGGCGGGCGGCAAACTCGCCCTCGTTCATCACGCCCTGCCCCACGAGGTCGGGATCTTCCACATGATGGACGATCAGCGCGTCGAAATCGTGGGCGTAGGTCAGCGCCCGGCGCATGACCTGTGCGTTGGTGACGGAGCGCGCGCCGTCGGTGAAGGCGATGCCCCCCGCGTCCTTAAGCAGACCGATCTCCGCCATCTCCTCGCCCTTCAGGCCCTTGGTCAGGGCCGCGGCGGGCCGCACGTTGACGAGGCAGTTGTCGCGGGCGCGGCGCCGCACAAAATCGACAATGGCCGGATCGTCGAGAACCGGGTTCGTGTCCGGCATGGACACGATGGTGGTCACGCCGCCTGCCGCCGCCGCCTCGCCCGCGCTCTTGAGGGTCTCGCGATGGGCGGCGCCAGGTTCGCCGATGAAGGCACGCATGTCGATGAGGCCGGGCGAGAGCACCTGGCCTTCGCAATCGACGATCTGCGCATCGGCGACACTCGTGAGCTGGGCTCCAACATCGGCGATCAGGCCGTTGCGAACGAGCAGCCCCCCCGTCTCCTCTCGCCCGCTGGCGGGATCGACGAGGCAGGCGTTCTTGAACAGCAGAGGGCGGTCAGAGGTCATTACGCGCAGCCTGGAATGTCTTCGTATCGGTGAAAAACGAGTTTGCCGTTCTCCCTCGCCAGGGCGACCATCTCGTCCGCCCCTGCGGAGGGTCCGCCGATCCGCAGACAGGCATCGCACTTGGCGACGAGACGGCGGGCAATCGGGTGAAAGATCTCATCGAACACTGCATCGCCGATCCGCTCGGAGCCGGCGAACTCGATCAGCGGCAGCGCATACCATTCGCCGAGAACCGGGAGGTGTCCGGCCCGGAACAGGCGCAGGGCCATCTCCATCATGGCGTCCACATTGGCCTGGATCTTCACCGGGTCGTCGCCTGTGCCGGAACGATATGGACCGGCGACAAGGATCATGAGAGGCGTCGTCATGCTTTTCTTTCCCCTCACCTGTTCGGCAGGTGGCTTGCGAGCGCTTCCAGCACCGCCATACGGACGGCCACGCCCATTTCGACCTGTTCGCGGATGAGCGACTGAGCGCCGTCGGCCACTTCGGAGGCGATCTCCACACCTCGGTTCATGGGGCCGGGATGCATGACGAGGGCATCGGGCTTGGCGAAGCCGAGCTTTTCCTGATCGAGGCCGTAGAAGCGGAAATACTCCTTCACGGAGGGAACGAAGGAGCCGTTCATGCGCTCGCGCTGGAGGCGCAGCATCATCACGATGTCCGCGTCCTTCAGTCCTTCGCGCATGTCGGTGAAGGTCGGGAAGCCGAGACGCCCAATACCGGGCGGAAGCAGGGTCGTCGGCGCGACGAGGCGCACCTGCGCGCCCATGGCGGCGAGAAGGATCATGTTGGAACGCGCCACCCGCGAATGCAGGATATCGCCGCAGATCGCGACCGTGAGTCCCTCGATGCGCCCCTTGTTGCGGCGGATCGTGAGCGCGTCGAGAAGCGCCTGGGTCGGATGCTCATGCGCGCCGTCGCCCGCATTCACGACCGAGCAATCGACCTTCTGCGCCAGGAGATGCACCGCGCCCGCCGCGTGATGACGTACGACGATGAGGTCCGGCCGCATGGCGTTGAGCGTCGCCGCCGTGTCGATCAGCGTCTCGCCCTTCTTCACGGAGGAGGAGGCGACCGACATGTTCATCACGTCGGCCCCGAGCCGTTTGCCGGCGAGCTCGAACGAGGATTGCGTGCGGGTGGAGGGCTCGAAGAAGAGGTTGATCTGGGTCCGTCCCCGGAGAGTCGATTTCTTCTTCTCGACCTGCCGGCTCACTTCGACCTGGGCGTCGGCCAAGTCGAGGAGCGCCTGAATATCCAATGGGGAGAGCCCCTCGATTCCGAGGAGATGGCGGTGGGGAAAAGCGGATCGGGGCGCGTCTGTCATCTTAAAGCGATGGCTATAGGCGGTCTTTCAGGGAGCGGCAAGCGGGCTCTCTTCGCAACGGGCTCCGGCGGTCTAGAATAATAAGGACTGTGCTCCCGGACCGATTGTCATGCCCCCGTTCGACACCCACGAGATCTTCAACCAGACCCCGCCCTTCGGCGACGTGAATCTCGTCGCAGGCGACCGGCCGCTGCTCGATGCGCTCGAGGCCAACGGGGTCGAGCCGGAGGCCGAGGGGCTGATCGGGTTCGGCGCGGCCTGGGGCAGCGCGGAGCGCCTCGACCTCGGCAGGCTCGCCAATGAGAACCCGCCGAAGCTGCGCACGCATGACGCGCGGGGCTACCGGATCGATGCGGTGGAGTTTCACCCGGGCTATCATGCGCTGATGCGGGCCAGCATGGCGGACCGGCTCCACTCCTCGACCTGGGATGCCTCCGAACCCGGCCGCCTGACAAGCCGAGGCCATGTGGCCCGGGCGGCGCGGATCTATACGGTGGCGGGCGTTGAGAGCGGCCATGTCTGTCCCATCACCATGACCCACGCCTCTGTGGGGGCCCTGGCATCCGCCCCGGAGCGGCTGAAGGAGTGGCTGCCGAGGATCCTCTCACGGACTTACGATTCGCGCTTCATCCCCTTCTGGGAGAAATCTGCCGTCACCCTCGGGATGGGGATGACCGAGAAGCAGGGCGGAACGGATGTGCGCGCCAATACGACCCGGGCGGAAGGCACGGTCGGAGATGAATATGCCCTGACCGGACACAAATGGTTCATGTCCGCACCCATGTGCGATGCCTTTCTGGTGCTCGCGCAGGCACCCGGCGGGCTGACCTGCTTCCTCGTGCCTCGCTTCAGGCCGGACGGATCGCTCAACGCCCTTCGCCTGCAGCGTCTGAAGGACAAGCTCGGCAATCGCTCGAATGCCTCGTCCGAGGTCGAATTCGACCGGGCCTTCGCGTGGCGCATCGGCGAGGAAGGCCGGGGCGTGCGCACCATCATCGAGATGGTGCAGCTGACCCGCCTCGACTGCGCCGTGGCTTCCGCCGGGCTCGTGCGGATGGGGCTGGCGCTCGCGTTCCATCACGTCCGCCACCGCAGCGTGTTCCAGAAGAGGCTGATCGATCAGCCCGCCATGCGGATGGTGCTGGCGGACCTCGCCCTTGAGAACGAGGCCATGACGGCTCTGGCCCTGCGGACGGCCGGGAGCTTCGACCGCGCCGGCGAGGACGGGCGCGAGGCAGCCTTCGCCCGGATCGTGACGCCCGCGGCCAAGTTCGGCATCTGCAAGGCCGCCCCCCGCCTTCTCTACGAGGCCATGGAATGCCTGGGCGGCAATGGCTATGTGGAGGAAAGCCCTCTGCCCCGGCTCTACCGGGAGGCTCCGGTCAACGCGATCTGGGAGGGCTCGGGCAACGTGATCGCCCTCGACATCCTCCGCGCCGCGGGCCGGGAACCGGAGGTGGCGGCCTCCGTTCTCGAACGTTTCACGGCGGAAGCGGGCGGACTTCCGGGAGCCACGGACGCGGCCCGGGATATCGCCCTGGCGCTCCGCTCGCCCGAGGCGGCAAGCAAGGCAAGATTCATCGCCGACCGGCTCTTCACCCTTGCCGCCGCCGCGGCGCTGTCCCGTTCCGCGCCCCCTGAAATCAGCGAAGCCTACGCCCTCACCCGCCTCGCATCGCCTGCCCGGATGATCGGCGCGAATGATCCGGGGGCAGCCCTCAAACCCTTGCTGGACAGGGGTTTCGCCACCATATGACACTGGCGCGAACAAGTTCGATTTGACTTGTCCGCAATCATCAACCACTTATCCCGCCCCACGGCTGCTCCCCTCGGCAGGTATTCCCTGCCTGTGCAGCGGGGCATCCGTTCTCGGCCATTTACGGGAAATCGTCCATGAAAGTCCTCGTCGTCGAGTCGCCTGCAAAGGCCAAGACGATCAACAAGTATCTCGGCAAGGATTACGAGGTCCTGGCCTCCTTTGGGCATATCCGCGATCTGCCCGCCAAGGACGGCTCGGTCGACCCCGAGGCCGATTTCCGCATGATCTGGACGCTCGAGGACAGGGGCTCGAAGCGGGTCTCCGAGATCGCCAAGGCGATCAAGGGTGCCGAGAAGCTCATCCTCGCCACCGACCCGGATCGCGAAGGCGAGGCGATTTCCTGGCACGTGATCGAGGCCCTGCGTGAGAAGCGTGCGCTGAAGGACCTGCCCGTCGAGCGCGTGACCTTCAATGCCATCACCAAGGATGCCGTGCAGGCGGCGCTTCGCCAGCCGCGCCAGATCGACCAGGCGCTGGTGGATGCCTACCTCGCCCGCCGCGCTCTCGACTATCTCGTCGGCTTCACCCTCTCCCCCGTGCTCTGGCGCAAGCTGCCCGGGGCGCGCTCGGCCGGCCGCGTACAATCTGTGGCGCTTCGCCTCGTCTGCGACCGCGAACTGGAGATCGAGACCTTCAAGCCCAGGGAATACTGGTCGCTTATCGCCACGCTCGCCACGAAGGATGGCGGCGTGTTCGACGCGCGCCTCGTCGGCGCGGATGGCAAGAAGATCCAGCGCCTCGACATCGGCAACGGAGCAGACGCCGAAGCCTTCAAGAAGGACCTGGAGCTTGCGACCTTCTCGGTGGCGAACATCGAGGCCAAGCCCGCCAAGCGCCACCCCTACCCGCCCTTCACCACCTCGACCCTGCAGCAGGAGGCCTCGCGCAAGCTGGGGCTCGCACCTGCCCAGACCATGCGCATCGCGCAGCGGCTTTACGAGGGCGTCGATATCGGCGGCGAGACGGTCGGCCTCATCACCTACATGCGTACCGACGGCGTCGACATGGCCCCGGAGGCGGTACAGGCCGCCCGCCGGGTGATCGGCAAGGAATACGGCGACCGCTACGTGCCGGGCGTGCCGCGCAAGTACACGACCAAGGCCAAGAACGCCCAGGAGGCCCACGAGGCCGTCCGCCCGACGGACATGAGCCGCCTGCCGAAATACGTGGCGAAGTATCTCGAGCCCGAGCAGGCCCGGCTCTATGACCTCATCTGGACCCGCACTATCGCGAGCCAGATGGAATCGGCGGAGCTGGAGCGCACCACCGCAGACATCACGGCCCAGGTGGGTCCGCGCAAGCTCGACCTGCGCGCCACCGGCCAAGTTGTCAAGTTCGACGGCTTCCTCACGCTCTACAACGAGAGCAAGGACGACGAGGGGGACGAGGACGAGGGCCGCCTGCCGCCCATGAAGGCGGGCGATTCCCTGGAGCGCCGCCGCATCAATGCGACCCAGCACTTTACCGAGCCGCCGCCGCGCTATTCGGAAGCCTCGCTGGTCAAGCGCATGGAGGAACTCGGCATCGGGCGCCCCTCCACCTATGCCGCCGTGCTCCAGACCCTGCGCGACCGCGAATACGTGAAGATCGAGAAGAAAAGGCTTGTCCCCGAGGACAAGGGCCGGATCGTCACCGCCTTCCTGGAGAGCTTCTTCCGCCGCTATGTGGAATACGATTTCACGGCGGATCTGGAGGAGCAGCTCGATCGGGTCTCGAACAACGAGATCGACTGGAAGCAGGTCATGCGCGAGTTCTGGCAGGACTTCTCCACCGCCATCGGCGAGACGAAGGAACTGCGCACGACGGAAGTGCTGGACGCGCTGAACGAACTGCTGGGCCCCCACATCTTCCCGGACAAGGGCGACGGGTCCAACCCGCGCACGTGCCCGAGCTGCGGCAGCGGCCAGCTCTCGCTCAAGCTCGGCAAGTTCGGTTCCTTCATCGGCTGCTCGAACTACCCCGAGTGCAAGTACACCCGCCAGCTTGCTGCCAGCGGTGTCGAGGGCGACGGCGAGGGCTCGACGGAGAACGGCGGCCAGCCTGGCGTGAAGGTGCTGGGCGAGGATCCTGACACCGGACAGCAGGTGACGCTCCGGGACGGCCGTTTCGGCCCCTTCGTGCAGCTCGGGGAAGGCGAGAAGCCCAAGCGCTCCTCCCTGCCGAAGGGTATGTCGCCTGCCCAAGTCGATCTCGAGAAGGCCCTGAAGCTCCTGTCGCTGCCGCGGCAGGTCGCAACCCATCCCGAAACGGGCGAGCCTATCCTCGCGAGCATCGGGCGCTACGGCCCCTACGTCCAGCACGGCAAGACCTACGCCAACCTGGGTGCAGGCGACGACGTGCTGGAGATCGGCGCAAACCGGGCCATCGATCTCATCGTGACGAAGGAAAGCGGCGGAGGCGGCGCGCGCCGTGGCGCGGCCGATCCGGGACGCCCGCTGGGCGAGGATCCGGATTCGGGCAAGCCCATCGTGGTGAAGGCCGGGCGCTTCGGCCCCTACGTGACCGATGGCGAGATCAACGCCACCCTGCCGAAGACTGTGTCGCAGGAGGCGGTGACGCTGGAGGAGGCTCTCGCGCTCCTCAACGCGCGCCGCGCTGCCGGTCCCTCCAAGAAGTCCGCCCGGGGCCGCAAGGCTTCTGCGAAGAAGGCAGCGGCGAAGGCTCCGGCCAAGAAGGCCGCTTCCAAGAAGGCGCCAGCCAAGAAGGCCCCTGCGAAGAAAGCTTCCACGGCAAAGAAGGCTGCCAAGAAAGCATCAGCCGGTTGAGCAGGGCTCAACCGGCCTTAAAAACTTCCAAAGCCTCACATCCGGTGAGCTAGAAGGCCAGCCAAAGCCCCAGGGCAGCGGTCACGGCCATGGACAGCCAGAGGATGTTCGACCCAAAGGTGCTTTTGACGGCGGGAGCGGTATCCGGTTCGTCGAAGGCGAAGGCCTCGCCCGCGTGGCGCGCGGCACGGTCCAGATGGAGCTTCTTTGCTGGTTGCAAGGTCGTGCGCGTCGTCATCGTCAGCCCGTCTCCCATTAAGCCGCAAGCTTAACTTCCCAACGTGAATAGGAACTAAACGGTTCCAGCCCCCCCTACGAAAGACGATATTTAGGAGATTAGTCTTTCGGCGATATGCGCCCGCCGGCGTTAGTCCCGCATGAACCCAGCGCATTCTCGAAAATGGGCCCGCCGTTCGGGCGACCTCCTTCTGGCGGCCGTCGTCATCACCGCTTGCGGCGTCCTGAACCGGGTTGCGGGCGGCGGATTGCCCTATGTCACCGAGCTTCCCGGCCGGGCAATGATCTATGCCAGCTTTGCGGTCTTTCTGGTCAGCATCCTGTCCCTCTCGTGGTGGCGCTGGCCCACATGGAGGATTCCGCTCTGGATTGCGGTCTCCTACGCCATATGGCGAACTTTCGAATGGGGAATGGTCTTCGATCTCGGCAACCTGCCGGACGAGGAGCCGCGCTCGCCCTTCGGCCGGCTGTTCTTCATTACCGGTGATGACTACGCCGATCTGTGGATCCGGATGGTGGTGGGGCTGCTGCCCGGAGCCGTTCTGAGCCTCTGGCTCCTGCGCCACGGGCTGCTGCGCGCCCGCCTCCGCACCCTGCTCGTCATCTGGCTGGGCCTCGGAACGGCCATCTGGCTGGCCTATGTCGCCGCCTGGGAGTTGCAGGAGATTTTTCCCGTTCCCCTCGCCGAACTGATCACCGGCGCGGTCTGGGGGCTTGCCATCGTCTCGGCCCCCAACCTTCGGCCGAAACCTCTGGCGCCGCTTCGTTCCGATTGATTCACCTTTCCCGGTCAGGATGAGGGTGTGGCGGCAGGAGGGCTTCCCAGGAGCGATTTTTTGTGGCCTTTGACCTCGAACACTTCTTTCCGTTTCCGTTTTGTTCACGTATAAAAACGGTATGGGATATAAAGTACAGCAACGCGAATCATCACGACGGACCAAGGTCCCAATGACCGACAATGACGATCTCTTCGGGGGCAGCGGCGCCGCACCCGTGAAACGGGCAGCGGCCGCCTCGGCCAGAAATGCGGCGGTAAAGGTCGCCCGGACGGCTCCGCAGGGAACGCCGGGCGAGGCCGGCTACGACGCCTCCGCCATCGAAGTGCTGGAGGGCTTGGAGCCCGTCCGCCGCCGGCCCGGCATGTATATCGGCGGCACGGACGAGAAGGCCCTGCACCATCTCTTCGCCGAGGTGATCGACAACTCCATGGACGAGGCGGTGGCGGGCCACGCGACCTTCATCGAGGTGGAGCTGGAGGAAGGCGGCTGGCTCTCCGTGACCGACAACGGGCGCGGCATTCCGGTCGACCCGCACCCGAAATTTCCGAAGAAGTCGGCGCTCGAGGTCATCATGACCACGCTGCACGCAGGCGGTAAGTTCGACTCGAAGGTCTACGAGACCTCCGGCGGCCTTCACGGCGTCGGCGTCTCTGTCGTGAACGCGCTGGCAGAAATCCTTGAGGTCGAGGTCGCCCGCGGACAGACCCTGTACCGGCAGGTCTTCTCCCGCGGCACTCCGCAGGGCAAACTCGAGACCGTCGGCCGCGTGCTCAACCGGCGCGGCACGAAGGTGCGCTTCAAGCCCGACCATCAGATCTTCGGCAAGGATGCCCATTTCCAGCCCCGCCGCCTGTTCAAGATGGCGCGTTCCAAGGCCTATCTCTTCGGCGGGGTTGAGATCCGCTGGAAATGCGCTCCCTCCTTGGTCGAAGGCGTCGACAACGTTCCGGCGGAAGCGACCTTCAAGTTCCCTAACGGCCTGAAGGACTATCTCCTCCACGACATCGAGGGGAAGGAGCTCGTCACGGACCAGATCTTCTCCGGCAAGATCACCAAGCCCGGCAGCCACGGCTCCCTCGAATGGGCCGTCGCCTGGATGACGAATGAGGATGGGTTCTCCACCTCCTACTGCAACACGGTCCCGACGCCGGAAGGCGGCACGCATGAGAACGGCCTGCGCATCGCCCTCCTCCGCGCGCTGCGCGACCACGCCGAGCGCGTGGGCCAGCAGAAGCGCATGGCGGCGGTGACGACCGACGACGTGATGGCGACCTGCGCCTCCATGCTCTCGGTCTTCATCCGCGAACCGGAATTCCAGGGCCAGACCAAGGACAAGCTGGCCACCGTGGAAGCCGGCCGCATCGTCGAGAACGCGATCCGGGACACCTTCGACCACTGGCTCGCGGCTGCGCCCCAGCAGGCCAACAAGCTCCTCGACTGGGTGATCGACCGGGCCGAGGAGCGCCTGCGCCGCCGCCAGGAGAAGGAAGTCGCCCGCAAGACCGCAACCCGCAAGCTGCGCCTGCCCGGCAAGCTGGCGGATTGCTCCAATGCCGGCGCGAAGGGCTCCGAGCTCTTCATCGTCGAGGGCGACTCGGCCGGCGGCTCCGCCAAGCAGGCTCGCGACCGCGCGATCCAGGCCGTGCTCCCCCTACGCGGCAAGATCCTGAACGTGGCCTCCGCCGGTCGCGACAAGCTGCACCAGAACCAGCAGCTCGCGGACCTCGTCCAGGCGCTGGGCTGCGGCACGGGCTCCCACTACAAGGCCGCCGACCTGCGCTACGAGAAGGTCGTCATCATGACCGACGCGGACGTGGACGGCGCCCATATCGCCTCGCTGCTCATCACCTTCTTCTATCGGCAGATGCCGAAGCTGATCGATGACGGGCACCTTTATCTCGCGGTTCCGCCCCTCTACCGCCTGACCCAGGGTACGAAATCGGCCTATGCCCGGGACGATGCGGACCGGGAACGGCTGATGAAGACCGTCTTCAAGGGCAGCGGCAAGGTCGAGATCGGCCGCTTCAAAGGCCTCGGCGAGATGCTTCCGGCCCAGTTGAAGGAAACCACCATGGACCCGAAGAAGCGCCTGCTCCTGAAGGTGGTGGTCGCGGCCGACGACAAGCCCGAGGCCAATGACACGGTCGAACGCCTGATGGGCAACAAGCCTGAAGCCCGCTTCGCCTTCATTCAGGAGCGCGCCGCCTTCGCCGACGAGGCGGACCTGGACATTTGAGACGTGGAAGAAGGCGGCATGGAAACTCCTGCCGCCTTCTTCCGATGCCCGCCCAACCCATTTGTCTTTGAATTCAATAGCTTACGAGCCTGCCTAAAAAAATCGAAAAATTTTCTGATTTTTTCTGGAACCTTCCTTGATCCCGCTCGTTGACAAGGCATCACCGGTCCATTCTGCCCCCACGGGCCGGTCCCTCAAAGGCTCCCGGAAGGGGGCCTTTTTTTTGCCTTGCGCAGTTCGTGCAAGGGCGCATGGATCCCTCGCCCCGCCCATGCGTCATCAGAAGGTGAGCGGCCCGGACTAGCCGCGGCCAAGCTTGCATGCGACAAGGCGTGACACATTCGACAGGCATTCTCTCTTGGCCAAACGCTCTAAAGACCCAGCCGCCGCCCTTCCCTCGCGCGAGGAGGTCGTTGCCTTCATCGCCAATGCACAGGGCAAGGTCGGCAAGCGCGAGATCGCGCAGGCCTTCCACATCAAGGGCAGCGATCGGATCTGGCTCAAGCAGCTGCTGAAGGACCTCGAGATCGAGGGCGTCCTCGACCGCCGGGGCAAGACGATGCACAAGGCGGGCCAGTTGCCCCCCGTCGTGCTGGCCGACATCGTCAAGCGCGACCGGGATGGCGAACTCATCGCCGTGCCCACCGAGTGGGACGAGGAAGAGCACGGCTCCATTCCCACCATCATCATCATGCCGTCCCGCAAGCCGCGCCCCGGCATGCCGACGGCGGGTGTCGGCGACCGGGCGCTGCTTCGGGTCGACCCATTAAAGGAAGGCGACATCCATCGCTACGCGGGCCGGGTGACGAAGATCATCGCCAAGAAACCGGCGCAGGTTCTCGGCATCTTTCGTGCCCTGCCCGAAGGCGGCGGTCGGCTCGTGCCCACCGACAAGAAGGCCCGGGACCAGGAGCTCCAGATCAGGCCCGGCGACGAGGCCGGAGCCCAGGATGGCGATCTCGTCGCCACCTCGGTCACGAAGCACGGCCGCTTCGGCCTGCCGACGGCCAAGGTCGTGGAGCGCCTGGGGTCGGTGAAGTCGGAGAAGGCCGTCAGCCTCATCGCGATCTACGCTCACAACATCCCGAACGAGTTCCCGAAGGCGGTGCTGGACGAGGCCGAGAGCGTGAAGCCGGTTTCCATGGCCGACCGCGAGGATTGGCGGGATCTTCCCCTCGTCACCATGGACCCGCCCGACGCCAAGGACCACGACGACGCCGTCCATGCGGTCCCTGACGACGACCCGAAGAACGAGGGCGGCTTCATCGTCACGGTCGCCATTGCCGACGTGGCGGCCTATGTGCGCCCGGGATCGGCGATGGACAGGGAGGCACTGGAGCGCGGGAATTCCGTGTATTTCCCGGACCGCGTGGTGCCCATGCTGCCGGAGCGGATCTCGAACGACCTCTGCTCCTTAAGACCGCGTGAGGACCGCCCTGCCCTGGCAGTCCGGATGGTGATCGGCGCAGACGGCCGCAAGAAGAGCCATACGTTCCACTGGGTAATAATGCGCTCGGCCGAGAAGCTCTCCTACAGCCAAGCACAAGCCGCCATCGACGGACGGCCGGACGAGACCACAAAACCGATCCTCGAGCCGATCCTGAAGCCGCTCTGGGCAGCCTGTGCCGCAGTCAGCAATGCGCGCGACGTCCGCGAACCGCTCTTCCTCGATCTCCCCGAACGCAAGATCGTGCTCAAGCCCGACGGGACGGTGGACCGGGTCTTCGTGCCCGAGCGGCTGGAAGCCCACAGGCTCATCGAGGAGTTCATGATCCTCGCCAATGTCGCTGCGGCCGAGAGCCTGGAAAAGGCTGAATCCGAGCTGATCTACCGGGTCCACGACGAGCCGTCGCTCGAGAAGATGCGGGCCTTGAGCGAAGTGCTGGCCTCCATCGGCCTGAAGCTCCCCGCACAGGGAGCCCTGAAACCTGAGCTCTTCAACCGGATCCTGCGTAGCGTCGAGGGCTCGGAGCACCAGCTCTTCATCAACGAGGTCGTGCTTCGCTCCCAATCCCAGGCCGAATACTCGGCGGAGAACTATGGCCATTTCGGTCTGAACCTGCGCCGCTATGCTCACTTCACCTCCCCCATCCGCCGTTACGCCGATCTCGTCGTGCACCGGGCGCTGATTACGGCGCTGAAGCTCGGCAAGGACGGCCTTCCGCCCGACACCACCCGCGCGGATCTGATCGAGGTCAGCGCCCGTATCTCGGCCGCCGAGCGACGGGCCATGGCGGCAGAGCGTGAGACAATCGACCGCCTGATCGCCCACTTCCTCGCCGACCGGATCGGGGCCACATTCGAGGGGCAGATCTCGGGCGTGTCGAAGGCGGGTCTCTTCATCAAGCTGATCGAGACCGGGGCGGACGGCTTCGTGCCGGCCTCCACCATCGGAGACGATTATTATCGCTACGACGAGCGCACCCATTCCATGCAGGGCGAGCGCACGGGCGAGACGTACCGTCTCGGCGATAGGGTCGAGGTCAGGCTGGTCGAGGCTGCCCCCGTCGCAGGTGCGCTGCGCTTCGAGCTGCTGACGAAGGGCCGCTTCACAGGCAGTCCCTCCGGCTCCAAGAAAGGATCCCAGAAGATGCGCGGCGGACAGAAGACGGCGGACAGAAGCCGCCGCACTTCGGTGAAAGTGAAGGCCAGGCGGCAGAGCCACGGCCGGTAAGGAACGACGATGCCTCAGACCCGTGAAACGACCTCTGGCGACGTGAAGGCCATCCCCGCCATGCGGCGAGGGTTGGCCGGCCACTGCCCTGCCTGCAGCCGGGGTCGCCTCTTCGGACGTTTTCTCAAGGTGGTAGACCAGTGCGATTCCTGCGGCACCGAGTTCCACCACCACCGGGCCGACGATCTTCCGCCCTACCTCGTCATCTTCATTGTCGGCCACCTGATCGGCTACGGAATCCTGGTGACCGAGACGAGATTCGAGATGCCCATGTGGGCGCATCTCGCGATCTGGCCGACCTTGACGCTGATCCTATGTCTTCTCCTGCTCCAGCCCGTCAAAGGCGCTGTCGTGGGGCTCCAATACGCGCTAGGTATGCACGGGTTCGAAGCAGCCCGAGCCAAAAAGAACGCCGACGAGGACAACGCACGTGACGGATATCGAGACCTTGGCGAGGATGGATCGCCTCGTTTCCGCAGAGTCTAACCCCAAGGCACCGGCCCTTCGTCCCGTCGACGCCGCTACCCTCATCATCATCGACCGCAAGCCCAAGACCCCGAAGGTTCTCATGGGCAAGCGCCATGCGGGCCTGAAATTCATGCCGGGCAAGTTCGTCTTCCCCGGAGGGCGGATCGAGGTCGGCGACCGGTCCATGACGGTGACCGGCGCGCTCCACCCACGGGCGGAGCAGGCGCTCATGGCGCGGGTGACCCGCCCCTCGACGCAGCGCTGCCGCGCGCTGGCTCTGGCCGCGATCCGCGAGACCTTCGAGGAAACGGGGCTGCTTCTCGGCACGAAGGAGTATGGCAACCCGGAGAGCGTGCCAGACGGCACCGCCTGGGCATCCTTTCTGGAGCGGGGCGTCTACCCCGACCTCGAAGCGCTCCATTTCATCGGCCGCGCCATTACGCCCCCGAAACGCGTGAGGCGCTTCGATACCCGATTCTTCGCTGTCGACCGCACTGCCATCGCCGAAGAGGTCGACGGCATTGTCAGCCCGGAAGCCGAACTCGTTGAGCTGACATGGGTGACGATCGATCAGGCCAAGGCCCTGGACCTGCCTCCGATCACGACAATCATCCTGGGCGAGCTGGAGGCCCGCATCGCAGCGGGTTTCGGACACCATCTTCCGGTGCCCTTCTTCTACCAGAAGCGCAGCCGCTTCGTGCGGGAAGAGCTGTAAGCGTCAGCCCCTGACCTCGCGCACTCCGTCGATGACGAGCTTGGCGCCGATCATCCCGAAAACCGCCCCGAAGATACCCTCGACGAACCGGAAGAATCGGGCATAGGCCCGCATGGCGAAGCCCGTCGAGAAGAGCAGCGCATAAGCGCCGTAGATCGTCATGGCCGAGGCGGAAGCAGCTAGCCCGAAGGCCAGGAACTGCGGTGTCGAGAGGCTGGAGGCTGCAAGATACATGGAGACAGCTACCCACATCATCGCGGCCTTGGGATTGGTCATGACAACCAGAAGGCCCCGCCGATAGGCGGCCTGCAGCCGGATTTCGGCTTGCTTAGCCGCGGACCGCCCCCGGACCCGTGAAAGGCCGTACGCAAGGCCTTCAGGGACAGGTAAATCAGATAGCCTCCACCGAGGAAGCGCATGGCCGTGAGCGTCTGCGGAAAGGCCTGGAGCAGCGCTCCGACGCCGAAAGCGAAGAGAATCGCCCAGATGACCACGCCTGTGGCGACCCCGGCCGCCGTTGCGATTCCGGCTCCGCGCCCGCTGCCGAGCGCGGCGGACGAGACTGCCATCAGGTTCGGGCCCGGCGAGATCTGGGCCAGGAGGACCCCAATAAAGGTAGCAGCGATCTCGATCATGGCTTTTCCATCCCAATCATGGATCGACTAGGCCTATCCGACGCCGGAATGCCCGTAAACACGGATGCCCGCGCCCACCGAATTTCCGAGGCGGCAGCTACGCGGAGCACCCTCTCCCGCACCATTCACCCTTGACGAACCCGGCATAATGGGGCATGGGATCGTCACGATTTTCCGGCCGGGTTCGCCCGGCCTTTGCGTTTCGGCCAAGGCTCAAGCCAACCGGAACCGCTTAACCGAACAAAGAGGTCCGCCATGGCCAAAGCCGCAACGATCAAAGTGAAGCTCGTCTCCACCGCCGACACGGGCTATTTCTATGTGACGAAGAAAAACTCGCGCACGATGACTGAGAAGCTCAGCTTCAAGAAGTACGACCCGGTCGCCAAGAAGCACGTCGAATTCAAGGAAGCCAAGATTAAGTAAATCTTCCGAGCCAAACGGCCTGAGATTGAGAAACCGCCTCTTTATCGGGGCGGTTTTTTGTTGGGGAACAGGCTGGTGGATCTGCGGGCCCGTTCTACTGGATGCCGATCATGGGCTTGTCCTCAACCCAAATGAGAGGGCGGGTTCCGCCAACCTTATCGCAGGAATGACCGACGGCAACTTGGCACTGGTCGATGCGGGTCTCCAGGCTTATGGCGACGACACATATATCGATCTTCAAGCATCGGCGCTGGCGATGGATGAGTTCTCGTCCATGACCGCCTCGGCGATCATGATCGCCTGAATGCGCATGCCGCAGCGGGATGTCGGAACACCCGTTGGCCCCAATAAAAACCGCCCCCATTGGGGCGGTTCCTTTTCGAGACGAGAGAAGCCCGTCCCGAAAAATTCAAGCCTGCTACCGGCGAGAATGCGCCCTCACCGCCTTGCGCTTGCCGCGGATGGCGCCGGTGGTGACCACATCACGCCGGACGGTGCGAACGATGCGACCCCGCGGGCTGCGCTGGTGATACAGGGCGCGAACGGCGCGCGGCTGCTTGTAAACGACGCGGCCCCGATAGGCCCGGACGGGACGGTAGACGACAGGTGCGCGGTAGACGACCCGTGGGCGGTAGACCACCCGCCTCACGACCGGAGCGCGGTAGCCGTAGTAGGGACCGTAACCATAGCTTCGGCCGTAGCCGTAATAAGCAGCCCTGTAAGGGTAGGCCGGATAGGAATAGCCGTAGGCCGGGTAAGCATAGCCGTATCTATAGGTGGGATAGCTGTAGTAGGCCGGGTAGGAATAGGCCGGGGTTGTCGCTGCGCTGATAAGCCCGCCGAGCAGGACACCGCCGATCAGGCCTGCGGCCAGCGCGCCGCCGGTGTTCCAGCGATTTCCGCGATAATAGTGGTGGTGATAACCGTGGCGCCAGCCATGGCCGTAATAGGCCCGTTGGGCATGAGCCGAACCAACGCTTGCAAAGGTGATGAGAGCAGCGCCGGCAAGCAGTGTGAGCTTTTTCATGGGCGACCTCGCATGAAGGGGGCTTACCCTTCAGCTCGATCAATTCCGCTGCTGCCGGAAAGTTTCCCGTACTCCAATCAATTCTCGTTCGAATGCAACGATTTAGGGCCGCAAGCCAGGACAGGCTTTTTATGCGCCTGGAAGCTGCTTCGCATGCATCCTCCCATCGGGGAACAGCCTTCTTGCTCTTCCGGCAGATCCCCCCTCCCTTATGCGCCGTTGACAAGAATCCGCGGCGGACGGAGCCTCCCTCTTGTTGCTGCGCAAGCTGGAGAGAGCGGATGCCCAGAAACGTCAAAGATATGCTGGCGGAGGCAAACTCTGCCGTTCCGAAGCTGTCCCCTGCCGAAGCGGCCGAGAGGATGCGCTCCGGGGATGTGCTCGTCGTGGATGTCCGCGACCCGACGGAGGTCCAGCAGACGGGCCGGATCAAGGGTGCGCTGAACGTCTCGCGCGGGATGCTGGAATTCCGGGCAGATCCGGAAAGCCAGTACCACAATCCGGCCTTCCAGAAGGACAAGACGGTCCTGCTGCACTGCGCATCCGGAGGGCGCTCCGCCCTTGCCGGCCAGACCCTCCAGGACATGGGCTACACCGCCGTGTTCAATATCGGCGGCTTCAAGGATCTCGCGGAAGCCGGGATCGATACGGAGCCGGCCTGATAGATCGAGACCGCTAGACTGAGATCGCCACTTCCGCCTCGACCTCGACGGCGATGTTGAACGGCAGTCCCGCAACGCCGATAGCGGAACGGGCGTGCCGACCGATTTCCGGCCCGAAGACGTCGAGGATCAGCTCCGAGAAGCCGTTGATAACGGTCGGCGGCCTGTCGAAGCCCGGCGCGCAGTTCACCATGCCGAAGACCCGGCACCAGCCTGTGATCCGGTCGAGGCTGCCCAGCTCGCGCTTGAGGCTGCCGAGCATCGACAGGCCGACTTTCCTTGCGATCTCCCGCCCCTGTTCGATTGAGATCGTGTCTCCCACCTTTCCGAACGGTCCAGCCAGAGAGCCATCGGCATCCTGAGGGCCGTGACCCGAGACGAAAGCGCGGTCGCCGCGCACATGAACCCAGGGAAACGGCAGAACGATTCCCGGAGGCGTCTGCAGCGGCTTGGGCAGAAGCAACCCGAGCTCCTTAAGCCTTGCTTCAGCCTTCATCCTACCCTCCATGCCTGTCCGGAGCCTGAGAATACATCGTCACGAGCCTGTGGCCCAAGCGCATAGGATCCGTTGAAATCCGGTCACGCGGACACCATCCAGGCTTTCCGGCGTTGAACGGGCTCACAATCTTTACGGAGGCATAATGGACCCGGATCACCGCACGAATATTCTGACCGTTCTCGGCTTCGCAGGCGGCGTCGTTGCCCTTGCATTGCTGATCACCGCTCTGCTGGCGCTCTGAGGGCGCTACTCTGCAAAGACCTGAGATCTCGGCAGGGTCGTATTCCCGGCGGTCGCCTGAACGATCGCCGCGGCGATTTTATCACCGCCTTTGGCAGAGGGTTCGATGGGGTTAGCGTAATCGTCGGGCTCGTTGCAGATCAGCCGTAGATCGATGAGTGGAAGCCGCCGGGCAAAGGCCTCGCGAGTGATGACATCGTTGAAGATGGCAAGGCCCGTCAGGACAAGGCGCTGTTCCTGCGGGTCGGGAAAGCGGGCATTGTAGATGGTGCAGACCGCGACCGGCAGGCGGCGCGCCAGGACGGCATCGATCATCCTCCGATAGTCGGCGGCGAATGCCTCCCGCACTGCCGACAGGCGCTCCATGGCTTCCGCCACGGAGCGCACACCTTCCCGCATGACCGACAGGTTCCCGAGCCCGTCATTGCCGCCGACACTCACAACGAGATACGTCGCATCCGGTGGCATCCTGCTCAGCTGGCCTGCAACATTTGCCGTAACGGCTCCATCGACGGCGGCCAGTGTCGCCTGTCCTCCACGCGGCAACCTCGCCCGCACCTGGGTCACCACGTCGGGCTCGCCGCGCCGAACGTAAGCCCCGTTGTCGAAGATGCTGTCTCCTAGGAGAACGACATGATTCATAGAGCCTCCAAACTCCGCCCGGCGACAACATGACAGCAGCGCCGCTTGTTCCGGGCTTCGCGCAATGCCAGCAGCGGGACCGGACTGGTCTTAGAGCCCGTTTGAGAATTGCCCGATGGCACAACATTTAGCGCACCGGATCGGCCGCTCTCCCTGCATGTTGGGGTAGGCGCCTATTTTCAAACGGGCACTAAGTTCAAGCAGACGCAACAGAATGCGGACCTGACGATCAGCCGGATTTCACCGTTCGGGCGTCTAGAAGAAGTCCCTGAAGTTTCCCAACCATGGCGTGAGCCACGCCTCGAAGGCGGCCTTGGCAGCCTGTTCCGTCTGGCCATAGCCCCAGGCGTCCTCCTGCAGGGGCGTGGACCAGATCCAGAAGCGGTTGGAGCCGTCATAGGCTACGCTTCCTACCTCCACCGCACCAACGGATCCAATATGGCGGTTGAGCGGCACGCCGGCCACACCGTCCTGCTGCCATCGTATCCTGCTCATCTCGCGCTCTGCCGTTTCGCTTTCTCGATATCTAAGGGAAACATCCAGGGTCACAAGCTGCAGAGCGTGCAAGGAACAGGCCGCCGACGAAGGGCGTTGGCGAAGGACATTGAGCGGAGATCATCCATGGAAGGCGGCCTGATCTGGTTGACCATCATCGCCGGGATCATCGTCCTCGCCGCGATTATCGTCGGGATCGCCGCCTTCCTGCGCTGGCGCCGACGCTCGCTCAAGTGATCGGGCACAATCCCTCCCCTGAAAGGAATCCTGCTTTGGACCTCCAGCTCTTCCATCGGTGGCAATGCCCCTATTCCGCTCAAGTGCGCGACTTCATCGACGCGAACGGGCTGAGGGACCGGATCGATTATATCGAGATCACCGAAGTAGACGGGGCGCAGGACCAGCTTGCCGATCTGACCGGGAAATCGCAGGTACCCTGCCTCGTGATCGACGGCCGGCCGCTGCTGGAGAGTGCCGACATCGTTCAGTGGCTTCGCCAGAATATGGTCGAATCCTAGGGCCGCGTGTCCGAACGCACCACCCCTTCCGGACTGCCCCGCATTCCGATCCGTGAAGACGCCCTGCCCGATTGACGGCACGTCCTCGCAAGCGCACCATCACAGCTCCTCGGAAGGAGGCGGCCGTGATGGAACAGATCGTTCAGGCCAGTGAGGCGTTCCGTGAGAGTGCAACGCGCATGCAAAGCTCCCTTCGGATGGCGCTCAAGGGCTGCCCGGAATGCGGCACGTCGCAGATCATCGCTTCACCGGAACTCGGAACCTGCGCCGATTGTGGATCGGCACTGCAGGTACTGAGCACGCAAGAGGCTTGACGGGCCGCTTCAGGCGGCAAGCCTCTCGACCTGCTCCGCCACAATACGGCGAACCTCGTCGCCGTCGATGGTCTCGTGCTCGAGAAGCGCATCGACAAGGGCATCGAGCCGGTCCCGGTTCTCCTCGATACAGGCCTTCGCCGCGTCGTACATCTCCTCGATGATGCGACGGATCTCCTGCTCGACCTCGCGCGGCAGGTTCTCGCCTTGGCGCGCGACTCGGACCATGCCGATCGCGGGGCTCATGCCCCACTCCGTGACCATGCGCGTCACGATATCTGTGGCCTGGGCGATATCGCTCGCCGCACCCGTGGTGACCTTCTTCGGGCCGAACACCACCTCCTCCGCCGCGCGGCCGCCCATAGCGACGACAAGGTCGGCCTCCAGCTTCTCGACCGGGATGCAGAAGCGGTCATGCTCCGGCAGCCTCATGACCAGACCAAGCGCCTGGCCATGGGGCACGATGGTGGCGCTGTGAACCTTGTCGGATCCCGAGACGAGACAGGCGCAGAGAGCGTGGCCCGCTTCGTGCACAGCGACGAGGCGGCGCTCTTCCGGGGAAATCGCGAGCGTACGCCGCTCCAAGCCCATGATGATCTTGTTGCGAGCAGCCTCCAGGTGATCGCGAGTGATCGCTGCGGCGTTCTCACGGGCAGCGAAAATCGCGGCCTCGTTGAGGAGATTGCCGAGATCGGCGCCCGAGAAACCTGGAGTTCCCCTTGCGATGGTCGACAGATCGATACCCGGCGCGAGCTTCACGTTCTTCGCATGCACTTCGAGGATCGCCTCGCGGCCGGCGATATCGGGAAGCCCGACATGGACCTGCCGGTCGAAGCGGCCCGGACGAAGGAGGGCAGGATCGAGCACATCCACCCGGTTGGTGGCTCCGATGACGATCACGCCCTCGGTCGTGTTGAAGCCGTCCATCTCCACGAGCAGCTGGTTGAGCGTTCCCTCGAACTCGCGATCCGCCGCCGATGAGCCCCCGCCACCGCGCTTGCGGCCGATGGCGTCGATCTCATCGATGAAGATGAGGCAGGGCGCGCGCTTGCGGGCCTGCTGGAAGAGCTTGGAAACACGCCCCTTCGCAACACCCACGAGCGGCGCGGAGAAGTCGCTGCCCGACACTGCGAGGAAAGACACGCCCGCTTCTCCGGCAAGCGCCTTCGCGATCAGGGTCTTGCCGGTTCCGGGCGGACCGATCATCAGGAGGCCGCGGGGAATGCGCGCCCCGACCTTAGTGAAGGCTTCCGAGTCCTTCAGGAAGGCGATCACCTCCTGCAGCTCCGCCTTGGCCTCGTTCTGACCTGCCACATTGTCGAAACGATCGGGAATGTTCCGGATCACCCGAGGCCATCGTGAGGCCGGCTTGAAATCCGTCTGGACGGCGAGAAGCACCAGCACCGCTCCCACCAGAACCAACGGAACCAGGATGCTAGCCACATGGGCGGGATCGAATCCGGGCTTCGTGAAATCCACCTCCGCGCCGGCTGCCGTCATCCGGTCGATGGTCTCGGTACTCACCAGTCCGCTGGGCAGGCGGACAAAGGCCGTCCTGTCGCCAATCGTAACCGAGAGCCCCTTCCCCTCGACCAGGACCTTCGTAACCTTTTTCTCGGCCAGCTCGCGCGAAAATGCGGAATAGGTGATCTCGGGAACGGACTCCGCCAGGAGCTTCGGCAGCGCGATCGAGGCCGCCACGATGGCAAGGACCAGAAGCGCTGCCGCCAGGGCTACGCCCTTTCGGGCCAAGAGCTTTCTTGCTTTCTCGAGAACATCGGTCACTGGCAGGCCCCCAAGCGGGAATTTATTATTGGTCGAAACCGGACCTCTAATCGCTTTTACAAGAAACTGCAGTACGGCGAAATGGCACGTCTGCCGTGCGCCACCGCACGGGCCGCGACCGGCTATGATCCTCGCCTGGAGAATCACATGCCTTCCCTTGCACGGCTCAGAGAGGCGGCGGACCGGATCGGCGGGCGCCAGGCGGAGATGAAGCTGGCGCTGCGGGTTACGATTGCTGGGGCCGTAGCCTTCGCCATCACCCGCGCCCTCGACCTGCCTCAGGGCTATTGGGCGGCAATCACCGCCGTCATCGTGATGCAGGCCAGTATCGGCGGCTCCCTGAAGGCGGCGCTCGACCGGTTCGCCGGAACCCTTGCAGGGGCGATCTACGGCGGGGCCGTCGCAGCCATGATCCCGCACAGCACGGCCATGGACCTCGGCCTTGCAGTCGTCGCCGCCCTCTTCCCGCTCGCTCTCTTGGCTGCCGTCAACCCGAGCTTCCGGGTCGCCCCGGTCACGTCTCTCATCATGCTTCTGCCGCCTCTGGGCCAGGACATCGGCCCCCTCGCCGCGGCTCTGGGTCGAGTGGCCGAAATCACGCTCGGCAATGTCGTCGGCGTGGCCGTCGCCCTTTTCGTCCTTCCGGCCCGGGCGCATAGCCTCATGACAGAGGCCGCAGCCAAGGTCGTCTCGCTCAATGCTGAGCTGGTCACCATTTTCATGGATGAGCTGACAGCGGGTCCGAAAGGCCGTTCGGCCCTGCAGAGGCTCCACCCGCAGATCCGCTCGGCCCTGAAGAAGGCGGAGAATGCGGCCGACGAGGCCGCCCGCGAGCGCCGGAGCCACCTGACCGACGAGGCGGATCCCGAACCCCTCATCCGCACGCTGTACCGGGTGCGGCACGATCTCGTGATGATCGGCCGCGCCGCCGCCAATCCCCTTCCCGCCCCCCTCCGGGACAGGCTGACCCCCTCGCTGACGGTCTTGCGCGAAGAGACCTACAGGCTGCTCGCAGATCTGGCCAAGTCGCTGAAGGATCGGATCCCGCCTCCGAGCCCGGATGCCTTCAGGACCGCCTTGCAGACTTTCGTGAGCTGCACGGAAGTCCTGCGGTCCGAGCCCTCCGTGCGGTCCTTGTCGAGTGAGGCTTTCGGCCAGATCTTCGCGCTCCGCTTCGCATTCGAGCAGTTCCGCAAGGACCTTGAGGACCTGTTAGCCCGCGGGCAGGATCTGGCGCGGCAGAAAAGCTCGGATGCGGAGCGTTGAACAGGGCATGAGCCAGGGCTGGAAGATGTTGATGATGGTCTTGGCGTCTGGCGCCCTTATCTTCGCCGGCCTCATTGGAATGGTGTTTCTCTGGCAGACCGGACTGCTGTTTCCAACCCAGATCGCGGCAGCCAACCGCCCCACGCTTCCGACCTCCGCCGAGCGACTTGAACTCGCAACCGCGGACGGCGAACGCCTCGTCGGTGTGCGCCTGAAACCTCAATCCTCCCAAGCCGTGTCACCGCCTCTCCTTCTGGGCTTCGGCGGCAATGCCTGGAATGCGGAGGCCATGGCTCTCTACCTGCACGACCTCTTTCCCGATCATGAAGTCGTCGCTTTCCACTACAGAGGCTACCCGCCCAGCACAGGAGAGCCGAGCGCCAGGGCCTTGTTGGCGGACTCGCTCGCTATCTTCGATTACCTGAATGCGGAGCGCACCCGGCCCACGGTGGCGGTCGGGTTCAGCATCGGCAGCGGCGTCGCGGCCGACCTGGCACGTCACCGCCCGGTCCAGGGGACGATCCTGGTCACACCCTTCGACACTCTGGCTGGTCTGGCGAAGGAGCACTTCCCGTGGGCGCCCGTCGGCCTGCTTTTGCGCCATCAGATGCCGGTGATCGAACTCGTGCGCGACACCCGGACGCCAGCGGCCCTGATCGCGGCTGGCAGAGACACCATCGTGCCGGCACGGCGCACCGAGCCCCTGCGCCAGGCGGTTCCGAATCTGATCCTGGACCGCACCATCCCCGAGGCAGGTCACAATGACCTCTACGGGCAGCCCGCCTTCGCCGCCGCCATGAGAGAGGCTCTGGGGCGGATCGAAGGAGCCCCACGTTGAAGCATTACTCGTCGTAAAGCGGCACCAGCTTCATCTCCGGCACCAGCACCAATCCCTTGTCGGTGATGCGGATCTCTGGGATCACGGAGAGCGGGATGAGGTTGAAGCCCATGTAGGGGATCTTGCACCCTGCCCTCTCCCAAGCCTCCTTCAGGACGCGGGTCTCAGCCGCCACATCCGTCACGCGCTTATCGGAGAGAAGGCCTGCGATGGGGAGAGGCACCATGGCGATGACCTGCCCCTGGTCCACCACGCAGACGCCGCCCTGAGCCTCGATGATCGCGTCGAGAGCGACCCGCATGTCGGCCTCATTGGTGCCGGCGACGATGAGGTTGTGCGAATCGTGACCGACGCTGCTCGCGACGGCGCCGCTTTTCAGGCCGAAATCCTTGAGGAAGCCATGGGCCACGCCTGCGCCGCCCGTGCGGCCGTGACGCTCGATGACAGTCACGAAAGTGAGATCGTTTTTCGAGAGCAGAGCCTCCCAGCCCTCCTCTTTCTCGAGCTTCACCTTGTCATGGAACAGCACGATGCCCGGCAGCGCGACCCGGATCACATTGGCCGTGCATGCCTCCGCTGGCAGGTCAGGAATCAGCTTCGGCGGGTTCGGGACGTGCACTGTCCGATAGGCCTTATCCGGATAGCGATAGCGGTTGGACAGGGCCTGGTCGAGAACGGGCGTAACCCTCTTGTCCTCGACGACGAGCTCGCCGCCATACCATGTGTTCTGCACCTCCAGATCGTCGTTCAGGAGCACCACGTCGGCCCGGCGTCCGCCACCCAAACCACCGATCTCGCCTTCCATCCCGAAGCGCGTGGCGGGATGGAGGGACCCCATGCTCCAGGCCTGCTCGCGGCCCATTCCGGCGCGGCGAGCCTCCCGGGTCACCCAGTCCATGCCGAACATCATCAGGTCATCCGCGTCGCGGTCATCGGTGCAGACGCAGATGCGCTTGTGGGAAGCGCGCAGCTCCGTGATGGTCTTGATGGCTTCCGGAAGCGAGTGCCACGGAGTCGTGGGCGGTCCGCCGCGCAGGAAGATCCAGATGCCGGCGTCGAGCAGGTCGTCGGCGATGTCCCGGTCGATGGCCTCATGAGTGTCGGTCACGCCACTCGCCGCATAGGCAGCCACGAACTCGCGGCCGTAGATATGACCCGACACCGGCTTGCCGCGCTCGAGAGCGGCCGCAAGGATGGCGTGGCTCCTCTCGTCACCCATGGTCACGGGGACAAAATCCATCTTCTCGCCGAGAGCTGCCGCCTCCGGCCAGCGGTCGAACAGGGCCGCGATTTTCGCAGGCGTCAGGTCTCCTCCGGCCGTCTCCAGATCGGGAGAGGTCGCCGGCACCGTGCTCGGAACCGTGAGAAAGATCGAAAGCGGAGCATGGCGGGCATCCTCCAGCATCATCTCGATGCCTTCAGCATCCATGACATTGCCGATCTCATGGCTGTCGCAGAAGATCGTCGTCGTGCCGTTGAGCAGCGCCGCCTCCGCATAGGCGCAAGCCGTGATCATGCTGCTTTCGATATGGATGTGCGGATCGACCAGCCCGGGCGCGATGATGCCGCCCTTCGCATCATGGATACGGCCGGGGGATCCTGCCGCCTGACGATAGGCTCCCGCCGGCTTTACCGCGGCGATGCGACCGCCGGCGATCCACACTTCCCGCTCGGGAGCGGTTCGCTCGCTGTAGGTCGAGAGTACGCAGGCTCCGGTGATGACGAGATCCGCCGGGGCCCGTCCGGAGGCGACATCGGCCAGATGCCGGGTCACGGTGGAGAGCGGGGCCACGGAAAAGCGCGTCAGCGCAGATTTCGGAGGGAGCGAAGGTGTTGGCTGGTCCATGGTTCGTATCCCGTCTGGCTGTGCTGCGTCATGCGGCCGGAGAATGATCGCCCGGACGATCATCGGAAGAGACAGAGCCGCCTCGAACTTCCCGAGCGTCACTCGTTATTTCTATTGATAGGCCCGGCGAAGTTGGGGACACAAGATGAAGATGCGCGGACGCTTCGCGCGGTCACTCACAGGACAAGGCAACCCAATAAAAAAGGCGCCCTGCGGCGCCTGTTGAAAAGTTTTCAAGCAATCCTTGTAAGGTGGCCAGCTGGGAACGGTGTTGAGGAGGCAACGATCCGTTCCCAGGCTGGCCGAGCCCACGAACTCCCAGGAGATGCGGCGGACCTGAGCATCCGTAGGGCATTTCTGATCCGCTAGGGCGGAAACTTGGCTTGAACAATATTAGAAGCTTTGCACGATGCAAGCACCGTTGTGACCCAAAAGCTTCATTTTCCAAAAAAAGTTAATGCGACACCTTGTCAACGGTGAGAATCGCCCCGAAGCCCTCCGGCAGAAGCGGCCTCGGGAGCCCCTCAGGCTGCCGAACTGCCTTCTTCCAGATAGGTTTTCACGGTCGCGATGAACTTGGCGACCGAGATAGGCTTCGAAAGATAGGCCTCGCAGCCGCCCTCGCGAATCCGCTCCTCGTCCCCCTTCATGGCGAAGGCCGTGATGGCGATGACGGGAATCGCCTTCAGGTCGTCGTCTGCCTTGAGCCAGCGGGTGACCTCCAGCCCCGACACCTCCGGAAGCTGGATGTCCATGAGGATCAGGTCCGGCTTGTGCTCTCTTGCCAGCTCCATGGCTTCGATGCCATGGCCCGTCTTGAGGGTGGCATAGCCGTGAGCCTCGAGCAGATCGTTGAAGAGCTTCATGTTGAGTTCGTTGTCCTCAACAATAAGCACTGTCTTCTTCATAGCCTCTGTCCCAGGGCCCCAAAAACCGACTTCACCGGCCCGTATATTCGTCGGATGATGAATCTAGATTGAACCTATTGACGAAAAGCAAACTCCCAACATGAGACTTACCCCCAAAAGAATCAGCCGGGATGAGGCGGAAAACGTCGCCTTAGGTGCGTTTTCCTACATCACAAGCAATGAAGAAGCCCTGACCCGGTTCCTTTCCATTTCCGGCCTGCAGCCGGACACGATCCGCTCCGCCGCTGCCGCGCCGGGCTTCCTGGCAGGAATCCTCGATTATGTTGCTGCCGACGAGCCGCTGCTTCTGGTCCTGGCGGAAGCGATGAACACGACGCCCGAGCGCATCATGGAGGCGCACCGAACCCTTTCGCCAACCGAGTTCGAGTAACACAATCCATGAGCGAGGCCCCCTTTTGCCGCGACTGCCTGACGCCGGCCGCCGAGTCCCTGGCGAGCCGGTGCAAGGCTTGCGGCTCCCCTCGCCTGTTGCGGCACAAGGAGCGCGACACGCTCTCCATCGCCCACGTGGACTGCGACGCCTTTTTCGCGGCTGTCGAGAAGCGGGACGATCCTAGCCTTGCGGACAAGCCCGTCATCATCGGCGGCGGCAAACGGGGCGTCGTGTCAACTGCCTGCTATGTCGCCCGCACCTTCGGGGTGCGCTCCGCCATGCCCATGTTCCAGGCGCTCAAGCTCTGTCCTCACGCCACGGTCATCAAGCCGAATGGAGAGAAATACCGAAAGGCCGGGCACGAGGTGCGCCAGCTCATGCTGGAGCTGACGCCGCTTGTGGAGCCAGTCTCCATCGACGAGGCCTTCCTGGACCTCACCGGCACGGAGCGCCTTCATCACGGCAGTCCCGCCCTGACGCTTGCCCGCTTCGCTCACAAGGTGGAGAAGGAAATCGGGATCACCATTTCCGTCGGGCTGTCCTACAACAAGTTTCTGGCCAAGATCGCCTCGGACCTCCAGAAGCCGCGGGGCTTCTCCATCATCGGACGCGAGGAGGCCGCGGATTTCCTAGCCGAAAAGCCCGTCGGAATGATCCCGGGCATTGGGGCATCGGCACAGGCGCGCCTCGCCAAAGTCGACGTGACGCAGATCGCCCATTTGAGGGATATACCGCTAAAGGTCCTGTTCGAGGCGCTGGGCCGTGATGCGCAGCGCCTGGTGCGCCTCGCCTGGGGTGAGGATACGCGGCGGGTGACGCCGGAGCGGGAGACGAAGGGCATTTCGGCCGAAACGACCTTCGAGACGGACCTGCGCTCTTTCGAAGACCTGGAGCCCATCCTGTGGCGGCTTTCGGAGAAAGTCTCACGTCGCATGAAGGCGGCGGGGCTCGCCGGGCGCAGCGTGACCCTGAAGCTCAAGGACAGCGAGTTCCGCCTCGCTACCAGGACCCGGTCGGGCCTCGCGCCCACGCAGCTTGCCGCACGCCTGTTCGAGCCGGCACGGCAGATGCTCAAGGCCTCCTGCGACGGCACGGCCTTCCGCCTCATCGGCATTGGCGCAGCAGATCTTTGCGACGGCGCGGAAGCGGACCAGGGTGATCTCGCCGATCAGACGGTGGTGAAGCAGGCCCATATGGAGGCCGCCATCGACCGCATTCGCGACAAATTCGGCGCAACTGCCCTTCAGAAGGGCATTACGCTCCGCAAGCCTCAGCGCTGACAGGCCGTTGGAGCCTGGACATCGAGGCTCTTCAGCTCGCCTTTGATTGCAAAATCCCCATAGTCGAGCCTGAGGTCGCGGCTGATCCCGTTCTCGTAGAGCTCGAAGGAGATCTTGTAGACCGGGTTCCGGTCCTCCTTGCCTTCCTCGAAATAGCTGATGGTCACCGGCCAGCGCTGCAGCTTCATCAGCCGATCCTGCCGGGCAGGTTCCTCAAGATTGCTCCCCGCCCCTGGCTCGATCGTTCGGCCGATGATACCTAAGGTGTCGTAGACCTTCTTTCCGCCGTCGGAGCCGTCATAGACCTTCACGGATAGAATCGTCTGTCCGCTCCGGCCCGCCTCGATCAGGCGCTTGAGGTGCTCGGTCGGGAAAACTGGTTGACCCTTGGCCGCAAAGGTCGTGTTCCTCGGCCCTTTGAAACGGACATTGAGGGACCCGTCGGGCCGCAACTGCGCATCGCCATCCACCCCGTCCTTCACCAGGCCCTGCGTCGTCGAGGTTGTCTTGAAGCGCATGGACTGGCCGTTGCCTGCTTCGAAGGTAGCCGTCTGGGTGTCCACCGTGCGCGGCCCAGTCTCGGTGCTGTTGAGCACCGTCACCTGGCGATACTTCAGGGTATAGCCCTCGCAGGCATCGCCGCCGAATTCCATGGCGATGCGCCCCCTGACGCTGTCGAGGCCGCGGGAGCCTTCCGAGCGCAGGAGAGACAGGTCGTAGACGGCCCGGTGCGGAGCCAGCGGCACCTTCGCCGTCTCGGCGGCGGATGGCGCCAGCATGACGATGAAAAGGCCCAGGGCCGCAGCTAAGGAACGCATGACACCTCCAAATCCCTCCAGCCAAGATAGAAGCCTCCTGCGGACAGGGCAATGTTCCGGCTTGCGTCCATTGGGCTCATCCGCCACTAATCCTGCCGGATTACGAAAACCGGGGCCTCACATGAGCGCAGTCGACAAGAAACTCCAGGAACTGGGCATCACCCTGCCGACGCCGGCAGCGCCCGTCGCGAATTACGTGCCCTTCGTGCGGACGGGCAACCTCGTCATCATCTCCGGGCAGCTCTGCCTGGGGCAGGACGGCAAGCTGTCCGACGCCCACAAGGGGAAGGTCGGCGCCGAGATTTCGCCGGAGGTCGGCCAGGAGGCCGCCCGGCTTTGCGCCATCAACCTTCTCGCGCAGCTGAAGGCGGCGGTCGGCGATCTCGACAACGTGGTGCGGTGCGTTCGCCTCGGCGGCTTCATCAATGCCGTTCCGACCTTCGCGGCGCTCGCCCCGGTGATGAACGGCGCATCCGACCTCATGGTCGAGGTGCTCGGTGATGCAGGCCGCCATGCGCGCTCCACCATCGGCGTGGCGGAACTGCCCCTCGACGCCTGCGTCGAGGTCGAGGGAATGTTCGAAGTCAAATGAGCACCCCGAGCTGGCTTGTCGCAAAGCCCATCGCCCATCGTGGCCTTCACAACAAAGCCGAAGGCGTGATCGAGAACACGATCTCGGCCGCGGAAGCCGCCGTCGCACGCGGCTTTCCCATCGAACTCGACGTCCAGCTAACCGCCGACAACGAGGCGATCGTTTTCCACGATTTCGAGCTCGACCGCCTCACCGGCGATACGGGCCTCGTGATCGAGCGCAACCTCGCCAACCTGACGAAGATCGACATCTCGGGAGCAAAGGGCAGCGATAAGATCCCGTCCTTCAAGCAGTTCCTCGATACGGTCGCGGGACGTGTGCCCCTCGTCATCGAGATCAAGAGCAAGTTCAACGGCGATGTCAGGCTGACCAAGCGTGTCTGCGAGATCCTGGCGGATTACAGCGGCCCATATGTGGTCAAGTCGTTCGACCCCTTCGTGGTCGCGACGCTCCGCACGAGCGCGCCGCACATCACCCGCGGCATCATCGGTGAGTTGCATTACGCCTCCAAGAACGACAGCTTCATGAGCGGAGAGCTGAAGCACCGGCTGGCGAACCTGTTACACTTCTCGGAGTCGCAGCCGCAATTCGTCTCCTGGAAGGTGGACGACCTGCCCTGCGCCGGTCCTTATCTCTGCAAGGTGCTCGGTAACCTGCCGGTGATGACCTGGACGGTGCGCAATCCGGACCAGTGCGCCCGCGCCGAGAAATACGCCGACCAGATGGTCTTTGAGGGCTTCCTGCCCTGACGGTTGAAACGGTCCCGCCGAGTGCCTAGCTCTAATACGAAAAGACGGGACCTCTCCACCCTGTGAGCTTCCAAGTCAAAATAGCGCAAGGCCTGAAAGCGGTCCCGGCTGCGTCCTGGGATGGTTGCGCCCTGAACAATGCTTCGGGCGAGGAAGACCCCTTCAACCCCTTCGTTTCGCATGCCTTTCTCTCTGCACTGGAGGATTCCGGCTGCGTGGGACCGAAGACCGGGTGGTCCCCGGTCCATGTCCTGGTCGAGGATGAGGCCGGTGCGTTTCTGGGCGCGGCTCCCTGTTATCTCAAATCCCATTCCATGGGCGAGTACGTCTTCGACCATTCCTGGGCGGACGCCTATGAGCGCGCAGGGGGACGCTACTATCCCAAGCTTCAGGTCGCCGTGCCCTTCACGCCGGCCTCAGGCCCTCGTCTCCTTGTTCCGGACAGTCCTCAGGCCGGAAAAGTGCGAGAGTACCTGATCGCAGGTCTGCGCGCCCTGCGGGATCAGACGAATGCCTCCTCGATCCATGCCACCTTCCTGCAGGAAGCGGATGTTGCGGCGTTCACGGCCGAAGATTTTCTCCGTCGCGACGATCAGCAGTTCCATTGGTTCAACGAGGGCTACCAGACCTTCGACGAGTTCTTGAGCGCCCTCGCCTCCCGCAAGCGCAAGGCGATCCGGCGCGAGCGGCGGGACGCCCTGGCTAACGGGATTTTCATCGAGTGGGTGACGGGCAAGGACATTACCGAGGCCCATTGGGACGCCTTCTTCGCCTTCTACATGGATACCGGATCGCGCAAATGGGGCCGCCCCTATCTCAACCGCCGCTTCTTCTCGCTCGTCGGGGAGCAGATGCCAGACAGGACCCTGCTCGTCATGGCAAAGCGCGGCGGACGTTATATCGCGGGCGCGATCAACTTCATTGGCGAAAGGCGGCTCTACGGGCGTAACTGGGGCTGCATCGAGGACCATCCGTTCCTGCATTTCGAGGTCTGCTACTATCAGGCCATCGACTTCGCCATCGCCCGCGGCCTTGACCGGGTCGAGGCCGGTGCACAGGGAGAGCACAAGCTGGCGCGAGGATACAGGCCGGTCATCACCTCCTCGGCCCATGACATCGCCGACCCTTCCCTCCGCCGCGCGGTCGAAGCCTATCTCGGCCAGGAGCGACTTTACGTATCGGAGGCCGCCGAGGAACTGTCCGCAGCAACACCATTTCGGCATAGGGAAGAGGAGTAAGGCGTTTCGACGCAAGCCGTTGAGGCGGCATCCAAAGCGCTTGCCGCAGCGGTTTTCGCGGACTAGTTCACATCTCAACCATGCTTCCGCGGCCCCGCTGCTCAGGCTCCCTTGATCCATGCCCTTCCACAAAACCTGTAAAGCCCATTCCGCACTGAAACGGTCGAGTGGGCGTGATGCTCGATAGCGTGACGCAGGCGTCTGATTTCCTGGTCAGCACCGGGGATATGGGCGAGCGCATCCGGGCGCATGACTGGTCAGGAACCCCTGTCGGCCCCATTGGGACGTGGCCGCACTCCCTACGGACAGCCGTAGGGATGATCCTTCATTCCAAGTTCCCGACGTTTCTGGTCTGGGGACCGGAGCTCACGGCCTTCTACAACGATGCATACCGCCCGATACTGGGGATCAAGCCCGACGCCCTGGGCCGACCGTTCCGGGAGATCTGGTCGGAAGCATGGGATGTCATCGGGCCGATTGCCGAACGCGCCCTTGCAGGCGAAGCGAGCTATTTCGAGGATCTGCCGATTGTTCTCGACCGGAACGGCTCTCCCGAACAGACATGGTGGACCTTCTCCTACAGCCCGGTTCATGACGAGACTGGCCAGATCGCAGGCGTGCTGTGCATCGTCCATGAAACGACTTCCAAGGTTTTGGGCGAGCAGAGACTCGAGTTTCTCGTCCGGCTGAGCGACCGCCTACGCAACTTGCACGAACCGGTCGATATCATCGTGGCGGCCCAGCAGATGCTCGGAGAGCAGTTGGGTACAAGCCGGGTCGGCTATGGTGAAGTCGAGGTGACGGCCCGCTACTTCACCACTGAGCGCAACTGGACTGATGGCACAGTCGCCCATCACATCGGAACGCACGACCTGACGGCCTTCGGCCCGGAGATCCACGGCGCCCTCAAGCGCGGAGAAACGCTGGTGGTGCATGATGTAGGGAAGGATTCCCGCACCAATTCACCCGAAGGCCTCATTGCATTCGGCCATCTTCAGACGGCGGCTCTGGTCACGGTTTCTCTGCTCAAGCGTGGACGCATGGTGGCAGCGCTTTACGTTCACGATAGGGAGCCCCGCCTCTGGAGCGATAGCGAGGTCAAGCTGGTCGAGGATGTGGCCGAGCGAACCTGGGACGCCGTCGAGCGCGCCAGGTCCGAGGCAGCGCTGCGTAAGAGCGAAGAGCGACTTCAGCTGGCGCTCGAAGCCTCGATTGCCGTCGGCGCGTGGGACTGGGATATTCAGTCCGACCAGATCTATTCCGACGAAAGATTCGCCTATCTCTTCGGCCTTGATCCGGTCCAAACGGCCGCAGGCATGCCGCTTTCGCGTTTCGTCGGTGGCATCCACCCTGAAGACCGCCAGAGAGCTGTCCTTGCCATCGACCATGCCATCGCCACGGGCGAAGTATACGCTGCGGAATACCGCACTATCGACCTGAAGGGGCATATCCATTGGGTTCTGGCAAGAGGTCGCTGCTATCATGTGGCGGGACAGCCGGTACGTTTTCCCGGCATCATTGTTGATGTCACGGACCGTAAGAAGGCCGAGGAGCACCGGGAACTGCTCATCAACGAGTTGAACCACCGCGTGAAGAATACCCTCGCCACCGTGCAGTCCATTGCATCGCAAACCCTGCGCAATGCGGACGCCATGGCAGACGCGCGCGCAGCCCTGGAGGCACGTCTCTTCGCCCTCTCCCGTGCCCATGACGTGCTCACGCGGGAAAACTGGGAGGGCGCCGGCCTGAGGGATATCGTCACGGAGGCTCTTGCTCCCTATTGCCACGACCGGGAGAACCGCCTGCATGTGAATGGTCCGGATCTGCGCCTGTCCCCGCGCATGGCTCTGGCCATCGCCATGGCCCTGCAGGAACTCGCGACAAATGCGGTGAAATACGGCGCTCTTTCGAATACCTCCGGCGAGGTCCGCATCGCGTGGTCCACGGTACAGGAGGGCAACATGCAACGGCTCCACCTGACCTGGATCGAGAGCGGCGGCCCGCCCGTGGAGCCGCCCAGGCGCCGAGGCTTCGGCACCCGCCTCATCGAGCGCAGCCTCGCCCATGACCTGGGTGGGCAGGTGGGGATCGCATTCGAGCCCATGGGCGTCACCTGTACGGTCGATACTCTGCTGACATAAGAAAAGCCCGCACATTCATGCGGGCTTTTCCGATTGGGAAGGCGTCCGGCAGGTCCTCAGAGATGGGCCATGATGGCCTCGATCCCCTCCAGGATTGCTGCGGGCGACGTGCCGAGGGTCGTCAGGATAAGATCCAGCAGCCAGTAGGTGCCGAACAGAATGGTCGGGACGAGAATCCAGCCAAGGATCTCCTCGAACCAGACGCGCCGGCGGCGACGGACCTCGCGCTTTTCGCGCCAGGACAGTCTCGCCGGAGCGGTGAGGCTGGAAGAGGCCTGAAGCGGCCCCTCGTGAAGCTCTGTCGTCATGCTCTAACCAATGGAACCTTGGGAACGGTGCGGACACCTCCGCCTCCATTACCACCCGATCCCTTCGGTTTCACCGACTTTTTCGTCCGGCCCGAAGAGGCGGACTTGGCGCGCGGCTTCTTCTTGATCTTCGTCACATCCTTCTCGGGCTTCGGCTTCACCGGCCCTTCCAGATACTCGAAGCCAAGAGTCTGCAGCCCGATTTCGTCGGTCTTGACCAGGACACGAACGGCCCCGCCGTTCTTGAGCCGGCCGAAGAGGATGTCGTCGGCGAGCGGCGTCTTGATCGTCATCTGGATCAGACGGCCCATCGGGCGGGCGCCCATGGCCTCGTCATAGCCGTGCTCGACCAGCCAGTCGCGAGCCTCCTCGGTCAGCTCGATAGTGACGTTTCGGTCGGCGAGCTGGGCCTCGAGCTGCAGCACGAACTTGTCGACAACCTTCTGAACGACCTCCTTCGGCAGATGGCCGAACGAGATGATCGCATCGAGACGGTTGCGGAATTCGGGCGTGAACAGCTTGTTGACCGCCTCGGTATCGTCCCCTTCCCGCTTGGTTCGGGTGAAACCGTAGGCCGGGCGGGCCATGTCCGCGGCGCCGGCATTCGTGGTCATGATGATGATCACGTTGCGGAAGTCGACCTGCTTACCGTTGTGGTCCGTCAGCTTCCCATGGTCCATGACCTGGAGCAGGATATTGAACAGATCCGGGTGCGCCTTCTCGATCTCGTCGAGGAGAAGCACGCAATGGGGGTGCTGGTCGATGCCGTCGGTCAGGAGACCGCCCTGGTCGAAGCCCACATAGCCGGGAGGCGCGCCGATGAGGCGGCTGACCGTGTGGCGCTCCATGTACTCCGACATATCGAAGCGCAGGAGCTCGACTCCGAGCGAAGTGGCGAGCTGACGGGCAACCTCGGTCTTGCCGACGCCGGTCGGACCGGCGAACAGGTAGGAGCCGATGGGCTTTTCCGCATCGCGCAGGCCGGCGCGGGCCAGCTTGATCGCCGAGGTGAGCGCCTCGATGGCCTTGTCCTGGCCATAGACCACCCGCTTCAGGGTCGTCTCGAGATTGGCCAGAACCTCGGCATCGTCCTTGGAAACCGACTTCGGCGGGATCCGAGCCATTGTGGCGATGGTGGTCTCGATCTCCTTGACGCCGATGGTCTTCTTGCGCCGGGTCTCCGGCAGGAGCATCTGCGAGGCGCCGGTCTCGTCGATCACGTCGATCGCCTTGTCCGGCAGCTTCCGGTCATTGATGTAACGGGCCGACAGCTCCACCGCCGCCTTGATGGCGTCGTTGGTGTACTTGAGCTTGTGGAACTCCTCGAAATAAGGCTTCAGGCCCTTTACGATCTCGATGGCGTCCGGCACGGACGGCTCGTTCACGTCGATCTTTTGGAAACGACGGACCAGAGCCCGGTCCTTCTCGAAGTACTGGCGGTACTCCTTGTAGGTCGTGGAGCCGATGCAGCGGAGGCTGCCCTGCGCCAATGCAGGCTTGAGCAGGTTCGAGGCGTCCATCGCGCCGCCGGAAGTGGCGCCGGCGCCGATCACCGTGTGGATCTCGTCGATGAACATGATGGCGTTCGGATGCGCCTCGATCTCCTTCATCACCTGCTTGAGGCGCTCCTCGAAGTCGCCCCGGTAGCGGGTGCCCGCGAGCAGCGTGCCCATGTCGAGGGCGAAGACGGTCGCGCCTTTGAGAACCGCCGGCACCTCGCCCTGGACGATCTTGCGGGCAAGGCCCTCGGCGATGGCGGTCTTGCCGACGCCGGGATCGCCCACGAGGAGCGGGTTGTTCTTTTGGCGGCGGCAGAGCACCTGGATCGTGCGCTCGACCTCGGAGCCACGGCCGATCAGCGGATCGATTTTGCCGTCCTTGGCCTTCTTGTTCAGGTTGACGCAATAGGCATCGAGAGCATCGCCCTTCTTCTTCTGGCGCGGATCCGCCTCGTCCTGGGTCGGACGCTCGTTCGACTCCTCCTCCGTGCCCCGGGGCGAGCGGCCCTCGGTCAGGCCCGGACGCTTGGCGATGCCGTGGCTGATGTAGTTGACCGCGTCGTAACGGGTCATGTCCTGCTCCTGCAGGAAATAGGCCGCATGGCTCTCCCGCTCGGCAAAGATCGCAACCAGTACGTTCGCGCCCGTCACCTCGTCGCGGCCGGAGGACTGGACATGGATCACCGCCCGCTGGATCACGCGCTGGAACCCGGCCGTAGGTTTGGAGTCCTGCCGTCCATCGGCCACGAGGTTTGCCAGTTCGCTATCCACGTAATCGACCAGGTTGCGGCGCAGGACGTCGAGGTCGACGTTGCAGGCTCGCATCACCGCCGCCGCGTCCTGGTCGTCGATCAGGGCGAGGAGCAGGTGCTCCAGGGTCGCATATTCATGGCGGCGCTCGCCCGCTAGAGCAAGGGCTCGGTGAAGGGCTTGTTCAAGACTGCGAGAAAAGCTCGGCAATGGCTTGTCCTTTATGAGACCTCATAGTCCCGGCTAATTCTTTTCCATTACACACTGCAGAGGGTGCTGGTGCTTCCGGGCGAAATCCATCACCTGGGTCACCTTCGTCTCCGCAACTTCGTACGTAAAAACTCCACATTCCCCCACGCCGTTCTGGTGCACATGGAGCATAATCCGGGTCGCGTCTTCACGGTCTTTGTTGAAGAAACGCTCCAGCACGTGAACCACGAACTCCATGGGGGTGTAATCGTCGTTCAAGAGGAGAACGCGGTACAGGTTCGGCCGTTTCGTGCGCGGTTTGGCTTTTGTGATGATGGCCGTATTCGAGCGACCGCCGCCATCGTCGCCTCCAGGAGGTTGCGACCCGCCGGCCGCAGACAGGAATCCCTGCTCCGACCTGGCCCGACTGTCCTGAGCTAACCGCACCATGATGTAACGACCGACCCCTCGTTCTTCCTCTGCCCTGCCCCGCGGTCCACGCCTTCACTCCGGCCACGGCACATAGCCAAATGTATAGTCGCTCGCTTCGGTTCGCTAGATCAACCAGATGGGTGGTCGCAGGCATGATGGGAAGAGCGACATCTTGGGCACTCCCGTGACCCGGCGCAGCGGGGTATGGCCAGAACGCAAAACGCCCGGCTCACGGCCGGGCGTTGCATCAGGAATAAGGAGTAAGGAAGAACGGCCGGGATCAGACCGCGGGCGCCTTGGGCAGGAGACCCTCGTAGGGTTTAAAGGTCTCGCTGGCGAGCGCGGAGTAGAGCGCCCCCATCTTGGCCGATTGGCTGACGAGGCTGTCGCAGGTCCCCTTCACATAGGCGGCCTGGACTTCCATGACCTTGTCGAGGGACTGGACCTCGAGCAGCTTCTCGACCACCGAGGAGCTCTGCTCGAAGGACTTCCGGGCGAAATCGGCCGACTCGGTCGCGATCGCCTGGGCATTGCTTGAAAAGGCTCCAAAGGCTCTCACGGCAGCATCCAGGCTGTCCTGGCCAAACTTCTGGAATTGGGTGAACGGCTGAAGCATTGTGAACCTCGGCAATAAGGCGTTTAATAGCGACAGTGCCGCTGAGCGAGTAACGGATCCAATATGTGCATTGCACAATATTTGTCAAGTTCCATTGTGCAATGCACAATGGCCTTCCCTTCAATGAGACTCCTGTTAACCCCGCCGTAACCGCATCCTCGTACCGTCGCGATATGTGTTGCGCCGGCAACGGCTCCCACTGAGGAGCACCGGGCGCGGGGGCCTGGAACCTAGAAAAAACAGGGATTTTTGCAGCATGAATTCGGTTTGCGTTGGACGCCGACGAGCATGGGCCTTCATCGGCATCGTCGCCTCGCTTGCAATCGCCACCGCCACACCCGCCGAGGCGGCCCGTAAGAAATCGAAAGGTTATGCCCCTCCGACGGCCTCCATCGTCGTCGACGCGAAGACCGGCAAGATCCTTCAGGGCGAGAATATCGACGCCCCACGAATTCCGGCCTCCATCACGAAGGTGATGAGCCTCTACCTGCTCTTCGAACAACTCGAGAGCGGCCGCATGCGGCTGGACACTCCGCTCACCGTGTCCGCCTATGCTGCGAGCCAGGCTCCAACGAAGCTCGGCCTGAAGCCCGGCTCGACCATCGAGGTCGAGGACGCGATCAAGGCCATGGTCACCCTCTCCGCCAATGACGTCTCGGTAGTGGTTGCCGAGAACGTCGCCGGCTCCGAGGATGCCTTCGCCCAGATGATGACCCGCAGGGCCAGGGAACTCGGCATGAGCTCGACGGCCTTCTACAACCCTCACGGGCTGCCTCACAATCCGCCGAACATCACCACGGCGCGCGACCTGTCCGTCCTCGCCAGGGCGATCCAGGACCGCTTCCCGAAATACTTCTCCTACTTCCAGACCCGCTCCTTCCAGTACGCAGGTCGGACGATCCGTGGCCACAACCGGCTGCTCGGCAAGGTCGAGGGCGTGGACGGCATCAAGACGGGCTATACCCGCCTGTCGGGCTTCAACCTGCTGACCTCGGTCAATACCGACACCCGCAGCGTCGTCGCCGTCGTGCTGGGCGGCCGGTCCGGCGCGTCCCGCGACCAGAAGATGGCCTCCCTGATCGGCGACCATCTGCCCCGCGCCTATGCCGGAGCCCGCATTGCCCCGCCGGTCGTGGACAAGGCCAGCCCGCAGCCTGCAATGGCAGCGGCAGCCCCCCTTCCGCCAGTTGCCCCGACGGGCCGCAAGCCGCTGGACCTGAGCACTCTTCGCCCGGTCGTCGCCTCTGCGGCAGGTGCAAGCACCACGACGACACCCACCTCTCCGCCTCCGGTTCGCTGGCAGAAAGGTCAGGAGCCCCTGCCGCTCAACGCGCACGCCTATGCGGCCCTCCCGCCGGAGACAGCGCCCTCCGTAACGGCAGCGGATAAGGCTGGTCTGCAGGCCAAGATCGAAGCCAAGCCGGAGAAGGCCCCGGAGCCTGCACCGGTACAGACCGCCTCCATCGAGCCGCCGAAGGTCGAAGCTCCCAAGGCCGAAGCGGCACCTGAGCCCAAGAAGGCCATCACCGGCTGGGTGATCCAGATCGGAGCCACGGACGACGCGGAAAAGGCCGAGGCCATTCTCGACAAGGCCCGCGCCCAGTCCGGCAAGCTCCTGTCGAAGGCCTCGCCCTTCACTGAGAAGGTGGTCGTCGATGGAACCACCCTCTACCGTGCCCGCTTCTCCGGCTTCCCGGAATCCACCGATGCCACGAATGCCTGCAAGGCGTTGAAGAAGAGCGGCTTCGCCTGCTTCGCAGCCCGCGGCTGACGATTGTAGACCCTGCGGCGGTTCGTGTGTTTATACCGCCGCAGGAACAGAGTTCACCGGATCGCGCGTGGAGTATCAGCGATGTCGGCTCAGCAAGATTTCTCGCGCCTGATTGACGCGAGCCGCGAGATACGCCGTCCCGCCCTGGTCGGGATGGAGTTTCTTGATCAAAGACCGATGCGCCTGTCGGATCTCGTCGAGGCTCGCACCAGGCTCAAGCCCCAGGATCTGGTAGGCTTCATCTTTCGTCATCGCGCCCGACTGCGCATGAGCGCGCGTCCGCGTGTCTCGATCGCCCTGAGCGTCTTCACGCCAGCCGGCAAACCGGCGATCAAGATGAGCCTCTAGGAGTGGAATACCCTCCGGATCGAGCGCGCTGCACTCCTCATAAAGGCGGCGCAGATCCGAAGGGGTGAGACTGGACAAACGGCGGCCAGTCATGGGTCCGGCGAGAACCGTTCCCTCCACCGCTCCCGTCGCGTGGTCGATCTCCATCTCGATCATGGCGGACCTGATGCGGGAGGAGCGGCCTACCGAGTTCTGAAACCTGCCCCAGGGACCCGGGATCCTCAGCCCGCTCCAGCCCAACGCCCAGGCGCCGAAGCCCCCGAGCAGCAAGGCCATTCCGAGATTGCCCTTGGCTCCCAGCACGGCCGCCGCGCCAAGCGCCATGACGCCGCCTGCCACCTTTGCAGCCCGATTGAGCGCCGCCGTGTCCGACTTGGCGTAGATACGGGCCAGCCACCACAGGAGAGCGGCAGCCGCTATTGCGAACAGCAGCATCATCTCGTTTCATCCCTCGCCACCACATGTGGGCCGAGTTGGGACGGATGTAAATCGCATACGCGGGGGATTTGAGGATTGCGGCGGCCGTTCGGTGTCTCTCGCCTGCCATAAGCAATGGAGGCCTGCAGTGAAACTCCTCCCCCGTACAGGGGAGGAGGAAAGGAGCTGATTACAGGCCAGAACAGGTTGTCGCTAAAGCTAGTGCAGGAGCCTTGTGGGGCTGCGTTGGCGTTCCCGCTCCCAGGCCTGTGCAACGACGCCATTGATACCGGAATCGTGCAGCCTGTCGCTCAGATCGATGAAGTGGCGCTCGGTGGCCTCGACATCGATTTCGATCTGCTCATCCTCGGATTGCTCGAGTTCGGAGGCGGCATAACGCTCATAGGCCGCCGACATCTCGGCATAGGCAAAGGCCACGGGAAGGGTGCGGAAGATGGTGGAGAATTCCTCGTCCAAGTCGCCGGTTGTCAGATCGCGCATTTGGACCAGATAGCCGTCCTCATGCTCACACACCTCGTAGCGCCAGTGCCGGCCTTCGGATGCCGTCAGGAGCATCGCAACCTCCACTCAACTGAACTGGTGAGCCAATGCGAATCGCGGCTGCCAAGTTCCACGAGGGGAGATGCAATAAAGTCTAACGCCGGGTACCTACTTCGACCCTGACGCGGCCACCGATCCGTACGCTGGTGCCATTCCCGAGATCAATAAAGCCGTCCTTGCCCCTGAGCCTCTCTTCGGCCGCATCCTTCTGGAGGAGCTTGTCGCAACCGGGCGGCAGCGAGGCGCGGGCGCCTGGCGGAAGCTCCGGCATGCGGCACTCTTTCGCAAGTGCGGGGGCGGCCCCGAGCAGAATAGCGGCGAAACAAATTGCTGCCCTCATCGAACGCTCCATGGTTCACTTACGTCAAATAAGACCGAGTTCCGCCAACTGGCGGCGCATATCCTCGGGCATCCTGGCGAGGTCGTCCGCTTTCCCATCGATGTCCCGAGGGGCATCCTTCACGGCGAGGTAGCGCCACCCCTGAAATGGCCTGTACGGGCGTGGTTCGACCGGGACGACCTTCGGCTCCAGCACGAGATGACAGCGACCGATTCCCTCTCCGTCGGTGAAAGGTCTGATGTCGAGAAGTCGCTGCCGGGCCGCTACCTGACCCTTGATGACCCAGAACAACGAGCCGCCTTCGAGAAGTTCGTCCACTCGTTTGGGCACCATGCGGGTGGTGTGGGTCTGCTCGAAGTCACGTCCCAGTCGCCGGTAATGAGCACGGTTCTCCTCGATCCATTCCTCGAGGTCGGAAATGGAATCGCAGCCGACGCAAAGTTTGATCAGATGAAGGGGCATCTCAACGTTCAACCATGCACGTGCCCAAAGACATATCGGGCGATGCGCCGCAGGTCACTCCTCCGCCTTCAGCCCTATCAGCCGTGCGCCTTCGGCGACCTGCGCACCGGGCTCGGCGGCGATCTCCGCCACCTCCCCGTCCGCGGGCGCGACGAGCACGTGCTCCATCTTCATCGCCTCCACGATGGCGAGCCTTTGGCCCTTCTCGACCCTGTCGCCCGGCTGCACGAACACGGCGATGAGCTTGCCGTGCATGGGCGCCTTCACCGAGCCGCCCTCGTCCATATGCTCCAGATCGACATCGAAAGGATCGTAGGGCTGAACGAGAGTCTGGCGGCCGTTCCGCAGAACATAGATGCCATGCGGCGCCTCGATTTCGCGGTCGACCTGCTCATCGCTCCAAGGATCGGCCGAGCCGAAGGCGACCGTGCTTGCGCCGGGATAGCTCTCGCTGAACACCTCGCGCGCTTCCACGCGCTCGCCCTCGGCGCGCAGGGAAACGCCGACACTGCGCAGGCCAAGGAGTTGGAAGCCGTCCGGCATCGCCCAGGGCGAGGAGGGTTCGTCGCTCCTCTGGAGTTCGGCCATGCGCAGCCGGTCGATCTCGCGCGAGATGAGAGCCGCCGCACCGAAGGAAACGGCGACATCGTCCAGCGCCTGGTGGGCCACTCCGAGGCCGGCGAGATTCCGGTCGATAAAGCCCGTATCGAACTGACCTGCCCTGAACCCTTCCGCCTCGCAGAGCTTCTTGAGGAAGGCGACATTGGTCTTCGGTCCGGCGACAATGGTCGCTCCGAGCGCCCGCGCCAGCTTTTCCAGCGCCTCCTCACGGGTCGGTGCGTGGGCGATGATCTTGGCGATCATGGGATCATAGTACGGAGTCACTTCCGCCCCGGCCTCGACGCCCGTATCGATACGCAGCCCCTCACCCTCCGGGAACTCGAGAGCCCAGAGCTTGCCTGTGGATGGCAAGAACTCCTTTTCCGGATCCTCCGCATAGAGGCGCGCCTCGACCGCATGACCGTCAATGGAAAGATCGTCCTGGGTGAAGGGCAGCCTCTCGCCGGAAGCCACGCGGAACTGCAGTTCCACGAGATCGAGCCCGGTAATCGCCTCTGTCACGGGATGCTCCACCTGGAGGCGGGTGTTCATTTCCATGAAATAGAAACGGTCGGGGCGAAGCCCCTCGCGCCCGTCGGCGATGAACTCGACGGTACCCGCGCCCACATAGCCGACCGCGCGTGCCGCCTCGACGGCGGCCTGCCCCATGGCCTGGCGCATCTCGGGCGTCATGCCGGGTGCGGGCGCCTCCTCGATCACCTTCTGATGGCGCCGCTGGAGCGAGCAGTCGCGCTCGAAGAAGTGGACTACGTTGCCATGAGCATCGGCGAAGACCTGGATCTCGATGTGACGCGGCGAAAGAATGTACTTTTCCACCAGCACGCGCGGATCGCCGAAGGCGCTCGAGGCCTCGCGCTGGGCGCTTTCCAGGGCCGCATCGAAATCGGCAGCCTTCTCCACACGCCTCATGCCCTTGCCGCCGCCACCCGCGACCGCCTTGATGAGAACCGGGTAGCCGATCTCGTACGCCTTCTGGCGTAGGAAGTCCGGATCCTGCTTGGCGCCGTGGTAGCCCGGCACGACCGGCACGTTCGCCTGCTGGACGAGGGCCTTGGCGGCGTCCTTCAGGCCCATGGCCTTGATCGCCGAGGCCGGTGGGCCGACGAAGACAATGCCGTTCGCGGCGCAGGCCTCGGCGAACTCGGTCCGCTCGGAGAGGAAGCCGTAGCCTGGATGGATCGAAGCCGCCTTCGTACGCTTGGCGACCTCGATGATCTTGTCGATCTTCAGGTAACTCTCGCGAGCGGGAGCAGGACCGATGAGATGAGCCTCGTCCGCCATCTGGACGAAAAGAGCATTGGCATCCGCCTCCGAATAGACCGCGATGGTACGTATCCCCAGTCGCTGGGCTGTACGGATGATGCGGCAGGCGATCTCGCCGCGATTGGCGATCAGGACACTCTCGAGCATATCCATCCCTTCGTCAGACATTCGGTTTTGCGGAAAGCTAGAGCAAAATGAGGGCGACTTGTCACGCCCGAACAGCGTGATGACGGACTGCAGCCACATGGATCAGATGTCCGACGGGTTCCTGGACCGTCAGGGCGACCTCGTCGGCTTCAGTCCGGAGCGCCATTCCAGGTCGGCCATCAGACCCGCCGGCAGGAATGCAATGCCCGGCGCGGTCGGTACACCTGCCGCATCCAGGAGGTCGGCAACCCAGTGATTGCAGACGCGGAACAGATTAAAGCTGCCGGCAGCCCGGTAGAACAGGCTCGGCCCGTAAAGCCCCGGGCCCATTTCCTCGGGCTGCCGGTCCGGGCTGGATGCGAACGTCTCCTCAAGGCGTTTTGCCAGCCGGACAAATCCATCCTGGGAAAGGCGGATCGTGACGAGGCCATTGGGAGGAAACACCTGCTCCGGCCTGCCTTCAATGCCGACCACGTGCAGCACAGTCCCCTCGCCCATGCCAAGAAGCGCCTTCAGGGCGAGCCTCCACTGGACTTCATTCGCCGTTGGCGTGCTGCGGTAGAATTCGGAATCGCCCCACCCGACCTCAAGCCACTCATAGTGCCGGAAGCGCATGCCAATAGAGAGAAGCGCCGGGAGCCCTGTGTCTTCCGCCATCTCCATCAGGGGTCCGCGAGGAATGGCGAGCCCCGCGTGATAGCCATTGCTGACGAGGATGACGTCCAGTCCGCCCTGCCCACCCGGGAAGATCCGGGGGTCGCCGTAGCGTGCGGTCACGACGACAAGCCCCGCCCAAAGAAAAAGAAGGGCCGCGAGGCCCTTCAATCCCTTCTTCAGAATGTGCCTCAAGCCGCATCCCTGAGGCGGCTCAGCGCCTCTTCCATCTTCGCCTTGCGGGCCGCAGCCTCTTCGCGGCGCTCGCGCTGCTCCTCGACCACCTCCTCGGGCGCTCGCTTGATGAAATCCGCATTTCCGAGCTTCGCGTCGATCTTGGCGATCTCCGCCTCGAGCTTCTGGATTTCCTTGGCAAGCCGCGCCCGCTCGGCATCGAGGTCGATGACGCCCTCCAGCGGCAGGGTCGCCATCTCACCGCGGATGAGGAGTTGGATCGAGCTCTTCGGTGCGACATCGGCATAGGAGATTTCGGAGAGGCGCGCGAGGCGCCTCACGATATCGCCCCAGCGCTCGGCACGGGCCTTCACGTCGGCGGAGGATGCGACGAGGACGAGCGGGATCTGAGCGCCGACCGGCACATTGGTTTCGGAACGGGCGGAGCGGATCTCTGTCACGAGGTCCACCACCCAGCCGATCTCCGCTTCGGCCTGCTCGTCGATCAGATGATCGAGGTGCGACCAGGGAGCCAGCGCCAGGATCGTCTCGCGCTTCGGACCCTCCTGCCCCTTCACCTCCCACAGTTCTTCGGTGAGGAAGGGCATGAAGGGGTGGAGAAGCTTGCAGATCTCATCGAAGATGAAGGCTATGGTAGCGCGAGTCTCGTCCTTCGCAGGCGAATCCACGCCCTGCAGCACGGGCTTGGCGAACTCGAGGGTCCAGTCGCAGAACACGTTCCAGACGAAGCGGTAGGCTGCGAGCGCCGCCTCATTGAACTTGTAGGCCTGGATGCCTGCGGATACTTCGTTGATCGCCTTGGCGCACTCGCTGAGCGCCCACTTGTTGAGCGTCTCCTTCACCGCCTTAGGATCGAAGCCGGCGACGCGCCTGCATTCGTTCATCTCGGCAAAGCGGGCCGCATTCCAGATCTTGGTCGCGAAGTTGCGATAGGCCTCGACACGCTGGACCGAGAGCTTGATGTCTCGGCCCTGCGCCGCCATCGAGGCGAGCGTCATGCGCAGGGCATCCGCGCCGTACTGCTCCACCACGTCGAGCGGGTCGATGACGTTGCCCTTCGATTTCGACATCTTCGCCCCCTTCTCGTCGCGGACGAGGGCGTGGATGTAGACCGTGTCGAAAGGCACCTCATCCATGAAGTGCAGACCCATCATCATCATTCGGGCAACCCAGAAGAAGATGATGTCGAAGCCCGTGACCAGAGTATTGGTCGGATAATAGCGCTTGAGCTCCGGCGCATCGTCCGGCCACCCCAGGGTCGAGAACGGCCAGAGCGCAGATGAGAACCAGGTGTCCAGCACGTCAGCGTCGCGGGTCAGAGGCACATCCTTGCCGTGCTTGGCATGCGCCTGCGCCTTCGCGTCCTCTTCCGAGTGCGCAACGAAGACATGGCCTTCATCGTCGTACCAGGCAGGAATCTGGTGTCCCCACCAGAGCTGGCGCGAGACGCACCAGGGCTCGATGTTCTCGAGCCACTGGAAATAGGTCCTCTCCCAGTTCTCCGGCACGAACTTGGTCTCGCCGTTGCGAACGGCCTCCAGGGCCCGGTCGGCGAGGGGCTTCACGTTCACGTACCACTGGTCCGTAAGGTAGGGCTCGATCACGACATTGGAGCGGTCGCCGTGGGGCACCATGTGAGTGTGCGGCTCGATCTGGACGAGAATCTCGCGCTCTTCCAGCATGGCGACGATGCGCTTGCGCGCTTCGAAGCGGTCGAGACCGTCGAGGGCGAGCACCGCCTTGAGGTCATCCGAGGACGGGAGGCCTTCGAGGAAAGCCTCGTTGCCGTCCAGGCGCAGTTCAGCTTCCGTGCCGAAGATGTTGATGAGCGACAGCTTGTGGCGCTTTCCGACCTCGAAATCGTTGAAGTCGTGCGCAGGCGTGATCTTCACCGCGCCCGTGCCCTTCTCAGGATCGGAATATTCATCGGCCACGATGGGGATGCGGCGGCCGACCAGCGGCAGGACGGCGAACTTGCCGATCAGGTCCTTGTAACGCTCGTCTTCCGGATGGACGGCGACAGCGACGTCGCCGAGCATGGTCTCGGGACGTGTCGTGGCAACAGTGATGGAGCGGTCGGGCATGCCCTCGACGGCGTAGCGGATGTGCCAGAGATTGCCCTTCACCTCGACCTGCATCACTTCCAGGTCCGAGATCGCGGTCTGGAACTTGGGGTCCCAGTTCACGAGGCGCTTGTCCTTGTAGATCAGCCCCTGCTCGTAGAGGTCGACGAAGACCTTCAGGACGGCCTGGGACAGGCCCTCGTCCATGGTGAAGCGCTCGCGCGACCAATCGCAGGAGGCACCGAGGCGCTGAAGCTGCGATTTGATCCGCCCGCCGGACTCGTCCTTCCACTCCCATACGCGCCTGATGAACTCGTCACGGCCGAGGTCACGGCGGTGGATCTGCTTCTCCATAAGCTGGCGCTCGACCACCATTTGGGTGGCAATGCCCGCATGATCCATCCCTGGCTGCCAGAGCACGTCCCTGCCCCGCATGCGCTCGAAGCGGCAGAGGATATCCTGGATCGTGTTGTTGAGGGCGTGCCCCATATGGAGCGATCCCGTCACGTTCGGCGGCGGGATGACGATGGTATAGGGTACAGCGTCCTTGCGATCCTCACGGCCGGCCTTGAAGGCCTCCGCCTCTTCCCAGCGGGTGGAAATGCGCGCTTCGACTGAAGCTGGATCGAACGTCTTGTCCATCATGATGAGTACCGGCCTGTTGGCGCGCAGATGATACGCGCAGCAAGAGGGCTACAAACCGGACGGACGGGGCGAAGTCAACCGATGGGAGGTAACTTACCGCAGCCCGCGCGCCGCGCGCTCGATTTCGGCCCGAACAAGGCGCTCGACGATGGAAGGAAGGTTCTCGTCGAGCCACTCCTTCAGCATGGGCCGTAGCATATCTCTCATCAGGTCTTCCAAGGTCCGTGGCTCCGCCGGCATCAGCGTCGCCCCCAAACGTTGGAAGGATCCGGACACGCTGGCCGTCGTCCGGTTTGAGAGCAAAGACTCCTGCTGATTTGGTGCTGGAGGCTGGACAGGCGCCTGAGCGCGCTTGGGAGGAGCCGTCTTCGCGGTGACCGCCCGCGCCGCCGGCGGCTCATCGTCCTGGCGGTTCAGGCTCTGGAAAAAGGCTTCGTCCAGGTGGAATCCCCCTGCTTCCGGCTGTCCCTGCACATCGTCCTGGTCGTTGTCCAGTGCCAGCTCCGGGGCTGGAACGGCAGCGATGTGGCGCTCGGTCATATCGAGGACCTTCTTCAGGGGAGTTGGAGCCGCCTCCTCGTCCTGCTCACTCAAGGTCTCCTGATCGTCGGCGATGATGCGCCGAATGGAAGCCAAAATCTCTTCCATCGATGGTTCATTGACCTTCAAACTAACCGAACTCATGGGCCGCATCCAAAATAAGAAGTTCAGGAATCATTCTTGCGAATGGATCCAAGTATTTTACGCAACTATACATAAAACAAGTGGGGCCGGAACTCTTGTGTTCCAGCCCCTAGACTTATCAACGACCGTCCGGCGTGAGCAGTCCGCCCCACAGATCTTTCACCTGCTCGTAGTGGATCGTCGGGCTGTAATGATTGACGGCGAGGCCGAGCGCCCGTGAAGTCAGGCGTCCCATGGCCTGGACGACGGCATAGGAAGCCACGACGCGGTCACGCTGCGCCTGGATGAGGTTGACGCGGGCGCTCAGCAGTTCCTGCTGGGCGTTCAGCACGTCGAGGGTGGTGCGCTGCCCCACGCGGGCCTCTTCGCGCACGCCGCTCAATGCGGTCTCCGCCGCATCGATCTGAGCCTGGGCCGCAGCGATCTGCGCGCGAGCCGCCTCGAGCTGACCCCAGGCGGATGCAGTGGCCGCGCGTACCTGATCGCGGATCGAATCCGCCTCGAGCTGCCGCTGACCGACCGTTTCCTTGGCCTGCCGGGTGGAAGCGTAAGCCGCACCGCCGTCGTAGATCGGAACCGTAAGACGGGCAGTGATGGAAGCACTCAGAGCATTGTCACCGGAAATCTGATTGTCGTAGCGCTGCTGTACGCTACCGGCTACGCCCACCTGGGGCGCGAGAGCCCCCTGTTCGATCTTGACCTGCAGTTCGGCCACATCCACCGAATGCAAGGCGGCCTTGATGGCCGGGTGACTCTCGATCGCGATCCGGATTGCCGCCTCCAGGCTGCGGGGCAGCAGACGGTCTAGGGGACGTCCGGGCGCAAGCTGACGCGGCTCAACACCCACAACCTGCCTATACTGAGCAATGCTGGTGCGCAGATTGGCCTCGGCGAGACTGGCCTGCGAGCGGGAGGCCGCAAGGCGGGCCTCGGCCTGGGCAACGTCCGTGCGCGTGACCTCGCCCACATTGAAGCGGTCCTGGGTCTGGCGCAGCTGCTCGTCGATGACCTCCACGTTATTGCGCTGGAGGTCGAGGATGGCCGTGTCCCGCAGAACGTTCATGTAGGCCGTAGCCGCATCGAACAGAGTGTTCTGCTCGGTGTTGGTAAGGGTTTCGCGGGAGCCCAGAACGGCCGATTCGGCCTGACGAACGGCATTCAGGGTCCGACCGCCGTTAAAGATGGACTGCTCGATCTCGACGCCGACGCCGCGGGGCGTGAGGCGGTTGACATTGCTACCGCCGGCACCGCGGTCGTACTCGGAGAAGCTGCGGCCGATATCGGCCGAGGCATTCACCCGCGGCCGGTAGCCCGACTTGGCCCGAGCCACATTCTCGTCCGTCGCACGGACGCTGGCGCGTTGAGCGTTCAGCTCCGGATTATTTCCGTAGGCCCGCGCCAGAGCGCTTTCCAGCGTCTCGGCCGAAACCCCATCCGCGCCAAGAAGCACGAAAGCGGAGGCCATCACCCCGAAGAGCATGCGGTACTTGTTGTCAGATCGCTTTTTGCTCACGCCCACCTGCCTTGCGGATCCCCGGCGACAGACCCACCGGATACCGATTCACTAAACCATGTCACTCAAAGCGGAACAATACGCACGGGAAGCGAGTCGGCAACAAGGCCAGTCGCCTCGGAGCTCAATTAGTACGGGAGTGCCGCAAAAAAGCGACACTTCCTAAAGCCGGAAATTTAGATTCTGTAAAGGATTTAGAAGGTGAAACTAGGCTTCGCGGCCAATGGAGCCAGCAAGGGGGCCGCCGCATCGAAAAGGCTGCGCTCGCCAAAGGCATCCCCCGAACGGACATAAAGGGTAGCGCGCGCAGCGCGTCCCTGCCCCTTCACGCAGATCAGGCGGCCGCCTTCGGCCAGTTGCTGAAGAAGTTCCTCAGGACGTACCTCGATTGCCCCGTTGATAAGAATAGCGTCATAGGGAGCATTCTCCGGGAAGCCCTTCTCAAGGGGGCCTGCGACCACTGTGATGCCCTGCGCGCCGGCCGAGGCGAGGCTCTGCTTGGCCGCCGACACCAGATTATCATCCGCCTCCAGCGCCGTGACCTGCGCCCCGACGGACGCCATGATCGCGGAGGAATACCCCCGACCGCAAGCGACATCGAGAACCTTGTCGCCCTCGTCGATCTCGAGGGACTGGATCATCCGCGCCAGGATCATGGGGGAGATCATCAGGCGCCGCTCGGCGCCGTCGCTGACCGGGACATGCTGGTCGATATAGGCAAGGTCCTCGCGCCCGGGGAGAACGAAGAGCTCCCGCGGGATGCTGCCCATGGCGTTTTGAACCGCAACGTCGTTCACGTCGAAAGTGCGCAGCTGGCTATCGACCATCAAACGGCGCGCTTGCGAGAAATCGACCATGGGAGATTGCCTCAGAAAATCGGTTGGAGGCCTCGGAGGGAATCGAACCCCCGTACAAGGATTTGCAGTCCTCTGCGTAACCACTCCGCCACGAGGCCATCCGGGGCGTGCCGCGAGCGCGACGGGTGCTCCATAGCAGAGCGTCCCCATAAAGAGCAACAGCCCGTTTAATGACATGGGAAGCAATCAAGGGACTTGCAAACCTGCCGCCCCCTGTTATATGCCAAACCCACTTCGACGGCGGGCCCGCACGGGATGCCGCGAGACCGGGGAGCTCACCGCGCTTCTCGTTTGACTTGGCTTATTCCGGCGTGGCGCAGCGGTAGCGCAGCGGACTGTTAATCCGTTGGTCGTAGGTTCGAATCCTACCGCCGGAGCCATCTCCTCTCCCCAAACTCTCCCATTGGTAGTGGTCCAGCCTCGACTCTAGGAACGACCGTCGGGTGCAGATTCTCGCGCATTGCGGCGCTGCGTGCCCCCTTTGCGATGGAGAAATGGCTTGGCTTGTCCGGTTCTCGTCTGGTTTCGCGACGATCATCGCCTCTACGACAACCCCGCCCTGTCCGCAGCCGTGGCCACAGGGTCGCAGGTTCTATGCCTTTTCGTTGTCGACGAAGCCTCTCCAGGTCTCCGAGCTCTCGGCGGAGCGGCGCGGTGGTGGCTCCATGGGTCCCTTCAGTCCCTGCAGAACTCGCTCGAAAAAGCCGGATCTTCGCTGATTCTGCTCCGAGGTCCTGCTTCGGAGGTGGTGGAGCGGACTGTCTGCGAGACGAATGCATCTGCCATTTTCTGGAATCGGCGCTATGGCGCAGCTGAAATCACCATCGACAGCTCCTTGAAGAAGCGACTGACCGAACGCGGAACCAAGGTCCAGAGCTTCAATGGACGGCTGCTGCACGAGCCTTGGGAGATCAGGAACCAAGCCGGCGGATCGTTCCAGGTCTTCACCCCGTACCTCCGGGCAGTTATGGGACGGAGAATCCCGCCTCCCCTGCCCGCCCCACGGCGCATTCCCGGCGGGATCTGGCCCGCCTCGATTCTGTCCTCTGCTGTCGCTCTCCAGGATCTCGACCTCGAACCTTCGCACCCCGACTGGGCGGGCGAGTTCAAAACCGGATGGCGGCGGGGCGAAGAGGCGGCGCAGGAGAAATTAGACTTCTTCTTGGAGAATGGCCTTAGCACTACTTTGGCACTTTCATCAGTGAGCCGAGGGTGA
>NZ_JAJATX010000160.1 GCF_020866965.1 Microvirga roseola
CACAATGGTTTGGTTATCCGACAGCGCAAAGCGGCCGCCGGCGCTATCGATCAGATCGAAGCGCAGGCCGTCGCCGGGATTGGGATCGCTCGCGAAAATACGACCGATTTGCACTCCCGCCGAAGCATTCTCCTGCACCCAGGTCCGAGTCAGCTGCGGCTCGCCCGGCGCCAGATTGGTGGCCACCGATCCGACCTGTGCCTGGCCTGTCTGCACGGTGAGGCCATCGCTGAGGGTGAGCGAAACGCTGGTTGTCTCAATGCTGCCGATAGCGGCGGCGCGATCAGTAGGATCGAAGATGAGAGCCCGCAGGGCGGCCTGGATCGCCGCGGCATCACCCGTGATGGTGTAGGTGCCGGTTACGGCATCGTAGGCGCCGCCCGACGGGTTCAGGAGCCGGCCGTGGCTCGGCGCACTGAGGGTGACAGTCGCGGTGAGCGTCAGTCCGTCACTGGCGCTCACAACAGTATCGGCGAAGGGCGTGGCCACAGCCGTCATCGCCACATTGTGCGCAGTGCCGCCGCCTGCGAACGCGACCGCCCCATACGTGTAGGATCCGCTCGCATCGGTGATGGTGCGGATGCCTTGGCGGAAGAGCTGACCGCGTTCGGCGAGGGAGAAGGTATCGTCCTGCAGGATGATGGTGCCGTCAATGGTCTGGCTATGGGCGAGAAGAGCCATGGCTTTGCTGGAAAAGGCCATGGATCCGGAGCCCAGAAGCGTGATCGCCTCGAGACCGGTGAAGATCATGCCTGTGAGATCGTAATCGTCCGCATGAAGCTGCAGGTCATCGTAACCGGCCTCGCCGACGAAACCGAAAAGCCCGGAAAGGCGAGCCGCGTTCGAGACGATCACATCATTGCCACTGCTGCCTTGAATGATCTCAACACCCGTGAGGCGATCGGGCGCGGTGAGGTCGACGGTGCCGCTCTCGATCATTCGTAGAATGTCGGTACCGGCTCCGGCTTCCAGACTATCGCCGCTGCCAAAACCGCCGCTGCGGACCTGGAAGATCTCGTTGCCGGCCGATCCCGTCCCCTTCTCCCGGCCATCGCCAAAGGCGTTAACAACATGGTAGCGCTGCTGATAGATGCCATAGCCAGAGCCATCCTGGCCAAA
>NZ_JAJATX010000161.1 GCF_020866965.1 Microvirga roseola
GCGCTGCTGGTAGACGCCATAGCCGGAGCCGTCCTGACCGTCGGAGCGCCAGGTGACCACCCAGCCGCCATCCGACAGAGCCGTCACACTCGATTGGTCTTGGGTGCTGGTCGTGTACGAGTTGACCCTCTGCTCGCCGTCAACGGCCGTGCCATCAGCGCCGTACCGCTGCTGATAGACGCTGAATTGTGTGGAGCCAGCCTGATTGGCGGATTGCCAGGTGACCACCCAGCCTCCGTCCGCCAAAGCCGTTATGCTCGGGCTGTATTGCCACTCGACCGTATAGGTGTTTACCAGTTGCTCGCCATCCACCGCTGTGCCGTCGGCGCCGTAACGCTGCTGGTAGACGCCAATTCCAGAGCCATCCTGAAAATCGGATTGCCAGGTGACCACCCAGCCGCCGTCCGCAAGCATTGTCACACTCGGAAACGACTGGGTGTTGTTCGTGTGGGTATTTACCTGCTGCTCACCGTCGAGCTGAATAATTGATGCGGTCATGTGCCCCTCCTGCCGAACGCGTCCCGCCTAGCTCACACTGCCCAGCACTATGCCGGATCTTATCTGGCCTTACGCTACGGGAGGGGTTTACGGATATTCCTAACGACAGCGCAAGCCGATATTCCCCAGAGCACCTCGCTTCGAGCAGGAACTAGTCAGGAACGAGCCGTCGGAACTTTGAACAGCTACAAACTACTCGCTGCTGAGAAGCCGGCTAAGCCTTTACATTATTCAATCGACAACGCGTGCTGAATGCCGTTCGCGACTAGACGATGACCATACACGTCCGGCTTCAATCAAACGCTTCTGCAAATCCGCGGGAGCCGTAGGAGGGCTATTCAGCCCTCCTCACAGGCGGCCTAGCGGCTCCCGCACAGCAGAAGAGGTTCCATTCCGGGCCTCAGGCTACCCTGTCTGTCGTCAGATTTTTTGAGGCAGAAGGCGACCTGATCTAAGGGGAGTTCTGGTCCATCTGGGTTTCAGATTAGGCGGCCTGCATCTGGTGCTGCAAGCGGCGGTTTTGGATGGTCTGTCGTTTGATCCTGTCTCGCTCCCTTAGAGCGGTTTGGGGTTGAACGGAATCTGGAAGTCTGACTCGATG
>NZ_JAJATX010000162.1 GCF_020866965.1 Microvirga roseola
CTTCGCACGATTATTCACCTGGTGCATGATATCTCGACTATCGGGGGCATTTCCGGGCGCGTCAGGAACACCGTCGCCTCGGCCCAAGGCCGGCCCATCCGTCACGTCTGCCTCACCACCCGCAACGAGCAGGCCCTGCCCTTCCCGGACCTGCTGTGCGCCACCGACGAGCCCGCCGTGCTGGCCTTTCTCAAGGCCTGCCACACCACCGATACGGTGGTCATTACCCCCAACAACACCCTGCGCGCCCTTCCCGCCGCCATCCGCGAGCAGCTCACTCGCCTGCCGATCCTCCACATGGCCTCGGGCCAACTGTCCTTCATCATCCAGGACTCCCCGGTGCTGGCCGACCTTGATTACGTTGACACCTACAAGGCTTCCCGGATCCTGTGCCTGTCGGACATGGATATGAGCTTTCACCGCCAGCTCGGCATTCACGAACTGACCAAGGTCCGCCTGCCGGTGGCGACCCGCAGCGAGAACGCCTACTACCCGGACCGGAACCGGTTCGTGACGTATGTCGGGCGCATTGACTTTCATGCCAAAGGCGCCGAGCGCCTGGTGCCAATTGCCAAGCTGATGAAGGAGCGCGGTCTGCCGCCGCTGCAGATTTTTACCACCGATGGCCGCAACTCGCCCGATCTGCCCGCCTTTCTCGCCCTGCTCGATGCAGCGGGCCTCAGCGACTGGGTCAGGATCACCTACAATGTCACCGATAAGGCCACCCTCTATGGCCAGGCCTCCGTCCTGCTGCTGCCGTCCAAGAAAGAGTCGTTTGGCAACGTGATCCTTGAGGCGTTCTCGTTCGGGGTGCCGGTGATTGCAACCAGCTACGCGCCCGGACCGGCTGAGATCATCCGCCACGGCGAGGACGGCTTTCTGCTTGACAACTTTTCGGCTGACGCGGTGGTCGATCTGCTCGAGCCCCTGTCGCCGGAGCAGTTTGCTTCCCTGTCGCAGGCCAGCTTTGCCCGCCATCAGGACTACTCGATGGAGCAGTACCTGGCTTCGCTCGAGAGCATCGCCGCCGAGGTCGCCCAGAGCTTCCCAGGCACAAACCAGATCAGAGTCTTCCCAAAAATCAAAGCCG
>NZ_JAJATX010000163.1 GCF_020866965.1 Microvirga roseola
ACTCTGCTGCTGAGCCATGGCAGACAGCGGAACCAGGGCCGACGTGCCCAGGATCACCGCGAGAAATGCGCGCTTCATTATACACCTCCATAAAGACATCTTCGGAAATCGGCGCCGACAATGTTGCGGGTCGCCCCCAGCCCGACGGACCGGATGACGGCAGACTTGGCGATGTCCAGGCCTGTCCTGCATGTGCCTCGCGAGTGAGCGTCACAAGACTGGCCTCGGGTCGTCGCCGCGAATGCGGTCAGGCGCCTCTTCGGGGACAAGAGCTAACGGAAGACTTGGTTTCGCCTGCGCAGTCAGAGTTTGTACGCAGGCGGACTTAAATGGCTCGGAAAGCGAAGATCCGACGGCTGCGCCGTCGACGACCCCGAGAACGCAGCCGGCTACCTGATGAAGCGAACGGCCGGACTATCCAGCCCGGCCGTCCTGATTGTTGACGCTGCGCAGCCTTTACTGCTTCTGCTGCGGCGTGATCGTGATCGACTGGCCTGCGCCCTGGCCGCCCTGCTGGTTCATGCCCGGCTGCGCGCCCATGGCGCCGCCCTGCTGACCCATGCTGCCGCCGGCGCCGCCCATCGAGCCGCCGCTAGCGCCGCCACCGACTGCGCCGGTGCTGGTCGGCGAGCCGCCCTGGCCGCCCTGCATCCAGTTGGTCATGCCCAGCGCCGCCATCGTTTCGGTCGTGAGCGTGCCAGTGGGTTCAAGGCCCTTGGCCTGCTGGAAGTTCTTGGTGGCCTGCTCGGTACCGTCGTCCCACTGGCCGTTCACGTTGCCGCCGCTATAGCCGGCCTTGTTCAAGGCCTGCGTGATCTCGCGCACGGCCGCCGGGCTGGCGTAAAGCGGGGTGCCCTCACCCTGGGACTGCTCCTGAGCCACGCGCTGGCCCTGCTGGCCGCCCTGGGCCTGACCGGCGCTCTGGCCCTGCTGGCCGCCACCCTGCGCAGTCTGCTGCCCGGCCTGACCGCCGCCCTGAATGTTGGGCTGGAAGACCTGCTGGTTCATGCCAAGAGCATTGATCAGGGCGATATCGAGCTGGCCCGTCGGCTCCAGGCCCTGGGCCTGCTGGAAGTTGCGCGCGGC
>NZ_JAJATX010000164.1 GCF_020866965.1 Microvirga roseola
GTGCCACCAATCAGCCAGTCAGAGCCCTGGCCGCCGACGATCGTATCGTCTGCCCCGCCGGCGTGCAGCCGGTCATTTCCGCCGCTGCCCCGCAGCACGTCCGCGCCGCCATAGCCGTAGAGCGCATTGCCGATCCCGTTGCCCTGCAGGCTGCCGCCGTAGCTCGAGCCCTCCAGCCCCTCGATCGAGGCACAGACGTCGCCCGCCGCATCGCCCGTGTTGAGGCCGGCATCCAGAAGGCTGGCCTTCACGCCCGCGGTCGAGCCCCAGTAAACCGCGTGATCGAAGCCCGCGCCGCCGTCCAGGTGATCGCCCCCGCCCCGGCCCTCGAGCCGGTCGTCGCCGCCTCCGGCCCAGAACCCGTCCCAGCCGGCGCTGCCGTAGAACTCGTCGTTGTAGGACGAGCCCACCACGCCCTCGATGCTGTCGAGCACGTCCCCGAAGGCCTCGCCCTGGTTGCGGCTCTGATAAGTCCGGTCCACCACCACCCGGGCCGTGGCCTGGGAGTAGTCCGCCGTGTCGTAGCCGTTGCCGGCCGAGAGGGTGTCGTCGCCGCCCAAGCCGCGCAGGACGTCGTTGCCGGCGTCGCCCCAGAACTCGTTGGCGGAGTTGTTGCCCTCGAGCACGTCGGCATAGGCCGAGCCGTCGACCACCTCGATACCGGTAAAGGTATCGCCGTAAGCCTCGCCGGTGTTGCGGGAGGCATCGTGCAGGTAGACCTGCACGCCGGAGCCCGCGGTCCAGTAGCTCACCGTATCCCAGCCTGCTCCGCCGTCGAGGCGGTCGGCGCCCCAGCCGCCTTCCAGGCGGTCATTGCCGTTGCCGCCCGACAGGGTGTCGTCGTTGTTGCCGCCGCGCAGCAGGTCGTCGCCGTCGTCGCCCCAGAAGGTGTTGGCGCCGTCATCGCCCTCCAGCACGTCGTTGTGGCGGGAGCCATCGATCACCTCGATGTCGACGTAAAGATCGCCTTTCGCGGCCCCGATGTTCTTGGACACGTCCGAGAGGTAGACCTCCACCGCGACAGGACGGTGGTAGTAGCTGACCGTGTCCCGGCC
>NZ_JAJATX010000165.1 GCF_020866965.1 Microvirga roseola
AGGCCCTCCAGCGCCAGCCGCGCGGAGGGCTTTTTGCTGTTTAGCCCCCTGTTGCCCAGTCGAGCATAGGCTGAGGATACAGGCAAGATCGCCATGCAATAGCGCGTCGACGCCTCCGCCCTCCTTCGGCGTCAACTCGATCTTCTCGATAAGCGAGCGGATCAGCTCCATCGCCTCATCCCTGTGTTCGGCGCTGTCCAGCAGATTCTCGAGCTCTTCGACCTTGCGGCGGTATACGGCTGCGGGGTTCGGATGCACAGAGACGTTCGGCACCGTCGGGCTCGCGTCGCGAGAGGAAATGAGGGCCGCCTTCTCGGCCTCCAGTTCGCTCAGTCGGGCCTTCATCGACGGCTGATACCGGCCGTCCTCGATCGCGCGCATGATGCCGTCGATCTTGCGCTGAACACCTGCGAGCTTCGCCTCAACCTCCGTGGCCCTGCCGCTTGCCTCCCTCCCCGGCCGGTTCACCTCCTCCTGGTAGGCGCGGGAGGCAGACTCCATTCTATGGGAACGACCTGCTCGTCTTGGACAGTTTAGTATGGCCCGCTTATGACCTTCACGACGATCCGGACCTCCTCGCCGTTGGTCTGACTGGCGATAGAGACAACTTCGGGAAATCCGTCGTGGGCATGTCTGGAATAGAGGTCCACATCATCCTGGGGCTCGACAACCAATCGGGCATACTCGCTGAGCGCCTTTTTCTCCTGGGCAAGCTCAAGCTTCGGCTCTGAGCGCTCTTCAAGTAGTGACAGGAGCTGAACTGCCGTCCGGTACTGCCACCCGACGACGTTCATATCGGCTGGCTCCCGCTTCATGGTGAAGGTGTAGGTGCGGCTCAGATACTCACATGCCGACTGCTCCAAATGCAGAACGATTCCATTCCCAAGAGCAATGGATTCGTATGCTGTCCCCTTTTGCAGGTCCAAGCGAAATCCACCCTTTGTTAGAACCGGACGCGGCCTAGCACTACAGTTGCATCTTTCGTTTGCGATGTGAGGCTTGCGCCATCGCCTGATGCGCGCG
>NZ_JAJATX010000166.1 GCF_020866965.1 Microvirga roseola
TGCTCCCTCGTCTCCGTTGCATTGCCAGTGATGGTCGCGCACAGGAGCACTGCGCTCATTCCGACAACCATGCACCCGAGAAGCACTGGTCTGTTCATCATCTGCATCGTGTGGTCCTCAAGCGAACTTGACCGGCAGCCGGTCCTCGATCAGTACATCTGCATCGAAGACATATCCGGCCCCGCGCTCAGTGACAATGAGCTTGGGATTCGACTGATCCTGCTCAAGTTTTCGGCGTAGCCTCAGGATGAGGACATCGATGCTTCGGTCGAATACTTCTTCGTTGTGGACCCGGCTTGCGGATAAAAGCTGCTCTCGCGACAGCACCTGCCGGGGCGCCTTGAGAAAGGCGACGAGCAAGTTGAATTCGGCCGCCGTGAGCTTGACCTCGCCCACTGTATCCGAGACAAGCCGCCGCCGTTTGATGTTGAGCGTCCACTCGCCGAAGCGGTAGGTTCTGCGATCCACCTTGTCATGAGATATGGGTTTCACCCGCAATGCCGCGCGGATCCGCGCCACAAACTCGCGCAAGCCAAATGGCTTGGTGATGTAGTCCGACGCGCCGAGCTCAAGCCCGACCACCTTGTCGGCTTCGTCCAAGCGATCGCCGCTGATGATGATGATGGGGGCATCGGACTTGGTCGACATGTTGCGGACGATCTCCAGTCCATCCTCCTGTCCGAGATTGAGATCAACGATCACAAGATCTGCCGGATCCGTGGACAGGATCTGCCGCAGTTGAAGGCTGTCCTTTGCTCCCGTCGCCCGAAACGCGTGCTGGGCAAGGTAGTCGACCAGCATGTTTCGAAGTTTGCTGTCGTCCTCAACAACGAGAATATGCTTCATGTGCCACGCCCCTGGATGAGTTTGCAACCAGCTGCACACCTGCTCTGAGCTGTGAACTTTCGACATGTGTCTCTCTTGGTTGGGCGTAGAGACGTCGGAATGAGCCCGCGGGTTCAGATCGAACGGTGTGCGCCGGAGCGGTTCGCCGGCAGCTCTTGCAGCTTGGCGTTTCGCA
>NZ_JAJATX010000167.1 GCF_020866965.1 Microvirga roseola
TTAGACGGGCTCATATCCGCATTTCCTGAGGTAGTTCCTGCACTCCTCGGACGAGAACGCATCGAGCAGTTCACCAATGGTGGTCCAGAGTGCCTCCCTGGTGCGTGCGCCCGCCTTGCGCAGGAGCGCCTTGAGCTTGGAAAAGAGCTGCTCGATCGGATTGAGGTCCGGACTGTAGGGCGGCAGATACAGCAGGCTTGCCCCGACAGCTCGGATTGCCTCCTCAACGCCTGCCACCTTGTGGGCCGCAAGATTGTCGAGCACGACCACATCGCCAGGTGAGAGAGCCGGCGCCAGCATCTGCTCGACATAAGCCTTGAAGATCTCGCCCCGCATGGGGCCGTCCACCACGAGCGGCGTCACGACCCCGCTCTCGCGCAGGCCCGCCACAAAGGTGGTGGTCAGCCAGTGCCCGTGCGGCACAGCATCGATGACCCGCTGTCCGCGCGGCGCCCTGCCGTAGCGGCGCGTCATATTGGTGGCCGTGCCGGTCTCGTCCAGGAACACGAAGCGGCTGGCATCCATGAAGCGCTGCCAGATCCGAAAGCGGCGGCGCTCCTGGGCTACATCCGGCCGGTCCTGCTCGGCCGCCCGGAGCGTCTTTGTTTGTGCGTCAGGCCCATGCGCTTGAGCATCAGATGAATGGTCGAGAGCGCCTGCACCACGATCCCGCGGGCGCGCAGTTCGGCTTGGATCTCGAAGAGCGTGATGCCGGATTTGCCCTCCACCAGGGACCGGAGCAGATCCTGGTGCGGCTCGAGCACCGGACGGCGATGGCCGCCGATGCGGTCCGGCCTGACCGAGCCGGTCTCGCGCAGCCGCCGCATGAGCTTCACCGCAGCCGAGGGACTGACCTCGTAACGAGCGGCCGCCTGACGGATCGAGCTGCCTTTCTCAACAGCGCGAACAATGCGCCGGCGCAGGTCCTGGGACAACGGTGTGGTCATGGCGAGCCTCTGTGCTCACGCCCCGGATCACATCGAGTCAGACTTCCAGATTCCGTTCAACCCCA
>NZ_JAJATX010000168.1 GCF_020866965.1 Microvirga roseola
ACCGGTCTGCCCTGACGCAAGGGCTTGAGTTTGCCGTCGTCGCGATGCCTGAGCCCCCAAAGCCAGAGAAAGTTCGGCCTGACGCTACACAACCGACACCGGATAGTCTGCCTGCCGGAGAGGCTTTTGCGGGTGGAGTAGCGGCATTGTCAGAGATTGCTCCGCATGCGGCTGAGGAGCCTGTCGACCGGCCCGTAGTTTCAGTGATAGCGCCGCAAGCTGAAAATCCCCCTTGACCTTCAGGGCATCTGATTAAGGTTAGATGCCGCCGCGCTGCAATTCCACCTCTTGCTATTCTCCACGAGCTCCTTCGGCGAGCACGTCCAGATTGCATTCTGGACGTGCTCGCTTCTCCAGTCATACCCTCATCCGAAGTTCGTCCGTTGATCAGCTGCGGCCGATCTGGGCATTCAGTTCAGCCCTGACCGCATCAAGCCGGGTGCGGCAGATCTCGTACGACTCCATTGNCCGTTGATCAGCTGCGGCCGATCTGGGCATTCAGTTCAGCCCTGACCGCATCAAGCCGGGTGCGGCAGATCTCGTACGACTCCATTGCCCGGCGGGTATCCTCCAGCAGCGCGTCGACATCAGCAGGTCCGCCGCTCCGAAGCCGGTCGGCGATCGTCTGGAGAATATTGTAGTGCTTGGTGTACAAACCCGTGGTCGCGGACGGGGTGCTGTCGGCATTGTGCATCATTGTTCTTATTCCTTGGTTACATATTTGGCGTGGTCGCGTCATCGCGGCGGACCCGGATGGATCCGCTCGTAGTCATTATCCTGGTCCGGCGGCTGCCGGTGGCGCGGCAGGCGTCCTCTTGCGGGGATTGGCTGCATCAGGACCCCAGGCGGTGCCCAGGCCTGTTGGGCTCAGGCGGCCTGCGGCTTCTTCCAGGGCACGAACGAGATGTAGTGGAAGGTGAGGAACAGCACGCCTAGCACTACAGTTGCAGGTTTAGAGTTCTAATTACCTCCTGA
>NZ_JAJATX010000169.1 GCF_020866965.1 Microvirga roseola
CGGCGCTCCAGGCCAAGAAGTACGACGCCATCATGGCCGGCATGAGCATCACTCCCAAGCGCCAGGAAGTGATCGACTTCGCCGGTCCCTACGCCAACTCCCCGAACGGCTTCCTCGTCGCGAAGGCCTCGCCGCTGGCCAAGATGCCGGGCACGGATCAGGCCTTCAACCTCAGCTCGCAGCAGGGTGCGGCCGAGAAGGCTATCGAGGCCGTCAAGCCGCTCCTGAAGGGCAAGACCATCGGCGTCCAGGGCTCGACGATCCACTCGGCCTTCGCAGACAAGTACCTGAAGGACGTGGCTGAGATCCGCGAGTACAAGACCACCGAGCAGCACGATCTCGATCTGGCCGCCGGCCGCATCGATGCCGTTCTGGCGGATTCGACCGCGATCATCGGCACGCTCGAGAAGCCCGAGTTCAAGGACTACGTCCTCGTCGGCCCGTCGATGACCGGCGGCATGCTGGGTGCAGGCGTCGGCGCCGGCCTCCGCAAGGAAGACCAGGAGCTGAAGAAGGCCCTCAACGAGGCGATCCAGGCCGCGGTCAAGGACGGTACGGTGACGAAGCTGTCCGAGAAGTGGTTCAAGATCGATATCGCTCCGAAGGGCTAATCGGACGCCTCTTGCAAACGGGGCGCGGCTCACGCCGCGCCTTTTTTGTATGAAATTGCGGCAGCTGCGACCGAAAACACCATTCCAAGTCCTTGATTCGGCAGGAATGGCACTTGCACTGGCTTGGCTTTTGAATGTTAGCATTGAGCCGGCGGATGATCGGCGCCGGCTTCTTTCAGGCCTGTGATTTTCATCCCGAATCGGATCAGTCGAAACTGACCAGGGGAACGACGATGAAACTGTTCAAGGCTCTAGGCTTGGGCCTGCTGGCTTCTACCCTCGCGATGGGCGGTGCTGCGGCCCAGGAAAAGACGGTCAAGA
>NZ_JAJATX010000017.1 GCF_020866965.1 Microvirga roseola
CCCTGAATTAACATCACACCCGGATCACCCTCATGGGGCAGGCCACACCGCTGTCGAAACCGCTTCTATCGAACAATAATTCTCACACGGGATTAATCTGGCCTAAAAGCCCGGAGTTGCTTTCTCAGGACCTCAAGTTTCTCGGAGCCCCTTTCAACCAGTTCCTGCATAGTATCCTTTACCTTGCTGGAAGGTTGCCAGACAAATGTAGGATCTGGATGCTGCCATTTGGGTCCGTAAGTGAGCTGAAGTATTTCTTCACTTTGAACGGGAATTTTTAGCTTCTGCCCTTCGAGCATAGTAGATATGAACTCAAGTCCATAGGTAAGTCCCCCACAAACTCCAAAATAGGTATTAAACGTATAGTTGTCTCCGCCCCAAGTTAAAAATATGTCGACAGGTGTGGAGAGGAGATCATTTGAATAAATAGTAAACTGCCCAACGTTTACGATTTATACGTTAAGTCCATCGGCGCATGCGTCATACATTAACTTGAAGAATTTGTCGACTACTATATCAAGATCCTTGTCATAAATTGCAATCGACAGATCTACGTCATCGTCGTGGTCGATGAACTTGCCTTCCCGAATGCAACCGAGCAGCGTCCCGTAATGAGGAAAAGCGACAACGCTATGCCTCTCATAGAAATAATTGGCAATACCCCCCATATGTTGTGCATATCGCTTTCGTTTCTCGGGCTCTGCTATAAATGGGGCCTTCAGCGCCCCCCATTTGTCGATGAAGCAACCTGCCTCTAACGCCGCGCGAAGAGCCGCGCCGCCGTCTGTTGCGACCCCAATCGTCTCAACTCTAGCGGCCGGTGAACATGGGATTGTCTCGCCATCCGTAGAACGCGCTTCAAGTATTGTGCCCTGCGGCAACATCCCCACAACTGAACTGTGCAACCCGAACCAGAAGCCTTTTACCTTCGGATCGTCTGAGATGTCGTGTAGTGAATGCTGAGCAGGGATACGCCTCAGAAACAGATCGGCGGAAAATATATCAACGAAGCAGTCATCAGGGGAGTCATAACTGAGTACCCCTGAGATGACTCCTTGTGAATTGTTCTCGACATAGGAGCTCATGTGAGAAACTAGTCCCTCCGGGAAAAAATCATCCTCGCAACATAGGCATCATCAGCGCGAAATTTGGCGTAGCCAAAGCCCTCGACGAAGTAGTCGACACCAAATCCGTGGAGCTGCGCACGGGCCGCAAGCTCCAACGGATTAATATATCGACGATAATGATCTGGCGTTGCTTTCAAAAGCTGCTCATCGCGTGTCGTTCTGAACTCGACCGCGATAATTCCGGTATCAGGCAACAATCCGTTGCACAGATTGAAAAAATTATGCTCATCCAGCGCATTTATTGCATGCAGGAAAAATCTAGAATAGATAACACGATTAATCTGAACGCCATCTAGTTCTTTCATTATCTTATCCAGAAGAGCTTGGTTATCGATACTTGAAGCTATAAACGAGCAATTCTCGTCATTCTGTTGAAGACGAGCCCTGCAACTTTCAATCGCAACATGGCTCTCATCGATCCCAATTGCGCGATGGCCACAACTGGCAAAGAAAAAGTATCGCGCCCGGATCCGCAACCAATATCAACAATGGCGCTCCGATCCTGAAGCTCACCCGCTACGAACGCCGCAAATTGGGACGGAATCAGCGTTCTATTCTGGGCGTTATAATAAGAGTTCCAATAATGTGAATTATTGGCAGAGGCAGCACGGATATTCAATGAACCACTATCCCAGATGTTGGCCTACCCGAACGGAAGGCGAGACATTTAATTTGCCGGCAGACGAACTTAAGGTCCGAAGTACAAGCGATTTGCGATCCCAAGTTCGGATGGCTTTCGCAATCCTCAGCAGAAAGCTGGTGGGTGGGGCACCTGCATTGGCACATCCCATTACAAAACGCCCATGGCCTGGTCAGGCATGTAGACATTGGAATGGCTGCCGCCTCAGAACGGAGACTGCGGCTCCCAAGGAAAAGATGGCGGCCTAGCAGGTAGATTCCCGCCACCTTCCCGGCTAACAGCATCTGAGGTGTCAAATGGGTGAGTAGCCGTAGCAGCGTGAAGTTGGTGGCTTTAGCTAAGAGATTTCGATTTGGGAAATCCACCAATTCACAGCCTTACCTGCGACGAAGGAACCTCTCGACAGGCCTGCCTATCCGAATAGATGTTCTCTCTATGTCCTATATAGGCGTGGCACGGGGATCGGCAGAACCAAGCTGACAGTGGAGCAGGTGCTGGAGGCGCGGCTGCGCTATGCCTCTGGCGAGCGGGAATACAGCAAACTGGCCCGTGAGTTTGGGGTCAGCCGTGAGGCCATCCGCAGTGCAGCCGAGGGGCTGACCTTCAAGCACCTGCCCATGCCGCCCAAGAGGCGCCGATGAGCCATCCTCGCAATCCGCGCCGTGCCTATGATGCGGACGGCAGCGAGACCCCACCGGTCACGGTCGGGCAGGGCCTTGCCGATGGGTACAGGACCCTGATGGTCTACTGCGAAGCTCACAACTGCGGACACGGCGCCGAGGTGCCGCTGAAGGACCGGCCTCCTCATCTGCCGGTGCCTGACGTGACCTCGAAGCTGCGATGCTCGCAGTGTGGGGGTCGACGCATCAGAATGATGGTCAATGTAACGGAACTGTACGCCAGGGCTCATGGCGCAGGTAGCACTGGCGGGTAAGTCTCCCTGTGGTAGGCGCTGTTAAGGATGCGCTTACCTTTCAGGTGCAGCCTCATCCTGTGCCTTGTTGGCACGGTCGTTCTCCCTGGATGGTTGCACTAGCGACCCACCTAGAGCGCCAGCCGAATGGGCGCTCTTTCTTTGCGGGATCAACTGCCCTTAGCCTTGCTGCTCAATAGCAGTTCGTGACCGTCTGGAAGCCCATTCGGGTTGAGGTGCAATTGGCCCGAAGGGTGGTCATCTGAGGACCAGCCATCATCTGAGAACCATATGCGAGGAGAGCATCAGAGGACGCGGCGTCTGCCTGTTCCTTCTGGGTTCTCTGCTGCTGCTTGAACATCCGGCATTGAACGTAAATGTCTGTTCCAGGCCGTGTGCCCATCCGGCGGCAATTTCCGTCGTCACTAACCTCCTGCCTTACGGCCTGCTGTTGAGGCGATACGCAGCCGGCGAGCATGAGCGCGAGTGTGCATGCGGTTAGTGCCTTTAGCGTTATTGTCCCCCATCAAGACCTTTAGCCTAATTCCCAAGAAGCCGGTGCCGAGGTGAGGGCGCCTTTCGTCCACTGCTTTTGTTGGCTGGCATGAATAAGGCGTGTCCAGAAAGCACTACCCAAAACGAGCGGCGAACGAAGCGCATCTATGGGTTAGGAGGGCAGAGCAGTCCTATAGCCAAGCCAGCGACAAGGGTGGGGAATGAGGCGGGGAAGAGATTTATCACCCAACAGTTCCACCAAAGATTTCAATCACTTATCGCCAGATAATGGCGGAGACGGAGGGACTATAACCCACTATTCCGGCAAACTATTGATATACAAAGATTTTTTTGAAACCCAACACGGACCCAGTGTCCACAATTGTGTCGGGTATCGAGGGGAGTATGTCAACATTTTAAGGAGGCCGACACCGGATATTCCAAACCGGAAATTATTTCTGGTTTGGACTCCCTCGTTCCCGCGCACGGGCAGACCGGGGACGGTATGCCGGCGACGACTCCGCCAAGTCATTTCCAGTAGGCTCTGGCTGATTGGCTTCAGGTTGTTCTCGCCGATTGTCCCGCAGGCGTCGGTATACGTCCAAACTTGAGACCGGTGGTGTCCATGGAGCGCCCTGTCCCAGAGGCCTCTCGGACAAGGTTGCTTCCTTTTCCGCAACCAGCCTATCCAGCCGGGCTTGGGCCTGTGGTGACAAGCGGTGGTTCGTCACGGTGATCCCGCAAAGCTGGCATGCGATCGTCACCTCATCCCGATAGGCGCGATCGCCCCAGACCTTAACCTCCCGCCAACCATGGCGTTCTGCCGCTGCTGCCGTCTCCATCGCGGCGGCTGCGGTAATGCGTCCTCGGAAATGAATGGCGTCGCCGGTGTCGATCAGTGAGCTGCCATCCCGGAGGTCCAACCAGAGACAGTCACGGCGGTCGTCATAACGAGCCCGCACGATCTCTGCGACCGCCGCTGCGTCAATCCATGCCCCATCATGCCAAGCTCGGAGGACCGCTGCGCGACGGTCTCGGCGGGCCGCAGCCTTCTCTGCCGCCCGGGCCGGACTAACGCATGAGCCTCGGCGGCTCCGCCGGGCACGCTCGATCACTATAATTTCGGTGTTGGTGGCGTCCAGCTCCGCCTTGGCAGCCTCCCACTCCTTACGCAAGCGGCGATGGTGCTGGAGGGCAGCCAAGGCTTCGGTCGGAGTTCCGGTGCGCTTCGCGGCCTCCCAGTTCCATCGGGGCAACTCCGGCTCCGGGGAAGGCCGGTCTCGTTCGGCATTTGCGCGGGCGTCCGCAGCATAGTCGATGCCGTGGTCCCGGCAGAAGGCCGTGAGGCGCTCAGCCACCATTTCCCGGACGGTGCGTCCATCCCGTTCCCGGAGCCAGTCATTCCAAGTACGCTCCTTCCGTTTCGCGAAGCCGTCGCCGTCGATCCTTCGGAGTGTCGCAAGCCCATGGACATTAACGTTGCGTCCACCGTCGCTGGCCAGGCTGTCATGCACGTCGATCTGGAGGATCATCCCTCTCTCACGGAAGGGTTCGTAAACATGCCGAATGCAAGACTCCCATAGGGAACGGGGGACTTGGCGCGGCATCGAAAGATCAATGATCCGCGCCTCCTGGGCGTCGACCCGCTTTTCCATTGTGGCAGCCCGCCTCCAGACGTCGCCAGGATCGCGCATCCATTCCGGTGCACCGTCTGGGCACAGCATGACAGTCATGGCGTGCTCCGCTCGCTTCCGGGAGAAGTCGAACCGGTGGCCCTCATGGTCGACGAGGCGACCGCAGGATTGGTAGGCGGACCGTTTCACAGCGGAGTGGCCCTCCGATCGGCTGACAACACCAAGCTGAACACGAAAGAACCCCGTCATGATCGTCCCCGCCGGCGGGAACGGGGACCGCCGTGAAATTCTTTTCGAGCCACGTTGCGGCAGCAATGTATAGGCGAGCCTGCCTACTCGGTTTCCTCTCCCCGTGCTGGCAAGCTTGAGCCCACTCTCGTGCTAGTCAAAGCGCCGGTTACTCTATTCCTGTCGACCACGATGAAGGGGGACAGGAGGATGGACGATCTCGAACGAAGGCTGGAGCTGGCACGTGTGAGAGAAAGGAATGCCCGAGCGCGTGTTGCACGCCTGCGCCGGTCTCTCGATCGCTCCAATCGCCGGACTGCGAACCAAGTGAAATTCACGCTCGGCGCCGCGATGCTCGCTCTTGCAGAATCCGGTCGCGGTGACGCGATGGTCGATGCCTTCCGACGCTGGCTCGATGTGTACCTGTCCCGTGATCAGGATCGAGCGATCCTTGTCGGTACGCTCTTCGAACCGAACCATCGGAGGTCGGTCAATGACGCGGCGTAACTCAAAGCGGCAAAAGAATCGTCATGGGTCGCGGTCCTCTCGACGACAGGTTGGTGCGTGCATTCCGGTGATCATGCGTCGCGCTCGTAGGGCGAAGGAGCGGGCGCCACGGCTCCCGTGCTTGCCAGAGGTCATTTTCCTCACTGTCCTTGCAGGCTTGCTCGTCAGAACGGCCATTCTTGCCCTGAGCACGCGGCCGTCGCCATCTTGGACAGTGTTCGAAGGCGACAAGCGGTCTCCCCGACCCGTAGGATTCAATGGCTCTCGCGGAGCGGATGAGACAGCAGGGATTATTCACGGGCAAACTCCGCGAGACTATCTGCCGCCGTTGTCCATCGGTAACTTGGAGCTTGCCCGGACACTCGACTTCCTGATCCGGAATAGAGGCAGCCAGGGGCCAATGGCAGACCGACGGTGGAAAATCGTTCAACGCATTTCTCTACCCCTGGCAGTCTACCTTCGGGAAATTGATGATTGCTCCCGCTGGGGCGAGCTTCGCAATGAGATCCGACGCACCCAGGTGTCCTGCGTGCGTACTCCAGATCCATCCGAGAGAGACCTCAATCGGGAGTATCTGGTGAAGGTGGCGACACTGGCCGATACCTGGGTTGAGCGAGGCCGGAGCCTACTCGCCGAGCTGGAGATGGCCGAGACTGATCCAAGCTCGCCGAAACTGGTGCTGGATCCATCAGGGGACCAGGAACACTTCACGGCGCCTAGCTTCAAAACCTAGCAGTGTGAATCTCACATGGATGCCCGCAGTTGTGGGAACAGCGGACATCCGATTGAGGACCGGTATGTGCCAATATGCGACATTCCCGGTCTGCGGGTGGAATTTCCAATAAGCCGTGTGTGGACGACGCCTGTGCGTCACTCAAAATGGCGTCGGCTTCTGGTGGTGGTCGCTGGAGGACGCCGGAGATGGCGATCCGGTGAGCGCCCGAGAAGGCTTCAGCGACATCCGGGCGCGAGGCGCGGCCAAGCCTGTGACGAGGATGTCGCAAACGTAGCCGTAAAGTTCATTCGCCCAGTTGCATCACCCGTAGAGGAATCACCGATGACCGAGGCCCAGATCCCTGCCATAGCGCCCGCGTCGCGCCCCGACAGCCTTGTTCCCGTCGCCGGCTTGGGTGTGACGCAGATCGTCTCCTACGGCTCGCTCTACTACGCATTCGCCGTCCTCGAGCCGTCGATCTCCGCCGAGTTCGGCTGGTCGTCGGCGTGGTCCTTCGGCTGCTTCTCGGTGGCGCTGCTCGTCGGCGGCTTGGCCGGGCCGCTCGCGGGCCGCTTCATCGACCGTCGCGGTGCGCGTCTGGCGCTGGCCGTCGGCTCCGTCGCCTCTGCCGCCTCCCTCGCGGCCCTGTCCCAGTCGCAAGGCCTGTGCGGCTTCATGCTCGCCCTCGTCGCAGTCGAGATCGCCTCCACGCTGACGCAGTACGACGCGGCCTTCGCCGCCATCGCGCAGACCCGCGACGCGCGGGAGGCGCGGTCGGCGATCACCCAGGTCACGATTTTCGGCGGTTTCGCCTCGACAGTGTTCTGGCCGTTGACCCATTGGCTTACCGCGAGCCTGACCTGGCGCGAGATCTACCTGATCTTCGGCGCTCTGCATCTCGCCCTGTGCCTGCCGATCCACCTCCTCTGGTTGGGGGGCGCCCGCCCCGTGCAAGTCCCCGGCGCGCCGGGCGGCCCGGCGGCGCACGAGGCAGGCACGCTCGCGCCGGAGCAGCGCCTGCGCGGGATGGTCCTCGTTGTCATGACGTTCTGCCTCACGGGATTCGTGTTCTCGGCGCTGAACGTGCACTGGGTGGCAGCGTTGTCCGAGCTCGGCTTGTCCGCCGGGGTTGCAGTCGCGGCGGGAGCGCTGATGGGCCCAGCCCAGGTCGGGGTGCGCCTTCTCGACCTGATGTTCGGGCGACGGATGGATCCGCTCGTCACGGCGAGCGTGGCGATCGTGTTCCTCCTCGCCGCCACAGCCGTGGTGCTCGCGGCGGGTACGAGCTACGCAGGCGCCGCCGCCTTCGCGGTGCTGTTCGGCCTCTCGCAGGGACTCACCTCGATCGTGCGCGGCGTCGTGCCACTCGCCCTCTTCGGACGCTCCGGCTACGGGGCGAGGCTCGGCACGATCACCGCCATCCGGCTCGTGGTGACCTCGGGAGCGCCGTTCGCCTTCGCTCTCGTGATCGCGTCGCTTGGACCTGCCTTCGCCTTCACGAGCCTAGCGGGTCTGGCTCTCCTGGCCTTCGGAGCGCTCGCCGCGATCCCGCGTCCGACGCCGCAGACCACCTGAGGAGGACAAGACGTAGGACGGGACGGGCGCGGCTACCGCTTGCGCGCCTAGACAGCTTTTGCGGTAGGCCAAGCCTCCCCTTTCACAAAGTTGTCGTCGTCCGCATATTCATTCACCCCAATAGGCTAGGGCTGCCGTATCATCGATTTCCGAGAAGACGCTTTATGGAACAGAATGAGCGGAGAGATGGAGGGAGCGCGTGCTGATTATCCTTGGCGGGTTGCCTGGAGTGGGTAAAACAACTCTTGCTCGCGCCCTCAGTCAGCACCTCCATGCGACCCATATCCGCGTTGATACGATCGAACAGGCGATCAAAGCCTCTGGCATGCTGAAGGCAGACGTTGGTCCCGCAGGCTACATGGTGGCCTATGCTGTGGCAGAGGACAACCTGCGTGGCGGGAAAATGGTTGTCGCTGATTCAGTCAATCCTTTGAAGGTGACCCGGGATGCATGGCGCTCGGTGGCCGAGCGCACCTCCTCTGTCGTTGTGGAGGTTGAGATTGTTCGGTCAGACCGCGACGACCATCAGCGTATCGTCACGACCCGCACCAGCGACATCGAAGGGCTGATCCCGCCAACATGGGATGATGTTGTTACGCGTGAATATGAGGCGTGGGACCGATCGCCCCATGTAATCGATACTTCGTTCAAGACGGTTGACGAGAGTCTGAGCGAACTTTTGGAAGCCCTGAAACCTGAGACCATCAGAAATCGATCAGCAATCTGATTTCGCGGAACGGGCCTTATCGCTTCCTCTCGCGGCTAGCGCGAGAGGACTGAATAAGTGCGCGCACGCTATTGACCTGGCCCTTGGGGTCACCTCGATAAGAGGAGCGGTCAGCGAAACAAAGGTGCGTCGTGAGCTCTTCCGCCCGATTTTTCAGTCCGTCCGAAGCTGCCAAGCGGCTCGGAGTCTCCGCCAAGGCTCTCCGGCTCTATGAGCAGCGCGGTTTGATCGTCCCGAGCCGCACGGCAGCCGGATGGCGAGCCTATGGTCCCGGCGAGATGGCCCGCGCCGCCGAGATCGCAGCCCTGCGTGCGCTCGGCCTCAGCCTCGCCCAGGTAGCGCGCGTGCTGGGCGGCAACCCTCAGGATCTGGAGCCTGCGCTGGCCGCACACCAGACAAGGCTTGAGGAGCAGGTTCGTCAGACTACCGGTGTCATCACGAAGGTCCGCAGCCTTCGAGCCGACCTTGCTCAGGGCCACCTGCCGACGGCCGAAGAGCTTGCAGGCCTGAGGATCTCCACCGGTGTCTGTATCGCGTTCGACCTGCCGTGGCCCTGGGGTGGCGAACGGTTCGAGTTGGGCGACATCCAGCCCCTGACCTACATCACCGGCCCCTTGGGCAGTGGCAAGACACGGCTTGCCCAGAGCATTGCCGAAACGCTTCCTGGTGCCGTCTTCCTCGGGCTGGAGCGGTTGGAGAACGGCGCTGCGGCACGGGCGCGGCTCGATACCGACCTGAACCTCAGGGCCAGGGTGGATCGAACACTCGCTTGGCTCTCCGGAGACGAAGCCACGATCTCGGATGCCTTGATCTCCCTCCTGGTTGAGTTGGAAGCTGATGGTCCGTCCGCCTTCGTTGTCGATATGGTGGAGCAAGGGCTGGATCAGGCCACTCAGGAGGCTCTGACAGCCCACCTGCGCAGGCGTGGGTCCAACAAGCCGCCCCTGTTCCTGCTCACACGGTCCTGCGCAATCTTGGATCTGTCGGCAGTGGGCTCGGACGAGGCTATCCTCTTCTGCCCTGCCAACCACAGCCCGCCGATTCGTGTCATTCCCTACCCCGGCGCGCATGGCTACGAAGCTGTCGCGACCTGCCTTGCTTCGCCTGAGATACGCGCACGGACGCAAGGTGTCATCGCGTGGCGGCCTGAGGTTGCCTGATACCGTCCTTGGACGCTCCGCATGATACCCACTTCTAGGAGTGTGCTGTAGGCAAGCCATAATTCGGATCGGCCAACGTCAGCTTGGGGTCAGGAACCGAGATTCCGTGCGTTTTCGGAACGTCCGGTTTGATGAGGATTGCTGCCTTCGTGCTTTGGTCAGGCGTGCCAGAAGGCGACCTTCTGCGCTCACAAACGGAAGCCTTCTATGGAATGAAGCTGCCTTTACCCTTCACGATTTGCAAAGCCCCTTCCACGCGACTGCGGGCTTCTTGGGATAGCGGCAGGATCGGGCGCGGCGGCTCGATCCTGGCCAGCCCCAGAAGGTCTGCCATCACGTACATCACTCGGAAGCTGCCGAATGCCCTGAACAGTTCCCAGAGGGGTTGAAAGGCATCGTTGATGCGGGCAGCCTCTGGGTGATCGCCCGCCTGCGCCGCGCGTATGAGGGCCAGCGCCGGAGCGGGCAGCAGACCCGCAACCACACTGTACCAGGCGTCACAGCCGGCCAGCAGGGCATCTGCTGCTCCCCAGTCACCACTGTAGCCGACGGCAAACCCGTCAGGGGTGATCGCCCGCAGCCGCTCCATCTCGCCGCTGAAGTCGCCATTCGCAGGCAGCGGCATCTTCACTGCCGCCACGTTCGGGAGCTTCGCCAGACGGGCGATCAGGTCATCGCTGAAGGCGAATTTCGTGGTGCTCGGATTGTTGTAGATGCACAGGGGCAGCCCGCCCGCCTCGGCCACGGCCGCGAAGTGCTGGAAGACCTCCTCGTCGGTTAGGGGCGTATAGGACATCGGGGCCAGCAGCAGGCCATCAGCCCCTGCCACCTTGGCATCGCGGGCGAGCGTCTCGGCCTCGTCGGTCCGGAGCGCGCCCACGCCCACGATGATCGGGATCTTGCCACCGACGCACTCCACCGCCACCCGGACCGCCTGCTGGCGAGCCTCCCGTGTCAGGTAGGCATAGCCGCCCGTGCTGCCGAGCAAGCCGATGGAGTCCGCCCCTGCCGCCTGGATGCGCTCAAGGAAGCGGCCCAGCACGTCGGCTTGCAGGTGCCCCGCCGCATCGGTCGGCGTCAGGGGAAAGGCCGACAGGCCGCTGAACAGCTTCGATACTGGTTGTTTGGTCATCATGTGCGAACCTCAAGGCAGGCGCAGTCCTGCACGATCCAAGCCATCACGTTGAAGGACGTCCGGCCAGGGCAAGGCCCAGGCCGAGCATGATCATGGCGGCCCCCGAGCCTTCACGCAGGCGGCGGATCAAGCCGGGACGCGCCGCGGCCCCATCTCGGATGCCGCCCGCCGCGAAGGCCACGACGACATCGGCGAGGGTGTTGAGGGCAACGGAGATAAAGCCGAGGATGGCGAATTGCAGGGCCACGTTGCCAGCGGCTGGGTCGACGAACTGGGGCACGAAGGCCAGGAAGAAGGCTGCCGTCTTGGGGTTCAAGGCCTCCACCAGCACACCTTCGCGGAAGGCCTGGCGCGCCCCGACGGGCGGAGCCGCGGTCCCGCCTGCCAGGACCGCCATTGCCTCCCGACGTGCGGCCTGGAAGGTTCGCACGCCAATCCAGACCAGATAGGCAGCTCCCAGCAGCTTCAGGATCGTGAAGAACTCCGCGCTGGCCAGAACGATGGCCGATACGCCCAGGCTCCCGGCAAGGACATGAGCCATGCCGCCAAGTCCCGTGCCGAAGCTGGAGGCAATTCCCTCCGCGCGGCCGCCCGCGAGGGTGCGGGCAGCAACGTAGAAAATGCCTGGTCCCGGGGTGATCGCAAGGACGAAGGCTGCGGCGAAGAACAAGGCGACTTGGGTGATGTCCGGCATCGGCACTTTCCAGCATGTCTGAGGCTCAGCACCCGACACGAGGCCCACGAGATGAAGGCTGATCATGACGAACGCTGTTGGGATCGCCCTTCCTTAGGCGGCACAGCATGATTAGGATAGTTAAACTTCCTCAGTCCGCATTAGAGCCTCTAATCCATGTTTGACTACGCCCAACTCTCGGCCCTCGCAGCCGTCATCCGAACCGGCAGCTTCGAGCGCGCTGCGCAACAGCTCAACGTCACGCCCTCTGCCATCTCGCAGAGGGTGAAGCTGCTCGAGGAACGCCTCGGGGTCGTACTTGTGGTCCGGGGTCAGCCCTGCACGGCAACCGACGTTGGCCAGCGCCTGTGCCAACATGTCGAGCAGGTTGCGCTGCTGGAGAACTCCTTGCAGGAAAGCTTGCCAAGCCTCCAGGACAAAAGCCAGCCTGCGACCCTGCGGATTGCCGTGAATGCCGACAGTCTCGCGACTTGGTTCATCAAAGCCATGGCGAGGACCGAAGGATACCTGTTCGATCTGGTGCTGGACGATGAGGAACACAGCGCGGACTGGCTGCGGCGGGGTGAGGTCGTGGCGGCCGTGACGGGGCACAGCACGCCGATCCAAGGATGTGACTGCCATTCCCTGGGCGCCCAGCGCTATGTTGCGACAGCAAGCCCGGAGTATTGTGCCCGGTGGTTTACGGACGGATTCAACGAGGCCGCGGCGGTACGGGCTCCATGTCTGATCTTCAACCAGAAGGATCGGCTCCAGGCGGAGTGGCTACGGCAGGTGCTTGGAGCCGATGTTCATCCCCCGCTGCACTGGCTGCCCTCGTCCCAGGCCTTTGTGGATGCGGCCCTGGCCGGGATCGGCTGGGGCATGAACCCGGAGCCGCTCGTGATCGACCACCTTCGCGCCGGGAGGCTGGTTGCGCTCAGGCCGGACCAACCTCTCGATGTCCCGCTGTTCTGGCAGCAGAGCCGCATTGTGAGCCCTGTGCTCGGTAATGTGGCTCGTGCTGTCGTGCATGAGGCCAGGACGATGCTGGTGCAGACGTCATTCGAGCGGCGATCCAGGGCTCCGTGACTTGGACAGCGTTTGCGCCGCACCACGATACCAGCTTTGAATGTCTGAAACGGGTCAAACCAGGAAATCCTCTGCCCTTCACACACGTCTGCATTGGCCCGGGGTAGCAGCCATTGGCATCAATCCGGTTAAGGTCTGCGTTAAGGTTTCCGACAGGTTCGTGAAAGCGATCGAGTGGATTTGGTAGCATAACCCGAGGATTTGCCATAGACAGGAGAAAATCTGCCCAGCTTAGCGTGGTCTCCCGCACGTCTTGTGCCCAAAGCCGAACAACCCAAGCCTGAATGTATCAGCCCTCGGAAGAATTCTCCTTCGATCCAGAGTACCCTGAAGGCCTCACCAAGGTAGGCATACCTTGCCTCACGAGAGCGCAAGTGCATGCGATTCGCGTATATGACTTCTTCTCGGGATGCGGCGGTACAAGCGCTGGCCTTCAGAACGCTGGGATGGTCCCAATCGTCGCCTTGGATATGGATGGAGAGGCTCTCGAAACGTTTCGGCTCAACTTTCCTGATGCTCACGCCATAAAGTCGGACATCCGGACTGTTTTAACTCGCGACCTGGAGCCCTACTTCGAGCGGCAGCGGACCGTTCCTATACTTTTCAGTGCATGTGCGCCGTGCCAGCCGTTCTCGAAGCAGAACCGCCAGAAAAAAGAAGCCGATGCCCGCATTTCGCTCCTGACCGAGCTCACCCGCTTTCTTGAGCGCTTTCGTCCAGAACTGCTGTTCGTCGAGAATGTCCCTGGTTTGCAGGAATTCTCGGAAGACGAGGACGGGCCTCTCCATGATTTGGTGACCGTCCTGGACCGCCTTGGATATTGGCACACCGCACGGGTTATCCTGGCGCAGGATTATGGCGTACCCCAGAACCGCCGCCGTCTCGTACTGGTCGCCAGCGCCTTTGGACCAATCGACCTGCCGGAACAAACACATGGCCCAGGTCGGGCGCCCTACCGCACGGTCTGGGATGCAATCGGTCACCTCCCCCATCTCGAAGCCGGGGAAAGCGATACTTCCGTACCCAACCATTATGCGTGCAAGCTTTCGCCATTGAACTTGGAGAGAATTCGCGCCGTTGGCGAGGGTGGCGGACGTCTAGCGTGGGATGAGCGCTTACAACTCGACTGCCATAGGACCGTAAAGGGCTACTCTGACGTATACGGACGCATGAGTTGGGGTAAGCCCTCGCCGGCACTGACGACCCGCTGCATCAGCCTGTCGAATGGTCGATTCGGCCATCCCGAGCAGGATCGCGCAATCAGCATCCGCGAGGCGGCCTGCATCCAGACCTTTCCTAAGGATTTCATTTTCGTGGGGACCGTTAACGGTATGGCCCGGCAGATCGGCAACGCCGTGCCTCCGGATCTCGCTACTTCCATAGGGAAGGCCTTGATCGAGCACGTCGACAAGTACTGGAGCAACACCGATGGCTAAGTTCGGTATCGGCGCTCGCGTCATTGACTTACTTGGCCGGCAGCAGGTGGCTGGAACGCCCACTGCAATCAGTGAGCTTTTCAAGAACGCACACGACGCCTACGCCCGGAATGTCGAAGTCGACTTCTATCGTGCCCAAGATCTGTTCATCCTGCGCGATGACGGTGTTGGGATGTCCCGTGAGGATTTCGAAACGCGATGGCTGACTGCGGCTACCGACAGTAAGCGTGAAACCGGATTCATCGAGCCACCGGCTACCGATCCTGATCAGCCACCACGTCCGGTTATGGGAGAGAAAGGTATCGGCCGCCTATCGATCGCCGTACTCGGCAAGCAGGTGCTGGTTCTCACCCGCCGCAAAACCTTGGATAATTCGGCCCCCCTCGTGGCGTCACTGCTTCACTGGAGCGTGTTCAGTCTACCGAACATCAGCCTCGGTGATCTCGACATCCCGCTTCGCGAGCTTCCTGGAGGCACTCTGCCTGACGCCGCCTGCATCAAGGATATGATTGAGGAGGCGAGAGCCAACCTTTCCAAGCTGCGTCCAAAGACCAGTCCCGACGCAGTAGACGAGATCCTCGCAGATTTGGCGATGTTCAATGTCGATCCGGCAGCGCTCGCACCCACTATGATCGAAGGGCCTGATCTTCGTGGCGATGGACACGGAACTCATTTCTACATCACACCTACTCACGACGCTCTAGCGTTGGATATCGACAGCGGAAGCGAACGTGAGAAGGCCACTCCTATGGAGAAGGCGCTTCTCGGCTTCAGCAACACCATGGTTCCTGGGCACAAGGCGCCTCCGATGGCCACACGGTTCCGGGACCATGGGAGGAATGGACTCTGGCGCGATCTCATTGCAGATGAACAGTTCTTCACTCCCGTGGAGTTCGAAAACGCCGACCATCGCATCGTGGGCCAGTTCGACGAACGCGGCCAGTTCTCCGGCTTTCTGAGAGTATACGGAAAAGAGCCTACACAGATCCAGATCCGATGGCCGGACGCGGAAGGCAGGGACACGCGTTGCGGTCCCTTCAAAATCGACTTCGCGTACGTCCAAGGCGCTCAAGCCGACTCCCGTCTGCCTCCCGATCTCTGGGGGCCGATGATCGAAAAGCTGAACCGGATTGGCGGACTCTACATCTACCGTGATGGCATGCGCGTCCTGCCGTACGGCGATTCCGACTATGACTTCCTCGACATTGAGAACCGCCGCACTAAGAAGGCTAGCTACTATTTCTTCTCCTACCGGCGCATGTTCGGTGTGATCGATATCAGCCGGAAGCAAAACTCGAACCTGGTGGAGAAGGCAGGTCGGGAAGGCTTTCAGGAGAACTACGCGTATAAGCAGTTCAAGAACATCCTCACGAATTTCTTTATCCAGTTGGCTGCCGAGTTCTTTCGGGAAGGCGGCATCAACGTCGACGAGTACGAGGCACAGAAGAAGCTCCTAAATCAAGCGCACAAGCTTCTGGAAAAACGTCAGAGACAGGTCGCAGTCCGACGGCGGAAGTTCAAGTCTGACCTTGATGAGTTCTTTGGGCAGGCAAACGCTCGTGGTGCGGATGCCGCCGTTGCGGGTATCACGGATCAACTGCGGCGAAGGCTCGGCCGTGAGACCCCCTCGTCCATCACCCTGACGGAGCTTCGGCAGCTTGAATCGGATGCGCGCCTCGATTGCCGCGGTCGATGCTCGCTCACGTATCACCAAGCCTCGGGGGGTAGGATTGACGAAGGAGCAGTCGCAGCTATGGGCGCGCTATGAGGTCGAGAGGAAGCGCCTCATCGACCAGGTTTTTCAACCCGCTCATACCGAGGTGCAGCGCCTAGTCCAAGAGACCGCTGATCGGCTCGGTCTTGCCCTTGAGGTGCGACGCCACGCTGTCGAGACCCTAGCCGAGTTGGGTGACCGCAATACCAAACAGGTGCGCACCCTCGCGACGGGCGTTACGGAAAGCGCGAAATCCTTACAGGAACGCGCGCTGGAGACGGCTCGGGAAAGTGTCCGGGCCGTCGTAGCGGCCGTCGAGGAGAAATTGATCGAGTTCGAACATGAGGCAGATGCCGGTCTGTCGAACGAGGAGATACTGAATGTTCAATCCCGCCTTGAGGCCGCGATCGAAGCCATAACCTCCATGCACTCTTCCACCCTCGAGCGGCTTTCCGAGCAGCTATCCCGGGCTGGAACTCCAGAGGCTCGTGACAGCGAGGAGACCTTGGAAGCGCTTGAGACGGAACTCGAGGAGCGCCGCGAGCGTGAGCTGGAGAGTCTGGAGCTTGCCCAGATGGGACAGGCGATAGGCATCGTGCATCACGAGTTCCATTCGGTTATCCGTTCGGTTCGCACCAATGTGCGACGCCTGAGACCCTGGGCCGAGCGAAACCAGAAACTCGCTGACCTTTACCGGGACATCAGTGAGAGCTATGCGCACCTCGACAGCTACCTGTCTCTTTTCGCTCCTCTGAACCGACGGCTTTCCCAAACGAAGCGGCTGATCCCGGGGAAGGAGATCGCCGACTACCTCAACCAACTGCTGGGGGATCGTCTGAGGCGACATGGGGTAGAACTGGTCGCAACGGAATCATTCCGCAGTGTTGAGGTCAATGAGTATGTTTCGACACTCTATCCGTCATTCGTGAACATCGTCGACAATGCCCTCTTTTGGGTGAACCATGGTGAAGCAGTCGTTCACCACGACAAGGATGTGCCTTTGCCTCGTGAGAAGCGGATTACGCTTGATTTCACCGATGGGACATTCTCGATTGCGGATACCGGTCCGGGTGTTCTCCCGGCGGACGAGGCCGCAATCTTCGAGGTTGGTTTCTCGAGAAAGCCGAAAGGCAGCGGCCTCGGCCTTTACATCACAAGAAATCTCCTGGAGCGCAGCGGCTACAGGTTCACACTGGACTCCTACCAACCGGGTCACGGGGCTACCTTCCGCATCCACGTTCCGGAATCGGCAATTCCCGAAGAGCAGACGAAATGACATTCCAACAAGCGTGCAGGGAGGCCGCCGCAGAGTTCCTCCAAACGGTCGTCCTTGTTGACGATCGGGCGACATTCGGCAGCCAAACCGATGCAGCGGAGGCTACTACAGACGAAGCCGACCCCCTGATTGAGCCTGACGAAATGGCGACGGTGGCAGTCGAGAGCAAGACTGCCGCTCCGCTTCCCAAGAAGCAGGGTGAAGGATTGGACGCCGGCGTAATCACACGCGGGTTCGCGGCCAAGGGACTTGTTTGCGCGGTCCTCAAACCGGAAGCCGGCGCCTCCTTGGAAACCGAAACTCTTCAGGCCGCCGAACGCGCCGATATCCTGGTTCTCGATTGGGAGATGGACGATCATGGCCAAAAGGCCATGGAAATCATCAGAGGTCTGCTGAAGTCGGACCATGAACGCGGTGACCGTCTCCGCTTGGTCGTCATCTACACCGGGATCTCACCGCTTGCACCCGTCGGAACTCAGATTGCAAACGAGGTTCAGGGCCTTAGCGCTGGTGGGGAACCCCTCTCATTGCAGAACAGAACCGCGACTACCAAGGTCGTTGTCCTCGGGAAAGGGGGAGCACCGAACGCTCCACAGGAAGCCGGATCCGTTGTCGATGCGACCAATCTACCAGATCGCCTGATTGAGGAATTCGCGAAGTTCGCAGGCGGCCTTCTGCCCAACGCGACGCTCGGGTCGATGGCACATTTACGGAGCAACACACACAAACTTCTGGCCCGCTTCAATAAGCGTATGGACGCGCCCTTGATCACCCACCACGCGCTGCTCGGATCTCCGAAGGATGCCGAGCAGTTCGTAGCCGACCTTATTATCCAGGAGCTCGAAGCTCAGATACCACTGGGTAGGGTTTCTAGGACTTACGCTGGACTGGACAGCGTCAAGGCGTACCTCGAACACAGCGTCGCCAAGGAAGGTGCGAAGCCTCAAATTCTTCTCAATAAGGACGGTACAAAGGCAGTCTCTATAGAGCTTCAACTGGCACAGGCAGTAGTCGAACAAGGAGCGCCAGCCCTCAAGTCGCATTTCGCGAAGTTCGCAGAGACTGCCCAGATCGAAGCGAAGAGTGTGGAGAAGGAGCTTGGCAGGGATAAGATTGCCGACAAACTTTACTGCCTGACAGGTTCGAGCCTTAAGGATGGCCTAGACGGGCACGAAGCATTTGCAGTGCTATCTAGCATAAGACGGTCCTATACAGACGTCAGCAAGGATGATCCAGATGCTCTCCCCTCGGTTAAACTAGGTACAGTTGTTCATGATGGCACGTATTATTACCTGTGTCTTACCCCGGTGTGCGACAGTGTCCGAAGGGCCGGAGATCGTGCCAACTTCCTGTTCGCTCGACTTACAGAGGAAAAGAAGTTCAACTTGGTGATCGAGGACGGCGGCACCCGAAAGCGGTTGCTGGTCAACCGCAAGGATGTGCACATTCGCACTTTCGAGCTGAAGCCCTCTCAGGATCAGACTATTCGGGCCCGGTGGTCGGGAAACCATCTCGTGATTGATCGTGCCCCGCCGATCGAGAAAGGGCTGCCAGCCGAACCGGACCTGCGTTGGGTTGCCGAGATGAAACCCATGCAGGCCCAGCGGGTCGTCGGTTCCGTTACCTCAAACCTCGCTAGGATTGGTCTTGATGAATTCGAGTGGCTCCGGATGTTGGCCGACAACTGGTCCGGCTAGGATCTGAACCGCTACAACTTGTATCGCGCTCTGCGACGAGGAAGTCCTTGTCTCTCACGACTACAACGGTTGTACTTACCGGGTCATTGCCTTGAGGCGTTCCACAAGAGAACCTGGCGTCCTTGTCTCACACTCCCAGATGATCTCGACACGCCAGCCGAGTGAACGCAGTTCCTGCTCGATTCGGGCATCACGTTCCACGTTCGCTGCCAACTTGGCGGACCAGAACTCCGCGTTTGTTTTGGGATCAGTGCATTTCGGGCAGCCCTGATGCCTGTGCCAGAAGCAGCCGTGGACGAAGACAACGAGCCTATACCTTGGAAATACAAGATCCGGACGTCCGGGCAGATCCTTCCGATGCAATCTGAAGCGCAGCCCAGCAGCGTGCGCGGCGCGGCGCACCGCCAGTTCAGGCGACGTATTCTTCGCCCGAATCCGGCCCATAAGGGCGCTTCGACGCGCCTTGTCGATCCTATCGACCAAGTACTTCCCTCCAGAATCTCTGACAGCGCTCGGACTATGAGGATCCAGACGCAGTCAGCGATCTCCAGAGGATGGTGCCCGCATCCTCGGCACACAAGCTATCATTCTCCACGATTTGAAAGAACTGGGACATATGTCCCGGCGAAGTTCCCAACGCCTTAGCCAAGCGGCGCAACAGACTCGTCCAACAGGACCGATAGCCTTAGCTAAATCGGAAGGGTCGGTTTCCTCGCTGAATTCAGCAGGTTAGGATCCTGCCTCCACTCTGTTCCGTGATCCGGTCGGCGGAGGCAACGGTTCCAAGGAGTGCCACGCTTCTCCGGTCGTACGACGAACATCCTACCGGGGATTGTGGGCTTCGAGCGCGGCGGCCTAGGAGCAGGATGGGTGCCGGTCGCACAGGGACGGCCTTATCCAAAATCCAACTGGCCGAGTGATCCTGCGAATGCTTGGATTCGGTGACAAACTGCTCCGACACGGCGAGCTGGAGATCCGGATAGAGCTCGGGGGAAGCCATCTTCCGGGAGGCGACGAGAGCGGAGATGCGTCGGCCGATCCACCGCATAACCGGAACAGCCATGGAGTTTCCTAAGGCCTTGTACCTCGGGGTATCGGCTGCGATGGGTCGCTTTCGGAACGGGACTGCGGTCCATCCGTCCGGGAATCCCTGAAGGCGTTCGCATTCGAGTGGCGTCAGGCGACGAACAATCCACCGGATATCGGAAACGGGTTGTGCGACAACGAAGTCGATTTCGTTGGCCTGCCCTGCGGTGCGCGACAGTCCAGCTCCGCTGGCGCACAGAGTGCCTACGATCTCAGGATATGCGACGGCGTTCATGTTGCCGCCGCCCTCGTTCCGGGCCGTCAGCGTCGGCACGATTCCCACTGATGCGGTTTCTGAATCGAGGATTCCGTACACGACGGATGGGGTCATGTTCGTTCCGGAAGCGCCCGCCCGGAGGGTCGGCGCCACCTCGTCAGCGAAGCCGATGCTCCTAGCCTTTTCGGAGTTGCCGGCCGAGAAGGCGGCGGCGTGAACGATCAAGGCCTCCGATCCGCCTCCACAGTCTCCTCCAGATGCCCTTAGGGTCGGCAATTCTTCGCCGTACTGGGCATGGTCAGTGATTCCGAAAGCGCTTGTTCGAGGAGTTCCGGCAACCTCTTGCCTCTCCTTCGAGCGCGGCGGAGAATCCCTTCTTTCGCCTTCGTACTCAAACAATACATCGCCGGCGTCTCGGCCTCGAGCACATGCGACAACGAACACGCGCTTCCGTCGTTGTGCCACTCCGCAGTGTTGAGCGTCGAGAACGCGCCACGCAACTGTTCGCCGTGGTCCAGCAACGTGACCTGCGTTCGGCCACCGGGACCTTGAGCTGACCAGCGGACCGCTCGACTCTCCGGCAAGTACTGCCAGCAGACATCCGAATGCGTTGTCCTTCGTGTTGAGGACCCCCGGGACGTTTTCCCAGCACACGAAGTCCGGGTCGAGTTCATCTGCAATCTCCGTAAATCTGAGCATGAGGTTGCCCCTGTCATCGGACAGGGATTGGCGCTTGCCAGCGAAGCTAAACGCCTGACACGGGCTGCCGCCTACAAGGACATCGATAGGACCGCATGATCGAGCCCGTTCGACGAAATCGTGCGCCGACACGTCTCCCAGGTTCGGCACGGTCGGGAAGCGATGTGCAAGATGGGCGCATGCGAAGGGATCGACGTCGGCCACGAAAGCAGCCTCCCATCCGAGAGGTTCCCACGCAACGCTCGCCGCCTCGATCCCGGAAAAGAGAGAGCCGAACCTCACGACACGGCTCCCAGGAACTTCGGCCTGATCGAGCGGCATCCAGATGTGCCGACGTCTTCGAGTGAGGCCCAGTCGATCTGGATTCCCGCTGTCTGAAGCTCACGGATGATGCCGTCGAGGTCCGATTGGGCCTTGCGCTTCCACGCATCACGCATAGCCAAGAGAACGCCCTCAGGCGGGACACGACTGCCAGAATGGTTCGAGACGTACTGACGCGTGGTGTTGAGTGACCGTCCGATTAGCGATGCGACATCCGTCGCGGGTAATCCAAGCTGCTTGTAGAGCCCCTGAAACTCCTGCTTCCTGTTCATGTGCCCCTCCTTGTTGTTGCCGGAGTCTCGTTTGTCCCGGCATGTACAAAGGTCATGCACATTCAGAGGAAAATCAAGCTAAGTATCTGAGAAATAATAAACATTTCGATGCGCCTGTCAAACTGATAATACCTTAAACCCTTGATCTCTCGTAGGAGTTTAACTTGTTTTGAGTTCGCAAATAATTTTTCGGAAGCGCGATCGACGGTGTCTGTGTCATTCAATCCGACATCCCACCTTTGTCTTTTCTACAGCGGGAAAACACCGATCTTCGGCTCGACAGATGCGCAGTAATGTGATGCGCCGGCATGTAATCCGGCCATGATCGAGGTCGAGCAAACGCGCCCGCCTGAGCTCATCCGCGGGTTGGATCGTTTGGGCGTCGGGACCAGCGTGAGCAAGGCCAGGAACCCCAATGGAGAAGGCGACGATCAACCCGACGCCCTAGTTGCGGAGCCGAACACTGAGCTGGCGACCTCCACCTGTCAGGTTGAAACGGGCGCCTGTCCGGCCATGCAGACCGATGCCATCGTGCTCCCGACTGACCTGACGACGTCGGCCATTCCGCCCATTGAGTCGGTCCCTGGCATTCCGATTGGGGCAGGTAGAGAGGACGGGAAGGCTAAGGGCTTCAAGCGTCCGCCGTTCCTTCCGCCGCGCCCGTCGAGGGAAGAATCCGCGTCTGGGAATGGTCCTCTCCCGTGATGGGACCATTCCGTTAAACGACCACAGTTCCACCTCGTCACAGGAAGGGACACAGTTCTCCGGCTCGGGGCAGGTATGATCTCGCCCGGGCCGGAGGCCGGGTTGCTTTTTATCTATACACCGTCTTTTACACCTCACCGGTGCCAGCCGTGATGAGAGGCTCGACGGCATCCCAATGCTTGAGGACGGTTGGCCGGGACAGGCCTGAGCGCCGGGCGATCTCAGTTTTCGTGATGTGCGCTCCTTCGGCAAGCGCTGCTCGCACCGCGGAGCGGATGGTTTCAACAGCGCGTGAGGCACGCAGGGCTGCGGCGTAGCGGCCACCAATGGCTTGCCGCCTGGCTGTTCCAGCCACTCCCTCGACGTCAGGGGCGCAGGCACCTCGGTCCCTGGACACATCGCGAGCAACTCGGCTCGGGTCCCAATGATCGGCGGCATACGTCGTGACGCGATACAAGATGGCCTGAGCCTGCCTGGGATTGTCGACAACCATGCTCGCACGGCCGACCAAGGCTTTGAACAGGACTTCTGCCAAGCAATCGCGGTCCTTGCTCGCAATGGATTGAGCGTAAATCGGATCGTCCTGGCGGTGCATCTCTCGTAGCAGGGCAAATGACCAATCTTGGAGTGTGGTGAAGAGGACGTTTGAGGCTTTCCTCTCCATCCCGGACAGAGCCGCGGCGCTCTCGCGGATCATGGTGGTCCGGCTCGTTGTCGTATCGACCCAGCCGGCCCATTCCGCCAGGTCCGGGAAAATCGTTTCATTCCAGGTGCGATAGGTCCAGAACGGCGAAAGAGGATTCTTGATCCGCATCGCATTCGACAGGGCGCCGGGATCGGCACCGAGTGACAGGAACTCCTTCGTGATGCCCGCATGGACGCCACGCCAAAGGCTCATGATGTCCCGGCGGCAGCGCGGGTCACTGGGGTCGAACCACACGCTGGACTGGTAAGGCAGCAGGTAAATGACATGGGGGCGCTCAATGCGGCCGTCCGGTAACTCGAAGGCGACGATGATGTGCGGTAGGCATGGCAGCCTGAGTTGCTCGATCTCGTACCGGAGGGCGTCCCAGGACGGGAACGTGACATCGAGGTCGATCCGGAAGACGCCCCTGACCTTGCCGTTCATCACGATCCAAGGATTGTCGAGGCTGAGCAGCTTCGAGTCGCCCTTGGTCATGATCTCCTTGGTGCGGCCGCTCATCAGCGACGGGGTCCGTGGCGTGAGCTGAACGATGCGCCGCAGGACGTGACTGTTGTTGGAGCGTAGTCCGGTCTCCGTGAAGGGCGTCCGGTACCGACCGCCGATCTCTTCGCCGAAGCACTGGAAGCCGTCGGTCAGGCGCCGATGGACCAGATCGCGACGCGACAGCACCCGCTCCGCGAAGAAGGCGTCACCGTCTCTTGGCGCTGCGGACCGGCGGCCTTCCCTGATCCCGGACATGACCTCGCGCAGCCACTGAGCTTCGGCCCAGCGCGTCTCGAACACTCGAACGCATTCAGGGACTGTATTGCGAGAGCGAGGGGTGGCTCCATTGCTTGGCGCGTCAACATTTTTGGCTTCAGGGGCAGACGAGGGCGTCGACTGGCCGGGGGTATGTCCCGGCCTCCGGTTCACCGCAGTTGCCCTCGCAGCAATTTGACGAGAACGTTGCCGACAAGCATTCTAATCGCGCTCCAGGAAGCGCCGGGGAGGGCCGCCACAGCCCAATGATCCGGCGCTTTCCCTCAATGAGAGCTGTCGGCGAAGCGGGCGACAAGCCCCTTTCCGCGGCAACGGTCCGATCGGGTCGGGCTCATCAAGTTTAGCCTAAAGACCCCTAAGCCAGGCGCACAACTTCCCTACGGGTTTCACCTTCGAGTAGGGAAGTTGTGTAGCGAAGTATGCCCGTGATTAAAGGGTTTCCGCTAAGGAGATATCGTTAATCCGTAGGGAGGGGGCCGGGCGTCCACGCGAGACACTCAGTTCGCTGGGATCTGCCCTATCGGCGTCCTTTCCGTGGAAGGTACGGCGTGATGTCCAGATCTTCGGGTAGCGGAGCTCGGGCAATCCTTTGAACCTCCTCAGGAAGAAGCGGATCCTCGCCGTAGGTCTCTGCGGTGTCCTCGGCTGCGTGGCCCATTTGGCGTCGGACGATGCTGTCCGGCAGCTTCACAACACGTTCTAGCCAATCCCGCGAGTTGTGGCGTAGGGAGTGAAATACCTTGACCAGCGGCTCATGGACGCCTGCTGCCTTCATCGATCGCGACATTCGCTTGCTCGCAGTATCTGAAGGTCTGACGATGTCGGCTTGATGCAGATGCGGGAACAGCCAACCGTTCGGAGGACGATCCATCGCCCATTTGATGAAGCCGGCTTCGACAAGCGTGTCGTGTAGCGCGACAAGGCGGGCACTGTTCGCATTCTTGAGCGGTCGCCGGACTTCGCGCCCGTCAACAATCAGCGGCTCAGCCAAACTTAATGCCCATGCGTCTCCGAATTGGCGCAAGTCTCGCGCCTGGGTGAAGACGAGTTCGGCTATGCGTGCGCCAGTAAGGAAGCCGAGCAGTGGAAGGAAACGATCATCTGGACGGCTTTGCCGCTCTGCGTAGGCCAGCCAACGCGTGAGTTCTGGCATCGTGAGCGGTTTACGCCGAACCGAATTTTTCGCCGATTTTGGGACGGCGAGGCGCATGCCGGCAAACGGATTGGGGAACCTATGTTCAAGCGCTAGCCATGCAAACCACGTCCGGATGGGACGAGCATACCCGAGGCGGATCGTCGTCTCAGACATACGGGGCAAAGGCTGACGCCGGGCAATATTCCACTCGGACGCCGCTCGCGCGGAAAGATCCTTGATCTCGGCTTCCTTGCTCCAAGTCGCTGGTACGCGTGCCAGCGTCGAGGTGAAGGACTGAAGGTCACTTGCCGTGTACTGGTCTATCGGCTTATCCCCGACGTGCTCAATGAACCCCCGGAAGCGCCGAGGCAAGCCGTCGACATGGGCCTTTCCGACCTCATCTTCCCTCTTCCGCGAGAGATAGGCGTCAATGGTCGTTGAAAGCAGTGGCGTAGATGGTCCTTGTGCAACTTCGACACTCGCGGGTAGCGCAGAGGTCGTCGATGCGAGCCGGTCGACAAGGCGATCATGCATCGCCCGCTCAGCTTCCCATGCTGCTCCATCCTGAGACAAAGCAGCTCCGAGACCATCAAGCCTCTGACGTACGCCTCGGAGCGTATCGCGTTGAGCTTCATGGATCTTCCGCCGAGCCTGGTGGTGGACAATGAGTTCGGGATCCTCCCCCTCCTCGAACCAAGTTGGAAGAGCGCGGACGCCTGCCCTGAATTCTTCCTTCCGAAGAGCCTCCAGTTCGGCGGCAAGCGCTGCCAAGCTTCGGCTCAGGACATCCCGCCCCATGCCCCTCTCCAACATAACCGTTCCACGACCCGCCAGGATGCGGGCAAACCAATTCGCCTCGGCCCTTGGGAGGGGACCAAGCCGAATCCGGATTGGTGTACGGCCAAGAGACTCAACAAAACGTTGCGGAATATGAAGCTGGAAGACGAATCCGGACGGCCTGCGCCAAAGATGCCCCATGTGTCGAATCCTGTGTCGAGGACAGGTCCGGCTGGTGCAAAATATCTCGTAATATCAGTGATTTAGGTTTGGCGGAGACGGAGGGATTCGAACCCTCGATACCCTTTTGGGGTATGCTCATTTAGCAAACGAGTGCCTTCAGCCGCTCGGCCACGTCTCCAAAAGCAACGAAGCGGGGATTGCCTGGAATCCCGCCTCTCGCAGGTGGCGCAATAGACGCGAAGCGCCGCTTTTCGTCAAGGTGCAAAAATCACCCGCGGATCTGGCGCCGCGACTCCGCGCGACCCGAAAGCAGGGCGAGAATGCTGCACCGCCTACCCTACCTTGACTGTCGTTTGTGCCCTGAAGAACTCTCCAGAACCTGCCTGCGAGCGGGTGCCTGCCAAGCCTGCTGAAAGGCCAGCTCGGCCTTGCAACAATACCGTTACGTGACGCCAAGCTTCATGGTAGAGGCGCGGCGGTTGACGCGGTCAGGGCAGAATCATCGTGACAGATATCAAGCGGATCGGGGTTGCAGCGAGGTACAGCGACCTCGTGATCCTCGGGGACACGGCCTATTTCTCCGGTTACGTGCCCGAGACGAGCCTTGGACAATCCGTGCAGGAGCAGACGCGGGACATTCTGGGCCAGATCGACCAGTCGCTCGCGGAGATCGGCAGCGACAGGTCGAAGATCCTCCAGGCCACGATCTGGCTTGCGGATATCGCCTCCTACGAGACCATGAACGAGGTCTGGGATGCCTGGGTCGTGGCCGGTGAGGCGCCTGCGCGCATCTGCATCGAATCCGGACTGGCCCATCCCGGCTACGCGCTCGAAATCCGCGTGATCGCGGCTCTGTGACGGAGATCCAACGTGCACAGGAAGCCCTTGCAGGCTGCGGCCCGCATCGAACGGATCCTTTTCTCCGTCAGGCCGGAGATCCGAGACACCATTGCCCGGCTCGTGGAAGCCTCCGCCGATGAGCTGGTCGAGACTTTCTACTCGACACTGACTCAGGATCAGGAGGCGGCTCGGTTTCTCTCCCATAAGCTGGTGGACGAGCGGCTGCACCGCTCCCTGCGCCAGTGGCTGGTCGATCTTTTCGCCGGCGATGCCGAAGCGGGCGGCGTGCAGGCCCTGGCCGAACGGCAGAAGGGCATCGGCGAAGCTCATGCCCGGATGCGAATCTCGATCCATCTGGTGATGCAGGGCGCAGACCTTCTCAAGAGCAGCATCTTCGAGCGCCTGCAGCAAACGGGCCTCGAGCGCGACCGTCTCTGGGAGGCGACCGTTTACGCGACCGGTCTCATGGACTGCGCCATCGAGATCATGAGCCAGAGCTTTGTGCGGAGCACGGCCAGCCGCGCCCAGACGGACGAGGCCTATCGCCTGTTCTCCCTCGGACAGGACATCACGGTCGACAAGGAAAGCCAGCGCGCCGCCCTGATGGAATGGAGCCTCGGCGTGCTCTTTAGCCTTAGCGTTCAGGGGCAGGCGCAGCAGGTCAGGCTGACGCCCCTTTCCCGATCCGATTTCGGCCTGTGGCTCCGCCACCGCGCCGGTGTCATGTTCGAGGGCTCCGCCAATCTCGCTCACATCGAGAAATCCATGCAGACCATCGACGAGGAGCTGCTGCCGAAGCTCGAGGAGGCATGCTCGGCCGATCCCTCAAGTCTGCCGGAACTGCTCGAAGGCTTCCAGGCCATCGTCGGCGAGATGAAGTTCCTGCTGGTGGACATGTTCCAGAGCGTCGCCGCCATCGAGAGCGGACGGGATCCCCTGACGAAGGCTCTCAACCGGCGCTTCCTGCCCTCGATCCTCAGCCGGGAGATCATCCTCGCGACGAAGAACAAGACGTCCTTCTCGCTTCTGATGATCGACGTCGACCACTTCAAGCAGATCAACGATGCCTGGGGTCACCAGGCGGGCGACGCGGTGCTGCGCCAGATCGCCGACGCCATTCTCGACGCCTGCCGTCTGAGCGACTTCGTCCTCCGCTATGGCGGCGAGGAATTCCTCGTGGCTCTGGTCGAAAAGGACCTGGAAGCCGCCTTCCGGGCCGCTGAGGGAATCCGGCTGCAGGTCGGAACGCGGGAATTCCTGGCGCCGGACAACACGCCGCTTCCCGTCACCGTCTCCATCGGCGTTGCGACCTTCGACGGGCACCCGGACTTCTCCCGCCTGATCGAGATGGCGGACCGGGCGCTCTATACGGCGAAGCGAAACGGACGCAACCGCACGGTGATCGCGGAGCAGACGCAATTCCGGCAGGCAGGCTGAACCCTGCCTCCGGCTCGGGCCCGTCCTATCGGGAGTCCTTCTTCCACGCGCTCAGGCGCTTCTTCTCGTAGTGTTTGGCGACGCGCAGATGGCGCGCGATGGCGTAGTTCATGGCCGTGAGAAAGCCGTAGGTTCCGCGAAGGGCATGGCGGCGGCCGAAATACGCCTTGAGGAAGGCCGCCGGGAACTCCACGAAGACCCGCCAGGTGGGGATCGAGACACCCCGGATTTCGAGATCGACCGCCTGCTGGTCGGAATAGCGGTTGAGCTTCTCGATCTGGTCGCCCAGCGACCGCACCGAGCGGTGGTGCACGGTTCCCTTGAGCCTGCCGACCTTGGTTCCCGGCTTCAGATCGACCCGGTCATGGACGAGCGAGGGCGAATAGCGGCCCCAATCCTTGCGGTAGAGCCTGACGGGTGACAGCGCATAGGCGAGCGGATGCGGCGCAGGCTCGCCCGGAAAGATCTCGGCGATGCGGATCCTGTAGGCCTGACAGGGAGGCTCGCCGCGGGCGAAGAGCGCCCTGATCTCCGCGACCAGGTTCGGCGGCAGGATCTCGTCGGCGTCAATGTTGAGCAGCCAGTCGTGCCGGCACTGCTCCTCCGCGAAGCGCTTCTGCGGACCGTAGCCCGGCCAGGGGTTGAAGATCACGCGGGCGCCCAGCTCCTCCGCAATCGCCTGCGTGCCGTCGGTCGAGCCCGAATCCACGACGAGCAGATCGTCGGTCAGGTCCCTGACGGCGCGGATCGTCTCGCCGATGCGGTCGGCTTCGTTCTTGGCGATGATGAAGATGGAAACGGGGAGCATGGCAAAGGTGTTCTGTCGCGAGGCTGCCTAGCCGTCCCCATGGTCCATGGCAAGGGTTTTGCAGTCTGCGGGGCCGCAGACCCCTGCCCCGCTCCCGTCGCCGTCTCAGGCGGCCGTCACAAGTCCCTCCTCGGCCAGGGCCTTCTTCACGCCGGGACGGCCTGCAATCCTGCGCATGAAGGTGCCGAGATTGCCGTAGGGCAGAAGGTTGACCCGGTGGAAACGGGCCCAGCTCAGGACGGTGAAGCAATAGGCGTCGGCGACCGTGAACTGCTCGCCGACCAGATAGAAGCGCCCTTGCAGGCAGATCTCCAGATGAGCAATGCAGCGGTGCAGGTCCTCCACGGCGAGCTGACGGGCAAGCGTCGGCATGGCGGCCTTCCAGAGCGGATCGAAGCCCTTGTGCAGTTCGGTTCCGATGAAGGCGAGCCATTCCTGCACCCGGTAGCGGTCCAGCGAGCCCTGCTCCGGCAGCAGGCGGGCGTCCGGGGCCTGCGCGGCCAGGTAGAGCAGGATGGTGGGAACCTCCGTCAGGACCTCGCCGCCCGTCAGAACGAGGGCAGGGATGGATCCCTTGGGGTTGATATCGAGGAAGGAATGTCCAGAAGACGTCGTCTGTGTCTTCGGATCGACCTTCTCGCACTCGATCGCCAGGCCGGCCTCGCAGGCGACGATGTGGGGGCAAGCGAACTGGCGCCTGGGGTGTAATACAGCCTCATGCCGCAACCTTTGGTCCCTGCCCCCGCGGAACCTCAATTATTACGTGACATAATCATGTTATAATATGACAAAAAGCGCCGCTTTCAAGTCTCTAAAGGATAATGGCGCTGCTCTTTCGGATGAAGCGCGCACTCACAAAAGCTCGTCCTCGGGAGCAGGAGCCTGCCCCGCCTTCACCGCCTGCGAGCGGCTGTGCACCCGCAATTCCGCCTGCAGGGGGAAGTGATCGGACGCCACGCGCGTCAGGGGGCTTCGCACCGGAGCGGCCGAGACCACCTCAACCGACTTGGTGACGAAGACGTGGTCGAGCCGCAGGACGGGTGCGCGCGTGTGGAATGTGGGCTGGGGCTCGCCGGCGGGATTCGACAGCTGCGCATCGCGCAGGCGGTTCGCGATCAGCCGGTAGGAGCGCGAATAAGGCGGGGCGTTGAAGTCGCCGAGCAGGATCGCCGGATCGCCGCAATCGGGATGCCCCATCCAGTCCCCGCCCACGAGAGCCGCGGCCTGGGCTCGCCTTTCCCGCGAGCGTAAGGACAGATGGGCGTTGATGACCTGCACCCTGTGCCCGTCCATCTCGACCGAGACCCACAGCCCGCTGCGCTTCTCGAAGGACGGGCCGGGAGAATGGGTGGGCAGGCGTTCGGCCTTGACGAGCTTCGACTGGTGGTGCGTCAGAATCGCGATGCCGTACTGTTCGCCCAGGATCCGGATCGTGGGCTGGAAATGCATGTCCATCCCGAGCCTGGACGCCACCTGCGCCCCCTGGTCCGCCTCGCCGGCATGAACCCGCCCGACCCGCACCTCCTGGAGAGCGACGATATCGGGCTCGCAGGCTGCGATCACATCCGCGATCCGACCCGGAGAGATCTTTCTGTCCGTCCCGAGCCAGCGATGCACGTTATAGGTCAGGATGCGAAGGGTCGGGCCCTGTTTGTCGATATGCTTCAAAGGTCTGTACCGGCTCAGGCAGTCATTCTTGAATGTCAGCGCCGATCCGATCGGCACGGGCGAGGAGTTGTCGGGCGGCGGCCTATTGTCAAAACGTGTCGGATCAATGGCTCAGGATCGGCCAGGGTTCCAGAGCGGTAAACCCCGTCATTCGGCTAGAGCGGGAGAGAAGCTTGACCTTCCCATCATTGGAAGGATTACACGTGATGCCTATATGTTGAGTCAGGAGATTCGCCATGGTTGCGAGCAAGCTTTCCGCCCCTACGGACACCATCGACATTCCCATCCAGGGGATGACCTGCGCCTCCTGCGTCGGGCGGGTCGAGAAAGCGATCCGATCCGTCGAAGGCGTGAGCGCAGCCAATGTGAACCTGGCGACCGAGCGCGCGCATGTGTCGTTCAATCCGGCAAAGGCCGATCCGAGCGCCGTGGCCGAGGCGATCCGCGCCGCCGGCTATGAGCCTTCGGGCGAACTGATCGACCTCAAGATCTCCGGCATGACCTGCGCCTCCTGCGTCGGCCGGGTCGAGAAGGCCCTGAAGAAAGTGCCGGGTGTCCTCGACGCCAGCGTGAACCTCGCCACGGAGCGGGCTTCCGTCCGTTATCTCGGCGGGGCCCAGACCGTCGACCGCATGATCGGCGCGGTCGCGGCCACCGGCTACGAGGCCGAGGCGATCCGCCAGGACGGCAACCAGGCGGACCGGGAGCAGACTGCGCGCGAAGCCGAGCTGTCCAGCCTCCGGCGTTCGCTGCTGATCGCGGCCGTCCTGACCCTGCCGATCTTCATCGCGGAGATGGGCTCCCACTTCATCCCCGGCATCCATGACTGGGTGGCCGGCAATATCGGGCACCGCAACAGCTGGTACCTGCAATTCGCCCTGACCACCGTCATCCTGTTCGGGCCCGGCCTGCGCTTCTTCCAGAAAGGCGTTCCGGCGCTCCTCCGCTGGTCGCCGGACATGAACTCCCTCGTGGCGCTTGGCACGAGCGCGGCCTATGCCTATTCGGTCGTCGCCACCTTCGCGCCCGGCGTCCTGCCGGCGGGCACGGCCAATGCCTATTACGAGGCCGCGGCCGTGATCGTCACGCTGATCCTGCTCGGACGCTTTCTCGAAGCCAGGGCCAAGGGGCGCACCTCGGAAGCGATCAAGCGGCTCATGGGCCTGCAGGCGAAGACCGCCCGCGTGGTGCGCGACGGCGAAGCTCTCGAAATTCCTCTCGATCAGGTCCTGGCCGGCGACATCGTGCAGGTCCGCCCCGGCGAGAAGATCCCCGTCGACGGCGAGGTCGTGGAAGGCTCCTCCTTCGTGGACGAGTCCATGATCACCGGCGAGCCGGTTCCCGTGCAGAAGGCTGCGGGCGCGGAAGTCGTCGGTGGCACGATCAACAAGACCGGAAGCTTCACCTTCCGCGCCACCCGCATCGGAGCGGACACCGTCCTCGCGCAGATCATCCGCATGGTCGAGCAGGCGCAAGGCTCGAAGCTGCCGATCCAGGCGCTCGTGGACAAGGTCACGGCCTGGTTCGTTCCCGCCGTCATGGCCGCAGCCTCCCTCACCTTCCTGGTCTGGCTGATCTTCGGCCCCGAACCGGCGCTCACCTTCGCGCTGGCGAATGCGGTCGCCGTGCTCATCATCGCCTGCCCCTGCGCCATGGGACTGGCGACCCCCACCTCCATCATGGTGGGCACGGGCCGGGCAGCCGAACTCGGCGTGCTCTTCCGCCAGGGCGAGGCCCTGCAGAGCCTGAAGGAGATCGGCGTCGTCGCTCTCGACAAGACCGGCACCCTGACCCAAGGCCGCCCGGACCTGACAGATTTCGTCACCGCCCCCGGCTTCGACAGGGCGGAGGCCCTGAGGCTGGTCGCGGCGGTCGAGAGCCGCTCCGAGCACCCGATTGCGGAGGCCATCGTCGCGGCGGCGGAGCGGCAGGGCATCGCCCTTCCCTCGACCGAGCGCTTCGATGCGGTGCCGGGTTTCGGCGTCTCCGCTACGGTCGAAGGGCGCAAAATCGATGTGGGTGCGGACCGCTTCATGGCGAAGCTCGGCCTTGATGTGAGCACCTTTGCCGAAACGGCGGCCCGTCTTGGCGCCGAGGGCAAGAGCCCGCTCTATGCGGCCATCGACGGCAAGCTTGCGGCGACCATCGCCGTCGCCGACCCGATCAAGCCCTCGACTCCGGAAGCGATTGCGGCGCTGCACGCTCTCGGCCTGAAGGTTGCAATGATCACCGGCGACAACCGTAAGACCGCGGAAGCGATTGCCAGGCAGATCGGCATCGACGAGGTCGTGGCGGAGGTCCTGCCGGACGGAAAGGTCGAGGTGGTGAAGCGCCTGCGCCCAGCCCATGGCCGCATCGCCTTCGTGGGAGACGGCATCAACGACGCGCCGGCGCTGGCCGAAGCCGATATCGGCATCGCTATCGGTACGGGCACGGATATCGCCATCGAGAGCGCGGACGTGGTGCTCATGTCCGGCGACCTGCGCGGCGTGGTCAATGCCATCGCCCTGTCGAAGGCGACGATCCGCAATATCGGGCAGAACCTGTTCTGGGCCTTCGCCTACAACGTCCTGCTGATCCCGGTTGCCGCCGGCATCCTCTACCCGGTCGACGGCACCCTGCTCTCGCCCGTGGTGGCCGCCGCCGCCATGGCTCTCTCCAGCGTCTTCGTGGTCGGCAATGCCTTGAGGCTGCGCCGGTTCACGGCTCCCATCGGGCAGGCGGCGCAGGCCGCGCCCGCCCTCAAGCCAGCGGAAGGCACAGCATGAATATCGGGCAAGCGGCAGCGGCCTCGGGCGTTTCGGCCAAGATGATCCGCTACTACGAATCCATCGGGCTGATCCCGAAGACCGTGCGGACGGAATCCGGCTACCGGGTCTATTCCGACAGCGACGTGCATACCTTGCGCTTCATCCGCCGTGCGCGGGACCTCGGCTTCTCTGTGGAGCAGATCGCCGATCTCGTGTCCCTCTGGCGGGACCGCGAACGCGCAAGCAAGGAGGTGAAGCGCATCGCGCTCGAGCATGTCGGCGTGCTCGAACGCAAGATCGAAGAGTTGCAGCAGATGGCAGGCACCCTGAAGCACCTCGCCCGCACCTGCCACGGCGACGGGCGTCCGGACTGCCCGATCATCGAGGAGCTGGCGAGCGAGGCCGCCCAGGCGCCTCCTCTCAAGACCGACGCGAAGTTCGGCCTTCTCGGAAAGGCAACGGCCCGGTAGAGGCTTGCGAAATGGCGGTCCTTTTAGACCGCCATTTCGACTTCGCGGCCCCGTCCGAGGTCGCGCATCACCCTGCCATAGTTCGGGAAGCGCTGCATCTGACGGCCGTAATGCCGCCTGAGGGCCTCGGTGAGCTCTCCCTTGCGCGAGAGCATGTCGTCTGCGAACTGGACCATGAGGGAGTTCGGCCAGGCCTGCGGACGGATCTCCGCGAGGCGCTGCATCAGGGCCTCGTCGCTCTCCTCCGGATAGGTCTGGACCAGCAGGATCAGCATCGCCGCCGTCGAGCGCGACACGCCCATATGGCAGTGAACGAGCAGGTGTCCGTCCGCCCTCTCCTGCCCGCTTCGCGCCAGATCGTCGCCGAATCGCAGGATCGCCTCGACATGCTCGGGCTCCGGCAGGATCATGCCGGGCGCGGGCTCGATCACGTCATGGAAGCGCAGCACCGTCCTGTGGTGCGGATCGTAGGCCTGGAAAGCGTCCGGGTCCGGGTGATCCGGGTCGAGGATGGAAAGCACGTGGCTTACGGAGCGGGTGCTCTGATCGGGCAGTTCGGAAATGCCGCAGATCGTTAGCATTGAGATGGACAGGGGCTTCATCAAACACTCGTGTTTAGGAAAAATCGGATCAATCGTTCATTCTGGATTACACAGCACTTCTACTCGCCTGCGGGGATATTGTTCAACAGCCTGAAGCAAGTGTGTCATGCAAAGCACAGGAGGGCTCGGCCACATTTCCGCCATGTGCAAACCACCTTGCGGTCACCACCGGGCTTATTGAAGCCTGAAGCAAAGAAACCGCTGCTTCTTTCAAGCGTTGCCGAAGGAAGCTCTAGAACAACAGCAACCTGCGAGTCCCGATTTTCCGATGTCTGCTGCTCCGGTCCTGGCCCTTTCCCTGTTGAGAAGAACGATCCGTTTCGGTGTGCTCCTGCTCGCGCCGCTGGCGCTGGCGGCCTGCGTCGCCACCGAGCCTCCTCCTCCGCAGCGGGTCACCCGCTACATCGACCCGACCTACATGGCGATGTACGGGCCCAAGCTCGACGAGGAGCACCCGCTCCCGGCCACCGACATCTCCGAGGTCGATCCGCGCTTCCTGCGCCGCGAGGTCAACTATCGCGGCAGCGAGGAGCCGGGCACCATCGTCGTCGATACGAATGCCCGCTATCTCTACCTCGTGCGCGAGAACGGCCGGGCGATCCGCTACGGCATCGGCGTCGGCAAGGAAGGCCTTGCCTGGAGCGGCCGCGCCCGGGTCGGCCGCAAGGCCGAGTGGCCGCGCTGGACCCCTACCGCCTCGATGATCAAGCGCGATCCCGAGCGCAATGCGCAATGGGCGAGCGGCATGGAGGGCGGACTCGAGAACCCCCTCGGCGCACGTGCGCTCTATCTCTACGACGACGGCCGGGACACCATGTACCGCATCCACGGCACCACCGAGCCCTGGTCCATCGGCCAGTCGGTGTCGAGCGGCTGCATCCGCATGTTCAACCAGGATGTCATCGATCTCTACAACCGCGTTCCCGTCGGCTCGCCCGTGGTCGTCATGAACGGCCCGCGCCGGACCGAGCCGGCTGACGAGATGCGCATCTCATCCGCCGAGTGACGCGCTTCACGGAAGCGATGGAGGATCGCGAAGGACCGGCCCTGCCGGTCCTTTTCCTTTCGGGGTAATGCAGGACCGCAATTTGTCGCGTTGCCGGCTTGGATTATGATCGGGTGTCTGCAAGGAGCACCACCATGACCGTTGAACGCGCAATCCTTCTGACTGTCGGCGGGCTTATCATCGTCAGCGTCCTTCTCGCCGTTTACGTCAATCTCAACTGGCTCTGGCTGACCGGCATCCTCGGCGCTCACCTGATCCAGGCCTCCTTCACGGGCCTCTGCCCGGTGGTGATAATGCTGAAAAGAATGGGGCTCCCGAGCAAGCCGGGCTTTGCCTGAGCGCTTTCAGTCTGACCCGTTCCGGCATCGGCCGGGAGGCCGTCTGTCCGGCAGCGGACGGACGGGGTAGCGCCACGACCTGTGCCTGCCCTGGAAGGCTCGGCATTCCGTCCTATGATTCCTGGTCCTTGGCTCTCAGGCAGGATCGCTCATGGACGGATGGCTCTCCCCGGCACTGGAATTCACGACGCGCGCCATCGAGGTCGCAGGCACCGCCGTGATCGTCCTCGGCACCATCGCCGCAACCATCTTCGTCCTGCGGCAGATCCTTCAGGGAACGTCGCGCGAGGATGCGTTCCATCTCTACCGGTCGAATGTGGGACGGGCGATCCTCCTGGGCCTCGAATTCCTGGTCGCCGCTGACATCATCAACACGGTCGCCATCGAGCCGACGCTCCAGAGCGTCATCATTCTCGGCGGCGTGGTCCTGATCCGAACCTTCCTGAGCTTCTCCCTCGAAGTCGAGATCGAGGGGCGCTGGCCTTGGGAGCGGCACAAGGGCGAGCAGCGGGGAAGCAGAGCCCAGCCCGACCAGTAGCTCCCGCATACTTCCGTTGCATTAGGTCGGGCGTAACGTTTGGCCGCCATGATGCCTTGGACCGACAGTTTCAAGCGCAGGATCGCCCCGTGGCGGATGTGAAAAACAGATGCCGGGGCTGCCAGACCGGCGGGCCCCTTCCCTTCGACTTCACCATGGCTTTCCACCCCATCGTCGATATCGGACGCGGCGCCGTCTGGGGCTACGAGGCACTCGTGCGCGGGCTCGAAGGCCAGTCGGCCGGTTTCATCCTGGACCAGGTGGACGATGACAGGCAGTACCGCTTCGACCAGGCCTGCCGGGTCAAGGCGATCGAGATGGCGGGCCGCCTCTTTCCGCGGGACGGCGACACGCGGCTCTCCATCAACTTCATGCCCAACGCCGTCTATGAACCCTCCGCCTGCATCCGGACCTCGCTGGAGACGGCCCGGTGTGTCGGCTTCGACACCAGGCGCATCATGTTCGAGTTCGCCGAGAACGAGCGCATGACCGATACGGGCCACGTGGCGCGGATCGTGGCGGAGTACCGCCGGCTCGGCTTCGTGACCGCCATCGACGATTTCGGCGCAGGCCATGCAGGTCTCAACCTGCTCGCCGGTTTCCAGCCCGACATCATCAAGATCGACATGGAGTTGATCCGCGGCATCGCCGGATCGGCGGCGCGCAGGGCCATCGTCTCAGGGATCATGGTGATGGCGCGCGCCCTCGACGTGACGGTGATCGCAGAAGGCATCGAGACGCCCGAAGAGCTCTCCGTCCTGCGCGAGGCCGGCATCGAACTCTTCCAAGGCTATCTCTTCGCGAGGCCCGCCGTCGCGCGTTTGCCTGAGGTTACACTCGCCGCCTGATGCAGGATCCTCACGTCAGGCAGGCGTCGCAGATCGCTACGATGTGGCGGTGATCGGTGCCGCAGCAGCCTCCGAAGACGGACAGGTTCAGCCTCTGGCGCAGATCCCTGTATCGCCGGGCAAGGTCCTGCGGATCGCCGGGATCGAGCTCCGTCGCCTCGTCCAGTTCCGCATGGCTCTTGGCGGAGGCATTCGCCCGCAGGCCGCGGATGCGCTGCATCCAGGGCTCCCCATCGGCAAGAGCACCATCGAAGTGGCTCGGATGGGCGCAGTTGATCATGTAGTAGACAGGCGCGTCGCCGGTCTCCCGGTCCGTCCCCTCGATGGCGGAACGGAGCGTCTCGCCGGTGGCGAGCCTGCCGTCGGTCTCGACCGTGAAGGACACCGCCACCGGTAGTCCCTGCGCCTTCGCCGCGCGGGCGATGCCGATGGCTTCCTCCGCATAGTTCATGGTGATGGCGCTCACGAGATCGGCTCCCGCTTCGCGGAAGGCTTCGACCTCCGGAGCATGATAGGCCTGGGCCTCCGCGGCGCTCATCTGCGCATCGGGCCGGTAGCCGTCGCCGCGCGGTCCGACCACGCCGTTGACGAGGATCTGCGCTCCGTCCCCCGACATTCGCTTCCGCAGGCTGTGCGCCCAGCGGGCGGATTCCCGATTGATCTCCGCCACGTCCTGCGCCGAGACCCCGAGCTTGGCGCCCCAATCCCTGTTCGCGCGCCAGGTGGGAGTGTCGAGAATGAAGCCCGCCCCGCGCTGGCGGGCGGTGTGGAGATAAGGCTCGAAGTAGCGTTCGAGCAGGCTCCGTCCTTCCTCGCTGCGCATCAGGGGAAAGGCGGCGAAGCACGGAAGATCGACCCCCTCGTGGAACACGAGCGTCGTCTCCAATCCATCGTCGGAGAGAAAAACCGTTCCGTCGGACGAAGGCAGGGCAAATGAACCGCTGGTCATGAGAGCCTCCCGCATCGAGCGAAAAACGCCACGCCGTCAGCTCCCTGGCCCGGAAGAATCGGCCTCATGCTCAGCCCTGTCAACGGAACTCCCCGGTCCAGGATCTGCGCAACGTGCGCCTCCGCACCTGGATTGACGGGACCGGAAATGCTCCCGACCGAGCGCCCGTGATGTGACGAAGGCAGCCGCGACATTCATCTGAGGGGGAGCGGCAGCCGGTTGTGCTGCCGCTCCCTTTCGGGCTCATCCTTCGGCGCGGATGAGGACGTGCCGCTTGCGCCCGGCGGTCAGCATCAGGACGCCCTCGCTGAGGTCGGAGGATGTCGCCCTGGCGTCCACCTCCTTTACCGTCGCTCCGTTCAGGCGCGCACCGTCGTTCAGGATCAGACGGCGGGCCTCGCCCTTGGAGGCCGTGAGGCCTGCCAGGACGAGAAGCCGGGCCACCTCCACGCCGGCGGCGATTTCGGCCTCGGGAAGCGTGATCGTCGGAAGCCCGGCGGCGTTCGCGCCCTCGAAAGCCTGCTTTGCCGTCCCGGCTGCGTTCCGCGAAGCCTCCTCGCCATGGGCGAGCCGGGTCGCCTCGTTTGCAAGGACCTCCTTGGCGGCGTTGATCTCTGATCCCTGCAGCCTCGACAGGCGCTGGACCTCGTCGAGCGGCAGCTCCGTGAAGAGACGCAGGAAACGGGGAACGTCATCGTCTTCCACGTTGCGCCAGAACTGCCAGAACTCGTAAGGGCCCAGGCGCTCCGCATTGAGCCAGACCGCGCCGGAGGCGGTCTTGCCCATCTTGGCGCCGGAGGACGTGGTGAGCAGAGGCGTCGTCAGGCCGAAGAGCTGGCGCTGGTCGATGCGGCGCGCGAGCTCGATGCCGTTGACGATGTTGCCCCACTGGTCCGACCCGCCCATCTGCAGCAGGCAGCCGTGATGGCGCGACAGCTCGAGAAAGTCGAAGGCCTGGAGCACCATGTAGTTGAACTCGAGCAGCGTCAGAGGCTGCTCGCGCTCGAGCCGCTGGCGCACGCTGTCGAAGCTCAGCATCCGGTTGATGGTGAAATGAGTGCCGAAGTCGCGCAGGAAAGGCAGGTAGCGCAAGGGATCGAGCCAGTCCGCATTGTCCACCATCACGGCGTCGGTCGGCCCGTCGCCGAAGGTCATGTAGCGGGAGAAGACCGTTTTCAGGCCTGCGATGTTCTTTGCGATCTGCCCATCGTCGAGCAGCGGACGACTCGTGTCGCGGAAGCTCGGATCGCCGATCTGCGTGGTGCCCCCGCCGATCAGGATAACAGGCCTGTGGCCGGTCTTCTGGAGCCAGCGCAGGGTCATGATCGGCAGGAGGTGACCCGTATGGAGGCTGTCTGCCGTCGCATCGAAGCCGACATAGGCTGGGATGCACCCGGCCGAAAGCCTCTCGTCCAACGCGGCGAGATCGGTGCATTGATGGATGAAGCCGCGCTCGGTTAGCGTCTTCAGGAAGGCGGATTGGAGTGTCGTCATGAGAAGTCTCCTGGGAGCTTGCGGGAGCCGCTGCCCGGAGACCTGATCACCAAATGAAGATGCCGCCGGAGAGCGGCGGCATCGAACGTCTGGTCGCAACCGAACGGAGCCGCCCTATGGGGACGGCGTAAAATAATTCACGGAAGAGGTGCGACCGGTGATCATGGGCATGTTCTTACGGCAGACCGGATGCATCGTCAATTTGCTCGTTGGAGGCAGGCTGGCATCTGCCTCAGATCCATTTCGCTCTAGGAGGAGCAGCATCTGGTCCGCGACGAGGAGCGGAAACTCTCGCCCCAACCACAGACCGAGTCCTACCTGAGCGGATCGGCTGTGCTCCATTACAGACACGTAATTCCTCGGCAATGCGGAAGGTAGCCTGCCAAGCCTACGGTGACCTTTGTTGTCGCACGGACCTGTTTAGGCCCGTTAGTGCAAGGAGGACAAGGCGTGAGTTCGGATGATACCTATGAGGAGCGAATGGGAGAGGCGTTCTCCCTTCCCGATCTGAAAGAGATCAAAGAGGCCGTGATCGAGCTGCGTGCCTCCGATCCCAGAAATCTCTTGGCTGATTTGAGCGCAGAAAAAATCCGCGCGATCGAATGTGCTATCCATTCCAGCGCTAGGATCGGCGAAACCCGCCCGATTAGAAATATCCCGCGAGATTCTTTCGAACCCGCTCCAGCACCGGCACGTTCGGGTCCGGCAGCGTGAAGGGCTGGCCCGTGATGCGCTCGAAGGCGTCGATATAGACGCGGGAGGTTTCCAGAACCACGTCGGCGGGGATTTCCGGGACGTCGTCCTTGTAAGGATCGCAGCGGGCGACCACCCAGTTGCGCACAAAATCCTTGTCGAAGCTCTCGGGGCGCTCGCCCGCCTCGAAGCGCTCGCGGTAGCTGCCCGCAAACCAGTAGCGGCTGCTGTCCGGCGTGTGGATCTCGTCGGCGATCATTATGCGGCCGGCCTCGTCGATGCCGAATTCGTATTTCGTATCGACGAGGATGAGGCCGCGCTCCCTCGCCATCTCGCGCCCCTTGGCGAAAAGCGCGAGGGCATAGCCGGAGACGGTCTTCCACTGCTCGTCCGTCAAAAGCCCCTGCCCCACGATCTCGGCGGGCGTCAGAGGTTCGTCGTGGCCGCCATGAAAGGCCTTGCTGGTCGGCGTGATGATGGTCTCAGGGAGCTTCTCGTTGTCGCGCAGACCGTCGGGCAGGCGCACGCCGTACATCTCCCGCTGGCCCTTCTTGTAGAGCGAGAGGATCGAGGTTCCCGTGGTGCCGGCGAGATAGTCGCGCACTACGATCTCGACGGGCAGGATCGTGAGCTTCTTGGCGATCACCACGTTCGGGTCGGGATATTCGATCACGTGGTTGGGGCAGATGCCGGCGGTGGCCTCGAACCAGAACCGGGCCACCTGCGTCAGCACCTGTCCCTTGAGCGGGATGGCGGCGAGGTTGCGGTCGAAGGCGCTCAGGCGGTCCGAGGCGATGATGATGCGCCGCCCGTCGGGCAGGTCGTAATTGTCCCGCACCTTGCCCCGGTAGTGGTTGGGCAGTTCGGGGATCGTCGCATCCTCGAGAACGTAACCGGCATATGCCGCAAGAGCCGCCCGATCCACCATGCTTAACCTGCCGAGAAGTCCTGAGTTGCCGCGCCCCACCGGGCGCGGCCCCTTCTAAGACCTTTTCGGCGAAAGTGGAAACCGGTTTTTACTTCTGCACCACGTTGAGGTTCGAGAGGGTCACGGTCGTCTCGTAGCCCTGGCCGTCCACGATGGTCCACTGCTTCAGGGCGTTCGCCCTGGCATCGAAGCGAAGCGTGATCCGCGAGGTGCCGCCCAGCGTCGCGCTGTCGTCGAAACGCACCGTCACCATGCCGTCCCGTGCGACCTGCACGTCGCGCACCTTGGTGTCGCGGGAGAGGTCCACATGCTCCTGCAGGAGGAACTTCAGGGGCGTCTGCCCGACGGGATAGACGTCGTTGGTGCCGAGGCTCTTGTCGCGGATCGCCACGTTGCGCCCGTCGGACACGATCTCCAGGGCGCTTGGCGGCGCATAGGCGAAGTGGAGGATGCCCGGGCGCTTGATCGCCAGCGTTCCCTGTGCCTGCTGGCCGCTGGGATTCTTCTGAACGAAAGTGGCGGTGAGCTGGTCGATGCCGTTGAAATAGGCATTGACCTGGTCGAGCGCAGCCTCGGGCGAGCTCGGAAGGGCCGGCGCGGCCGGAGCCTTCGCAGCAACCTTTGCCGGCGCCGGTGCCGGTGCCTCAGCCGCCTTCACGGAGGCTGGAGGCGGGCTTGCGGGCTTGGGCGGTTCGGCAACCTTGACCGGGGGCGCGGCCTCTTCGGGCTTTGCCTCCTCGGCCACAGCCGCATCGGGCTCGACCGACTCGGGTGCAGCGGCCGCCTTCTCTTCCGACGGAGCCGGTTCGGGCTGCGCCTCCTCAGCCTTGGCCGTGGCGGAGGCTCCCTCCTCTGCGGCCTGCCGGGACAGCTCCTCGAGGGTCGGCTCGGGTGCGGCGGGTTTTGCCGCCGTGGTCTCTGTGGGCTGGGCGGACTCGGGCGGAGCGACCTGCGGCTGCGGGCTCGCAACGGCCTGGGTCGGTTCCGTCTCGATGTCCGGCTGGGGTTCGGCCACCTGCGGCGGCGGGACCGGGCGCGGTGGCGGCGTCGCCACCTTGCGCCGGGGCTGGGCTTTGGCGCGCGTCTGCGGCGCAGGCCGGGCCGGAGCCGGCGCAACCTGCTGCGCAGGGGCGACCTGGTGCGGCTGCCCCGCGCGGCCCTGGGCGCCCGGCTTGAAGATGCTGTCGAGGAAACGGGTCAGCGGATCGGATGGCTGCTGGGCTGCCGCGGGCGCGGCGCAGGCGAGCACGACGGCAAGACCCAGGATGCAACGCAGGGACGTGTTGAGCATGGCTCCACGAGGGGATGAAAACACAAACAAGCAAGGGCCCAAAAGGGCCCGGCGGCCGCGCCTTATGAAAATCATTAAGGGCTTAATGAAGGCGGAGCTTGGCTGTGAAAACGAGTCGTGTCCAGAGCGGTCTGCACGGGCGCGCAAGCCGTCTCCTCAGGCGGCGTCCGCGAAATCGTCCTCGTCCATATCCGAACGCACCGGCGCGGATTTTGGCGCGGGCTTCGGCCGCGGAGCGCGGGGACGGGACGGCTTCTTCTTTTTGGCCGCGGGCTTGGACTTCTCGCCGAAGCCGCGCCACCAGGCCTGCCAGCTCCAGGCGCCGGGGCCGGTGATGAAATAGAGCATCAGCCCCGCGAGCACGCCGAGCTGGGACACGAAGACCACCTGCTCGGTGGCGCGGGTCAGCCCGCCATAATCCCAGAAGCGGTGCAGGATGCCGGTGGTGATCACGAGGGCCGCGATGAGGGCCGAGGCGCTGAGCCGGGGTGCGAGCCCGAGGACGAGCGCAAGCGGCCCGAAGATCTCGGCCAGGATCACCAGGGTCGCCACCACGTCGGCATAGGGCATGCCCTTCATGGTCATGGCCGCCGCAAAGCCGGAGATATTGGAGAGCCGCCCGATCCCGGTCGGCAGGAAGGCGGCCGCCAGCAGGAGACGGCTCGCCAGCAGGATTCCGTTGCTCGCGTTCGTGTTCCTGTCCATGCCGCTCTCCCCTCCTGTCGCCTCGGCCGGGGGAATCGCCCGGCCGTCCGGGGAGCATTTGGGATGGAGGTTCTTAACCCGTTCTTAGCGTCCGGCTCATTCCTGGGGATCGTCTCCGGAAGGTCACGGCGGCTGGGGAAAAGCCGGGATCGCCCAAACCTCCGAGGCGTGCGATGGCCGGCGCACGGCTTGCGGGAACCGGCATCTCCACCAGGCCCATCGCAGCCGAGCCGCCGGGCCAGGTCCTGGGCGGCGTTCAGGACGGCTCTGTCCACCACCGCCCCGGGCAGGCGTCCGACGATGAGGTCGCTGATCCTCAGGCAGGACGCCATCCGGAAATCCCGGTCGACCGCGTAGGAGAACAGGGCGTGCATGACCCCGCGGGCGTCCCGCACGGCCACGATCCCGCCCTGCTCCGGCTTGCGCCGCGCCCAGCGGCGGGCGATCGCAAGCCATTCCCGGAGGCTGATTTCGGGATGAATCATGCGCACCAGGGGATAGGCGAGAGGCGCTTCCTTCGGCGACAGGGGAGCGGCGTGAAACAGGCTCTGCATGGGAGGCTCGTTCAGACGTCGAAAGCCTGCCACGAGGCCTCGAGCTGCGACATTGATGCAGGTCAACTTTGCATCCGCATGAGGGGCTCGCCCGCCGATTCCTGCTATAAGCGCGGCAGCGGAACCAAAGGCGAGACGATCCCGTGGGGCCTGTTACAGCTTCAGAATCCCAGGCACGGCCGGCCCAGAGCCTGCCGGATCTGTGCTTCGTTCACGCTCTCGACCCGAACCACAGCTGCGTGGAATGCAAGGCGCGCCAGTTCAGCATCTGCGCCGTGCTCGACCAGGAGGAGCTGACCGAGCTCGCCTCCTTGAGATAGTCCATCAAGGTCCCGGCCAAGACGACGCTCTTCACCCAGGAGGAGCCGGCCGGTTCCGTCTTCAACATCGGCGAGGGCGTGGTACGCCTCTATAAGCTCCTGCCCGACGGACGGCGGCAGATCGTCGGCTTCGCGCTCGCGGGCGACTTTCTGGGCCTTGCCCTCCTCGACCGCTACGGCGTCTCGGCGGATACGGTGACGGACGCCAAGGTCTGCCGCTTCGACCGACGGGTCTTCACCGGCTATATGGATGGAAGGCCGCATCTCCTGCGCCGCCTGCATGAGCTCACCAGCCACGAGCTGAGCCTCGCCCAGGAGCAGATGGTGGTGCTGGGACGCCGCTCGGCGGAGGAGCGGCTCGCCGTGTTCCTCATGAGCCTGCTCAAGCGCTTCACCCGGCTCGGCCAGGGTTCGATTACCCTGCCCCTTCCCATGAGTCGCCAGGATATCGCCGACTTCCTGGGTCTGACCATCGAGACCGTCAGCCGCACCTTCACGAAGCTTGCCAAGAATCGCACCATCATCGTGGTGCCGGACGGCGTGCGCCTGGTCGACCGGGCGCGCCTGGAGGCGCTTGCGGCCGGGTGATTTGCCTTTGCTTTCCCCTAAAGGGCAAGGGCTCCGCCGCTCCCGATTGATTTGCATCAATGCCCCTGCCTTGACCGGGCCGTAGAGCCGTCTGTCGAGGGCAAAGCTCAATGCCTTGCCCCTCTTGAGAAGGTTAAGGCCCATGGCTTACGCGGCAGCAGCCCCACATAAATCTATGACACTCGGCGAGGCGGGCTCCGCCATCGCCTTTGCAGCCCTTGCTCTCCTGAGCATCATCATCGCGGCGAAAGCCTACACGCCGGAATATGCGTTTCACGCCTATCTCTTTGCCGCCGGCAGCGTCGCGGCCGTGTTCGCGATCGTGAACCGCTATTACGAGCGCCCCGCCGAGCTTCCGCCGCTGACCATCGACGGCAAGCCCAACTACAATATGGGGCCGGTGAAGTTCGGCACCATCGCCTCCGTGTTCTGGGGCATTGCAGGCTTCACCATCGGGCTTCTGATCGCTCTGCAGCTGGCCTTCCCGGCGCTGAACTTCGACACGGCGTGGCTCTCCTTCGGGCGCATGCGGCCGCTGCACACCTCCGCGGTGATCTTCGCCTTCGGCGGCAACGTGCTGATCGCGTCCTCGTTCTATGTCGTGCAGCGCACCTGCCGCGCCCGCCTCGTGGGCGATCTCACGCCATGGTTCGTGGTGCTGGGCTACAACTTCTTCATCGTGATCGCGGGCACGGGCTATCTGCTCGGCATCACCCAGGGCAAGGAATACGCCGAGCCCGAGTGGTACGCCGACCTGTGGCTGACCGTGGTCTGGGTCGCCTACTTTCTCGTGTTCCTCGGCACCATCATGCGCCGCAAGGAGCAGCACATCTATGTGGCCAACTGGTTCTACATCGCCTTCATCCTGACCATCGCGGTCCTGCACCTCGGCAACAACGCGACGATCCCCGTCTCGATCTTCTCGCCGAAGAGCTACATCGTGTGGTCGGGCGTGCAGGATGCGCTGGTGCAGTGGTGGTACGGCCACAACGCGGTCGGCTTCTTCCTCACCGCCGGCTTCCTCGCCATCATGTACTACTTCATCCCGAAGCGGGCCGAGCGGCCGGTCTATTCCTACCGCCTCTCGATCATCCACTTCTGGGCGCTGATCTTCCTCTACATCTGGGCCGGTCCCCACCACCTGCACTACACCGCCCTGCCCGACTGGGCGCAGACGCTGGGCATGACCTTCTCGATCATGCTGTGGATGCCCTCCTGGGGCGGCATGATCAACGGCCTGATGACGCTCTCGGGCGCCTGGGACAAGCTCCGCACGGATCCGGTGCTGCGCATGATGGTCGTGTCGGTCGCCTTCTACGGCATGTCGACCTTCGAAGGCCCGCTCATGTCCGTGAAGGCCGTGAACTCCCTGTCGCACTACACCGACTGGACCATCGGACACGTCCATTCCGGCGCGCTCGGCTGGGTCGCCTACATCTCCTTCGGCGCGCTCTACTGCCTCGTTCCGTGGCTGTGGAACAAGGAGCGCCTCTACTCGATGAAGGCCGTCTCCTGGCACTTCTGGATCTCGACCCTCGGCATCGTCCTGTACATCTCGTCGATGTGGGTCGCGGGCATCCTGCAGGGCCTCATGTGGCGCGCCTACACCGCCCTCGGCTTCCTTGAGTACTCGTTCATCGAGACGGTCGAGGCGATGCACCCCTTCTATGTCATCCGTGCGCTCGGCGGCGCCCTCTTCGTGGCCGGCAGCCTGATCATGGCGTGGAACGTCTGGAAGACGATCACCGCCGGTGAGGACGTCCGGGAACAGCTCCCGCAAGCCACGCAGCCGGTCCTCGTGGCTGCGGAATAAAGGAAACGACCATGTCACTCTGGTCCCGTCACAAGATCTTCGAGACGAACTCGATCGTCCTCGTCATCGGCGTGCTGATCGTCATCGCCATCGGCGGTCTCGTGGAGATCGTTCCGCTCTTCTACCTGAAGAGCACCATTGAGAAGGTGGAGGGCATCAGGCCCTACACCCCCCTCGAGCTCGCCGGCCGCAACATCTACGTGCGCGAGGGCTGCTACAACTGCCACAGCCAGATGGTGCGTCCGCTGCGCGACGAGGTCGAGCGCTACGGCCACTACTCCCTGGCGGCCGAGAGCATGTACGACCGGCCCTTCCAGTGGGGCTCCAAGCGCACCGGTCCCGATCTCGCCCGTCTCGGCAACAAGTATTCCGACGACTGGCATCGCGATCACCTGAAGGATCCCCGCGCCCTGGTGCCCGGCTCCATCATGCCGAGCTACCCCTGGCTCGAGCAGAACGAGCTCGACCTTACCAAGATCACGCAGGACATGAAGGTGCAGGCCACCCTCGGCGTGCCCTACACCCCCGACATGATCGAGAAGGCCGCAAGCGACGTGCTCACCCAGGCGAGCGCGGACGATCCGAACAGCGTCGACCTCGCCAAGCGCTATCCGAAGGCTCAATCGCGCACCTTCGGCGGCAACCCGCGGAAGGTGACCGAAGCCGACGCCCTGATCGCCTATCTGCAGATGCTCGGCACTCAGGTCGACTTCAAGCTCTACGACAACAAGGCCAACGTGCGCTGAGGACGACAAGCCATGCCAGCCACCTACAAGTTCTTCGCCGAATTCGCCCAGACCTGGGGGCTTCTCTACTTCGTCGCCGTCTTCCTGGCGGTGCTGATCTATGCCCTCGCTCCCTCGCGGAAGAACCGCTTCGACGCGGCAGCCCGCATGCCTCTCCAGGAGGATTGATCCCATGGCCCACGAGACACAAGGCCCCGTCGACTCCGTCACCGGAGTCACCATGACCGGGCACAGCTGGGACGACATCCAGGAGCTCAACAATCCGCTGCCGCGCTGGTGGCTGCGGACCTTCTACGCCACAATCATCTGGGCGGTCGCCTATTTCGTGGCCTATCCCGCCTGGCCGCTGGTCTCGTCCTACACCAAGGGCGTTCTCGGCTGGCAGTCACGCGAGGCCGTCGAGGTCGATCTCGCGGCGCTGAAGACCCAGCGCTCCGGCATGACGGCGAAGCTCGCCGAGGCCTCGCTCGAGGACATCCGGCAGAACCCGGAGGTGTTCTCCTTCGCACTGGCCCAGGGCAAGGCCGCCTTCGGCGACAACTGCGCCCCCTGCCACGGTGCTGGCGGCGGCGGAGCCAAGGGCTATCCCAACCTGAACGACGACGACTGGCTCTGGGGCGGCTCGCTCGCCCAGGTCGAGCAGACGATCCGTCATGGCGCCCGCTCGACGAGCGACGAGGGCCATCAGGGCTCGATGCCGGCTTTCGGTCGCGACGGCCTCCTCCAGCGCGAGCAGATCTCGCATGTGGCGGACTACGTGCGCTCCCTTTCGGGCCTGCCCGTGGACAAGGCCGCCAAGCTCGATGAGGGCGCCAAGGTCTATGCCGAGAACTGCGCCGCCTGCCACGGCGATACCGGCCTGGGCAACATGGAGACGGGCGCACCGAACCTGTCGGATAAGATCTGGCTCTTCGGCTCCGACAAAGCCGCCATCGTGGAGGGCCTGACGAACGGCCGCGGCGGCGTGATGCCGGCCTGGCATGGACGCCTCGATGACACCACGATCAAGGCACTGACCCTCTACGTGCACTCCCTCGGCGGCGGTCAGCAGCAGTAGGACTGCGACCGAACGCCCGATACACCGATCAACCTGCGGCCGGAGTCTCCCTCCGGCCGCAGGTTGACCCAAATCAAGGCAAAAGCTCAGCCCTTCCTCTATTCCGGCATCATCCCTGTTCGAGATGATCGCGACGGATTCGATGGCTGACGCCCCCCTCTCCCACCCTGCTTCGGCACCTGCGCCGGCTCAAGCCGACGACACTCCCCTGTACGTCCCGCGCAAGAAGATCTACCCGCAGGCAGTGAAGGGACGTTTCCGCACGACCAAATGGATCGTCCTCGCCGTCACCCTCGGGCTCTATTATTTCCTCCCCTTCCTGCGCTGGGACCGCGGTCCGAACGCCCCGGACCAGGCCATTCTGCTAGATCTCGCCAATGGCCGTTTCTATTTCTTCTTCATCGAGATCTGGCCGCAGGAGGTCTACTACCTCACGGGCCTTCTGGTGCTTGCCTCACTCGTTCTCTTCCTCATGAATGCGGTCGCGGGCCGCGTCTGGTGCGGCTATCTCTGCCCGCAGACCGTCTGGACCGATCTCTTCTACGCCGTCGAGCGCCTCATCGAGGGCGACCGGCGCGAGCGGATGCGCAAGGCCAAGGAGAAATGGAGCCTTGAGACTATCGCACAGAGGACGCTCAAGCACTCCATCCGGCTGATGATCGCCTGGTGGACCGGCGGCGCCTGGGTTCTCTACTTCGCCGATGCTCCGACCCTCGTCTACGAGCTGGCGACCTTTCAGGGTCCGCCCCTGGCCTATATCTGGATCGGCATTCTCACCTTCACGACCTATGTGCTCGCCGGCTTCATGCGCGAGCAGGTCTGCACCTATATGTGCCCCTGGCCGCGCATCCAGGCGGCGCTTACGGACGAGTACGCCCTCAACGTCACCTATCGCTACGACCGGGGCGAGCCGCGCGGCTCGATGAAGAAGAACGAGGTCCTTAAGAAGCAAGGGCTTCCGGCGGGCGACTGCATCGACTGCGACCAGTGCGTGGCCGTGTGCCCCACCGGCGTCGACATCCGCAAGGGCCTGCAGCTGGACTGCATCCAGTGCGGCCTGTGCATCGACGCCTGCAATACGGTGATGACCAAGATCGGCCGCCCGGAAGGCCTCATCGCCTACGACACGGACATGAACGTCCAGGTGCGCATGGAAGGCAAGCCGGAGGTGCGCCGCGTCGTCCGCCCGCGCACCGTCCTCTACGCCGGTCTCATCGTGCTCGCCGGCGCCATCATGCTCACCGCGCTCGCCATGCGCACCAATGTCGGCCTCAGCGTCATGCACGACCGCAACCCGCTCTTCGTGCGCCTGTCGGACGGCTCGATCCGCAACGGCTTCACCATCCGTGTGGCGAACAAGACCCTGGACGAGCGCCGCTACGCCCTCACCGTCGAAGGTCTGCCCGAGGCGAAGCTCGACATCGTGGGCGGCGAGATCGACCAGCAGGGCCGCGCGGTCGTCACCGTCGGACCGGACCAGACCCTGGAGGCCCGCATCCTCGTGACCGGAGGCGAGACGACCCCGCCCGCCTCCACGGACCTCCATTTCACCATCACCGACCTTGAAAGCGGCGAGACCGCCGGTGCGAACGACCACTTCAAGGCACCCTGACAAGGATGACGTCGATGCAAACCACCACCGCTTCGGGCCGCGCCCCCCGCCAGATCACCGGACGTGCGGTCCTGTTCTGCTTCATCGCCTTCTTCGGCACCGTCTTCGCCATGAACTTCTTCATGGTCCGCATGGCCCTTTCGAGCTTCAGCGGCGTCGAGACGGAGAGCGCCTACAAGGCAGGCCTGTCCTTCAAGAACGACGTAGCGGCAGCCCAGGCGCAGGATGCCCGCCACTGGGCCGTCGAGGCGCTCGTCCAGCGCGGCGACAACGCCAGCGTCACCATTACGGCCCGCGACGCGCAAGCCCGCCCGCTGGCCGGCCTCACGCCCGAGGTGCGCCTCGCCCACCCCACCGACAAGCGCCGCGGTGTCGCGCTCGAATTCGTCGAACTGACCTCCGGCCAGTACCGGAGCCTTACGCCCCTGCCGGAAGGCCGGTGGGACCTCGTGATCGGCCTGAAGCGGGAGGCGGAGACCGTCTTCCGCTCCAAGAGCCGTGTTTTGCTCTAAGGATTTCCTTGTAATGGCCGAGACCCTCGACCTCTCCGTTTTCGTGAAGCGCCAGGACGACGGCACGGCGCATCTCGACCTCGCCATCGAGGGGATCGACTGCGCCGCCTGCATCGACGAGATCGAGGGCGGCCTGTGCCGCCTGCCGGGCGTCGTGGATGCGCGGCTCAACTATACCAATCATCGCCTCGCGGTGGAATGGAGGGACGGGCAGGTCTCGCCCGCCAAAGTGATCGAGGAGCTGCAGCGCCTCGGCTACCGGGCGCATCCCTTCCAGTCGCGCCTGGTCGAGGAGGAGGAGGCCCGCCGCGCGCAATGGCTCCTGAAATGCCTTGCGGTCGCGGGCTTCGCCTCCATGAACATCATGCTGCTCGCGGTCTCCGTCTGGTCCGGCAACGTGACCGACATCACGCCGGAGACCCGCGACTTCTTCCACTGGCTCGCCGCCCTCATCGCCCTGCCGTCGGTCGCCTATGCGGGCCAGCCTTTCTTCCAGAGCGCCATGGGTGCGCTCCGCAACGGGCGCACCAACATGGACGTGCCCATCGTCATCGGCATCCTGCTGGCGCTCACCATGTCTGTGGTCGAGACCATCAACTCCGCCGAGCACACCTATTTCGACTCCGTCGTGATGCTGCTCTTCTTCCTGCTCTGCGGCCGCTTTATCGACCAGGCCATGCGCCGCAAGACGCGGGCGGTGGCGAGCAACCTCGCCTCGCTCAAGGCCGAGGTGGCGCACCGGATCGAGGAGAACGGGGAACTCGCGCTCGTGCCGACCGCCGCGATCAAGGCGGGCGACCGGATTCTCGTGCGTCCGGGCGAGCGCATCGCCATCGACGGCACGGTGCTCTCCGGCGCATCGGAAGTGGACGAGAGCCTTGTGACGGGCGAAACCACTCACCGGGCGGTGGATGCCGGAGCCCAGGTCTATGCGGGCAGCCTCAACTACAACGGCACCCTGACCCTGAACGTCACCGCCGCCGGCAAGGGCACCCTGCTCGACGAGGTGGAGCGCCTGCTGGAAAGCGCCGCCACTGCGAAATCCCGCTATGTGCAGCTCGCGGACCGGGTGGCGAGGGGCTATGCGCCGGTGGTGCACACGGCAGCGGCGCTCACCGCCATCGCCTGGATCGCCTCCGGCGCCTCCGTGCACGGTGCGATCATCACGGCGATTGCGGTCCTCATCATCACCTGCCCCTGCGCGCTGGCGCTGGCGGTTCCCGTCGTGCAGGTGGTGGCCTCGGGCGCGCTCTTCCGCGCCAATGTCTTCCTCAATTCCGGCGATGCGCTGGAGCGCCTGGCCGAAGTGGACACGGTCGTCTTCGACAAGACCGGCACCCTGACCCTGCCCACCATGAGCGTGGTCAATGCGGGCGAGATCGCGCCGGACCTGCTGGAAGCGGCCGCCCGCCTCGCGCTTTCGAGCCACCATCCCCTGGCGGCCGCCGTGGCGGACAAGGCCCGCGACCGCCGTCCCTACGACGGCGCAGTCGAGGAGCCGGGCCAGGGCGTGCGCACCATCATGGACGGCATCGAGATGCGCCTCGGCAGCCCAGCCTTCTGCGGCGCGGAGGAGATGGCCCGCGATGCGGTGAAGGGCGACCCGACCTCCTCGGCCATCGCCTTCGCCTGGGGCGAGAGGCGCGCCGTCCTTCTCGTCCGGCAGGCCCTGCGCCCCGATGCGGTCGCGGTGGTCAGGAACCTGCGCGAGAGCGGCTTCGACTGCCGCATTCTCTCCGGCGACCGGGCGGAGGCCGTGGCACCCATCGCCCAGGCTCTCGGGATCGAGATGTGGCGCGGCGGCTGCAAGCCAGCCCACAAGATCGCGATGCTCGATGCCCTGAAGGCCGAAGGCCGCAAGGTGCTCATGGTCGGCGACGGGCTCAACGACGCTCCCGCTCTCGCCGCGGCTCATGTCTCCCTCTCGCCCATCAGCGCCGCCGACCTCACCCAGGCCCAGGCCGATGCGGTGTTCCTCGGCGACAGGCTGGAGCCCGTGCGCGAGACCATCGCCATCGCCCGCCGCGCGCATAGGCTGATGCGGCAGAACCTCGGGATCGCGCTGGTCTATAACCTGTTCGCGGTGCCGCTGGCCTTCTTCGGCTATGTCACGCCCCTCGTTGCGGCGCTCGCCATGTCGGGCTCCTCGACCATCGTCACCCTCAACGCCCTGCGCGCACGGGGCCGGGCTCCCGCCAAGGAAGCGGAAGCCGCTCAAGGCGCGCCCGCCGTGCAAGGAGCCTGATCCCATGGAAGTGCTGATCTATCTCGTTCCCATCGCCCTGATGCTGGGCCTCACGGGGCTCGCCGCCTTCATGTGGTCGATCAAGAACGGCCAGTATGACGATGTGCAGGGGGCAGCGGTACGCGTCCTCTCCGACGACGATCTGCGGAAATGACCGCCTCCTCCGCCATGCCCCGGGCCGGGCGGCTCGACTGCGTCTGCGAGCCGGGCGCGCTCGGGGAAGGCGCGGCCGACCGCGGCGGAGTTGCGCTCCTCGCCATCGCCTTTGCCCTGTCGATCCTCTCGCAGGTGCTGACCTTGAGCATCCTGCCGCTCGCGGGCCTCTCGTTCGCCCCGAGCAAGAGCCTCGCGATGCTCCCCTTCGCCGCCTTCTATGCGGGCGCGGCGCTGGCAAGCCTTCCGGCCTCCCTCCTCCTCGATTCCTTCGGCCGCCGAGCTGCCTTCTCGCTCGGCGCAAGCCTCGGGACCGCGGGCGGAATGGTCCTCGTCTGGGCGCTCATGCGGATGCATTTCGGAGCGCTTGCCCTCGGGGCCTTCTGGCTCGGCATCGCCAGCGGCTTCAGCCTGTTCTATCGTCATGCCGCCGTGCCCATGGGCGGCGGCTCCAGGAGCGCCGTTCTCGCCGTCTTCGGCGCAGGCACCCTCGCCGCCATCATCGCTCCGACCCTGGCCGACAAGGCTGAACTCCTGGCCGCGCCGCATGCCTTCGTCGGCATGGCGGTTGTGACATCTCTCGCCTATGTCCTGTCCCTTGCCGCCACCGCCGCCCTGCCCTCCCGCCGCTTCCGCGAGAACCTGGACGCGGCCAGGAGCTTGAAGGGCTGGCGAAAGGTCCTCCTCCCCACCGCTATCGGCGCACTGGCCTGGTTCGCCATGACCGGCCTCATGGGCGCAACCCCCGTCGCCATGGTCGGCTGCGGCCTCTCAGGCGCGGTCGCCGGCACTGTCGCCTGGCACGTGGTGTCGATGTACGCCCCCTCGCTCGGCCTCGCGCTCCTGCCCAACGCGGCCCGTCCCTTCCCGATGGTCTCCGTCGGCAGCCTTCTCCTGGCTGCAGGCATCGTGATCTTCGCCTTGTCGAGTCAGGTCGAGGGCTTCTCGGCCGCGGCGGCTTTCCTTGGGATCGGCTGGTCGCTCACCACCATCGGTACGACCCTGTGGGTCCACCGGGACGGTACGCCCTCCCGATGGCTCCTCGGTTTCCATGACGCCGCTCTGCTCCTTGCGGCTCTCTTCGGAGCATTGGCGGCAAGCGCCTTCGTTTAAGCCCCTGGAAATGCCAGCCCATATCGCTCTCTGATGAAAACGGCCTCGGGTGGAACCGAGGCCGCTCTTCAACCCCGCATGCCGACGGCTCAGGCAGCCTTGACGCCGGAGAGGAAGTCCGCGACCTCGCGGCCGAGATCCTCGGAGTGGCGCGCCAGCTCCTGGGCCGCGCCCAGAACCTGGGCTGCGGCGGATCCGGTCTCGCCGGCGCCGCGGCGGACCTCGCCGATGCTGCCGGTCACCGCTTCCGTGCCGCGCGCCGCCTCCTGCACATTGCGCGAGATCTCCCGCGTCGCCGCGCCCTGCTCCTCGATGGCGGCCGCGATGCCGGTCGAAATCTGCGCCATCGCGCCGATGGTCTGCGCGATCTCCTGAATGGCTCCGACCACGTCCTGTGTCGCCTGCTGCACGGAGGCGATCTGGGTTCCGATCTCCTCGGTCGCCTTGGCGGTCTGGTTGGCCAGCTCCTTGACCTCGCTCGCGACAACGGCGAAGCCCTTGCCGGCCTCGCCCGCACGCGCCGCCTCGATGGTGGCGTTGAGCGCGAGCAGGTTTGTCTGGCCGGCGATGGTGTTGATGAGCGCAATCACGTTGCCGATCCGCTCGGCCGTCTCGGCCAGCGCCTGAACGGTGGCATTGGTGCGCTGGGCGCCCTCAACCGCCTGGTTGGCGATCTGGGACGACTGCGTCACCTGAGAAGCGATCTCCTGGATCGAGATCGACATCTCTTCCGTTGCCGCGGCCACCGTCTGCACGTTGGCCGAGGTCTGCTCGGCGGCGGAGGCCACCTGCACCGACTGATGGTTGGTCTGGTCGGCAATCCCCGTCATCGACTGGGCGGTGGCTTCNTGCCGCGGCCACCGTCTGCACGTTGGCCGAGGTCTGCTCGGCGGCGGAGGCCACCTGCACCGACTGATGGTTGGTCTGGTCGGCAATCCCCGTCATCGACTGGGCGGTGGCTTCCATCTCGGTGGCCGCGCTGGAGAGGCCTTGCGTCAGAGCCGAGACGTTCATCTCGAAGCGCTTGGTCAGCTCGTCGAGCCTTTGCGCCCGGCGCATCTTGGCGTCGGCCTCGAGAGCCGCTTCCTCATCCGCCTGCTTCTTTGCGATCAGCGCATCCTTGAAGACCTGGACGGTTCGCGCCATGGCGCCGATCTCGTCCCGGCGCGACGTTCCGTCCACAGCGACTTCGAGGCGACCATCCGCCAGCGCCCCCATGCTGTCCGCCAGCTTGCCGATAGGCTTGGAGATGCTGCGCCCGAGGAAGAAGGCAACGAACAGGAGCACCACGGCGGAAGCCATGACGATGATGAGGAAGAGGTTGCGTTCCTCGGCAGCGATGACGGCCAGATCGTCCACGTAGACGCCGGTCGAGAGGACCCAGCCCCACTTCTCGAACGGAGCCGAATAGGTCAGCTTGGGAGACGGCTGCTTCTGGTTCGGTCTTGGCCAGAGATAAGCCACGAAACCGCCGCCGCGCTTTCCGGCCTCAACCATGCCCCTGGTGAACAATGTGCCGTTCGGGTCCTTGAGGGCCGACAGATCCTTCCCTTCCAGCGACCTGTCGAAGGGGTGCATCAAGTTGACGACATTGTAGTCAAAGATGAAGAAGTACTCCGACCCATTGTATCGCACGGCTCGGATTACGTTCGAGGCTTGTTTCTTCGCTTCTTCTTCGGTCATTTCGCCTTTTCTGGCTCGAGCTTCGAAATCTGCGACGATGCTGATTGCAGCTTCCGTCAGGCTCCTGAGTTCCGCCTGTTTGCGCTCGGTCAGCAAGCTCGAGATCGTGAAAGAGCCGTAGATCGCAAGGGCGGCCAGAGCCACGATTCCCGCCAGAACAGCAGTATAGAAACGCCCGGTTACGTTCCAGAGTTGCATATTTCGCAGAAATTTAAGTCGAAACATTGTTTTCCCCCATAGACGGGGCAATTAAACACTTCAAAGTTAAAGAATTTCGCAAATTCCGCTTTAAAGTCGCTGCAACCAACGGCATTAGACTATAGCTACATTGAGCATATATTCATACTATCGCTCGGGCAGCGCAGTCTGCTCAGGTAGTCGCGTGACAAGAGAATATGCCGATCTGCTCCGAACGCCCCGTGTCCGGCGAGGCATGCCGATCTCAGGGCTGCCTCGCCCGGCCGTCATTGCGCGACCGTCTGGCCTTTCAGAGCTTGAGGTTCCGCTCCCGCAGGTGGCTTTCCCAGCGGAGCGTGTGATCGACGATGGTCGAGAGATCGTCATAGCGCGGCTCCCAACCCATCCGGGCGCGGATTCGGCTCGAATCCGCCACGATGGTCGCCGGATCGCCTGCCCGGCGTGGAGCCTGCCGCGCATCGACAGGGCGTCCCGAGACCTTGCGCACGGTCTCGATGACCTCGGAAACCGAATAGCCGTGGCCGTAGCCGCAGTTCACGACCGTGCTCTCGTTGCCCTCGTTCAGATATTTCAGCGCCTGCATGTGTGCGGAGATCAGGTCCGTCACGTGGATGTAGTCACGGATGCAGGTCCCGTCCTGGGTCTGATAATCCGATCCGTAGATTTCCATGTGGGGCCGCATGCCGAGCGCCGTCTGGACCGCCACCTTGATGAGGTGGGTCGCATTGGCGGTCGACTGGCCGTGGCGCATGGCCGGATCGGCGCCCGCAACGTTGAAATAGCGCAGCACCACGTAGCGCATGTCATGGGCCGCTGCGACATCGCGCAGCATCATCTCGGTCAGTAGCTTCGAGGTGCCATAAGGCGACAGGGGATCCAAATGCGCGTCCTCGGCGAGCGGCTTGTCGGACGCGTTGCCGTACACCGCCGCAGTCGAGGAGAAGATGAACTTCTGGACGCCCGCCGCGACCGCCGCGGCCATGAGGGAGCGGCTTTTGACGGTGTTGTTGAGGTAGTAACCGAGAGGATCGGTCACCGATTCCGGCACGATCAGCTTCGCAGCGAAATGGACGATGGCCTCGATATCGTGTTTCCTGAGGGTCTGGAGAACGAGTTCGTAATCGCCCACATCGCCCACGACGACCGGAACGCCATCCGGCACCGACCAGCGGAACCCGGTCGACAGATTGTCGAGCACGACCGGCTTGAACCCTGCATCGAGCAGGGCCAGAACCATATGGCCGCCGATATAGCCGGCCCCTCCGGTAACTAGAACGTTCACGGTATTCCTTTCGAAAGACGCAATCCCATTATCAGAGATCGCCCGGCTGCCGCTAGATTACCGCAACGACCAGCCGGCAGTACTAGCTAGAGTTTCCAAGAGGCGGAAGAAGGAGCAAGGATGGGCCAGCGCACTGAATTCTGGTGGGTCCTCTACAATGCCGAGATCAGGCCGGCCGAGGTGGGCTTCGTCGGCGGCATTCCCTCGCGGATCTGGGTGATCGGAGCCACCGACAGCATTCCCGCTGCGGCTGCCGAACTCCTTGAGCGCCTGCCTGCCCCACCGACTCCGATCTTCAAGCCGGCCGAGCCGCAATCGGTCGCTCCGCCGCCGCAGCGCTCCGGCTCCCTCCTGTGGTTTATCGGCATCCTGCTGCTGATCTTCGTCGTCCAATGCTCGGGTCCGATCTTCGACGCGATCAAGTGACGCAAGCCTGGCCCTGACCGATTCAGGCCGCTCGCCGAACCGAGGGGCCGCACGCGCGAGCCTTCGTCAAGTATTCCAGCCCTTCCCAGAGCCGAAATTGATTCGGAACGACTCGTCTCAGAGTCGCGTTTGAGTCGAACGCGAATCAGTTCGACTCAGAAAAGAATCGAATTGACTCCGCTGGTCGAGTAGTTTTGCAGGAGTTTACTATGGCGCCGCGTGCAAATTGGAAGGGATGCTTGAAGTTATCTCTGGTTTCCTGCGCCGTCGCCCTGTATCCGGCGACCTCCTCATCTGCACGGGTACGCTTCCACACCCTCAACCGGGAGACCGGAAACCGGGTCAAGCGCCAGTTCATCGATGCGGAGACCGGCGAAGTCGTGGAATCCGACCAGCAGGTGAAGGGCTACGAGGTCGGCAAGGGCTCCTTCATCCTCATGGAGGAGGAAGAGCTCGAGGCCGTCCGCATCGAGAGTACGCACACCATCGACATCGAGAGCTTCGTGCCGCGCGACCAGGTGGACGAGCGCTATCTCGACACACCCTACTACATCGCCCCCGACGACAAGGTGGCGCAGGAGGCCTTCGCCGTCATCCGTGACTCCATGCAGGAGAAGGGCCGGGCCGGCGTCGCTCGCGTGGTCATGGCCCGCCGCGAGCGCATGGTTCTCCTGGAGCCTCTGGGCAAGGGGATCCTGGCGACCCTGCTGCGCTATCCTTACGAGGTGCGGGGCGAAGAGGCCTATTTCGAGGATATTCCGGAGCTGAAACTGCCAGCCGAGATGAAAAACCTCGCCGGGCACATCATCGAGACCAAGGCCGCCGATTTCGAGCCCTCCCAGTTCGAGGACCGCTACGAGAAAGCCGTCATCGAGCTCATCCGGTCGAAGCAGGGCGGCAAGGCGCCAAAAGCGCCGGACGCGCCCAAGCCCTCCAACGTCGTCAACCTCATGGAAGCCCTGCGATGCAGCATCGCTGCGGACCGTGGCAAGGGCGCAAGCAAGAAAGCGCCTGCGAAAGCGAGCGCCCGGCGGGCCCCGGCCAAGTCCGCTGCCAAGAAAAGCCGGACGGCAGCGCGCAGTCCCGCCCGCAAGGCGAGCTGATGGGCGAGGTTGAGCCGTGCCGCGTTCAACCGCCAAGCCGACGCCCCCCAAACCCAAGGCCGTGTTGCGGCGGGGCAGCCGCGATGCGGCGCCTCGCTCCGCGCCCCTCGGGGATTATGCGGCCAAGCGAAATTTCGGCGCGACGCCCGAGCCCAAAGCCAGGGCGACGCGCAAGAAGGGCAACCGGTTCTGCATTCAGAAGCATGACGCCCGCCGCCTGCATTTCGACCTCCGGCTCGAACTGGATGGGGTCCTGAAAAGCTGGGCGGTGACGCGGAGCCCGAGCCTTGTGCCGGGCGAGAAGCGGCTTTCGGTCCACACAGAGGACCACCCGCTCGAATATCTCGCCTTCGAAGGGGTGATCCCGAAGGGCGAGTATGGCGGCGGCACGATGATCCTGTGGGATCGGGGCCGCTGGATACCGACGGTCGATCCGCACAAGGGTTATGCCAAGGGCCACCTGGAATTCGAGCTGGAAGGCGAGCGCCTCAAGGGCCGCTGGCATCTGGTGCGGATGCGGGCAAAGCCCCGGGAGAAGAAGGAGCAGTGGCTCCTCATCAAGGCCGACGACGACCATGCCATCGGACCGGGAGACCCGGAGCCCGCGGACATCGAGGCCGCCTCCATTCTCTCCGGCCGGACGAATGCGGATCTCGCCGCTTCCGGCGACGTGCGAACGGATCATGACGGACGCAGGAAGGCCCGCCGAAAGACCGGACCGGCGCCTGATCTTTCCAAGATCCCGGGTGCGCGAAAAGGCCTGCTCAGGCCCTTTGTCGAACCGAGCCTTGCGACACTCGTGGACACGGCGCCCGATGGCGACGAATGGATCCACGAGATTAAGTTCGACGGCTATCGCCTGCAGGGGAGGATCGACGGCGATACGGTGAAGCTCCTCACCCGCAAAGGGCTCGACTGGACCGAGAGATTCAAGCCCATCGCAGATGCCCTTCGGGACCTGAAGCTCGGTTCGGCCCTCATCGACGGCGAACTCGTGGTGGAGGACGAGAGCGGCATCTCGAGCTTTTCGAGCCTCCAGGCCGATCTGAGCGCGGGCCGCACCGACCGGATGACCTTCTACGCCTTCGATCTCCTCTATCTGGGCGGCTACGACCTCACCGGAACGCCTCTCATCGAGCGCAAGACCCTGCTGGCGGGGCTTCTCGACGATCTGCCGTCGGGAGGGGCGCTGCGTTACAGCGCCCATATCGAGAAGAACGGCGACGCCATGGTGCGGCACGCCTGCCGCCTTGGTCTCGAAGGGATCGTCTCGAAGCGCCGCGACCGACCGCATATCGGCGGACGTGGGGCGCATTGGCAGAAGACCAAGTGCAGCGAGCGTCAGGAGTTCGTGATTGCGGGCTATGTCCCCTCCTCCACCTCGCAGAAGGCTGTCGGATCGCTCGTGCTCGGCGTCCACGAGAAGGGCCGGCTCGTTCATGTGGGGCGTGTCGGCACCGGCTTTTCGGCCGCCGTGGCGCGGGACCTTTGGGCGGAGCTCGAACGCCTGAAGCGGCCGGCCTCCCCGTTTCCCGATGCCCTGCCCGACGCCGCCGGCCGCAACGTGCGCTGGGTCAGGCCGGTGCTGGTCGCAGAGGTCGAAGTGCGCGGTTGGACGGCAGACGGAATGCTGCGGCATGCTTCCTTCAAGGGCCTGCGCGAGGACAAGGATCCCAGCGAGGTCGTGCGAGAAACGAGGGCGCAAGCTCCCTCAGGCCCCGACCGGAACGGCCCCCCTGCCCTGGCGCTCACCCATCCCGACCGGGTGTTCTGGCCCGATGCCGGGCTGACCAAGCTGGGATTGGCCGAATACTATGTCGAGATCGCGGACTGGATCCTGCCGCATGTGGTGAACCGGCCGCTTGCCCTGGTGCGCTGCCCCTCCGGCACGGGCGAGACCTGCTTCTTCCAGAAGCATTCCTGGAACGGCATGGGCAAGGCTGTGCGCCGCCGGACCGTATCCGGGGATGAGGTCCTCTTCGTGGAGGACCTCGATGGCCTCGTCGCTCTGGTGCAGTCCGGCGTGCTGGAGATCCATCCCTGGGGCTCCACCCTGCGCGCGGTCGAGAAGCCCGACCGCATCACCATGGATCTCGACCCGGCCGAGGATGTGCCCTGGACGGCGCTGATCGAGGCCGCATTCGAGGTTCGCCAGCGGCTTCGCCATCTCGGGCTCGAAAGCTTCGTCAAGACGACGGGCGGCAAGGGGCTGCATGTGGTCGTCCCCCTGAAGCCGAAGGCCGGTTGGGAGGAGGTGAAGGCCTTTGCGCAGTCCCTTGCCAGCGCAATGGCGACCGACAGCCCCGACCGCTACCTCGCGACCATGGCGAAGCAGGCTCGCAGATCGAAGATCTTCATCGACTACCTGCGCAACGGGCGCGGCGCGACGGCGGTGGCCGCCTATTCGACACGGGCGCGGCCCCGTGCGCCGGTCTCGACGCCGCTGGCCTGGGAGGAGCTTTCGGCGTCGATCCGGCCGAGCCACTTCACCGTCGCCAACCTGCCGACCCGCCTCGCACACCTGAAGTCCGATCCTTGGGCCGACCTCGCCAAGGCCGATCAGGCACTGCCTTCCCCTGCGCCGAAGCGGGGGCGAAAGAGCCGCTAGAGCAGCGTCAAGGCCGCCCCGGATCGATTCAAGACCGTTGAGACCATGTGAATCCGGTGGAGAACGGGGACAAGTCGTTAAACTGTCATGTTCCCTTGATCCCCAAGCCCCAGAACTCGCTCTCGACTCGAAGAGAAAAAACCTAACAGGGTCCGGGGGCGCAGGAGCGATGCAATGCGCCATCATTTTCACTGCACGGATGGCCGGGAGCTGATCCTGGACCTCCGCGGCCGTCCGCTCAGGGCTGACGGCGATGCCCTCAAGCAGGCCGAGGCGGTCGCCCGCCGCCTCATGGCGGAGGTGCTCATCTCCGCCGACTGGTCCCGGTGGCTCGTCTGCGTGCATAACGAGCTTGGCGAGCAGATCGCCGTCGTGCCCTTCCCTCACGCCCGGCGGGTCGCGACCCCGATCATTCCCCTCCGGGAATGGACGCCGACGCTGAACCGTCTTTACTGCTGAGGCCCCTCACCGCGGCGGCTTCTAGCGCATTGCCGGCGGGTTCCTATGCTCCTTCCGCGACAAGACGTTGAAGCAGGTCGCCTATTGAGCGCGGCACCGCCGCAAATGGAACGGACCGTATTCTGATCCGAGCCGCTGGCAATTCACTTCCGGCTCCTGTTCGTCGGTGCCCACCGGAGGCATTCTCCTCTGTAATCACCCGAGAGCTGACCAAGCGGATTGGGAGATGTGCCTTGCCGACGGGCCATCCAGACCGGCGACTGACAGCGATACTGGCGGCCGATATCGCCGGTTACAGCCGTCTCATGGGTAGCGACGAGGAAGGCACGCTGAAGCAACTGAACGAGCTTCGGCGGACCCTTGTGGAGCCTATCATCGCCGAGCACCACGGACGTCTCGTAAAGACCGCCGGCGACGGGATGCTGGTCGAGTTTGCGAGTTCCGTCGAGGCCGTGCGCTGTGCCGTCGAGTTCCAGCGCCGAATGGCGGAGCGCAATGCCGCCACCCCTTCAGAGCGACCCATCGAGTTCCGGATCGGCATCAATGTCGGCGACATCATCGCCGAAGACGACGACATTTTCGGGGATGGGGTGAACGTGGCTGCACGCCTCGAGGGGCTTGCATCCCCTGGGGGCATTTGCGTTTCGAGCCGCGTTCATGAGGATGTCGAGGGCAAGATCGACGTAACCTTCGCCGATATCGGCGAACGGCGCCTCAAGAACATCGCGCGCCCCATCCGCGTCTTTCGATTGCGGCTCGACAGGAGCGAACCGGTCGCCCGCTCCATCCGTCAGGCGATCCTGTTTCCCGCCGCAGCAGCCGTGCTCCTTCTTCTCCTCGCCGCATTGTGGGCTGGGCTGCCGGATCGCCTCGGCCCCCTCGGCAGCTCTGGCCCCGGCGTTCAGTCCGTGAAACCCGCCGAACTTGGCGCAAAGCCTGTTCTCGCCGTTCTCCCATTCGTGAACCAAGGCGAGGACAAGGAGCCGGACTACTTCGCCGATGGTTTGACTCAGGACCTCATAAGCGCCCTCGGCCAGTTCTCCGCAGTGACCGTCATGTCATGGAATGCCGTGGCCCCCTATAAGGAGCGACGTGCGAGACCAGGAGAGATCGGGCAGGCTCTCGGGGTCCGCTATCAGGTTGAGGGGAGCATCCGGCCAACGGACGGCCGGGTGCGGATCGCGGCTCAACTGGTGGACAGGGACGGCCGTGTCCTGTGGTCCTCCCGGTTCGATGAGCCCGTCGAAGGCGTCTTCGTTCTGCAGGATAAGATCACTGCCCAGATTGCCGGTGCGCTCGCCATTGAGGTGGCAGAGATCGAGCAGCGCCGCGTGCTCGCGAAACCGACTGACAATCTCCAGGCCTATGATTACGTGCTGCGGGCACGGCCAGCACTGCAGCGACCGACGCGCTCTAGCATTGTGGAGGCTCGGGCCCTGCTCAGACGCGCCATCGAGCTCGATCCCGGCTACGCCGCTGCGTACTCTGCCCTAGCGGAGACTTATCTCATCAGCACGGCCATGGGTTGGGTGCAATCTCCGGAGGCATTTCTGGCTCGAGCGGAGGACTTGGCGCACAAGGCGCTAAGCCTCGATGCATCGGAGGTTAGAGCCCGCATTGTGCTGGGCCGGGTTCACATTTTTCACCTGCGCTATGAACAGGCGAAGGCGGAGATGGATCAGTCCGTTGCGCTAAACCCGAATGACGCGGACGGCTTGGCCGGCCGCGGTAACATCCTCACGTGGCTCGGGCATACTAAGGCGGCCATCGAAGCCCTGGAGCGGGCCCAGCGCATTAACCCGGAAATGAGCGCCATCGACCGGAACACTCTCAGCCTCGCCTATTATCTCGATGGGCGGTACGCCGCTGCCATAGAGCAGGCGCAGATCAATCTCCGGGAAGCCCTGGGAGCGCAGTTCGGCCATGCCCTGCTGGCAGCCGCCTATGCACAGCAGGAACGGCTGAATGATGCGACCGAAGCAGCCGCCGCGCTGACGCGCGTTGATCCGACATTCGATCCCCAGGGATTCGGCAGCAAGCTAAGGAACCCGTCGGACCTCGCGCACCTGCGCGAAGGTCTTCGCAAGGCCGGGCTCTACGCAACACCTTCGCTCCATCAGCGCTAACGCCGCTGAACCAGTGAACGGTTCCGGTGGGCCTTGGCAATATTTTCGGCCAGGGACTGCTGAAATTGATGCCGCCCCGCAGGTCCCCCGAACACGTAGAGCTTCCCATCGTGAATGAGCCAGCTCTCCGGGTCGGCCTCATAAAGCACGCCCTTGGCGAGCGCCATGGCGCAGAAATTCGCAAATTGCGGCGCATAGCGGGCCGGATTGGCCTCGAAGAGCTCCCGATGCGCGGGACGTGCGAAACGGTAGCGATACTCGTCCCACTCATACTCGATATCCGGCAATCCGCGCATCGGCGCGCCGGCGGTGAAGTAGGCGACCGGATCGTAGCCTTTGATGGCAAGAGGCTTCACATCGGATGCCAGGGGAACCGTAATGAATGCACACGATCCGGCCGCAACAGCGATGAGAAGGCCTATGACATCTCGCCGTGAGGATTTCGACATGGCATCGCTCCCTTGACGGCCCCCACCGAAACCGCGCACCTCCCTGCTGCATCGTTATGAGACTGAGGCGCACACTGGCAGAATGGTACACCCGAAGCCCCAACTTTTCTCTTCACATCTCGGGCAATTTCAAGACGAGCACTTTCTCTGCTGATGGACCAGGAGGCACACCCTCTGCTTGACGTTAAGCTTTTCCATACACGGAGGATTACATGCGCCAAGGACGTGGACGCTTCGGATAGCCGCAGGGCAGTCCGCGAGAGCAGAAACAGCCTCACCGGTGGCTGGGGAGAGCGAACGGGTTTCTACGGCGAGGATCAATGGCCAGCCCGCGTCGACGAGGCTCTGATCGAAGAGCCTGAGCGCAGGGGTGCAGTCGGCCTGCGGATTTCCGGAGCGGACCGAAGGTAGAGCTCTGGCTGCTTCCGACCGAGCAATGAGCGCGACCGGTGACGAACTTGGTACGAAAGGGCACAGGAAACCCGCCGGCATGACTTGGCGGCGACACATCCCACTCGTCAGGCGGCGATAAGAGGAATAGGCTTGCTCCCGACCGGCACATCGAGGGCAGAGATGGAGCTGCTGTGGCCCGGTTTGAGCATGCGCACTCGCCCTCCAGCATCTCCACAGACGGCTTTTTGCGGCCTCGTCTGATCGTTGCGCAGGAACGCGCCTGACCAGTTGCAGCCCGAAAGCCGCTTCTCTCGGCAACGCCGGCGACATCCTGAGCGAGAGGAGGATCTCGATCATGTCCCGCGCACTTCTGCTCCGACAGACATGCCTTGTCGCCCTGCTTTCTTCCGGCATCCTGACGCTTCCCGCAGGGTCCATCGCACAGACGTCGTCTCCATCTCACGGCACCCACGGCGGCGGAGTCGACATGCAAGGCCCCGCGCCCCTCTGGCAGGGTACGGGCTCCATCAGCTTCCCGATCACCACTTCCAGCCCCGACGCTCAGAAGTACTTCGATCAGGGACTTCGGTTCGCCTATGGCTTCAATCATGGGGAAGCGCAGCGCTCGTTCCGCCAAGCCCAAAGCCTCGATCCCAGTTGCGCCATGTGCTACTGGGGCGAAGCGCTTGTGCTCGGGCCCAACATCAACGCGCCGATGAGCGCAGATGCCATCAAGCCCGCCGTCGCCGCCCTCCGCAAGGCACAGGAACTGGCCGACGAGGCCAGTCCGAAGGAACAGGGGCTGATCGGCGCGCTGGCTGCACGCTATGTCGAGGATCCGGCAAGCGACCGAAAGGCTCTGGATCAGGCTTATGCCGAGGTGATGGAGGCCCTCGCCCAGCGCTATCCCGATGATCTGAACATCGCCGTGCTCGCGGCCGAGGCCGCCATGGATACGCAGCCCTGGGATTATTGGCAGGCCGGAGGAAAAGAACCGAAAGGCCGCATGGCCGGAGCGATCCGCCTGCTGGAGAACGCCATCGCGCAGGACCCGAACCACTACGGCGCAATCCATCTCTACATCCACACCGTCGAGGCGTCCGACAATCCTCGCCGTGCAGAGCCGCATGCCGACCGTATGGCAACGTTCGATCTCGCCGGACTCGGGCATCTGGTGCACATGCCCTCGCACATCTACTTCCGGATCGGGCGTTATCGCGACTCCGTCGAAACCAACCAGCGTGCGGTCGAGGCAGACGAGGCATATCTGAGACAGCGCGGAGAGCCCGGTTTCTACGGGGCGATGTACTATCCTCACAACGTACATTTCGTCCTGGCCTCGGCCCAGATGACGGGGGACCGGACGGCGGCCCTGAGCGCTGCGGACAAGCTCGCGAGCCTCATCCCCGATGACACCGCCCGCGCAATGCCGATGGTGGAGCCGATCAAGGCGGCGCCTTACGGGGCCTATGCGATCTATGCCGATTCCGACACGGTGCTCGGATTGCCGGAGCCTCCGGCGGACCTGCCGGTCGTCAGAGCCATGTGGCACCACGCGCGGGGCAACGCATTGGCGGCCAAGGGCGACCTTGCCGGGGCCCGGGCAGAGGCGGAAGCCATCGAGCGGATCGCGGACACGACCGACTTCACGCCGATGAAGGAGGCCGGGATACCGGGAGCGGAAATCGTCCAGATCGCAGGTGAGGTCCTGCTCGGGCGGATCGCCCAGCATGCAGGCGAGGCGGACGCGGCGATCGATCACTTCGAGGAGGCTGCGGCCATCGAAGACGAGATCCCCTATATGGAGCCCCCGTACTGGTATTATCCCGTTCGCCAGTCGCTGGGGGCTGCCCTCCTGCAGGCGGGGCGCCCAGCGGAAGCCGAGGCCGCTTTCCAGGAAGCCCTGCGGAAAGCCCCTGGCAGCGGATGGATCATCTACGGCCTGTCGGAGGCGCAGAAGGCCAATAACGATCAGGCCGGGTCCGAAGCCACGAGGAGCCGGCTCAATGACGTCTGGGTGGGAGACATGGCGCTACTCGACCTCTCCCGTCTCTAGAAGCCGATTGCAAGCGGTCCGCAGCATTCCTACGGGGCTGCGGACCCATTCACGCGACGAGGGCTTAACGCCGCGGCTCGTCGAACAACGGACACCGTCGCTTCGATAGCCGTGAGGGGACGTATCTCGCTCGGGACTGTGATTTTTGGAAGAAAGGAGTGGTGCCCAGGGACGGAGTCGAACCGCCGACACTGCGATTTTCAGTCGCATGCTCTACCAACTGAGCTACCTGGGCATCCGTCGCGGGGCTTCAGCCGTTCGCGTCAGAGGCCGGTTGTATAGTCAGACACGCGGCCCATGTCCAGCACCTTCGGCGACAAAATTTTCTATTGAAACGGGTCAGGCCTCGCGGTCGTCCTCGTCCGGGTCCTCATCCTCCTCGACAGCCGGAATGGCGTAGCTGCCGGAGAGCCAGCGGTTCAGGTCGACATCGGCACAGCGCTTGGAGCAGAAGGGTTTGTAATCCGCCTGGGCAGGCTTTCCGCAGATCGGGCACTTGCCCGAGGAGGCCAGGGGCTTGTTCTCGTTGGCAGGGGTCATCGGGCGCGTGCCTCAGGCCGCGTTCAGCCACGTGAACCGGACGGGGAAGCCCTCCCCGTCGAGCATCGCCACGGTCTCGTAGAGCGGCAGGCCCACCACGTTGGTGTAGGAGCCGACGAGCTTGATGACGAAGGTTCCGGCCAGGCCCTGGATCGCATAGCCGCCTGCCTTGCCCCGCCATTCTCCGGAAGCGAGATAGCGGTCGAACTCGTCCCGGGAGAGGCGTTTGAAGCGGACCCGCGTCTCCACGAAGCGCTCGCGAATCGCATCCTTCGGCGTCACGAGGCAGACCGAGGTGTAGACCCGGTGCTGCCGGCCGGAGAGCATGCGCAGGCAGGCCGCCGCCTCGTCCACCACCTCGGCCTTGGGCAGGATCCTGTTGCCGGCGACCACCACCGTGTCGGCGGAGAGGATGTAGGATTCCCTGAGGTCGTCGCGGTTGCGGGCCGTCTTTCGGGCGATCTCCGCCTTCGTTCGGGCAAGCCGCTTCGCCAGCTCCTTGGCCCCCTCGCTCTTCAGGGGCGTCTCGTCGATATCGGCCGGCAGAAGGGCGTCGGGCTCCATGCCTGCCTGCTGCAGGAGCGCGAGACGGCGCGGCGAGGCGGACGCCAGAACGAGCTTCGGACGCCAGCTGGAAGACGACACCTCGGAAGAAGACGCCACTGTTATCTCCACGCTTCGGGCCCTGGGCGGGCCCTTACGAAAACCAATCCTCAAAAGGCACAATGCCGCGCCGCTCACAAGATGGAACCCGCGCGCCCCCGTTCAAGCCGGCGGGGGCTCCACGGACGCCTCCGGAGGAGGATTGGCCGCATGCGCGCGCTCGAGCTGCCGATAGCGCATCACGCTTAGCGGGATCGAGGCCAGGAAGAGGACCGTAATGGCGGTGAGCATCTCGAAGGGGAAGCTCACCAGCAATCCGAAGGCGGCCACCGAGATCACGAAGATCGGCAGAACCCATTGGCGCGGGACCTTCAGGCCGATGGTCTTGCCGGAATAGACAGGGATGGTGGAGACCATCAGGAAGGCGAGACCCAGGAGATAGACCAGGGCGATCGGGGCCGCGGCACTGCCGATGGAGACGCCAAGGAACGAGAGATACAGGGGCAGGAGCGAGGTGAGCGCCCCTGCGGGCGCAGGCATCCCGGTGAAGAAGTTCTTCTTCCATTCGGGGCGGTGCGGATCGTCCAGCATCACGTTGAACCGCGCCAGGCGCAGGGCCATGGCGATGGCGAAGACCAGCACTGCGATCCAGCCGAGCGCCCTCAGTTCATGGAGGAGGAAGCTGTAGAGGATGAGGGCAGGCGTGACACCGAAATTCACGAAATCGGCGAGTGAGTCCAGTTCCGCCCCGAAACGGGAGGTGCCCTTCAGAAGCCGCGCGACCCGGCCGTCCACGCCGTCCAGAAAGGCCGCTACCACGATGGCGATCACCGCCGGCTCGTAGCGTCCCTCGAAGGCCAGCCTGATGGCGGTGAGCCCAAGGCACAGAGCGATCAGGGTGATGATGTTGGGGACGATGACGCGGAACGGAACGGGCTTGAAGAGCCGCTTGCGCGGCTCCTCCGGGTCCGGAGCAAACGGGGGGAAAAGATCACTCATGACGTGAATTTAGGGGCCGAACTCCCCAGCGGCAAGCAGACGGACCGTGGAGCGGTCGCGCTTCCACAATAAGCAGCCCCGCCGGGACGGTTCTTAGCCGGCCCGGTACTGGCGAGCGGGCTCGTTCGCCGTGAGATCGGCCAGGACCGTCTCGCCGGCGATCGACATCTGCCCGAGGCCCACTAGGACCTGCGCCGAGAGGGGCACATAGATGTCGAGCCGGGACCCGAACCGGATCAGGCCGAAGCGCTCGCCGGTGCTCAGAGCGTCGCCCACCTTGACGAAGGAGACGATGCGGCGAGCCACCAGACCTGCGATCTGCACGACGCCGATGCGGGTGCCGCCGGTCTCGATGACGAGGGCGTTGCGCTCGTTGTCCTCGCTGGCCTTGTCGAGCTCGGCATTGAGGAAGAGGCCCGGGGAGTAGAGAATCTGCAGAATGCGGCCCGTCACGGGCGAGCGGTTCACGTGGCAGTCGAACACGTTCATGAAGACCGAGATGCGGGTCATCGGCTCCTGGGGCAGCTCGAGCTCCACCGGGGGCACGGCCGTGGTGATGAGGCTCACCCGCCCGTCCGCGGGGGATACGACCAGCCCCTCCCGGATCGGGGTGATCCGCGGAGGATCGCGGAAGAAGTAGCAGACCCACACGGTGAGGATCGCGCCGATCCAGCCGAGGGGCGACCAGAGCCAGGCCAGCACGATGGTCGCGAACAGCGCGATCAGGATGAAGGGATAGCCTTCCTTGTGGATCGGCACGAAGATGCGGCGCATCGATTCTAGAACGTCGGTCATTCTCTGGGAGCCTTGATCAATCTGGTTGGGGGCATGGCAGGGGACGCTGCTTCCGTCAACCCGCCACGCTTTCCTCGGTCCGCTCGCCCTCCTCCGCCCGCTTCAGGGTCTCGCGGGCCAGATCCGCCTCGCGCTGGCGGTTCCACATGGCGGCATAGACGCCGCCCTGGTCCAGAAGGCTGGCATGGGTGCCCCGCTCCACGATGCGCCCGTGGTCGAGGACGATGATCTCGTCCGCGCCGATGACCGTGGACAGGCGGTGGGCGATCACCAGGGTAGTGCGGTTGCGGCTCACCCGGTCGAGGGCGTCCTGGATTTCCTTTTCCGTAAAGGTGTCCAGGGCCGAAGTCGCCTCGTCGAGGACGAGGATCGGAGGAGATTTCAGGATGGTCCGGGCGATCGCCACCCGCTGCTTCTCGCCGCCCGACAGCTTCAGGCCGCGCTCGCCCACCGGCGTATCGTAGCCTTCCGGCAGCGCCTCGATGAAGCGGTCGATCTGAGCGAGGCGTGCAGCCTCCCTCACCTCCTCCGGCGACGCGTCCCAGCGGCCGTACTGGATGTTGTAGCCGATGGTGTCGTTGAACAGCACCGTGTCCTGCGGGACCATGCCGATGACCTTACGCAGAGAGGCCTGCTGCACCTGGGCGATGTCCTGGCCGTCGATGAGAATGCGGCCGCTGGTAGGCTCGTAGAACCGGAACAGCATGCGCGAGATGGTCGACTTGCCGGCGCCGGACGGCCCCACGATGGCGACGGTGTTCCCCGCCGGCACCTCGAAGCTCACGCCCTTCAGGATCGGGCGCTCGGGGATGTAGGAGAAATGCACGTCCTCGAAGCGCACCACGCCTTGCTTCACCTCGAGCGGCGTGGCTCCCGGCCGGTCCTGGATCTCCGGGTTGCGCTCGATAATGGCGAACATGTCGTCGATGTCGATGAGCGCCTGCTTGATCTCGCGATACAGCATTCCCATGAAATTCAGCGGGATATAGAGCTGCACCAGCATGGCGTTCACGAGCACGAAGCTGCCGATGGAGGCCTCGCCCTGCATGATATCCCGCGCCGCCAGGATCATCACGATGGCCATGCCGATGGAGAAGATCACCGCCTGGCCGGCATTGAGCACGGCGAGCGAGGTATAGGTCTGGGTGGAGGCCTTCTCGTAGCCCTCCATGGAGCGGTCGTAGCGGGCGGTCTCCCGCTCCTCGGCGCCGAAATACTTCACGGTCTCGTAGTTCAGGAGCGAATCGACGGCCTTGGTGTTGGCGTCGGTGTCGGATTCGTTCATCCGCCGGCGGATGGAGATGCGCCACTGGGTCGCCTGATAGGTATAGGCGAGATAGACCACCACCATCACGAAGACGACGAGCGAATAGATCCAGTTGAACTCGTAGGCGAGGATCCCGAGCACGAGCACGAATTCAAGGATGGTCGGCACGAGGGTAAGCACGACGAGCCGGGACAACTCCTCGATGCCCTCGCGGCCGCGCTCGAGCACGCGGGTCAGGCCGCCGGTCTTGCGCTCCAGATGGAAGCGCAAGGAAAGGCGGTGCATGTGCTCGAAGGTCCTGAGAGCGAGGTTTCGCACCGCATGCATAGCGACCTTGGCGAAGAGGCCGTCGCGGACCTGGGTCAGCACCGCCATGAGGATGCGGGTGACGCCGTAGATTGCGGTCAGCAGGATCGGCGCGCGCCAGAGCCACGAGCCGTCCGTTTCCGTCTCCGTGCCGATGCTCCCGCTGCTCGTGACGGCCACGAGCGCGTCCGTCGCCCACTTGAAGGCGAAGGGCGTCACCATGGTCACTCCCTTGGCGACAAGGAGGAGGCCGAAGGCGATGAAGACGCGGCGCTGGAGATCGGGCCGCCCGTGGGGCCAGAGATAGGGCCAGAGCTTTTGCCAGGTATCGGCCAAGCCGCTAGACTTCGGCGCGGGAGCGCTCGTCGGCGGGACGGCGGTGGAGGGAGGCATAGTTTAGAATCCGATCAAGGTGTCGGACCTGCATATAAGGGCTAAGCAGGACGAATGCACCCCGCCCGCCTCCGATCGGCTGTTCAGGTCAGTTGCTCTTGACCGGTGGCTCCGACGGCAGGACGAAAACCTGCCCCGGATAGATCAGGTCCGGATTGCGGATCTGCTGCTGGTTCGCCCCGTAGATCACGGTATAGCGGTAGCCGGAGCCATAGATCCGCTGGCTGATCCGCCAGAGATTGTCGCCCCTGGACACGATGGCCGTGTTGATGTTCGGGATCATCACCGTGCCGGCCGCGGTCATCTGCGCATCGGCTCCCGCCGAGGCGACCTGATTGCCTGTCTGCGGCTGAGCCACCGGAGCCGTTTGGGCCTGAGGCTGGACGGAGGCGACCTGGACCGGGACGTTGAACCCCACCTCGGCCCGGGACCGGACCTGGCCGGAGACCGGATCGACATCGTCCAGGCGGATCCGGTAGTCGCCCGGTTTCACGCCGCTGGCGATGGCGAAGGACACCTTGCCGTCGCCTCCGGCTCCGCCGGGAGCAATGAAGCTCTCATTGAGGTAGAGGCGAACCGTCGCCCCAGGCGCGGAATGGCCGGACACGAAGAGCTTGCCGCCCTCCGCATCGATGCTCACGATCTTGACATCGGGGCGGGTCGCAGGCTGCTCCGGTGATGTGGGCGGAGCGGCGCTCGCCTGTTGCTGAGGCGTAGGCTGGCCGGGCTCCTCCGCAGGCGGGGTGGCCGCCGCCGTTTGCGTCTCGGCTTTCGGCTCCTCGGCCTTGGGCGCCTCAGCGGTCTTGGATGCCGGGGGCTCGGGGTTGGTGAGCAGGACCGTCGGCTGGCCGGGAGCCGCCAGAGCTACGAGAGGCCGCGACTTGTCGGTGTTGATGACGACGGTCACGTTCTGCTGGGAGCGCTGGCGCGTTCCGTCCGGCGCGATGGATTGCAGGGCGATCTGGTGCGAGCCCGGCGGCAGGGGCGGAGGCACGATGGCGAAGAGGCCCGAAGCGTCGGCGACGGCGCGGGCATGAACCATGTCGCCCCGCAGGAGCTCTATGGTCGCACCTGGGGCCGCCCGCCCGGCGATCACGCTCTCACCATCGGGCTCGACGCGTACGATGTCGAAGGAAGGAGCGAGCGGCGCATCCTGCGACGCGGTCTGGGTCTTTTCGGCGGGAGCAGGCGCGGCCTGACCGGCATCGGAGGCCTGAGGTGCGGCCGGAGGAGCCGGCACAGGAGCCGTATTTTGCGCCGTGCGCGGCTCGGACCAGGTCCAGTAGAGCACGCCGAGCAGAACTGCGACAACGGCGACGGCCACTGCGCCGATGATGGCGATGGTTCCCTTGATCTGTCGCTGGTCCGTCATGGTGCTTTTTCTCGAACGCGGCACTTTCGTGCATTAAACCCGTTTATCTTTCAAAAGGCTACGGCCATATAAAGGGAAATTACAGCTGTTACGATTCACCGCGGGAAGTTCCCCGCTTCCCCAAACCGCCATGTCATCATCAAAACCCATCAAATCCATTTGCGTGTACTGTGGCTCCGGTTTCGGAGACGACCCCGTTTTTGCGGAGAATGCGACGGCCCTGGGCCGCTCCATGGCCGAACGCGGAATCAGCCTCGTCTACGGCGGCGGCAATGTCGGCCTCATGGGCACCATCGCCCAGTCCGTCCTGGATCACGGCGGCTATGTCACGGGAATCATTCCGGATTTCCTCAAATCTCGCGAGAAGCTTCTGGACGAGGTACAGGAGACCATCGTCGTTCCGGACATGCATACCCGCAAGCGTCTCATGTTCGAGAAGGCCGACGCCTTCGTGGCCCTGCCGGGCGGAATCGGAACGCTTGAAGAGCTCGTCGAACAGATGACCTGGGCCCAGCTCGGGCGGCACACCAAGCCGATTCTCATGCTCAGCACCGGCGGCTTCTGGAAGCCCCTGCTGACGCTCCTCGCCCATATGCGCGAACAGGGCTTCATCCGCCCCGGCCTCGAGCTCAGCTATCTGGTGGCCGAGCGCATCGAGGAGGTAATTCCGATGCTGGAGAGCGCCGCCCGCCGCGTGGGCGTGGTCGGCAACGAGGAGATGATCGAGAAGAGGTTCTAGCACTACTTTGGCAGGTATGAGGAACCGGGCGGGGCCTGCC
>NZ_JAJATX010000170.1 GCF_020866965.1 Microvirga roseola
ACTATTGCGTTTGAGTCACAGGGTCTGGGATGTGGCGTTGTCGGGGCGCGTTGGGCGGCTTGGCCATTGACGGGAGTCGGGCCGAACGGCATTTATCGGATGTCCCCCTGATTCGGAGGGGGCGCACAGAAGAGCGCAAGCACGCGGGACGCGAGTCCAAGTAATAACAAGTCCCGTAGCCGCGCCGGCAGCAGTACCAGTTGCGTAACCGCCAGAGCAGGATGGCGGCATCAATGACCTTGGGCGGGGGCATCGAGCAATGTATATCGTCGTCGACGAACGATCGATCGTGACGGCCGGCTATGTGGCCAGCTTCAACCGGGAGGGCGTACCCTCCCTCGGGCTCTTCTCATCCGAGTTCCAGGACTGGCTCGAGAGCGCCTCGCGCGCCGATCTCGAAGCCGTCCAGGGCTTCCTGCTCGGCGACTTCGCCCAGCGCCTGACCTGCGCCGAGGCGATCCGGCGCCACTCCAAGGCCCCGATCATCGCCCTGTCCGAGGTGCGCTCGCTCCAGCAGACCCTGGAGCTGTTCACCGCCAGCTTCGACGACGTGGTCGCCAAGCCCGTGCACGTGCGCGAGATCCTGGCCCGCTCCGAGGCGATCTGGCGGCGCATGAACGCCGGCCAGCTGCCCGCGGAGGGCGAGCGGCTCAAGGTGTTCTTCGACGGCCGCGACCCGCAGGTGGACGGCGAGGCCCTGATCCTGCCACGGCGCGAGCGGCACATTCTCGAGTACCTGGTGCGCAACCGCGGCCGGCGCCTGACCAAGACCCAGATCTTCAACGCCACCTACGGCATCTACTCCAACGATGTCGAGGAGAGCGTGATCGAGGGCCACGTGAGCAAGCTGCGCAAGAAGCTGCGCGCCAGGCTCGGATACGATCCCATCGAAGCCAAACGATACATCGGTTATACATTCACAGGGTGAAG
>NZ_JAJATX010000171.1 GCF_020866965.1 Microvirga roseola
TGAGTTCTGATCAGGTTGTTCCGGCGAGAGCCTGGGCCGGTGTTCGTCGGTTCAAACTAGCATGCGGGCGCTGCTGATTATACCAGGTCAGCCAGCGCGGCAGATCGGTGACCCGAGTATCTGACGAGCTGAACGGGATCGCATAGGCCCATTCCCGCAGAAGCGTCTGGATGAAGCGTTCGGCTTTCCCATTGGTCTTGGGCGTGTAAGGACGGGTGCGGATATGCCGGATCCCGAGCAGTCGCAGTGCTTTTCGGAACAGCCGCGCAACGTACCCGGACCCATTGTCCGTCATCACCCGCTCAACCCGAATGCCTCGCTCCCTGAACCAGCGCAGCGCCCGCACCAGGAAAGCCGTCGTCGAGCGGCGGGTCTCATCCGGCAGCACCTCGACATAGGCCAACCGGGTGGCGTCATCGATGGCCACATGGAAGCAGTCGTAGCCTGCTCCTGTGCTTGCGTTGCGCCGGTCACCGGTGATGCGATGGCCCACACGCTCAAAGCGAGCCAGTTTCTTGATATCCAGGTGGATCAGCTCCCCCGGGCGCTCACGCTGATAGCGGCGGGGCGGCTCCTTCGGCTCAAGGGCCGCTAACCGCCCCAGTCCACGCCGGGTGAGCCAGGCCGCCACTGTGGAGCGGGCGAGGTTCAGCTTGCCGGCGATCTCGTCTGCCGTGAGCCGGTACTCTCGCCGCAGCGTCTCGATCACGCCGACCCAGTACTCGGCCGTGCGGTTTGCAACGCTTCTCGGGCAGGACGAGCGGTTGTCCAACCCGCTTGGCCCTTCGGCCCTGAAGCGGGCCAGCCACTTGCAGGCGGTGCGCTCGCTGATGCCAAAGCCTCGGGCCACCTCGCGAACAGGCTGGCCATCTTCGAGGATGCGGCGGATCAT
>NZ_JAJATX010000172.1 GCF_020866965.1 Microvirga roseola
TCCTCGGAGACCGTCATGAAGCGCCTCTTCCTTTCTGTGTCCGTCCTGCTTGCCGGGACCGCGCTGGCCGCCGCCGCCGACCTGCCGGGGCGGGCGGGCCCCGCTGCTCCGGTGGTGGTTGTGCCGGCCTTCAGCTGGACCGGCTTTTATGCGGGTGTGCATGGCGCCTGGATCCGGGACGAGGGCGAGGCGGTCCGCACCGGCCTGTCGGGCGTCTTCCCGGATGCGCTCCCCTCCCGTGCCGGCCTGAGCGACAGCGGGCCCGGGGGCGGGGCTCAGATCGGCTATCTGTGGGACTTCGGCAGCCTCGTGGCCGGCCTCGAGGCGGACCTGACGGTGGTCGACCTGGAGCGCGCGCGCAGCGATGGGAGCGTGGATGGCCCGTTCTCCTTGCGCACGGATCTGAGCTCGCAGATGAGCCTGTTCGGCAGTGTGAAGGGGCGGCTGGGCCTCGCGCTGCCGGGCCTTGTGCCGTTCGTCGAGCGCTCGCTTTTGTATGTCACGGGCGGTCTGGCCTATGCCCGGACCGAGCACCGGGGGCAGATCACGGTCACGCCGCCGGCTGTCGGTCCTCAGGCTGGCGGTGAGGGGTGGAAGACGGGGTTTGTGATCGGTGCCGGTACTGAGCATGCGCTGAGCAAGAGCGTGTCGCTTAAGGCCGAGACGCTGTACTATGACCTGGAAGACGAGACGCTGACGCTGGCACGGGCCGGCGACCGGGCGCTCTACCGCTTTGAGAACGACGGCTGGATCAGCCGCGTCGGAGTGAACGTACGGTTCTGATGCCAGGGCAGGGCCGCTCCTTCAGGGCACCCGTCCTGTTCACCTTCTGACCAGGGATCCGGCCAATCCAACCTGTCCGGCATGTGCCCCCTTTATGGA
>NZ_JAJATX010000173.1 GCF_020866965.1 Microvirga roseola
CGGAGCATAAGACTGTTCATGGCCACCCTGATCATGGCTTCCGAGACGTCGCAGCGCTCTTCGTAATCACGCACCAACCGGCGCCAGCGCATCATCCACCCGAACGTTCTTTCAACCACCCATCTGCGCGGCAACGGTTGAAAGCCCTGCTGGTCGGACAGCTTGCGCACGATCTCAATCACGAAATCCCGGTAAGCCGCCAGGCTCATCAGCCGCCCACGGTCATAGGCCCCGTCTGCAAACAGGTGCTTGAGAAACGGCCAGCGCAGGCGCACGGCCTTGATGATCTGCTCAGCGCCTTGGGCATCCTGAACATCGGCCGTCGTGAGGTTGACCATCAGCAGGCGTCCGTCCGTGTCGACCGCGATGTGCCGCTTGCGGCCTTTCACCTTCTTGGCCGCGTCATAGCCGCCCCCGCCCGGTGCCGCGGGGGCTTTGACCGTCTGGCTATCGATGACGCCTGCCGTCGGGCTTGCCTGCCGACCAGACTGCTCGCGGTCGAGCATGAGGGCGACATCGTGCAGGGTCTGGAACAGCAGGCGGCGGACAAAGCGCCGGAACCACCAATACACCGTCTGCCACGCTCCGAACTCATGCGCCAGCATGCGCCAGCCGCAGCCGGTGCGGGCCAGATAGCGGATGGCATTGAGGATCTCGCGCAGGTTCACCTTGGGCTTGCGGCCACGCCGGGCAGGCTGGGGCAGGATAGGCCTGATCCGCTCCCATTCCTCGTCGGTCAGGTCAGTGGGGTAGCGCCGCCGCTCAAAGGCTTTCTGGCGCTCGCGATGTTCTTTCGTCCACATCCGGCTCATGTGGAGCCGACATTACCCCAATCCGACCCTCTGCGACATTCTCAAACAGGC
>NZ_JAJATX010000174.1 GCF_020866965.1 Microvirga roseola
ATCCAATTGCCGCCTGATCAAACGGCATTGTTCAGGGCCGACTAAGTAGTGCAGAGATCCCGACCTGTCTCTTGGGTGGGCATGTCGCTTGTCGGCGCGACCGCTCCCGGCGATGCAGCCTGTCGGCAATCAGAGAAGTCGGCATATCGCGAGGTCGGTGCGCCGAGGCGCATGGTATTTCAGGTGGCCATGGATTCTAAGGGCACTTCGGGTCCTACTTGTGGAAAGCGGCCGGACCCATCCGGAGCCCGGCCGCCTTAGCCTGCGATCACCAGCCCTGGCCGCCCGTACCGGTTCGGCGATAAGCTGGACGGTTGACGTCATAGACCCGATTGCCGACACGCACTGCGTCCGCCAGCAGCAACGCGCCTCGGTTGCCCACGCGTACAACCTGCCCGCGGACGGCAAAGGGCGCGCCCTGCTGCAGGTTCACCGCTTGACGGTTCTGCCCGATATCGGCGACGATGCGGCGCCCGGGCTGCGTCTCCAGAACGACCAGGTAGTTGGGCGTGTTTACGCCACGGACACGCACGGGGCGGACGGCGACAATGCGGCCGTGCTCCTGTCGGTACTGCTCAGGCACGCGCGCCTGCTGACCGCCCATTTGCTGGCCTTGCTGACGCCATTGGCCGCCCTGCGGGCCCATCTGCTGCTGGCCCAGCTGGCCGCCTTGTTGGTTCGACTGACCCTGCTGATTGCCCTGCTGCTGCGCGAGTGCAGGGCTGGCCAGCGCGGCCGAAACGGCCAGGGCGAGAAGCATTTTGGACGAAGTGATGGTCATGAGGTCTTACTCCATGTGGGGATTTTGCCTAGCACTACAGTTGCAGGTTTAGAGTTCTAATTACCTCC
>NZ_JAJATX010000175.1 GCF_020866965.1 Microvirga roseola
CCCCAGTTTCGGACGAGCCGGACGGTGCCGAACAGGTCGCGTTCGATCATCAGGCTGAAGAAGCGCGCCCTGCCCTGCTCCGGATCACGCCGGTAGAGCACCAGGTGGTGCCGGATGGGCGAACGGGCGTCTGGCACGGCTCCTGCCGCCCCTACCCGGGTCGGTTTCTGTGCAGAGAGCTTTCCATCTCGCGCATCATCGCCGCCTCGAGTTCGGCAAGATTGGCCTTCTCGCCCGGGTAGCCGCCGGCGGGCTTTGCCGTCGGACCCTGATTGCTCTTAGGCGGGGCTATGCGCTTTTGTGACGGTGGGAGAATGCGTCCCTCCAAGGTATCGATGAGGCTATTGAGTTGCGCATCAGTGATCGGAACATCGATCACTTCATCCAGTCCCTGGAGAGCGATGGAGCGGTTGGAGAAGCGAGGATCCCTGGTTACCTCGGGCCCAAACCAGGCCATAGGGCGAAAGGCCCTTGCCTGCTCGTCGCTGTCGAATTCCACGGAGACGAGATGTAGGTTTTGCGGCCGCATGACCTCGTCAACGAGGACATAATGTTCCCCGACCGGCACGGCCGTCCGGACGTAGCTGATCTGCCCGGCGCAGACATCCAGCAGAGCGTGGGCATGAGCCAGGGGAACCTCCGCCTGCTCCTGGGTCTCTCCATCGGGGCCCAGGGTACTGAGGATCAGCAGACTGCGGCTTTCCTCGATGTGAACCCAGGAAACGCGGTTGCGTTGGTCGGGGAAGTAGCCATCGATGTGGCGTAATTCACCCTTCTCGCGCCGGATGAGA
>NZ_JAJATX010000176.1 GCF_020866965.1 Microvirga roseola
TCCGGTAATGTCCGCAGCCAATTGTGCAACAGGATGGTGCACAATCCGAGACAAGCGGAGTGTGGGATGGCGGGTGCCGTTGAGGAGTTGTTGAAGAAGCGTGCCGAGCTGACCGAGCAGCGCCAAACTCTGGAACAGCAGATCAAGCAAATCGACAGCGACGTGGCAGCCATTGATCAGGTCGCAAGGTTGTTCGACCCCAGCATTCTGCCGACCACAACCCCAAGAAAGAGAGCGCCCACTGGCATAAATCCATTTTCGGGAGAGAACCTGAGCGCGATCGTCCTCAAGACGATCCGGGAAGCCAAGGAACCCATCAGCACGGCAGCGTGCTCGGCGGCCATCGCAAAGGATACAAAGGATAAGGGACTTTCTGAGGACGATCCCTTCCTCAAGATGATGCCAAGCCGGATCTCGGCGACCCTCTCGAACCTGGAGAAGCGCGGGCGCGTACGGCAGACAGGAACTGTCGACGGACGCAAGAACCTCTGGGAAATCGCACGCTAGCTTTCGCAGGACTCCCATACCAGGTCGGGCGGCTTGTTGCCCTGCCAATAGCCGCAAAGATTCCGCGATGTCGGGTGGGCCAGCGCCCGCGCGAGCATCTCGACGGTCTGTCCACGGTTTCCGAGGCGGCTGCGGTCCTCGCGCCAGGAAAGCTCAGCAATGTACCAATCCAAGTACTTGACCGAGAAGCGATGATGCCTAGCGGGTCTGGCTCTCCTGGCCTTCGGAGCGCTCGCCGCGA
>NZ_JAJATX010000177.1 GCF_020866965.1 Microvirga roseola
ATTGTTCACCTTGGCGCAAAGCATCTTTCCCCACCTTGGCGGTTGAATGAATTTGTATAATATCGCTCGAAACGTTCGAAGGAATTGACATGCCTGATGTCGGCATACCGACCCTCGACCAATTGCGGGTGTTCATCACGGTCGTCGAAACCGGCAGTTTCGTCGGTGCCGCAAAGCAGCTCGGCCGCGCGACGTCGGTCATCAGCTACACAATCGCAAACTTGGAGGCCCAGTTGGGCCTGACGCTGTTCGATCGCCAAACCACCAAGAAGCCGCAACTGACTGAGGCTGGACGTGCCGTTCTGTCGGAGGCTCGAACCATCGCCAATGGCATCAGCAACATGCGATCGAAGGTGAAGGGTCTGCAGCAGGGCCTTGAGTCTGAGGTTCATTTAGCACTTGATGTGATGCTGCCGGCGGCCCGTGTGGTTGATGCCCTCAAGGCATTTCAGAGGAAATTTCCAACGGTTTCCCTGCGCCTCTACGTCGAGGCGCTCGGCGCTGTTACCCAGATGGTGCTCAATCGCGGTGCCAGTTTGGGGGTCAGCGGCCCTTTAGACATGGAGGTCGATGGACTTGAGCGGATCGGTGTTGGCTTTGTCGAGTTGATCCCGGTTGCCGCACCTGACCATCCGTTGGCTCTTGCGGGCCGCAATGCCCCAGGTGCCGGTCGCGAGCATACGCAGCTCGTGCTGACGGACCGGTCTGCCCTGACGCAAGGGCTTGAGTTTGCCGTCGTCGCGA
>NZ_JAJATX010000178.1 GCF_020866965.1 Microvirga roseola
GGATCCCGAGCGCCTGCAGCACGCGGGTGTGCCCGAAGCGTTCTGGGCGGAGCGCTCGAAGCCGGAGATCGCGCTGGCGGAACTCCAGCGGGTGAGGCAAGCCGGCGTGAGCTTCGGGGCAGTCGTGGCGGATGCTGGCTATGGCATCAGCGCGCCTTTTCGGCAGGCCCTCTCGGCTCTGGGGCTGCTGTGGGCCGTGGGCACTGTGCGCATTCAGAAGGTCTACCCGGCGGATGTGCAGATGATCACGCCACCGCCGTCACGTGGGCGATCCCGCACGCGATTCATCCCGGATCAGGAGGCGGTCGCGGCCGAGGCCCTCCTGGCGAAGGCGTCCTGGCGTCAGGTGACCTGGCGTCGCGGGACCAAGGGAGCGTTGCGGGCGAAGTTTGCCGCCGTGCGCGTGCGGGTTGCCGACGGTCCTGCCGTTTACCTGCGCGGGCATGCCAATCAGCATATGCCTGGGGATGAGGCCTGGCTGGTGGGCGAGCACCGCTCGTCGGGTGAGCGCAAATATTATCTCTCCAATCTGCCACCTGACACGACGCTGAAGCGGCTGGCGTCTCTGATCAAGGCGCGCTGGGTGTGCGAGCAGGCGCACCAGCAGCTCAAAGAGGAACTCGGGCTCGATCACTTCGAGGGCCGCTCCTGGCGCGGGCTGCACCGGCATGCGCTGCTGACGCTGATCGCCTATCTGTTCCTGCAGCATCTGCGTTTGCAGGCCGCCAA
>NZ_JAJATX010000179.1 GCF_020866965.1 Microvirga roseola
AGGGTTGAGAGGCTGTGACGTTCGGTGGGGATTACCGTGTCAGTGGTTTAAGTATCGCAATCGATTAAATCGCACGGTAGATAAACACGGGCAGGCCTGCTATACTGTTGTGAGCCTTGCGACTATATCGCGCACGATGTATACTGACCTTCCTCGAAGCAAGTCCCTGCCATGACCGCAGCCGGTGTCGGCCTCCACCTGTCCAACTTCCAGTGTTTTGCGGTATACCATGCCAACATCGCGATCTGGCGGGCCAACAAGCCGATCCTCGGCCGGCTCGGCCTGACGTATCCGCAGTACCTGGCCGTGGTCTGCCTGTGGAAGAAGGATGGTCAGACGGTGGGGGAGATCGGCAAGCAGCTCCTGCTGGAGACCGGCACGGTCACCCCCTTGCTGAAACGCCTGGAGGCGTTCGCATGTAAGCGCTGTCTCGTTCCAGGATGTCCGGAAGGCGAGAAGTCACAGTACCTCCTTGTGCAGACGCAGGTAGGTCTTCGGGCAGGGGGGCGAGTGTGATCGCATGGTAGAGCCTAGGGAATTCCTCAGAGGCCATCACCTCCCAAATCCGGCCCCCGCCATGAGGGCGAGAAAGACCCGATTGTGTTCCTTGACGTAGTGCGCGTCAGTGAGAATGTCAGCCATTGTTATCTCATGGGGATTTGTCTCGCAGAATCTGCCCACAATCGGGATAGGGGGGAGCCTCGCGGTTCCACCCCTCCC
>NZ_JAJATX010000180.1 GCF_020866965.1 Microvirga roseola
ATCCGGGGCTTTTTGCTTTCCACCGATCCGCTCAGTGGAGGATCTGGGACAGGAAGAGCCTGGTCCGCTCGTGCTGCGGGTTCCTGAAGAACTCGTCCGGCGTGTTCATCTCCACGATCTGTCCGTAATCCATGAAGATGACCCGGTCGGCCACTTGGCGGGCGAAGCCCATTTCGTGGGTCACGCAGAGCATGGTCATGCCCTCTTCGGCGAGGCCCACCATGGTGTCGAGCACTTCCTTCACCATCTCGGGATCGAGCGCCGAGGTTGGCTCGTCGAACAGCATGATCTTCGGGCTCATGCAGAGCGAACGGGCGATCGCCACGCGCTGCTGCTGGCCGCCCGAGAGCTGGCCCGGATACTTGTTGGCCTGTTCCGGGATCTTCACCCGGGTCAGGTAGTGCATGGCGATCTCCTCCGCCTCCTTCTTGGGCATCTTCTTCACCCAGATCGGCGCGAGCGTGCAGTTCTCCAGGATCGTCAGGTGCGGGAAGAGGTTGAAGTGCTGGAACACCATGCCGACGTCGCGGCGCACCTCATCGATCCGCTTGAGGTCGTCCGTGAGTTCGATCCCGTCGACGATGATGCGGCCCTTCTGGTGCTCCTCCAGGCGGTTGATGCAGCGGATCATCGTGGACTTGCCTGAGCCCGAAGGACCGCAGATCACGATGCGCTCGCCCCGGCGCACATTCAGGTTGATGTCACGCAGAACGTGGAA
>NZ_JAJATX010000182.1 GCF_020866965.1 Microvirga roseola
TCCGTGCTGGTCAGCACCCGGCCCTTGCCGGTCGAGGCAAACAGCCGATCCGGGTTCGTCGAGTCAACGGCGAGATGCAGGAGGTAGCCGCCTCCGAAATCGTTGCCGAGTTCGGCGAAGTTGAGCGGCTCTTCCGCCGAGCGCACCAGCCCGCGGCCGATGACGAAGGCGTAGAGCGTGCCGTCGGGCGTGACCTCCACGAGGCTGACGGGAGCACCCTCAAGCTGCGGCTTCCAGGTCTTGCCGGCATCCTTGCTGATCAGCAGGCCGTCTTCCGTCGCGGCATAAAGCGTGTCCGCATCCCTGGCCGAGGCGGCGAGGTCGATCAGCTTGTCGGGCGTGGAGCCGACCACTGTCCAGGTCTTGCCCGCGTCTCGGCTGATCTGAAGCCCCTTGTAGGACCCGTAGATCGTGTTCGGGTCGGCGGGGCTGACCGTCATCTGGTGAAAGTCCACCGGGCCGTTCACACCGGGGGACACTTGCGTCCAGGTCTTCCCCTGGTCGGTCGAGGCGATGAAGCCTAGATTGCCGCCCTGTGCCGGATGCCCGCTTGCGTAGAGCGTCTTCGGATCGCTCGGATGCGGGTTGAAGCCCATGAAGTCCTGAACCTCGGAAATCCGCTCCGCCTTGCCGTCGGCACCGGCACGGAACAGCCCGTGATGGGTGGCGATGAGCAGCTTGGATGGATCCTGCCGATCCAC
>NZ_JAJATX010000183.1 GCF_020866965.1 Microvirga roseola
GAGGCGGCAAGCTGGTGGCTTACGAGGCTTTCCTGATCCAGACCGTTGAGGGCGAGCCCGCCATCACCATGCCCGAACTGGCGACCCGGCTGCTGGAGGAACACGGGGTGGTAGCAGCCCCGGCGATGCTCTCGCGCTTCCTGTGCCGGCGCGGCTTCAGCTATAAAAAAAGCCCTGATGGCGGCGGAGTGCGCACGCGCCGATGTGCGCAATGAGCGCCGGGTCTGGAGAGGCCACCGCCAGCCGCGCATGAGCGCTCCCTTTGGCCACTGGAAAACTCACACGTTCATCGCAGGGCTACGGTGCAATGAGCTGTGTGCACCGTGGGTCATTGATGGCCCGATCACCCGGTTGGCGTTCGAGGCTTACATCGAGACACAACTCGCGCCGAGCCTGCACAAAGGTGACGTGGTGATCCTCGACAATCTGGCGGTCCACAAGAGCGAGAAAGCCGCCCATTGTCTGAAACAGTGAGGCGCCTGGTTCCTGTTTCTGCCGGCTTATTCGCCCGATCTCAATCCAATTGAACAGGCCTTCGCCAAGATCAAGGCACACCTGCGCAAGGCCGAGGCCCGCACCTTCGACGCGCTCTGGCGAGCGCTCGGTGACATTTGCAATCTCTTTGAGCCGCACGAATGCTGGAACTTCCTCAGGGCTGCCGGCTATGCGTCCGTTTAACCGTCCGATGCTTTAG
>NZ_JAJATX010000185.1 GCF_020866965.1 Microvirga roseola
GCGGCCACCGCTTCGCCCGCTATGCCGATGATTGCAACATATACGTTTGCACTCATCGCGCAGGCGAGCGGGTGATGGCCAGCATCACCCGGTTCCTTGGACGGCGCCTTAAGCTGAGGGTGAACAAGGCGAAGAGCGCAGTTGCCCACCCACACCAACGCAAGTTCCTCGGCTTCAGCTTCTTCTACCGGAAAGAGCCCCAAAGGCGCGTTGCGCCCCAAGCCCTCTTCAAGCAGCGGGTCCGGGAACTGACGCGTCGGTCGTGCGGGCGCAGCCTCGCGCAGATCGTCCCGGAGCTCTCCCGCTACCTCATCGGGTGGCGTGGCTACTTCGGCTTCTGTGAAACTCCACTCACGTTGCGCGACCTGGATGCCTGGGTCAGACGGCGGCTGCGCGCCATCGCTTGGGCGCAATGGAAGTACGGACCAAACCGCTTCGCGGAACTGCGCCGCCTCGGCGTCGGAAAGGACCTGGCGGCCCAAACCGCCGGAAGCCCTCACGGCGTCTGGCGGATCAGCAACAGTCCGGCACTCTCCATAGCGTTCCCCAACGCCTACTTCCGAGGCCTCGGCCTCGCCTCCATCTATATCCAATCAGCCGAGTAATCCGACGAACCGCCGTATACGGACCCGTATGTACGGTGGTGTGGGAGGGGTGGAACCGCGAGGCTCCCCCCTATCCCGATT
>NZ_JAJATX010000186.1 GCF_020866965.1 Microvirga roseola
GCAGATGCTCGAACTCTGGTGTGTGGAGTTGCGTCAGGTCAAAGCCAATCTCAAGGCGCTGTCTGCCCATCCCAGTGTGGCCGCCCCGGCCGCCGCCTTCCTCGATGGGGTGCTTGGCCCTGAGCGGCGCAAGACCGGCTGGATGCGCGCCGAAGCCGCCGGCGACTCGGGGCCCTGGCGCCAGCAGGCGGTGCTCGGGCGCAGCCACTGGGAGGCCGATGGCTTAAGGGACATGGTGCGCGCCTATGCGCTTGAGACGCTGGCCTCACCTGGTGCGGTGCTGGTGATCGACGAGACCGGCTTTCTCAAGCAGGGCCAGCACTCGTGCGGGGTCGGGCGCCAGTACACCGGATCAGCGGGCAAGATCGCAAATTGCCAGATCGGCGTGTTTGCGGCCTATGTCTCGGACAAGGGCTGCGCCTTCATTGATCGTCAGCTGTATCTGCCCAAGGACTGGACAAGTAAGCCCGAGCGCCTTGCCGCGGCTCAGGTGCCTGACAACATCCGCTTTGTCACCAAGCCTCAGATCGCCGCGCAGATGATCGAACGGGCCTTGGCGGCCGGCGTGCCGTTCGAGTGGGTGGCCACCGACACGGTCTCCGGCGTGGGCAAAGTGGAGATGCTGTTGCGCCGGGCCGCCAAGGGCTCTGTGCTCGGCGCGCAAGCCACCGACCGGTTCAACGCC
>NZ_JAJATX010000187.1 GCF_020866965.1 Microvirga roseola
CTAGCACTACAGTTGCACCCTTCGTTTCCGGTGTGAGGCTTGCGCCATCGCCTGATGCGCACGGCGCCAAGCGGACCAGGCGATCACGACGGCAGGCTCGATCCGGCGCTGCTGGAGACGTGTGGCCACGCGGCGGATTTCCTGGACAGACCATCGCACCAGCGCTGCAGCTTGGCTTCGTCGCTTCTTTTTTGGGGTGGGGACAGGCTGTTGGCGCGCTCGCGCACCACCGCCATCATGGCAAACGCCAGCATCACCAGCGACACATGCCGATGCCAGCCATGCCACGAGCGGGTTTCGTTGTGCGTCAGCCCGAGCTCGGTCTTCGCCGTCTCAAACGCATCCTCGATTGCCCAGCGCTGGCCTTCGACCCGCACCAGCGTGTCGATCGGCGTGCCAGCCGGGCACCAGGTCGAGAAGAATGCCAGATCCCCATCAGAGAGGCTGCGCCGGATCAGCAGACCGCGGGTCCACAGACCAGTGAGGTCTTCGTTGTATTCCTCGGCCGCGAGATCCGCCAACTCGACGTAAGCCCAGTCATACAGGCGCGCCCCCTTGGTACCGTCTCCCGCCGACAGGCGCATCCAAGCATCAGAGGCAAGAGCCTTGGCGATCTGCTCGGCCGTGCCGGCGACTTCGGGTTTGCCGATCCAGGAGTAGAACTGATCG
>NZ_JAJATX010000188.1 GCF_020866965.1 Microvirga roseola
GGTCTCGCGCGCCTGCTCGGCGATCCTGGTGGCCTCGCGTTCGGCCAGCCGCGCCTCACGGGCGGTGCTGATCGCCTGCCGTGCTGCTCGGCGCTCGGCCACAGCCGGATCGTCCGCACCTGGCTTTGCCCGGACACGCTCCAGCATAGCCTTGCGGGCGTTCTCGGCTGTGCTCAGCCGGTCGCTAAATCCTTTGTCCCGGAAGCCGCTCATGCTCTGATCTCGCTCTCGCGGACGGCACGCTCCGTCGCACCTGATCTGATCCGGTACGAGACCTCGCCGGTCTCGTCGGCTGGCATGAGGCGTACGACCTCGTAGATGCCACTGCCACTGGCACGGCTGTCGGAAATCGGCGCACGCACAAGGCGCACCATCTGACGGATCTTGTATTTATGAAGCATGTTGGTTCTCCAGTGTGAGACTGCGCAGTGGCAGCGCCACGAAGGCAAACAAAAAGCCGCTCCCATGGGGAGCGGCCTTGATGGCTCGGTGCAGATAAGCCTGCACCGAAGAGACGGGCTTTATGCCGTCTCGATGTTGTTGACGGCGATCTTGCCGGAGCGGCGGTCTTCCGCCGTGTCGAAGGCAACCTTCTGGCCTTCGACCAGATTGCGCATGCCGGCGCGCTCGAGAGCGGTGGCATGGACGAACACGTCCTTGCTGCCGT
>NZ_JAJATX010000189.1 GCF_020866965.1 Microvirga roseola
CCCGCCGCGCGGCGGGCCTTCCGCACTCGGGGATTTAGCAAGGACGGACTGCCGGGTCGCCGTAGACGTTGTTCACGCGGCGATTCCTCTGATCGTAAACGTAGCAGTAGCCGGGACGAGCCTGGACGACACGGGTATCCGTGTAGCCGCCGGCCGTCGCGCCGCTCACGCCACCGGCCGCAGCGCCAAGGCCGCCGCCCACGACGGCGCCCACGGGGCCGCCGACGAGAGCGCCGGCGGTCGCGCCGCCGACCGCGCCGGTCGTGGTCGGGGAACATGCCGCAGCCGTTGCGCAGGCCGCGATGACGAAGGCGATCTTGTACATCTCTTCCTCCTCGTTAGAGTGGTGTCAGACCTGTCAGCGAGGGGCCGCAGCCGCCTGCACGGTCCAACGGCTAACGTGGCGAGCCGTGTTAGGTTTCTTCTCAGACGGTATTTGACCGTACGAAAGCCCGGCTAAGCTTTCCGGCCTGTCAAGGCTGCGAGCCGGCGCCGGGCCCAGCGGAGCGTTTCTGGGGACAGGCCTGTGCAGAACCTGCCGCCGCGCTTGTCCCCCGGGCTCCCGGGCCTCAGAACAGCTCCATCTAAAGAGGAGGGGCCGTTATGGCTGGATCGGTGAACAAGGTGATTTTGGTGGGCAA
>NZ_JAJATX010000190.1 GCF_020866965.1 Microvirga roseola
AAGGGCTCTGTGCTCGGCGCGCAAGCCACCGACCGGTTCAACGCCTGGGACAAGAGCCCACCGGTGGCCGGCACGGCCGAACAGATCGCGAAGGCTCTTGCTCCCGAGGCATGGAAACGTCGGTCAGCGGGAGACGGCACCAAGGGAGCGCGCTTGTACGACTGGGCTTACGTTGAGCTGGCGGATCTTGAAGCGGAGGAATACAACGAGGGCCTCACCGGCCTGTGGACGCGCGGCCTGCTGATCCGACGCAACCTCTCTGATCAGGATCTGGCGTTCTTCTCAACCTGGTGTCCGGCCGGCACGTCGCTTGAGACCCTGGTGCGGGTGGAAGGCCAGCGCTGGGCGATCGAGGACGCATTCGAGACCGCCAAGACGGAGCTGGGGCTGACGCACAACGAAACGCGCTCGTGGCACGGCTGGCACCGGCATGTGTCGCTGGTGATGCTGGCCTTTGCCATGATGGCGGTGGTGCGCCAGCGCGCCAACAGCCTGAGCTCCCCCCAGAAAAGAACCGACGAAGCCCGGCTGCAGCGCTGGTACGCTGGTCTGTCCAGGAAATCCGCCGCGTGGCCACACGCCTCCAGCAACGCCGGATCGAGCCTTCATTCGTGATCGCCTGGTCCGCCTGG
>NZ_JAJATX010000191.1 GCF_020866965.1 Microvirga roseola
GGAGCCCTCCGGTAGACGGCGCTGGAGGAGTTCGATGTTGCCGACGATAATGGTGAGCAGGTTGTTGAAGTCGTGAGCAATGCCCCCGGTGAGTTGGCCGATGGCCTCCATCTTCTGCGCCTGTCGCAGAGCTTCCTCGGCTTTCAGGCGCTCGGCGACCTCCTGAGCAATCCGCTCCTCAAGGGTTTCGTTTAGGCGCTTCAGCTCCTTAGTGGCATCCTCCGCCTTCTGGCGGGCCAGGAGCAGTTCCCGCTCGTACTTGCGCGGGTGGGTGGCATTTATGTGGGTTTTTCGATGAACCATCGGGCGGCCGTTCGCTTCCAGCTTTTGGACGTTTTTGGCATGAACTGGCAGCGGCCGCCCGTCTGCACAGTTCAGATCAAAGGCAATCTCGTACACGAAGCCCTGCATCCGCAGAAGCGGCGTGAAATGCGTGTCGTAGAAGATTTTTGCGCCGATGCTCAGGAAGTCTTGGAAGCACTTGTGACCGACGAGGTCCTTCCGGTCCATGCCGATCCATGTAAGGAAAGTCTGGTTAACCCGGATGATGGTGCCGTCCGGCAGGGTCGAGAGGTAACCGAAGGGGGCGCTCTCGTAAAGTTCCTCGGCCGTCTCGATCAGAGCGC
>NZ_JAJATX010000193.1 GCF_020866965.1 Microvirga roseola
ACGTCGGCCCTGGTTCCGCTGTCTGCCATGGCTCAGCAGCAGAGTCCTGTTCCGCAGCCCAACATCAATCAGCAGGGCAACCAGGCTCAGCAGCGCCAGGGCGCGCAGCAGGGCCAGCAGGGTCAGCAGCAGTTCGGCCAGCAGCAGAACCAGCAGCGCCAGGGCATGCAGGCCCAGCGCTCGCAGGGCATGCAGCAGGGGCAGCAGGGCCAGGGCGTCGCCGCGTCCGACCTGCAGGACCAGACCATCTACACGCAGTCCGGCCAGCAGGTCGGCACCATCGACCGCCTGGTGCAGGACCGCAACAACCGCACCTTCGCCGTGATCACCTCCGGTGACCAGCAGGCGCTCGTGCCCGCCAACCGCCTGGCCTACCGCGACAACCGTTTCATCGTGACCGGCAGCGACGAGCAGCTGCGCTTCCAGGCCTACAACCAGCAGGTCGCGACCCAGTACCGCGAGGTCGACCCTGAGTACCGCTTGGCCATCGTCGGCTACGAGGTCGATCCGGTCTTCGCCCTGCGCCGGACGGAACAGCAGCAGATGGCGCAGACCCAGGACGAGGCCGGCATCGTGGTGCGCCAGCCCGCTCCCACGGTTCGGGTCAACCCGGCC
>NZ_JAJATX010000194.1:0-271 GCF_020866965.1 Microvirga roseola
CAGACAGTCGCCGCTTCATTGCCGTCCTCTTCGGGGAGACAGATGGAGGGGAGGAAAGTCCGGGCTCCATAGGGCAGGGTGCCAGGTAACGCCTGGGAGGCGCAAGCCTACGACTAGTGCAACAGAGAGCAAACCGCCGATGGCCCGCGCAAGCGGGATCAGGTAAGGGTGAAAGGGTGCGGTAAGAGCGCACCGCGCGGCTGGCAACAGTTCGTGGCACGGTAAACTCCACCCGGAGCAAGGCCAAATAGGGGTTCACATGGTACGGCCC
>NZ_JAJATX010000194.1:304-614 GCF_020866965.1 Microvirga roseola
CGGGCGGAGGGGAGGAAAGTCCGGGCTCCATAGGGCAGGGTGCCAGGTAACGCCTGGGGGGGAAACCCACGACCAGTGCAACAGAGAGCAAACCGCCGATGGCCCACGCAAGTGGGATCAGGTAAGGGTGAAAGGGTGCGGTAAGAGCGCACCGCGCGGCTGGTAACAGTCCGTGGCACGGTAAACTCCACCCGGAGCAAGGCCAAATAGGGGTTCACATGGTACGGCCCGTACTGAACCCGGGTAGGCTGCTTGAGCCAGTGAGCGATTGCTGGCCTAGATGAATGACTGTTCAACGACAGAACCCGGC
>NZ_JAJATX010000195.1 GCF_020866965.1 Microvirga roseola
AGGCTGCTGGCCGGAGAGGATCTCGGGAATAGCCCGCCTTGCCCGGGTGATGCTCACACCGATGGCAATGCCCCGGTCGAGTAGCATGCCCCGGGTCTGACTCACCAGGGCCGTGCGGTGGTTTACCAGCCGCTGCCGGGCGCGATGCAGGGTCTGGATATCCTGCTGCTCAAGCGTTTTCTTGGGCACAAACCGCATGTGCGGCTGACGGGCGGCTGTGCAGATCGCCTCGGCATCATTGCCGTCGTTCTTCTGGCGGCGCACGAAGGGCTTCACGTATTGTGGGCTGATGATCTTGACTGTGTGCCTGTGTTCCTCAAAGCACCGCTGCCAGTAGAAGGCGCCAGTGCAGGCTTCAATGGCGATGGTGCAGGGTGCCAGCTGAGCGATGACCTGAATCAGACTGTCACGCATGACCCTGCGCCTGAGAACCACGGCTCCGGTTTGGGAGACGCCATGGAGCTGGAACACGTTCTTTGCGATGTCGATGCCAAGGGTGTGGATGGTCATGGAATGTCCTCCTCGTCTTCAACCCCGCTATCGTGCAGGGCGGGAGGGAGAGCCGTCCATCCCATTAGGTGG
>NZ_JAJATX010000196.1 GCF_020866965.1 Microvirga roseola
ATGACCGATTCTGAGGTGGCTGTGGAGTCGGGCGTCAAGAATCTATTCAGATTAGATCGATTCAGCGGTGGGAAACTTCTTTGCGATGAGTCATTTAGCCCAAACGGGCGAGTCAATTCGCATGTAAAAGCCCGGTTCCCAGTGATTCCAAGTTACCCACGTGATTCGAAGTTGCGCAGTATTCGACCTGAACTTGGACTCGCGATTCGGCGGTATGGTTCGGATCTCTTCGGACCGGTGTGGTTAATGACTGTTAACCGCTCCCCCAAACGCTGTGGATATTTGATCTAGATTCTAGGCCGCCATCGGAAGGTCGGTTCTGGTCGGCCGCGGCAGCCCCTTGTCCATCCGCCGGCGGATCTCCTGGCGGGTCGAGTGGGTCCCGCAAGGAAAGACATAGGCGTGATTGCCGTTATGCCTCATCGTCCGAAACGGCCCGGACTGAAGGGCACGCCGGATGTAGTCCGCCTCCGGCTCGCCTGGCGCCATCGCCGGAGCCCCATGGGTCCGGAGGAAGTTGTAGGCGTAGGCCGCA
>NZ_JAJATX010000002.1:0-69306 GCF_020866965.1 Microvirga roseola
TTACCCCAATCCGACCCTCTGCGACATTCTCAAACAGGCACTGAGGTCGATGCGGTTCAGGTCATTGGGATTCGGGTTCCAACCGAAGCCGATAATCCGGTCCGTGCCAAAGCGGCTGCTAAACTCGAAGGTGGTTGGACCTTCGGATCCGTACAGAATGTCGTTCCCTCCACCTCCATTGAGCGTGTCTCTGGAGGAGTAGGAGCCAATGCCATCGAGGACATTGTTCGCGTCGTTCCCCAGAATGTAATTGTTGAGTTCATTGCCAACACCAACCTCGGTGCCTCCGGTCAGGGTTAAGTTCTCGATGCCGTCGTGAAGGAAGAACGTCCGGGTTAGCCCGTTTTGCGGATCGTAGGTGCCAAAATTATATCCCGCACGCAGGGTATCGATCCCCCACGTTTCGATGATGACCTCGTCCGGACTCTCAATGGTATAGACATCGTTGCCGGCCCCTCCGATCAGGGTGTCCGTTCCCCTCATGCCGTTCAGGATGTTATCCCCGCTGTTTCCGATGATGCGGTTGTTCGCGTCATTGCCCGTGCCGTCGATATTCCCGATGCCGGTGAGTTCGAGATTCTCGAAGTTTTCGCGCAGAGTATAGGTGAAGCTCGCCCGGACCGTATCCGTGCCCTGATCGATGTTCTCGGTCAGCCAATCGCTGCTGTCGATGACGTAGACATCATCGCCGAGCCCGCCGCGCAAGTCGTCATTCCCACCCCCGCCGTCGAGGGTGTCGTTGCCGTTCTTCCCTTCCAGGATGTTGCAGCCGGAATTGCCGGTCAGGACGTTGCCGTACCCGTTGTTGTCCGAGGTACCAATGAGGGTCAGGTTCTCGACATGGTCCGGGAGCGTGAAGTTCGCGGCCCCCGACCGGACGAGGTCCGTCCCTTCGTCGGCCATTTCGACCACCACTTCGTCGTCGCGATCAACCGTGTAAGTGTCATCGCCGTCGCCGCCGACAAGGCTATCGCGGCCCGAGTTGCCGAGGGCGACGCTGCCCCTGAGATAATCGTTGCCGTCGCCACCATAGAGGGTGTCGTTCCCCTGTCCCCCGGCCAGGGTATTGTCGAGGCCGTTGCCTGTGCCCTGGAGCCCCGATCCATCCAGTGTCTCAAGGATGAGTTCTTCCACATTCTCCGGAAGCACGTAATCGATCCTGGCGTAAACGCGGTCGCGTCCTGCATTCTCGGCCTCAATCACTACATCGTCGCCGTCGCCCCCATGGATGTGGTAGCTGTCGTCGCCAAGGCCGCCGCGCAGGGTGTCGTTGCCTGCACCGCCGACAAGAACATCGTTTTTGCTGCTGGTCGTGATATCGTTGGCAAGATCGTTGCCATTCGCGATATTGTCCTCGCTGTCATTCTGGATGACGAGATTCTCGATCCGGGCGCCAACGGTATAGTTTCGAAGCGTTGTCCGGACCGTATCGATGTCCTCGTCGCCGCCCTGCTCGTCGATGATGTCGTCGGCATCCCCGTCGATCACGTAGACACCGTTGCCGACGCCGCCGACGAGGGAGTCCCGGCCGGTGCCACCGATGAGCGTATCGTCGCCTAAGCCGCCTTCGAGCGTGTCGTCGCCACCTGCGCCCGAGAGGCTGCTAGCAAGAAACGTGTTCCCGGTGATGCGGTTGTTCTGGGCATTGCCCGTGCCGGCAGTGGCGTCGCGGAGTAACACAAGGTGCTCTACATGGTCGCCGATCGTATAGTCGATGGTGGCCTGGACCGTATCGTGTCCGGCGTCGGCACTTTCCACAATCACATCGTGTCCGTCAGTATCGCCGATGAGGTAGGTGTCGTCATCGTTGCCGCCCGCGAGCGTATCGGCCCCTTCCCCGCCGTTGAGCGTGTCGTTGCCTTCTCCTCCCGCGAGGCTGTTCCCGAGGGCGTTCCCGACGAGCGCGTTGTCGTGGGCATTGCCTGTGCCGACCAAGGCCGCGCCGACGAGCGTCAGGCGCTCAATGTTGTCGCCGAGCACGTGATCAATGGAAGCCTCAACGCTGTCACTTCCACCGTCGAAAGTCTCCAGGATCTCGTCGTTCGCATCATCGATGAGGTAGAGGTCGTCGCCCTCGCCTCCCTGGAGGACATCCGCGCCCTCGCCGCCGTCGAGCGTGTCATTCCCGGCCTCACCCTTGAGGGTATTCGCCCGGGCATTGTCGGCGATGGCGTTGTCGAGGCCGTTGCCGGTGCCTTCGACGGCCGCCCCGGTCAGCACCAGATGTTCCAGGCTTGAACCTAGCGTGTAGTCGATCGCGGCGCGCACTGTATCAGTGCCACCACCCTCTGCTTCAACGACCTGATCACCGGTCTCATCGACGACATAGACGTCGTTGCCGGAGCCGCCGACGAGGATATCGGCGCCGGCACCGCCATCAAGGGTGTTGTGGCCCGCATTGCCGGTGATGCGGTTGATCTGGGCATTGCCGGTGCCGGACAGCGCACGGCCGGTCAGCACGAGGTTCTCTACATAAGCACCCAGCACATGGCTGATCGAGGACCACACAGTATCCGTGCCACTGACCGCTCCCTCGGCCACCACGTCGCCGGCATGGTCGACGAAGTAGACGTCGTTGCCTGAACTGCCCACCATGATGTCCGCACCGGTCCCGCCGAGAAGCGTATCGTTACCGGCCCCGCCGTAGAGCCGGTCATTACCCGCTTGGCCGTTCAGGTAGTTAGCCCGGCCATTGTCTGTGATGGTGTTGCCCAGTGTGTTGCCGACCCCGTTGCTGGCGCTGCCTGTGAGAACCAGCTTCTCGACATGCGATCCCAAGGTGTGGTTGACCGAGGCGCGGACGGTATCGGTGCCCTGACCGGATTTCTCGGTGATCCGGTCCTTGGCGGTGTCGACAATGTAGGTGTCGTGGCCCTTGCCGCCGATGAGCTTGTCGGCGCCTTTCTTGCCGTCGAGGGTGTTGTTCTTGCTGTTGCCGGTAATCGTGTTGCTGAGGCTGTTGCCGGTCCCCTTAAGTTTCGAGCGGCCGGTCAGGGTGAGCTTCTCGACATGGGAGCCCAGGGTCCAACTGACGGAAGCCTTGATCGTGTCCGTGCCTCCCCTGGAACGCTCGATTACCTTGTCGCGCTTGTTGTCCACGACATAGGTGTCGTTGCCGGAGCCGCCCGTCATGCGGTCGCGTCCTTTCCCGGCGTCGAGGAAGTCGCTGCCGCCGAGGCCTGTGAGCGTGTCATTACGGGAGGTGCCGATAAGGCGGTCCGCCCTGGAGGAGCCGGACAGGGTCAGAGCATTGGTGGCCCCGGCTGCCAGACGGGCAGGGGCGACGATGACGCTCGTATTCTCCAAGCTTTGCGAGGTGCCGATGGAGTCCTGCTCCAGGGGCGGTTGGGAGGGAAGCACGATGAAACGCGAGCTTGGTCTGGCCATGGCACACCCGATCGGTAGGGAAGCTTGGCCGTTAACCTATATGCATCGATATTAAGTATAAATTCTTATTCGATTTGGCTTGGACAACAAAAAAGGGAGAGCCAAGCTCTCCCTTTTCCTGTCGCTAACTGCCGTCTTACTCTGCGGCCGGGGTCTCGGCGTTCTCCGGAGTGAAACCGGCATCCTCGCCGGCTCCCTCGACCATATCCTTGCGGGTGCGGCGGCGGCGGCGCGGACGCTCTTCCGCGCTCTCACTGCCGAGATCCGCGGCCGGAGCTGAAACCTGCTCCTCGACGGCCACGGGCGCACGCACCGGGTTCGTCAGGAAGGCGGGCAGGCTGCCCGCATCGGAGGCCTCGGCCTCATCGCGGCGGCGGTCACGCTGGAAGCGCTCGCGGCGCTCCGGACGGTCCCCACGCTCGAAGCGGGCGGGGCGTTCGCCCTCGCTACGGGCCTCGGCAGGCTGGTCGTCGCGCTGGAAATCCTGGCGCGGACCACGATCGCGCTGGAAGCGCTCGCGACGGTCCTGACGGTCTCCGCGCTCCTGCCGATCCCCACGATCCTGGCGGTCACCCCGGTCCTGGCGCTCGCCACGCTCGAAGCGGGCAGGGCGCTCACCCTCGCCGCGGCCCTCGTAAGGCTGCGGCTGGGAGCCGGGATCCAGGTCCTCGCCGTTGCCGAAGGCCGGGCGGTCGCCCTGGAAGCCCTCGTCCTCGCCATCCTCGTCGAAGGGGCGCTGCTGGTAGCCATACTGCTCGCGCAGCTGCTCCTGGGCGGCGGCGATGATGCGGAAATAGTGCTCGGCGTGCTGGAAATAGTTCTCGGCCGCCACCGGGTCGCCACTGGACAGCGCATCGCGGGCCAGCTGGCTGTATTTCTCGGCGATATGCTGAGCCGTGCCGCGGATCTTCACGTCCGGGCCGTTCGACTCGTAGCTCTTCGTCAAGGGATTGGGGCCCTTGCTATTGTTGTTGCGGTTGCGACCGCGCATACGCCTGTTCTGTCCTGGTCTCATCTTTGCTCTACGAGCCTCGCTGGTTCTTCAAGCCCACGCGATATGCAAGCCAAATATTCGCCGAACGGGCTCAGCGCCCACCGTTCGCGTGGCAACCGTCTGTCGTTAAGCCATAGCTTTCAAAGGCTTGGCTGTCCTTCAGTGTCGGGTTCAGGTGATCGCGCCCGGCTGTTCGAAAGCCCCTGCCTGATGCGCGATGGATATCGTTTGGTCTTCCGGCATTCTCCCCCGATGGAAGTCGCCGATTTGTTGAGACCGAGGACGATGTCTGACCCGAATCTAGCGGGTTCCTCCCGGTCCAACAAGCGATATTTCAGCTTTTCTCCCGCCTTAAGACAGAAACAACTGTCGTTCAGGTCACATGCGCCTGAGGGCGATGCATCGGGGATGACCTGATAGATCGTGCGCGAGGTCGAGAATTTCAAGGCTCTCGGCTTCCGCCAGCGCCTTCAGCGCCTCCCCCTGGTCATAGCCGATCTCAAGGGCCATGAGCCCGCCGGAAACAAGGAGCCGCCGGGCTTCCCGGAGCAGGATCCGGTAGGGAGCAAGCCCGTCCGGGCCGCCGTCGAGGGCGAGCAACGGATCGTGCTCCCGCACCTCCCGGTCGAGGGTCGGGATGACATCGGAGGCGATATAGGGCGGGTTCGAGACGATGAGGTCGAAGGGCCCCCTGACGGCCTCAGCCCAGCGGGAGACAGCGAAACGGCTCCGCTCGCCGACCCCGTTGGCATGCGCATTCCGGCGCGCCGTGACAAGGGCTCCAAAGGAGAGGTCGATCCCGAGACCCGTCGCCTGCGGCAGCTCGTGGAGGAGGGCGACCAGGAGGCAGCCGGACCCGGTGCCGAAATCCACGAGCCTCAACGGAGCCTGCCGGTCCGGAAGCAGCTTCAGGGTCGTCTCAACCACGGTTTCCGTGTCCGGCCGGGGCACCAGGGTCTCGGGCGAGAGGGCGAAGGGCAGGCCCCAGAATTCCCGCTCGCCTATGATCCGGGCCACCGGCTCATGGGCTAGGCGGCGGCGTACGAAATCGGCCAGGGTTGCGGCCTGACCGGGTGTCAGAGGCTCGTCGGGGCGGATGACGAGATCCGTTGCGGCGATACCGGTCGCAGAAAGCAGTAGCAGCCGCGCATCGAGCGCGGCTGTCTCGAAGCCTGCCTGCGCAAGGGTCTGGCGGAGGTCCCGCAGCGCTTGCGAGTGGGTCGGAGGTGCGCTCACTCCTTCACGCCTCGTCCGTATCGCGCCAGCCGCTCCTCCAGCGTGCCGGTATGCAGCTCGAACAGGTGGTTATCCTCGTCGTAGAAGTAGAGCGAGTGGCCCTCGCCCTCGACCCGGGGGCGGGACTCGCGCAGTTCCAGGCCGAGCCCCTCGATCCGTGCCCGGTACTCGTCGATGGCCGAAGCGGGGATCTTGAAGGCGATGTGGTTGTAGGTGCGGGTAGGGAGGCTCTCGCCCTCCATCACGGCGATCCAGAGGCCGCCCACGTCAATGAACTTTTCTCGGGAGAGGGAGAAGGTGTCCTCACCCGAAGAGTAGATCTGCCTCCCGTCGAGCACTTGTTCGACGATAGCGCTCATGCGCTCGAGATCGCGGGTGATAAGCGTGATATGGCTTAATCCCTCGATCTTGCCTTCGCTCATGCCGCCTGGTCCTGATCCGCGAGCTGGGCGGCCTGATGCTCGGTCACGAGGGCGTCGATCAGCTCGTCGAGAGCATTGCCGGCGATCACCTCTTCGAGCTTGTAGAGGGTCAGGTTGATCCGGTGGTCCGTCACACGACCTTGCGGGAAGTTGTAGGTGCGGATGCGCTCCGAACGGTCGCCCGAGCCCACCTGCGACTTGCGGTCGGCGGCGCGGGCGGCGTCCTTGGCCGTGCGCTCGGCGTCGTAGAGGCGGGCGCGCAGGAGCGCGAAGGCCCGGGCGCGATTCTTGTGCTGCGAGCGCTCGTCCTGCACGAAGACCACGGTGCCGGTGGGAAGATGCGTGATGCGGATCGCCGACTCGGTCTTGTTGACGTGCTGACCGCCCGCGCCCTGGGCCCGCATGGTCTCGATCTTCAGGTCCGCATCGTTGATGACGATGTCCACGTCTTCCGCCTCGGGCAGCACGGCGACGGTGGCGGCGGAAGTGTGAATGCGCCCCTGGGTCTCCGTATCCGGCACACGCTGGACCCGATGGACGCCGCTCTCGAACTTGAGGCGCGCGAAGACGCTGCGTCCCTTCACTTCGGCCACCACTTCCTTGTAGCCCCCGGCCGTGCCCTCGCTCTCGGAGACGATCTCGACCTTCCAGCCCTTCAGGTCCGCATAGCGGGTGTACATGCGAAGCAGATCGCCGGCGAAAAGCGCCGCCTCGTCGCCGCCCGTACCGGCGCGGATTTCGAGGATTGCGCTCTTCTCGTCCGCCTCGTCCTTGGGCAGCAGCATGATGCGCAAGTTCTGGGCCGCCTTCTCCAGGTCCTCACGGGCCTGGGGCAGCTCGTCCTCTGCGAGCGAGCGCATCTCGGCATCGGTAGAGGGGTCCTCGATCAGAGCCTTGAGCCCCTCCAGGTTCTCCTCCATGGCGCGATAGGCGCGGATCGCCTCCACCACACCGTCGAGCTCGGACAGCTCGCGGGAGAGCGCGACGAAGGTCTCCGGATCGGGACCGGCATTGAGGGTCGCCGTGATGATGTCATGGCGAGCGAGAATGGCGTTCAGACGTTCAGAGGGAGGGGCGAGCGACATCAGACCGGAATACCATGGGTTTCCGCAAAGTGGGCGAGCTTCGGGCGCAGCGTTTCGCCGCCCCCGGCATGATCGAGCTCGTTGCGCAGGAAGGCGCCGATCTGCCCGACCTCGAGGGCGAGCAGCATCGCCTTGACCGGGCCGATGGAGGCCGGGGACATGGAAAGCGAGCGGAAGCCGAGGCCGATCAGGGCCATGGCCTCGAGCGGGCGCCCGCCGATCTCGCCGCAAATAGTCACCTCGCAGTTCGTCTTCACCGCCTGTTCCGCCACGAGGCTCAACGCCCGCAGCATCGGCGCGCTCAGCGGATCGAAGCGGTCCGCCACGCGCCGGTTCTCCCGGTCGACGGCGAAGAGGAACTGCATCAGGTCATTGGAGCCGATGGAGAGGAAATCGGCGCTCTCGCAGATCTCCTTGAGCTGGAAGAGGAGCGAAGGAACCTCCAGCATCACGCCCAGCTTCAGATCGGAGGGCAGCCGATGGCCATGGTGGGAGAGATGGTTCTTCTCCCGCTCCACGAACTGCTTGGCGCGCTCGAACTCGTCGCAGGTCGCCACCATCGGGAACATGATTTTCAGGGGGCGGTCGCCGGCGGCCCTGAGCAATGCGCGGATTTGCGCCCTGAGCAGCCCCGGCCGGTCGAGGCCGATGCGGATGGCGCGCCATCCGAGGGCTGGGTTCTCCTCCTCGACGGACTGCATGTAGGGGAGGATCTTGTCGCCGCCGATATCGAGGGTGCGGAAGGTCACGGGCCGGTCGCCGGCCTCTGCGAAGACAGCGCTGTAGAGCGCCTGCTGCTCGGAGGCGGAAGGCATCCGTTCCGCGATCATGAACTGCAATTCGGTGCGGAAGAGGCCGACGCCGGCAGCTCCCGTTTCGGCCAGATGCGGCAGATCGACCAGAAGACCCGCATTGAGCTGGAGCGTGATCGGAACCCCGTCCTTGGTGACGGAGGGCACGTCGCGGAGCTTGAGATACTGCTCCTGGCGCTTGGCGCGAAGCCGCGCCTTCTCCGCATAGGCCGCCTCGACGTCGGAACTGGGGCGAATCTGCACCTCGCCGGCCGCGCCGTCGACGATAATCGCGTCGCCCGGTTCCGTCAGGGAGGTGGCGTTCGCCACCTCACCGACGGCGGGAATGCCGAGGGCTCGCGCCACGATGGCGATGTGGCTCGTCGGTCCGCCCTCCTCGAGCACGAGGCCGCGCAGGCGGGAGCGGTCATAGTCCAGGAGAGCCGCAGGGCCCATGGAGCGGGCCACGATGATGGCGTTGTCCGGCAGGGAGCCGCGCTCGTCCGCCATGTTCCGCCCGACAAGGCGATAGAGCAGGCGATTGGCGAGATCGTCGAGGTCGTGCAGGCGCTCACGCAGATAGGGATCGGTCTGGCGCAGCATGCGGGCGCGGTTGTCGGACTGAACGCGCTCCACGGCTGCTTCCGCCGTCAGGCCCGATGTCACCGCCTCGCGCATGCGCCGCAGCCAGCCTTGATCGTGGGCGAACATGCGGAAGGTCTCCAGGACCTCCCGGTGCTCGCCGTGATGGGCCACATCGCCGCGCTCGATCAGTTCGTCGATGGAGGCGCGAACCTCGGCGATGGCCGCTTCCAGGCGCTGCAGCTCCGCATCGATGTTCTCGGCGATGAGGTTCTTGACCACCACGCGCGGTTCATGGAGCACCACGTGGCCGAGGCCCACGCCATCGGCGAGTGCAATGCCCTTCTGATAGACCGGGCGGCGCAGCGCGATGCCGGTCTCCACCGGCGCCAGGGCCTGCAATTCGCCCGTGGCGAGCATCTCGGCCAGGACCATCGACGTGGTCTGGAGCGCCTCGATCTCCTCTTCCGTATAGACCCGGTAGGTGCGGTTCTGGACGACGAGGACGCCCAGCGTATTGCCGGCCCTGAGCAGCGGCACGCCGAGGAAGGCGTGGTAGATCTCTTCGCCCGTTTCCGGCTTGTAGGAGAAGGCCGGGTGGGTTTGGGCGTCCGACAGGGCCAGGGGCTCCGCCGTCGAGGCGATCAGGCCCACGAGGCCCTCGCCTGCGCGCATGGTGGTGAGGTGGACGGCTTCCCGGTTCAGGCCCTCGGTCGCGAACAGCTCCAGCACCCCGTCGCCGCGCATCACGTAGACGGAGCACACCTCCGCCACCATGTTGGCAGCGATGAGGATCACGATCTTATCGAGGCGGTCCTGCGCTCCGACCGGCTCCGCCATGATCTCGCGGAGGCGGCGCAGCAGAAGGCGCGGACCGCCGGGAGCGCTAGGCATGAGCTTTACAGTTCCCGTCCTTCTCGGGCCGACGGGCGAACCGGCGGCGTTACTTCAAGTCTCGCAGCCTCACTGACAGATCGTCAATCAGGCCTTATCAAGGCCGTATAGCGAGTGGAGCGTGCGAACTGCAAGCTCCGTATAGGCCGAGTCGATGAGCACTGAGAATTTAATCTCAGAGGTGGTGATCGCGCGAATGTTGATGCCTTTGTCGGCCAGAGCCTTGAAGGCCTTGGCCGCGACGCCCGCGTGGCTGCGCATGCCGACGCCGATGGCGGAGACCTTCACCACGTCGGTGGCCCCCTGGAGGTCCTGGAACTGGATCTCGTCCTTGTGGGCGTTGAGCACGGCGCAGGCGCGCTCGTAGTCGGCTGCGGGGACCGTAAAGGTCAGGTCCGTGGTGGCGGCATTGTCGGACACGACCTGGATGATCATGTCCACGTTCACGTTGGCCTCGGCCAGGGGCACGAAGATCGACGCGGCGATGCCCGGCTTATCCGCAATGTCACGCAGCGTAATCTGAGCCTCGTCGCGGGAATAGGCGATGCCCGTGACAACCTGCTGTTCCATGATGTCTTCCTCGTCGCAGATGAGGGTGCCGAGCTTGGGATCGGCTGGATCGTCGAAGCTGGAGCGCACGTAGGTGGGCACCCGGTACATCATGGCGAGCTCGACCGAGCGCACCTGGAGCACCTTGGCGCCCAGCGAGGCCATTTCCAGCATTTCCTCGTAGGAGACCCTATCCAGTCGCTGCGCCTTGGGCACGATGCGCGGATCGGTGGTATAGACGCCGTCCACGTCCGTGTAGATGTCGCAGCGTTCCGCCTGGATGGCGGCGGCGAGCGCCACGGCGCTCGTATCGGAGCCGCCGCGCCCCAGGGTCGTGACGCGCTGGGTGGGCTGGTGGATGCCCTGGAAGCCGGAGACGACCGCCACTTCCTTGTTGTCCGTGAAGCCCTTCATGATCCCGGTGCCGTCAATGGCGGCGATTCGCGCCGCACCGTGGGCTTCCGAGGTCATGATCGGAATCTGCCATCCCTGCCAGGAGCGGGCCTTGAGTCCCATTTCCTGCAGAGCGATGGCGAGAAGGCCCGACGTCACCTGCTCGCCGGAGGCGACGACCACGTCGTATTCCTTGGAATCGTAGAGGGCGGAGGCCTCCTTGACCCAGCCGACGAGCTCGTTCGTCTTGCCGGCCATGGCGGAGACCACCACGGCCACGTCATAGCCGGCCTCGACCTCGCGTTTGACGTGCCGCGCCACATTGCGGATGCGTTCTACCGTGGCGACGGACGTACCGCCGAACTTCATGACGAGACGGGGCATGGGCGAAGAAGGCCGTTAAGGGTCAGGGAAATTTTTGCCCTTCGCCGTGCGAAAGGCGCGTATACATGACGGTAGGGCCTCGCGCTGTCAACGCGCGGAAATCATTTCTTCGTCTAAGGAATCAGGAACCCATGACCGACGGCGCATCCACGACCATCGACCCGGCCGAGGTCGCCCGATTCGAAAAGATCGCGGACACCTGGTGGGACCCGAAGGGCCCCATGAAGGTCCTGCACAAGTTCAATCCCGTTCGCCTCGCCTACATCCGGGACGAGGCCTGCCGCCGCTTCGGGCGCGACCCGCGCTCGGCCCGCTCCCTCGAAGGCTTGAGCATCCTGGATGTCGGCTGCGGCGGCGGCGTGCTCTCGGAACCGCTGGCCCGGCTCGGCGCCAGGGTCACGGGGCTGGATCCGGCTCCCACCAACATCTCGGTCGCAAAGCTCCATGCGGAACGGGCGGGCGTGGCCGTCGATTACCGGAACGAGACGGTCGAGGCCGTGGTCGCACGGGGCGAAACCTTCGACATCGTGCTCGCCATGGAGGTGGTGGAGCATGTGGCCGACGTGCAGGCCTTCGTGAGCACCTGTGTCAAGGCCGTGAAGCCGGGCGGAACTCTCGTCATGGCCACCATCAACCGGACCCTGCGCTCCTTCGCCTTCGCCATCGTGGGGGCGGAGTACGTCCTCGGCTGGCTGCCGAAAGGCACCCATGAATGGGAAAAGTTCATGACGCCGGAGGAGCTGACCTCCGCCATCGAGGCGACAGGGTTCGCCGTCGACAATCTTGAGGGCGTGGCCTACAACCCCTTGAGGGACGAATGGTCCCTCTCCGAGGACACGGCCGTCAATTACATGCTGCGGGCCTCGCGAGGCTGACGCCGCCGCTTCGTGCCCAGGATCGTTTCAAGGGTGATGGGCCGGTAATCCCAGGCGTCGACGCCCACATCATATTGCCGCGTCTGGGGCTTCAGCTTGCCGTGGCTGTGGCCGTGGAGGTCGATCCAGCCGCGGCCCATGTTCTTCCAGGTGCGAAAGGCATAGTGGCACATGACGACGGCATGCCCGTCGACGCTCAGTTCCGCATAGGCCTGCACGCTTTCCCAGCCCCTCGCGGCCAGGGTTGCCGGTCCGTCGTTGTTGCCGGTGATCAGGTGCTTGCGGCCGTTGAGCTGTCCCAGAAGCTCGTCGATGCGCTCCGGGCGAACATGCAGGGCGAAATCGCCCAGGTGCCAGACCTCGTCGTTCGCCGAGACGGTCTCGTTCCAGTTGGCGATCAGCGCCTCGTCGTGTTCGGGAATGGTGCTGAACGGACGTTTATCGATCCGCAGCACCCTGGCATCGCCGAAATGGGTGTCGCTGGTGAAAAAGACTGCCATGAATAATCCAACACAGCTTGAAGGCTGCGTCGAAACGGGTTCGCCGCGCACCGGTTCCTGCCTAGAGCATCGTGCGGAAAAGTGGACCCGGTTTTCCGCACACCAACGATGCTCTCATCATAAGAGAAAGCATCGGATGGGATCCCAAAAGTGCAAATCCACTTTTGGGTCCGATGCTTTAGCGGGCACGATACCCGCGAAGCGCATTATAGGTCTCAACCTGCTCTGGAGCGAGAATATTCCTAGTTGAGAGGTGGTATTTGAGGTGGGCGCCCCTTAGCCTCGCTTGGGTTTCGCCGATCCTGGCAGTGGCTTCATCGAGGGCGCTTTCGGTCACTGTCTTGCTTGCAAAGAGCCGGTCCAGATCCTGCTCCTGCTCGATCAGGCGCAGCCCAATCGCGACTGTTTCCGCCTTCATCTCGGCATGAAGCCCCTCCATGCGGTTCCTCTGGGCGGCCGAAAGGTCGAGCGCATCGGCATGTTCGATCACATGAAGGGGGCCGGGGTAGCCGTTCAGCTCGGCCGCAAGCGCAAGGCCCATGCCGCGGCCGTTCCTCAAATCGGCGATCTGCTGTTCTGACAGGGCCTTGATCGAGCGCTGCGAGATTTCCGCATAAGGAGAGTGACCCCCCGGATGGTGTTGGGCGAGGGCGGTCCCGCCGAGCAATAGAGCGACGAGCGTGACTGGAACGAATGTGCGCATGGGAGATCCTTTCACCGGAGGCCCCTTTTATGTCCGCCTTTCTCGCGAACGTATGATTGCGATCATAAACCGCGCGGCTTCAGCAGGCGGATGGTCGAGTGCGTACGTTCGATGATGCGCTCTCGTTCCAGTCCGGCCAAGACGCGGTAGATCGCTTCGCGGCTCAGACCCAACTCGAAGGCGAGATCCTGAATCCGGGGCGGGAGGCGGACCGATCCGTCCGCCTCGGCGCGGGACTCGAGCAGCAACAGGAGCCTGTCGCGGGCCGAGCGCACACTGCGGAGTTCGAGCTGATGGCGCAGGTTCTGGAGCTGTCGCGCCATTCCGGCGAGAAGGGATGTGGCGCCGGTCGGGTTCTGCCGGACCGCCTCTAGAACCGCTCCCTTGGAGTAGCAGCGCACAAGGGAGTCTTCGATGGCGATGGCATCGCAATGATAGATGTCCGAGAACAGCGACGCCTCAGCGATGAACTGGCCCGTCCGGGACGTATGAAGGACCACCTTGCGTCCGTCATAGGTAGACCGTTCCAATCGAATTGCCCCGCTTTCGATCCGAAACATGCCCGCCGTGAGGTCGCCTTGTCGAAAAAGAGCCTCGCCAGAGGCAAGCGTTCGGGTCTGTGGGGCCACATCCTCCGTGAGCATGGAGGTGACTAATTCCGGTCGTCCGGAATGACCGGCAGGGGAAGCACGTCGATGCCTTCTTCCAGAAGCGCCCGCGCCTCGGCCAGATCGGCCTCGCCGTAGATCGAGCGCTCCTCCGCCTCGCCGTAATGCATCTTGCGCGCTTCCTCGACGAAGCCCTTGCCGACGTTCTCGGAGTTCTTCATCACGTGCTCCCGAAGCGCCCTCAGGGCCGCGCGGATTTCCCGCTCCCTGTCGGAGAGAACCACAACGGGTTGGCTCTCCGGCAGGCGGGCGGGCGCGGAATCCTTGTCCTTGCGAGCGATGGAGGGCGCCATGATCTGCTTCTCGACCTTGGCCGAGTTGCAGTATGGGCAGGTTACAAAGCCGCGCTTGCGCTGCGTCTCGAACGCATCGCTCGACGGAAACCAGCTCTCGAACTCGTGGGCCTGCTCGCAGGCCAAAGCGTACTTGATCATGTCCTTACGGGGTCAGGGTTCTGCACCTTTTTGCCGGGATTTCAAGCCGATGAGGCCTGCCGCAGGGGCTGAGGCGCCGACACGGTCTCGACCTTGAAGGGCCTTGCATTCTTCAGGGTGGGAATGCGGCTGCGGGCATCGGTCACGAGGGCCGGATCGATCTCGGCCAGAAAAACGCCAGGCTCCGTGCCGCCCTCGGCCAGGACCCGGCCCCAGGGATCGATGATGACCGAATGGCCGAAGGTCTCGCGCCCGTCCTCATGCAGGCCCCCCTGGGCGGCCGAGATCATGAAGGAACCGGTCTCGATGGCCCGGGCCCGGTGAAGCACATGCCAATGGGCCTCGCCCGTCTGCTTCGTGAAGGCCGCAGGGGCCGAAAGGAACGAGGCGCCGTTCTCGGCCAACGCCCTGAAGAGGGCGGCAAAGCGCACATCGTAGCAGATGGTGATGCCGAGCAGGCCCCACGGCGTCTCGGCGAGGACCGCCCTCTCGCCGCCGGTATAGCTGGCGGATTCCCGCCAGCTTTCGCCGTTGGGCAGATCGACATCGTAAAGGTGGATCTTATCGTAGGATGTGACGATCTCGCCATCGGCCCCGATCAGGAAGGCGCGGTTCGCAATCTTGTCCCCGTCCTTCACGGCGATGGAGCCGATCTGGACCACGATGCCGCGTTCGCGCGCCACCTCACGCAGGGAGGCGAGCACCGGGTCCTGGCCCTCCGGCCCGACCTTGTCGAACAGTTCGGCTCGCTCCCGGCACACCAGCGAGGTCATCTCCGGCGTCTGGGCGAAATGTGCGCCCTGGGTCGCAGCCTGGCGAACGAGGGCCACCGCGTCGTCGCGGTTTCTCAGCACGTCGCGCCCGGAGCGCATCTGGATGCAGGCGGCGGTAAAGCGGGTCGGGGTCATGGGGATCTATCTCCGTCAGGCCTGCAATAAGGGCTCAAGCTGGCCCCTGTCATCAAGGGCGTAAAGGTCGTCGCAGCCGCCTACATGCTTCTCGCCGATGAAGATCTGCGGCACGGAGGTGCGCCCATTGGCCTTCTGGATCATCTCGGCGCGGGCTTCGGGCTTGGCCTCGATGTCGATCTCGATGAAGGCCGCGCCTTTCTCGTCGAGCAGCTTCTTGGCAGCGGAGCAATAGGGGCACCAGCTTTTCGTATAAATCGTGATGGGCGGCATCGGGTCATCTCCTGAGAGACCAGGATATAGGAAGCTTTACGCCTCTGTCACAACTCTCGCGAAGGCGAGAACGTCGACCGAAGCCGCACCGCCTCTCAAAAGGGCCCGCGACGCCGCATTCGCCGTCGATCCGGTGGTCAGCACGTCGTCGATGAGGAGAACGCGCCTGCCCGCAAGCCGCGCCTTGGCGTCCTGGGGCACCCGGAAGGCGCCCTGCAGGTTCTCCTGCCGCTGAGCCTTGGTGAGGCCGACCTGGCGGCGGGTGGACTTCACGCGGGCGAGGAGGAAGGGATCGCAGGGAATCCCGCTTTCCAGCGAGACGACCTGGCTCAAGGCCATGGCCTGATTGAACCTGCGTCGCCAGAGCCGCCAGCGGTGGAGGGGCACGGGGACGATCACGTCGGCCTCCCGGAGGAGCTCCGTTCCGGCACGGGTCATCATGGTCCCCATGGCCCGGGCGAGCTCCAACCGGTCGGCGTATTTGAGCCGGTGGACCAGGAGGCTCGCCGTCCCGTCGTATTCGGCGACCGCCCGGGCGCGGCCGAAGACCGGCTGCTCGGCAATGGCCTGCGGCGAGAGGAGAGGGGCGCCGGTATCATAGGCCAGGGGCGTTCCCAGCCTCTCACAGAAGGGCCGCTCGATGAAGCGGATGCCGGACCAGCAGGCGGCGCAAAGCCCATGCGGCTCGCCGGTCGCGGCCTGGCAGGCGATGCAGGAGGGCGGATAGACGATTCCGAGCGCCCAGCGGCCTGCCTCCCGCACTCCTCGAAGGAGGCGGGCGCTCAGACTCGTCGGCAAGGCCTCGACGGGATCGCTCATGGAGCCAAGCTTAACGGATCGGCGATCTCCTGTGCATCTCTCCGGCCGGAGGGGCAGATTGGCCCTTGGTTTGGTGCGCGGCTCACGCCATATCGAGCGCCTGATGAATACGCCCCTCGTCTTCGACCGCTCCCTCCTTCGCCGCCGCCTGTCCCGGGCGCTCAGCCAGGGCTATGCCGACTTTCTCCTCACCCGTGTGGTGGAGGATCTGGAGGAGCGCCTCTCCACGGTGGTGCGGTCCTTTCCGCTGGCACTCGATGTCGGAACGCCCACCGCCGCCGCCGTCGAGGCCCTGCGCCGGAGCGGGCGAGCCGAGGAGGTGGTCCGCCTGTCGCCGGTTCCGGAGCCGGGGAACATCATGGGCGATGAGGAGCGCCTGCCTTTCGCGGGCGGGCAATTCGACCTCGCGATCTCCGTTCTCGCGCTCCAGGGGGTGAACGACCTTCCCGGCGCGCTCGTCCAGATCCGCCGCGCCCTGAAGCCCGACGGGCTGTTCATCGCGGCTCTGCTCGGCGGTGCGACCCTCACCGAGCTGCGCCAGTCCTTCACCCAGGCCGAGGCGGAGCTTGAGGGCGGGGTGAGCCCGCGTGTCGCGCCCTTCGCGGACCTGCGCGACATCGGCGGCCTGCTCCAGCGGGCGGGCTTCGCCCTGCCGGTGACGGATTCGGAGGCCTTGAGGGTGCGCTACGCCACGCCCTTTGCCCTGATGCAGGACCTGCGCCGGATGGGCCTGACCAATGCCCTCAACGACCGCCGCAAAGCCCCCTTGAGACGCGCGACGCTGATGCGGGCAGCCGAAATCTATGCCGAGCGCTTCGCCGATCCGGACGGGCGCATCCCGGCGACCTTCGAGATCGTCTGGCTCTCCGGCTGGACCCCCCATGAAAGCCAGCAGAAGCCCCTGCGCCCTGGTTCGGCCAAGATGCGCCTGGCGGATGCGCTTGGCGTGAAGGAAGGGGAGACGCCGCCCAGTCCCGAGGACGGCCAATCTTCCTGAATTCCTCTTGGGCCGGACGCCGCCTGCTCTATCTCCTCGGTGAGATCTCTGGAGGCGACGTCACATGAAAGAGCCGGGCTCCGATCACCCGATCACCATCACCCAGAACCCGCACCGCATCCGGGTCATGCTCGGCGGCTTCATCGTTGCGGAGACGACTGAGGCCCTGACGCTTCAGGAGGCCTCGCTGCCGCCCGTGCAGTACATTCCCCGCAAGGATGTGCGCATGGACCTCCTCGATCCGACGGATCACCGGACCCATTGTCCCTACAAGGGGGACGCCTCCTACTTCACCGTCAACGGAGGTGGGCTCGTCCGGGAGAATGCGGCCTGGAGCTATGAGCGGCCCTATCCGGCCATGGCGCGGATCGCGGAGTACCTGGCCTTCTACCCCGAGAGGGTCGACGCCATCGAAGAGTTCACGGACTGACTCTCAGCCCCGCCGGAGCCTTCCCGTAAACGAGACCAGCGCCACGCCGGCCAGCACCACCGCGCCGCCGAGGATCTCGCGGCCGCCGATGTGCTCGCCCAGGAAGAGCACCGCCAGGAGGGTCGCCCAGATCGGCGCGAGATAGCCGACCATGGAGGCCCGCGTCGGGCCCGCCCGGCGGATCAGATGCATGAAGAGCAGGATCGGCAGGGCGGTGGACATCACGCCGAGGGCGAGCAGCGGCGCGATGTTCTCGGGCACCGGCGCGAAGGCCGAGGGGCCGGCGAGCGTCAGGGCGAGGATGGTCGCAGGAATCCCCGAGCAGATCTGCTGGCCGAGCGCCAGCCGCGCCGGGTCCGCTTGCTTGATCGTGCGGACATAGAGATTGGCCGAGGCGTAGCTGCAGGCGACCGCCACCATGGCGATCATGCCTGTGGTGCTGATCTCGCTGTCAGGGAAGGCAGCGGGCCCGATGAGGATGGCCATGCCGGTCAGGCCGACGAGCACGCCGAGAAAGCGCCGCGGGATCAGCCGCTCGTCCGCGAACAGGAGATGCGCCGTGACCGCGACGATGAGCGGGGACGAGGCCTGGATCATGGCGGCGGGAGCGGTGGCGATCTGGGTCAGCGCATAGGCGAGCAGCACGTTGGGAAGCCAGCCGTTGAACGCCCCCAGGAAAAGCCAGTGCCGCCACTCGCCGCCCTGCGGAAGGATGCTGCCGCGCTGGAGCAGGAACCAGGCGGCGAGGCTGGCCGCGCCGATCAGACCGCGCATGGCGGCGAGAACGAAAGGGCTCAGGTTCCCGGATAGCTTGATGAGCGGAAACGCGCTCGCCCAGAGGAACGAGCAGATGAGAAGGCTGGAAAGTACGAAGCCTGGGGTGGGAGCCCGCGGGGAGGCTGCGGCCCCTGTCGTCGCAGCTGTCATGATCGGATTCAGGGGCCGAGGAGATCGACGAGGAAGGGGATCAGCGGCTCGTCGGCAGGCGGCATCGGATAGGCGCGCAGTTCCTGCGGTTTCACCCATGTCAGGGCCTGCCCCTCGAGAGACTGCACGAAACCCTCCCAGCGGCGGCAGACATAAAGCGGCATGAGCAGATGGAAGCTCTCATAGGCGTGGCTCGCGAAGGTCAGGGGAGCGAGGCAGGGTTCCTTGACCGTAATGCCGAGCTCCTCGCGCAATTCGCGGATCAGCGTCTCCTCCGGCCTCTCGCCGGGCTCGGCCTTGCCGCCCGGAAACTCCCACAGGCCCGCCAGCTGCTTTCCTTCCGGGCGCTGGGCCAGGAGAATGCGGTTGTCGGGATCGACCAGGGCCACGGCGACAACGAGAGTGAGCTTGAGAGGGGGCAAGGGGCTAAATCCATGAATGGGCGTCGGTTCTGACGCGAAGCCCTATAGATGCCTTTGGACCCGGCGCGAAGCCATTGGTTCGACCTTCCCCGTCAAGCAGCCTTCGGAAGGCGGAACGGACACTCGTGCCATGGCGCACATGGCGGAGCGCCGGGAGGTTGCAGGAGCTACAACTTACGTTAGCTTCAGCGGCGCAACTATGTTTCGAGTCGTGTAATCCTGCAGGAGCGTATCATGAGAATCAACAAGCTGATGGTTCTGGCCGGTGCCGCCGGCCTGTCATTGACCGCATTCGGGGCCCAGGCCAGTGACTGCAACGTCGCTCCCATGAACTTCAACTCGCATGTGGCGAATATCGACGGCGTGATGACCGTGAAGGCAGGCAAGGGCTGCGGCTTCGGCCTCGATGGCATCCAGGGAGCGATTACCGAGGCGGTCATCGTCCAAAAGCCGAAGGCCGGGGTGGTGGGCGTTCGCGGCCTCATGCCCTACTACATTGCCAGGCCAGGCTATCGCGGGCCGGACGAGTTCACCTATGCCATCATCGGTACCGACCAGTATGGCGGCCCGATGCGGGTGACCACGAAGATGAAGGTGACCGTCGTTCCCTGACCCGTCTTCGGATCAGCTCCGGTAATCCCCATTGATCTCGACATAGGCCTTGGTGAGATCGCAGGTCCAGGCCGTGGCCTCGCCGCGCCCCAGTCCCAGATCTACGCGGACGGTGATCTCGTCGCCCTTCATGTAGGCCGAGGTTTTGGACTCATCGTAGTCGGGGTCCCGCGCGCCCTTCACCGCGACGCGGATGTCGCCGAACCAGATGGCGAGCTTGTCGCGCTCGGCCGGCTCGCCGGCCTTGCCGACAGCCATGACCACGCGGCCCCAGTTGGCGTCCTCGCCGGCAATCGCCGTCTTCACTAGCGGCGAATTGGCGATCGCCATGGCGATGCGCTTGGCGGAGGTGGCGCCCGTGGCGCCGGTCACCCTCACGGTCACGAACTTGCGCGCGCCCTCGCCGTCGCGGGCGACCTGCTGGGCGAGGTCGCAGAGCAGGTTTTCAAGCGCGGCGCGGAATTCCTTCAGGCGGCGGTCGCTCGGCAGCGAGATCGCCGGCGCGCCGCGGCTCGCCGCCGCGCCCGTCGCGAAGAAGAGAAGCGTGTCTGAGGTGGAGGTGTCGCTGTCCACCGTCACGCAGTTGAAGCTCTTGTCGGCGCCCTTCTTCAGCAGGGTCTGAAGCACGGGGGCGGCAATCGGCGCGTCCGTGAAGATGAAGGAGAGCATGGTCGCCATGTCGGGGGCGATCATGCCTGCGCCCTTGGCGATGCCGTTGATCGTCACCTCGACCCCGCCGATGGTGGCGGTGCGGGTCGCCACCTTCGGGAAGGTGTCGGTGGTCATGATGGCCTTGGCCGCATCGAGCCAGGCGGTGGACTTTGCTTTCTTCTCGCAGGACTGGAGAACGCCTTCGAACTTCGTGGCATCGAGCGGCTCCCCGATGACGCCGGTCGAGGCGATGAACACCTGCGAGGCGCGGCAGCCCGCCGCCTCCGCGGCGAGGTCCGCGGTCAGCTTCACGGCCTCGGCGCCCTTCTTGCCGGTGAAGGCATTGGCGTTGCCCGAATTTACCACCAGAGCCCGAGCCGCGCCCTTTGCGAGATTCTTGCGGCACCAGTCGACCGGGGCCGAAGGGCATTTTGAGCGTGTGAAGACGCCCGCCACAGTCGTGTCCTTCGCCAGCGCCACATAGAGAACGTCTGTGCGGTTCTTATAGCGGATGCCCGCCTCCGCCGTCGCGATCCTCACGCCTTCGATGGCGGGAAGCGCCGGATAGGACTTGGGCGCGAGCGGGGACACGGTCTTGGACATGCGGATACTCGAAAGAGCGGGTGAAGATGCCGTTGGGAACCGCGACCTGCGGTTCTTTAAGGCTTCTTGTCAAGGGGAAGCTTTGCTGGAGGCCGGCTCCGACAGGCGGAACGAGGGTCCGTCCCGTACCGTTGACCCCTCAAGCAACCAAGGAGGCGAATATGACGGGCAAGCATCCCAAGTCCAAACCGGAAGAGCGTCCGCGCAGCGATCTCAACGTCGATCCGGGTATCGGTCGCTCCAAGGGTTCCTACATGACAGGCGAGGACCCGCGCGATCTCGATGGCGGATCGACCTTCCAGGGCGACGTGAAGAACGAGACCACCCGCGAGGGCGGTGTCGATCCGAAGAAGGTCGGCCGGACGAACAAGTGACGCTGAACGTCTCCCTTCTCCTAGCGGGGAGGGAAAGGAGCGGCGCGACTTGCTGGCACTGCCGCACAGCGTCAAAAGAAAAAGGGCGGCCCGGAGGCCGCCCTTCTCATTCTTCGAACCTGAAAAAGCTTACTGCTGCTTCGGCTGCTCAACCAGATTGCCCTTGTCGTCGAGACGCTCGATCTTGGCGTCCTTGCGCAGGCTCATAATGAGGTCCTGCTGCGCCTTGCGGCCGAGATAGGTTTCCACCTGGTCCTTCGTCTCCTCGAAGGTCGGAACGGGCTTGGTGCGCTTCTCTTCGACCTTGATCACGTGCCAGCCGAACTGGGACTTCACCGGATCGGAGACCTGGCCGGGCTCCATCTTGAAGGCGGCTTCTGCGAAGGCCTCGACCATGCGGTCCTTGGTGAAGAAGCCGAGATCGCCGCCATCCGTCTTGGAGCCGGGATCCTTGGAGAGCTCGGCGGCCACCTTGGCGAAGTCCTCGCCGCCCTTCACGCGCGCTGCGGCCTTCTTGGCCTCCTCCTCGGTCTCGACGAGGATGTGGCGGGCGCGGACCTCCTGCTCGGGGGTGATGCTCTTCACCGTCTCCTCGTAGAGCTGGCGGGCGGCCTCAGGCGTTACGGCCTTCTGAGCCTGCTGCTCCAGGTATTCGTCGAGCAGGGTCTTGTCCCGGTTATAGGCCAGCTTGCGGGCGAAGTCGGCGCTGTCCTGCACCTTGGCCTTCTCGGCCGCCTGGGCGCCGAGCTTCAGGTCGACCAGGTAGCCGATCAGCAGGTCGCGCTTCTGGGCCTCGGGCACGTTGGGCAGCTGCAGGGCGGGATCGGCGGCCGCAACGTCGAGGTCCCCTTCCGTAATCTCGATCCCGTTCACCCGGGCGACAACCTTGCTGGGATCGACCGCGGAGGTGGATTCCGGAGCGGCAGGGGTGGTCGAAGGCGTGGTCTGAGCGAAGACGGCGCCTGCGGCGAGGGGGAGGGCGACGCCCAGGGCGAGAAGGCTCTTACGGACGGGTGACGATAGGACCATGTGAATTCCTCAGTGAGCGTGAGCGCGCTCACGCATGGAAGCGATCACATGGCCCGACCTGTTTACGTTTGCAAGAGATGGCATATTTATGCCACAGCATCCCCCGCCTGCGGGGCCTTCCCAGGGACCAAGCCTGTGGAGGGCGGCTGCGCCACTCGGGCACAGCCTTTAAGATGCGCTCGGGCATAATTAGGTCTATAAGGCGGCGCACGCCGCTTTCTCCTGCATTCTGGAATTCTGAAGGCTTTCGATGTTCGGTTCTCTCGCGAAGAAAATCTTTGGCTCGGTCAACGATCGCCGGCTGAAGTCCTACCGGCCGAAGGTAGCGGCTATCAACGCGATGGAGGCCGAGCTCGAGGCCCTGTCGGACGAGCAGCTCCGGGCCCGCACGGACGAGTTCAGGGCCCAGCTCGCAGCCGGCAAGACCCTGGATGACATCCTCATCCCCGCCTTCGCCACCGTTCGCGAGGCGGCCAAGCGCACCCTCGGCCAACGACACTTCGACGTGCAGCTCATCGGCGGCATGGTGCTCCATGAGGGCTCCATCGCCGAAATGAGGACCGGCGAGGGCAAGACCCTGGTGGCCACGCTTCCCGTCTATCTCAATGCGCTCGCTGGCAAGGGCGTCCACGTGGTCACGGTGAACGACTACCTCGCCCGCCGCGACTCCGAGTGGATGGGCCAGATCTACCGCTTCCTCGGCCTTTCGGTCGGCGTCATCGTCCATGGGATCGACGATTCCGAGCGCGCCGCGGCCTATGCGGCGGACATCACCTACGGCACGAACAACGAGTACGGCTTCGACTATCTGCGCGACAACATGAAGTACGAGATGGCGCAGATGGTCCAGCGGGGCCACAACTTCGCCATTGTGGACGAGGTGGACTCGATCCTCATCGACGAGGCCCGTACGCCGCTCATCATCTCCGGCCCCCTCGACGACCGTTCCGACCTCTACAACGCCATCGACAAGGTCATCCCGCGCCTCGACAAGAGCGATTACGAGCTCGACGAGAAGCAGCGTTCCGTGGCCCTCACGGAGGCCGGCACCGAGAAGATCGAGGAGCTCCTGCGCACCGAGGGCCTCCTGAAGGAGGGCGATCTCTATGACGCCCAGAACGCCACCCTCGTTCATCACATGAACCAGGCGCTCAGGGCCCACACCCTGTTCCAGCGCGACAAGGACTACATCGTCCGCAATGGCGAAGTCGTCATCATCGACGAGTTCACCGGCCGCATGATGCCGGGCCGCCGCTATTCGGAAGGCCTGCACCAGGCGCTCGAGGCCAAGGAGCACGTCCAGGTCCAGCCGGAGAACCAGACGCTCGCCTCCATCACCTTCCAGAACTATTTCCGCCTCTACAGCAAGCTTGGCGGCATGACCGGCACGGCGGCGACGGAAGCCGACGAGTTCATGGAGATCTACAACCTCGACGTTGTCGAGATCCCGACGAACCGCCCCGTCTCCCGCATCGACGAGGACGACGAGGTCTATCGGACGATGGAAGAGCGCTACAAGGCGGTCATCCGCGATATCGAGGCCTCCTCCGCCAAGGGTCAGCCGATCCTGGTCGGCACGACCTCCATCGAGAAGTCGGAGCTGTTGGCCGAGATGCTGATCAGGGACGGCTATACTCTCATCGACTTCGAGAACCCGCAGGCGCTGGAGCCGCTCTATCGCGATGCCCGCGCAGGCCGCGGCACCAGGCACTTCGCCGTGCTCAACGCCCGCTTCCACGAGCAGGAGGCCTTCATCGTGGCCCAGGCCGGCGTGCCCGGCGCGATCACGATCGCCACCAACATGGCGGGCCGCGGAACCGACATCCAGCTCGGCGGTAACGCCAAGATGCGCATCGAGCGCGAGCTCGAGGGTGTGGAGGGCGAGGAGCGCGTCCGCCGTGAGAAGGAAATCATGGACGAGGTGGTGGCCTTCAAGGAGAAGGCGCTGGCCGCCGGCGGCCTCTACGTGCTCGGCACCGAGCGCCATGAATCCCGGCGTATCGACAACCAGTTGCGCGGCCGCTCGGGCCGCCAGGGCGATCCCGGCCGCTCCAAGTTCTACCTGTCCCTCCAGGACGACCTGATGCGTATCTTCGGCTCCGACCGCATGGACGGAATGCTGCAGAAGCTCGGCCTGCAGGAGGGCGAGGCCATCGTCCACCCGTGGATCAACAAGGCCATCGAGCGGGCGCAGGCAAAGGTCGAGGCGCGCAACTTCGACATCCGCAAGAACATCCTGAAATACGACAACGTCATGAACGACCAGCGCAAGGTCGTCTTCGAGCAGCGCAAGGAGTTCATGGCGGAAGAGAGCGTGCGCGAGACCATCGACGACATGCGCCACGGCGTGATCGAGGACATGGTCTCCCGGACGATCCCCGAGAACGCCTATGCGGAGCAGTGGGACGTCGCCGGGCTCAAAGAGGGCGTGGCGAACTATCTCAACCTTGACCTGCCCATCGAGGACTGGGCCAAGGAGGAGGGCATCGCCGACGAGGAGATCCGCGAGCGCATCACCAAGGCTGCCGACGAGTCCTATGCTCAGCGCATCGAGCAGAACACGCCCGAGGTCATGAACTACGTCGAGAAGCAGGTCCTGCTTCAGAGCCTCGACCACCTCTGGCGCGAGCACCTCGTAACCCTCGACCACCTGCGCCAGGTCATCGGCTGGCGCGGCCTCGCCCAGCGCGATCCGCTGAACGAGTACAAGTCGGAGGCCTTCGAGCTCTTCAACACCATGATCACGCATCTGCGCGAGCAGGTGACGGGTCAACTCATGCGCATCCAGGTGGTGTTCCAGCAGCCGGAGCCCGCGGAGCTTCCGCCCATGTATGCGCAGCATCTCGACCCCGCCACCGGTGAGAACGAGATGGACATGCCGCAAGGCGCAGCCTTCGGCGCGGGTTCGGCGCTCGGCTTTGCTGCGACCGCGGCCACGACGGAGCCGACGGTGTCCCGCGATCCGAACGATCCCTCGACATGGGGCCGCGTGGGCCGCAACGAGCCCTGCCCCTGCGGCTCGGGCAAGAAGTTCAAGCACTGCCACGGTCAGTTCGTCGCCTGAGGCGGCAAGCGCCCGCACTAACGAAAAGCCCGGCTCGCGCCGGGCTTTTTTGCTTCAGGGCAGATAGCAGCCGTGGCTTGCTTCACCAGGCGGCAATCGGCTCGCACCGGTCCGTGGCCGACGGCGTGAAGGCGTAGCGTCCGTTGCACACATAGGCCTTGGGCGGCTGCTTTGTCCGCTCGAAGAAGTCGTAGCCTTCCTTGAGGTTCGACCAGTAGGACGCCCAACGGTGCCCGTCCTTCTCGGCCAGGACCTTGTCCGTCATGCGAAACGGGAAGGCATGGACGCGGACCTCCGACTGTCCTGCCTGGAGCGCAGCCTCGACAACCGTGTAGATGTCGCCGATGACCCTGTCGGTCATGGCGTAGCATCCGATGGAGACGCAGTCTCCATGGACCATCAGGAAGGACCCGCTCCGCCCGAAGGTGCGGTCATAGGCGTTCGGAAAGCCAAGATTGAAGGCGCGGAAATAGTTGCTGTTCGGGTTCAGCTGCTTGAGTCCGACGGCATAGAAGCCCTCGGGACTCTGCCCGTCGCCTTCCGCGAGCTTCGGGCCGATCTCGCCCGACCACGTGCAGATCGGGTAGGTCTCGAAAAGCTCGAAGCGGTCCCCGCGAAGAAGCCAGAGCTCGAGCTCGCTCTCCTGCTTGAAGATCCTGATGAAGGCGGGGCTGCCCAGGCGGAACCCCTTCTCGGCCAACAGGTCCGAGACAGGCTTGGAGGAGCCGAGGCGAACCTGGGCTCCCCATTCCGGATTGAGGAATTCGACGATTCTGACGGCCCTGTCGGAGGCGCTCTGCAGGATCTGCGGGTTCAGCGCGAGAAAGCCGATGCCGACCAGGGCCATGAGCCCCAAGGTGATCGCAATGAGTCGGCGCATGGGACAAGGGTCTCCTAACAGGGTTCAAGATTGCCGGAAAGCGCCGATTCGGGTCGCGGGCACGGCAATCGCGCCGGTAGGATACGCCTCGATCAGGAAACAAATGCTCAACAAAAAACCCGCCATTTGGCGAGTTTCTCACGTCAGGTCGCTAAAGCATCGGACCCAAAAGTGGACTCGCACTTTTGGGATCCCATCCGATGCTTTCTCTTGGGATGAGAGCATCGTGCGGAAAACCGGACCCACTTTTCCGCACGATGCTCTAGCGGGGTTCAGTTCGCCGAGACCATCTTCACGCCGGAGCCGGCCTGCGCTCGCTTCTGGGGAATGGCGCTGCGCTGGGGCGGGAGCGGAACGGGAGCGAGCTGAACGGCTTCCGGCGCGGGCTGGACCGCCGGGGACGAGCTGCGGAACAGGTCGCCGACGCTGCTGAACATCCGCTTGTAGAAGGGCGTCTCCTGCTGGGCGGGAGCGGCCTCTTCCACCGGGGCGGCGGCCGGAGCCTGGGCAACGGGCTGTGCCTCGGGAGTTGGCGCCGCTGGAACCTCCTGCAGCGAAGCGAAGGCGAGCGCGGTGGACGGCGCTTCCGGCCTCGGCCGGCCGCTGTCATCGAGGGCGATCTGCTGCGGGCCGGACGCAATGCCCTCGGTGCGGCTCACATAGCCGAGCCTCTTGTCGCTGACGCCGGTGACGTTGGCGAGCGCCGTGCGGAAGGAATCGTGAGTGTCGCCGTCATGATAGACGAGCTTGATCGGCTTCACGCCCTTGGCGACCAGTTCGGCAACCTGCTGCTCGTCCTGGCGCTGCTTCTGCGCGACGGCGGTTGCAGTGGTCTCGTCGATATTGAACTGGTAGCGCCTATTGACCACGGCCACGCTCAGCTCTTCCTTCGTGACCTCGAAGGTATCAGCGCCTTCCTTCAGGTTCTTCCAGAAGGCGATGTTCGGATCCAGGCGATGCTTGGCCAGGTTCTCGGCGGTCATCCGGAAGGGATAGGACTGGAACTGGAAGCCGCGCTGGCCTGCGGAGAGCGCCTCGCGGGCGATGGCGTAGATCTCTGCGACGTTCTGGTCCGTCATCGCGAAGCAGCCGCGAGAGGAGCACGAGCCGTGGACCATGATGTCGCCGCCCGTACGGCCGAAGGACCGGTCATAGGCGTTCGGATAGCCGGTGTCGAAGGACAGGTAGTAGGAGGAGTTCGGGTTCATCTGGGCCGGACTGACCGTGTAGAAGCCCTCCGGCACCTGGCGGTCGCCCTCGCGCTGCTTGGGCCCGAGCTGGCCCGACCAGCGGCAGATCGGATAGGTCTTGAGGAGCGCGTACTTGCCGTTGGCGCCGCGCTTCCAGACTTCCAGCTCCGATTCCTTCTTGTAGGCCCGGACCAGGATGGGATCGTCCTTGGACATGCCCTTGGCCGACATCAGCGCCATGGTGGCGGCCGGGATCGGCTGAAGGTGGCGTGTGGAGCCTTGGGCCAGACGGTCGTTCTGGCAGGCGGCCAGCGCGAGCGCCAGGCTCGCGGCCAATGCGATACGCTTCATCATGGGGACCCCGCAGTTTTTGATCTGCCCGGCCTCATGCCGAGCAGTTCCCCTATATGCTTAAATCGTTAGCCTTAAGCGCCCCTTACCGCAAGCGGGCGCGTAATAGAGTCATAGTTAATTGGAGGTAAAAAGTCCGTCCATTGTGGCGAAATGAGGTTCCATCCAGCGGATCACCAGACCCGACCCGCTCTTAGGCCGCTGAAGACGGGCTTGCTCGCCTCCCCGCGTAGGGGAGGGAGGCATATCGGCAGTCCGCACGAGGGGGGCGCTTAAAGCTTCCGCCCGATGGCGAGGAACTTGTCCGCCCGGTGGTCGCGCAGTTCCGCGGGGCCCATATTGCCGAGATCGTGGAGGGCTTCCTCGATGACGTTTCCGGCGGCCTGGATCGTGGCCTGCGGGTCCCGGTGCGCGCCGCCCACGGGCTCGGTCACGATGCCGTCGATGATGCCGAGCCGCAGGAGGTCCTGGGCGGTGATCTTCATGTTCGTGGCGGCGTCCTGGGCGCGGGCCGCGTCGCGCCAGAGGATTGAAGCCGCGCCTTCCGGCGAGATCACGCTGTAGATTGCGTGCTCCAGCATCAGAACCTTGTTGGCGGTGGCGATGGCGATCGCGCCGCCGGAGCCGCCCTCGCCGATGACCACGGAGACGTTCGGGACGCCGAGTCCCAGCTGCGTCTCTGTCGAGCGGGCGATGGCCTCCGCCTGCCCGCGCTCCTCCGCCTCGATGCCGGGATAGGCGCCGGCGGTGTCCACGAAGGAGATGACCGGCAGGCCGAAGCGGTCGGCCATTTCCATCAGGCGCACGGCCTTGCGGTAGCCCTCGGGGCGGGCCATGCCGAAATTGTGCCGGATGCGGGTTTCGGTGTTGTGGCCCTTCTCCTGGCCCAGCACGCAGACGGGCTGGCCGCGGAAGCGGCCGAAGCCGCCGACGATGGCCTCGTCCTCCGCAAACTTGCGGTCGCCGGCCAGCGGCGTGAATTCGGTGATCAGCCCGGCGCAGTAATCGACGAAATGGGGGCGCTGCGGATGACGCGCGACCAGGGTCTTCTGCCAGGGCGTGAGCCTGCCGTAGAGATCCTTCAGGGCGTCGGCCGCCTTGGCCTCGAGCCGGGAGATGTCGTCCGCGATGGAGACCGCGTCCCGGTTCTCACCGAGCGCCCGGAGCTCCTCGACCTTGGCTTCCAGTTCGGCGACAGGCTTTTCGAAATCGAGATAACTGCGCATCAGACTCTATGGAAAATGATAACCGGCGCTGGCTCTTGCAGGCCTGGCCGGAGCGGGCGGACACTGGCGTTTCAGGGGGCTCAAGTCAAGCTGAGCCCCGCCTTGATCCCCAAAACCCGGCGAAATCAAGGACATTCCGCCACGCAGGAGGCGGGAGCAGGAATAAAAACGGGAACCGTGCGGTTGGCGCGCCGGACCACGCGCACCGCACCGGGGCGATAGAGCTGCTTCGTCGCCTCGACGATGTGAAGTCCCGCGCCGGGCATGGAGAGGCCCGAGCCGATCCGCTCCCAGATCTGGCCGGTCTGGAGCAGAAGGCGGTTGCGCAGGGGCGGCATGTAGAGGGTCTCGGCCCAGCCCTCCGGCGAGAACCAGGTCTGGCGCATCAGGCTCTTGAGCTGGGAGCGGCTGTAGGGCTGGCCGTAGCCGAAGGGGGTCGTGTCCATGCGCGCCCACAACCCGCGCCGGTTGGGAACCACCATGATGATGCGTCCGCCCGGAGTCAGGATGCGCCAGATCTCGTGCAGGAGATCGCTCGGGCTCTCCACCGTCTCCAGGGCATGCACCACCAGGACCCGGTCGATGGAGGCGTCGGGCAGGGGCATCATCAGCGGGTCGACGAGAGCGGCCGCCGAAGCTCCGGTGCTCGGCCAGTTCACGACGCCCTGGCTCGCCGGCATGAAGGCGATGGTGCGCTCGCATTCCTCCCGCACCGCCGCGAGATAGGGGGGCGCATAGCCGAGGCCGAGCACGCGCAGGCCGTGCAGGTGGCCCCAGAAGCTGTCGATGGCCCGCCCCACATAGCGGCAGGTCACGCCGCCCAAGGGGCTGGCGTAGAAGCTGCGCAGATCGGTGATGTCTATACTCATGCCCTGTCCGCTCGTGCCTGGCCGCCCCTTTCCCGAGAGCCGCTGCAAGTCAAGATCTGGTTTCCCGGCCGAACTGTCCCATGATAGCTCATGACGCATCAAGTAAAGGGGCCCGCCATGTCCGCGCAAATCCACGTCTTTCGTTGTCTTGACGACAATATCGGTGCCCTGATCCAGGATCCCAATACGGGGGCCTGCGCGGCCATCGACGCGCCGGAGGAGGGGCCGATCCTTGCGGCGCTCGCGGAAACCGGCTGGCAATTGTCCGACATCATCGTGACGCACCGCCATGCCGATCACGTGCAGGCGATCGAGCCCCTGAAGCGCCGCACCGGCTGCCGGGTGGTCGCGCCCGTGAAGGCCCGCGATGCGGTGCCTCTCGCCGACGCCTTCGTTCGCGAGGGCGATACGGTGATGGTCGGTGACCTCCAGGGGCATGTGTGGGAGACGCCAGGCCATTGCGCAGACCACATCTCATACTGGTTCGCCGCCGATCGCGCTCTGTTTGCGGGCGACACGCTCTTCACTCTCGGCTGCGGGCGCATGTTCGAGGGGACCTATGCCGGGTTCTGGGCCTCGCTCCAGCGTCTGGCGGCTCTTCCCGACGAGGCGCGGGTCTATTGCGGCCACGACTACACGCTCTCGAACGCCCGCTTCGCGCTCGCCGCCGATCCGGACAACGAAGCCCTCAAGGCGCGGGCGGCGGAAGCCGAACGGGCGAAGGCCGAGGGCCGCTTCCTGGTGCCGAGCACCATCGGCCAGGAAAAGGCCACCAATCCGTTCCTGCGCGCAGGCGAGCCGGCGCTCGCGAAATCCGTGCAGAAGGAGGGGGCGAGCCCTGTCGAGGTGTTTCAGGCCTTGCGCGAATGGAAGAACAGGTTCTGATGAGGCGAGAGCACACCAGGAGCGTTTGAGCCTCATGAGCGATCAGAGCCTCGTCATCGGATTGGAAAGCCGGCTCCTGAACGCCTGGCCGTCCTTCGACTACCAGGCCTATGACGGCTGGATCCTGCGGCTCGCCAACGGCTATTCCAAGCGCGCCAACTCCGCCACGCCCCTCATGCCTGGCGCGGCCCTCGACGACGATCTCCTCGACACCATGATCGCGCGTTTCGTGGAGGCCAATGTGCGCCCCACCTTTCGCCTCAACGGGCTGCAGGCGGCGGATGCGGATCAGCGCCTGGCCGAGCGCGGCTTCCAGGAGATCGAGGCCACCTGTGTGATGGTGGTTCCCGTCAGGGAGGGCGACTGCGCCGTCGATCCCGAGGTGCGCCTCCAGGCCGAGGTCACCAAGCGCTGGGTGCGGGAGGCCGCGGAATCCTATGGCGGCGATAAGGCCGACGATTCGACCCTGATGCAGATCGTCTCCCGCATCCGCCAGAAGGCGGCCTTTGCGACCCTCGATCTCGACGAAAAGCCGGTCGCCTGGGGACTTGGCGTGGTGGAGCGGGGCTATGTGGGCCTTTACGACATCGTCGTTTCGCCGGAGTTGCGCGGCATCGGTCTAGGGCGGCGCGTGGTCTCGAGCCTCATGGCCTGGGGCTACCAGGAGGGTGCCCATACGGCCTATCTCCAGGTCCGCGAGGAGAACGAGGTCGCCCGCTCCCTCTATCGGTCCCTCGGCTTCGGGGACGCCTATCGCTACACGCACCGGGTCATGCCGCCGCCGCCGCCCGCTTCGGCGTAAGCGTCGCGACGAGGGCGCCGAGGACGATCAGGCCGCAGGAGGCGGCGAGCGTCAGCGACGGCTCCGCATAACCGGCAAGGACGAGAAGCAGCGTCGAGAGCACGGGAGCCGCATAGGAGGCGACGCCGAGCAGGCGGATGTCGCCCCGCTTCATGCCGATGTCCCAGACATAGAAGGATCCGCCCACCGGGCCGAGACCGAGCGCCACGAGCGCGAGCCACTGCATGGAGGTCTCGGGCCAGACGGTCGTCTCGAACATCAGGTGGCAGACGAGGCTCAGGAAGGCCGCCATTAGGCAGAAACCGGCCACCGCGTCGGTCGGCACCTGGCCGAAGCGGCGGGACAGAACCGAGTAGCTGGCCCAGAAGAAGGCGGCGACGACCGCGCAGAGATAGCCGGGAATGTCTTCCGCCCGCGCATCGAGGGATCCGCGCCCGGCGATGAGCACGACGACTCCCGCAAATCCGAGCAGCGCTCCGACAATGTGGGCCCGCCGGAGATGCTCGCCCGGCAGGAGCGAGGAGAACAGGACGATCAGGAGCGGCCAGAGATAGTTCAGCAGGCCCGCCTCCGCCGGCGGAGCCCAGCGCAAGGCGGCGAAATAGAGGGCGTGATAGCCGAAGAGGCCGCTCAGGCCGAGAGCCCAGACGATGGGTTTCTGACGCAGGGCCCTGATCCCCTGGGGCCGCACGATCCAGCTCGCCATTCCGAGAAGCCCGCCGATCAGGAAGGTCATCGCCACGAGCTGAAACGGGGGGATCCGCCCCGTCGCCACTGTCAGCAGGGCCAGGAGGGACCAGAGAAGAATGGCTGTGAAGCCGATCAGGGTGGCGGTGCGAGTCGTCATGATGACCGCCATAAACGAAAGCCCTCCCGCTGAGGAGGGCCCTTGGAGCTTTATTGCGACACGCCGGGCGGCGTCAGGCCATGTATTGCCCGCCGTTGAGGGACAGGGTCGAGCCGGTGATGAAGCCCGCATCGTCGCCGGCGAGGAAGAGCACCCCACGGGCGATCTCCCCCGCCTCCCCGAGGCGGCCGACCGGGATGAGGGGAAGGATCTTGGATTTGAGAACCTCTTCCGGCACCGCCTTCACCATCTCGGTGGCGATGTAGCCGGGTGCGATCACGTTGACGGTGATCCCCTTGTTGGCGTTCTCCAAAGCGAGCGCCTTGGCGAAACCGACGACGCCAGCCTTGGCGGCCGAGTAGTTCGCCTGTCCCATCTGACCCTTCTGGCCGTTGATGGAGGAGATGATGATGATGCGTCCGAAGCCGCGCTCACGCATGCCCTCGATCACGGGCCGCGTACAGGTGAACATGGAATCGAGATTGGTGCGCATGACGGCCGACCACTGGTCGAAGGTCATCTTGTGGAACATGCCGTCGCGGGTGATGCCCGCATTGTTGACCAAGATGTCGACGGGGCCGTGCTCGGCCTCGATGCTCCTGATCCCCGCCTCGCAGGCGGCGGCGTCCGATACGTCGAACTTGTAGACCGGGATGTCCGTCTCGGATTTGAACTTGTTGGCGGCCTCGTCATTGCCGCCGTAATTGGCCGCAACTGTATAGCCTTTTTCCTTGAGGGCCATCGAGATCGCGGCGCCGATGCCGCGAGTGCCGCCGGTGACCAATGCAACGCGCGCCATGTCTGTCTCCTTCCCGAGCCGTTCCCATGCGGATCTCTGTCGGATCCATTCCATCCCGAGGCAGCAAATCACGCTGCCTAAGGCATAGTTTAGTATATGTGGCGAAGCGGAAAAGAATGAAGCTCCGTAATTTCCCGGAGAACTTTCGTCCTAAAGAAGAAGGGCCGCGCTCCTCGACGAAAGCGCGGCCCGTTCTGTTATCCTATTGGGAGCGAGGCGGCCTGCGCCCCGCTCTCGAGAACGCCTCAGCGCTCCACGCACATGGCGACGCCCATGCCGCCGCCGATGCAGAGAGTGGCGAGGCCCTTCCTCGCATTGCGGCGGCCCATCTCGTGAAGCAGGGTCACGAAGACACGCGCTCCCGACGCGCCGATGGGATGGCCGATGGCGATGGCGCCGCCGTTGACGTTCACGATGGACGGATCCCAGCCCATGTCCTTGTTGACCGCGAGCGCCTGCGCCGCGAAGGCCTCGTTCGCCTCGACGAGGTCGAGATCGGAAGCCTTCCAGCCGGCCTTCTCCAGCGCCTTGCGCGAGGCCGGGATCGGGCCCGTGCCCATGATCGCCGGATCGACGCCGGCGGTGGCCCAGGAGACGATCCGGGCGAGCGGGGTGAGCCCGCGCCTTTCGGCCTCGGCCTCGGTCATCAGCACGACGGCCGCCGCGCCATCATTGATGCCGGAGGCGTTGCCTGCGGTTACCGTGCCCTCCTTCGAGAAGGCGGGCTTGAGCTTCGCGAGAGCCTCGACGGTCGTGCCGGCGCGGATGTACTCGTCCTGGTCCACCGCGATGTCGCCCTTGCGGGTGGAGATCGTCACCGGCGTGATCTCGTCCTTGAACCGGCCTTCCTTCTGGGCGGCCTCGGCCTTGTTCTGCGAGGCGGTGGCGAACTGGTCCTGCTCCTCGCGGGTGAGCTGCCAGCGCTGGGCCACGTTCTCGGCGGTGTTGCCCATGTGGTAGCCGTTGAAGGCGTCCATCAGGCCGTCCTTCAGCATGGTGTCCGCGAGCTTGAAGTCGCCCATCTTGGTGCCAGAGCGCATATGCGCCGCGTGCGGGGCGAGCGACATGGATTCCTGTCCGCCCGCCACGATGATGCTGGCGTCGCCGTTGGCGATCTGCTGCAGGCCGATGGCGACGGTGCGCAGGCCCGAGCCGCAGAGCTGGTTGAGGCCCCAGGCGGTCTTCTCCTGCGGCACGCCCGCGGCCATGGCCGCCTGGCGGGCCGGGTTCTGGCCCTGGCCGGCGGTAAGGATCTGGCCGAGGATGACCTCGTCCACTTCCGCTCCGTCGACCTTCGCGCGCTCGAGCGCCGCCTTGATGGCGACCGCGCCGAGCTCATGCGCGGGGGTATTGGCGAAGGCGCCGTTGAACGAACCGACGGGGGTGCGTGCAGCGCCGACGATGACGATGCTGTCTCGGGCCATTCCGATCTCCTGTGCTGGCCTGCCTATGCGCGAGGCAAAGTGCTGATGATCCGATCAAAGCGCGCAGCGGGTCGAAGTCAAGCACACTATGGTCGAGGGACCGTGAAATCCCGCCTGCGCTTTTAAGGCTTTGACCAAATCCGGGAACCCACTAATCTGGGCGCGGCTCAAGCCCGGAAGCGGGCCCGGGCCAGCGCTTTGGTCACTAGTACTGCATCGGGATCCCATGGCGACGGACAAGCAGCCGACGGTCATCAAGAAATACGCCAACCGCCGCCTCTATCACACCGGCACCTCGACCTACGTGACGCTGGAGGACCTGGCGGAGATGGTCCGCGGCGGCGAGGATTTCGTCGTCTACGACGCGAAGTCGGGCGAGGACATCACCCGCACGGTCCTGACCCAGATCATCTTCGAGCAGGAGAGCAAGGAGGGGCAGAACCTCCTTCCCGTCACCGTGCTGCGCCAGCTCATCCGCTTCTATGGCGACAGCATGCAGGCGCTGGTGCCGAGCTACCTCGAATTCTCCATGAACAACCTGTCCCGGGAACAGCAGAAGCTGCGGGACCAGATGGCCCAGGCCTTCGGCCCCGGAGCCTTCCAGGCCATGGAGGACCAGATCCGCAAGAACATGGGTCTCTTCACGGAAGCCATGCGCATGTTCTCGCCCTTCCCCCCGCAGCGGCCCGGAGGTCCAGTCGAGACCAGGGCCGAGGCGGAGGAGACCTCCGACGAACTCGACGCCCTGAAGCGCCAGATGGCCGACATGCAGGCAAAGCTCGAGAAGCTTTCAGGCAAGTAGGCGCAGGGCTTCAGGCGGGCGGCTTCACGCCCGCTTTTTCCGTTGTCCGAGGCTGTCGGCCTGTCGGATCGCCTCAAGCTCCCCGAACAGGTTTCCATCTAGATAATCCACGCCCCAGGATTCCAGCAGGCGGGCGGTTCCCTCGTCGTCCACCCATTCCGCGGCGGTGGGGATACCGAGGTGCTGCGCCCTGTCGATCAGGGTGCGCAGGTAAAGGCGGTCGTCGGTCGAGCGCCCGAGGGGCTGGATGAAGACGCCGTCGAGGCGGACGAGATCGACCGGCAGGTCCTGAATCTGCGACAGCGCCACATGGCCGGCCCCGAAGCCGGAGACGGAAAGGCCGATCCCGAGGGCCTTCATGGCATCCAGCCGGCCCCTGACGGCAGGTATATCCGCAAGCGCGCTCTCGTCGATCTCGATCATGAACCGCGAGGCGATCCCCGGTCGCGCGCCGAGATGGGCGGCCAGCACCGCCAGCCACTCGGGATCCTGCAGGGCAGCCGCGGAGAGGGGCAGGGCGAGGCGCTCCTGGCCATGGCGGGCGAGGCGATCCGCCGCCAGTTCCAGCAGGCGGGATTCCAAGAGAAGGGCAAGCCCGTCCACATCCCGGCGAGGCGGGAGCGGGACCGTGCGCCCGTCGGAAAGGGCGAGACCGGCGCAGGCCCGGGTCATGGCGCTGGCGCGCGTGCGGGAGTCCACCACCGGGCGACAGGACAGGCTCAGGCTGCGGCTGTTGAGGGCGGCAAGCCAGTCGAAGGGATCGCGCTTCGCGCTCGGCTTCGACGGGGCGTGGCGGAGATCGTGGACCCTGGTGGTCTCGCCGCGTTCGATGCCGAGACTCAGCGCCTCCTCGGCAAAGCGCAGCAGCTTCACGGCCTTGAAGGTGTGATCCGGCGCGCAGGCGGCGGCGAGATGCAGGGAGGAGGCCGCCGGATGGCCTCTGAGCAGGTCCGCCAACCGCCTCATGGCGCTGGCCGCCTCGATGGCCGGGCAGCCGACCAGGGCGAGGGCGAAGCAGTTGGGACCAAGGGCCGCGAAATGGTCTTGCCGGCGCATCATCGGGCGGAGCCTGTGGCCGATCTCCGCCACCGTGACCTCGTCCTCGTCCTGGAAACACCCGACGATCAGGGTGCAGGTCTGGGAGAGGCGCAGGGCCTCGTTGATGGAGGCCTGAATGGAGCGGAGCAGCTCCGAGCGCGACACGATGGCGGCAGGCAGGAGATCGGGCGTGCTGGCCTGGATGTCCGCGCGCAACTGGCCGCGTACGAAAGCGGGCCGCCCACGGCCATCCGGCAGCCAGCGGCCGCAATCCAGCACCATGACGACCCGGTCCGGTCCGAAGCGCAGGGCATGGCGGGTATCATAGGTTCCGCTCGGGCTGGCGCCTTCCGCGATCGCTTCATGGCGGGAGGACCCGCTGCCGGGCTCGACCAAGCGGGCGAAGGCCGCGCCCGTCTGGGGCAGGTCGTCGTCCGAATCCAGACCCAGCGCGGATGCCGCGTGAGGTCCCCAGGACAGCGTGTCGGAGGCGAGATCCCAGGCATAGACGGTGCCGGAGGAAGAGGCCCGGCCGGAAGGGAGGGAAGGCTGACGGCGCCTGCGCGACGTCCGGGATGCGCCCGAAAAGATCCCAGCCCGCCCCTGACGCTTCGACCCCATCTGACCCAACACCCCGACGCAGAGGGGCTGGAGGACGGCGAAACGGCTCGCGGCCCGGTCGACAACCCCTTTGATGCAAGGGAGCAGGATCGGCGCAAAGCCTTAAGAAATCTTGAAAGCTTCAGGCGTCAGGGCACAAAAAAACCGGCGCATGGAGCGCCGGTTCCTGATTGTCGCATGAAGCGTGGATCTTACGCTTCCGACTTCACCTTGAGGACCTGACGGCCACGGTACATGCCGGTCTTCAGGTCGATGTGGTGAGGGCGGCGCAGCTCGCCGGAATCCTTGTCCTCGACGTAGGTCGGGGCCTTCAGGGCATCGGCGGAGCGACGCATGCCGCGCCGCGACGGCGACGTTTTTCTCTTTGGAACGGCCATTTATCTCGTCTCCGGTCAATAGCGGAGCGCCCGCTTAACCGGGGAACGCTCACATCTCAGTCTTGATGAGGTTGCGCCTCATACAAGGTATTCGGGGAAATATCTAGCCCCTTTGAGCGCGCGGTCAGGGTTTCAGGCAGGCGCTGTAGGGGGCGGCGCCCGCCATGCGCGCCACGAGTTGTCCCGCCAGGGCGCCATGCCGGCCCGAGGGGCGGGCCGGGTTACGCGCGAGGGGATTGGGCAGCGCCTTGGCCAGAAGGGCAGCCTCCCGGCGGCTCAGGCTCTGGGCCGGTTTCCTGAAGTACTTCTGCGCGGCGGCCTCGGCCCCGAAAACTCCTTCGCCCCATTCGGCGATGTTGAGATAGACCTCCATCATCTGCCGCTTCGACCAGATCAGGTCGAGATAGAGGGCGACCGGGATCTCCAGGCCCTTCCGGACATAGGATCGATTCGGCCAGAGAAAGAGGTTCTTGGCCACCTGCATGGGGATGGTCGAGGCGCCCCGGGAGGGACCGTCCTCGTCGGCGGCCTCCACCACCTGCCAAAGGGCATTCCAGTCGACGCCGTGATGCTCGCAGAAGAGGCTGTCCTCGGATGTCATCACCGCCAGCGGCAGATGGGGCGAGATCTCGTCGAGGCTCACAAAATCGCGAGCCATAGGCTGCAGGGTCATCCAGCGGCCGAGCATGAGCGTCGAGACCGGGGGCACGACCCAGTACAAAAGGCCTAGCCAAAAGACCGCCGCAACCCATAAGAGGATGAGACCGAGGCCGATCCGGACGGTGCGTCGAAACAGGCGGGCGGCCGATATCGGCTCCCGCGACCGACCCGACCGCAGCGTCCATCCCGGCCCGGAACGTTCACCATTTTCCTCGGACGGGATCGCAGATCCCTCCGAATCCGGGCTCGTCATGACGCCATCCACCAGCACTTTCACGGCGCGGCTCAACGAGGCCGCCGGGGTTGTCGAAGCAAGTCTCGAGGCCTTGCTATCAGACAAAGCGGAGCAGGGCGAGATCGCCCGGCCCGCCCGCCTCATGGCGGCCATGCGACATGGGGCCTTGGGGGGCGGCAAGCGCCTGCGGCCCTTCCTCGCCATCGAGACGGCCCGCCTCTTCGGAAAGACGGGGGAGGGACCCCTGCGCGCGGGCTGCGCCGTCGAGCTCCTGCACTGCTATTCCCTCGTCCATGACGACCTGCCCTCCATGGACGACGACGACCTGCGCCGGGGCCGGCCCACGGTCCACAAGGCCTATGACGAGGCCACCGCGATCCTCGTGGGCGACGCCCTGCAGACGCTGGCCTTCGAGGTCCTGGCCGATCCCGAGACCGATTCCGACCCCGCCATCCGCTCCGATCTCGTGCTCGGCCTCGCCCGCGCCTCGGGACTCGGGGGCATGGTCGGCGGCCAGATGCTCGATCTCGCCGCCGAAGGCCGCTACGGGGCGGCGGATCTCGGGGAGGCCGATGTCAGGCTCCTCCAGATGATGAAGACGGGCGCGATCCTCACCTTTTCGGTAGAAGCGGGCGCAATCCTCGGCCGGGCCGACGCGGCGACGCGCCGGCGCCTCGTGGAATACGGGCGGGCGCTGGGCGCGGCCTTTCAGGTGGCGGACGACATCCTCGACCGGGAATCCTCCGCGGAGGCGCTGGGCAAGCGCACGGGCAAGGACCTCGAGAAGGGCAAAGCGACCCTCGTGGACCTTCTCGGGCTCGACGGCGCGCGGCGCGAATGCCGCCATCTCGTAGAGAAGGCCGAGGCCGCCCTGGACGGCTTCGGCCCGCCGGCGGATACACTGCGCGAGGCGGTGCGCTTCGTCGTGGAGCGGCAGGTCTAGAGCGTCGGAACCCAGAAGCGGAGCTTCGTGCGCCCCGGAAGGCGGTCGTGGGGGAACGTACCCGCTGCGACGCCGCCATTGGCGAGAATCACCTTCTGCGAGGCCAGGTTGTCGTCATCGCAGGTAATCAGGACGCGCGAAAAGCCCTCGTCGCGGGCGAAGGGCAGGATCTGGCGCAGCGCCTCGGTCGCGTAGCCGCGCCGCTGCTTCCAGGGCACGATGGTGTAGCCGATATGCCCGTGGACCTTGGGCGGCATCTCCTCCGTGCCGCGCTGGAAGCGGAAGCCGATCCGGCCGCAGAATTCCCCATCGCTGATCCAGAAATCGTGCGCCGGCAGGCGCGGAACCTCGGTACCATCGGCAAGGCGAAGGGTCGGGCTGCTGTAGAGATCGTACAGGAAGCGCTCAGGGTCCTGCCTGAGCTGCCGCAGCTGCTCCTGGCTGACATCCTGCGTCGTGTCAGGCGACCAGCCCTGGGCGAGGGCATGTTCGTAAGCCGGCAGCCACTCGAGGCTCGGGCGGATAAGGACAATCTCGGTCATGGAGACCTGAGACTGACACCGGCTCACGCGAAGGGCAACAACCTCACACAGTGACCTGCGTGCCGACCTCCACCACGCGCCCGGTGGGGATCTGGAAGAAGTCCGTGGCGTCGCTCGCGGATTTTGCAAGGCTGATGAACAGCTTGTCCTGCCAGAGCGGCATGCCGGACTGTGTTGCCGGACGGATGGACCGGCGCGAGAGGAAGAACGACGTCGACATGATGTCGAACTTGAAGCCCTGCTTGCGCAGGATCGCGAGCCCGCGCGGAATGTTGGGCGTCTCCATGTAGCCGTAGCTCACCTGGATGCGCCAGAACGAATCGCCCACATGCTCGATTTGCACCCGGTCCTCGTCGTCGATCCGGGGCACGTCCACGCTGTTGACGGTGAGGATCACGTTCTTCTCGTGCAGCACCTTGTTGTGCTTGAGATTGTGGAGCAGGGCGGCCGGCGCGGTGTCCGGGTCGCTGGTGAGGAACACGGCGGTGCCCTTGACCTGATGAGGCGGGCTCTTCTCCAGCATCTTCACCAGTTCGAGGAAGGGCACGTCGATCTTGCGGGTCTTCTCGAACAGGATGTTCGTGCCCTTCACCCAGGTCCACATGAGCGTGATCAGCGCGGAGGCCAGCAGGACCGGCACGTAGCCGCCCGTGAACAGCTTCAGGAGGTTGGCGCCGAAGAACACGAGGTCGATGGCGAGGAACGGCAGCATCGTCGCGAGCGCCAGGCCGAGGCCCCAGCGCCAGCCCCGCCAGATCACGATGATGGCGAGGATGGCATCCACCGACATGGCGCCGAAGACGGACACGCCGTAGGCGTGGGACAGGTTGCTCGACGAGCCGAAGATGAGGACGAGCACGATCACGCCGAAGAGCAGCAGCATATTCACCTTCGGCAGGTAGATCTGCCCCTGGTGCGCTTCCGAGGTGAAGCGGATCTCCATGCGCGGCAGGAGACCGAGCTGGATGGCCTGGCGCGTGAGCGAGAAGGCTCCGGTAATGACCGCCTGGCTCGCGATGATGGTGGCGAGCGTCGCGAGGCCGATCATCGGCAGCAGCGCCCATTCCGGCACGAGACGGAAAAGCGGCGACTCGGCGGCTTCCGGATGGGCGAGGACGAGTGCGCCCTGGCCGAAATAGTTGATGGTGAGCGCCGGAAAGACGAGGTAGAGCCAGGCTCTCCGGATGGGCTTGGCGCCGAAATGGCCCAGGTCAGCATAGACCGCCTCGGCGCCCGTGACCGCAAGAGCCACCGCGCCGAGAACCGCGAGCGAGACGCTCGGGTGATCGACGAAGAACATGATGCCGTGGAGCGGATTGATCGCCAGGAGAACCGAGACGTCGTCCAGGATGTGAAGCGCCCCGGTCACGGCCAGGGTTGCGAACCAGACGAGCATGATCGGCCCGAACAGGGCGGCCACCTTTCCCGTCCCGCGGGACTGGGCGAGGAAGAGAGCCGTCAGGATCGCCAGGGTCAGGGGCACCACATAGGGCTCGAGGGCCGGCGTCACGAGGTTGAGGCCCTCTACGGCCGACAGCACCGAGATGGCGGGCGTGAGAACCGCGTCGCCGTAGAAGAGACCCGCGCCGACGATGCCGAGGAGCAGCACGACGCCGCGCTTGTGCCGCGCGGTGCGCTGAGCCAGGGCCACGAGGGTCAGGGTTCCGCCCTCTCCCTTGTTGTCCGCGCGCAGCAGGACGAAGACGTATTTGCACGTCACCACCAGCACGAGTGCCCACAGGATCAGGGACAGGGTGCCCAGGATGATGTCGCGGGTGACGGGACCGCCTGCCGCGGCCGCGGCGACCGATTCCTTGAAGGCATAGAGGGGGCTCGTGCCGATATCGCCGAAAACGACCCCGACGGCGCCGACGACCAGGGTCGTGAGGCTCGCCTTGCCATGGGCTTCGGGAAGAGAAGCTTCCGGAGCCGGTGAATCGGCGTGCCCTGGGACGGCGGTGTTCTGATCTGCCATGTGTATTTCTTTGCGGAAATGCCCGCGGACGGCCCTGAATCGGTGACTTGGCAACGTGACGAAGGGCGCCCCCCTTCCAGAGAGGACGCAACGGCCGTCGATGCCGGCGCGGCGGGCTTCTAACACATCGCGCCTGAGCTTAAAACGGAATTCGAGCGAGTGTTCCGCGGATCGTCTTCACTCCCCCTGAGGGGCGAAGGACGATCCGCAAGTCCCTGCTCACCGCGATATCGATGAAAAGCCGGCTTCCACAAACCTCAACGGCTTCGGCCTATTCGGCGGCGTCCCGTCCGGCTTGGCCATAGTTCTTCTCGATATAGTCGAGCACGATCTTCTGGAAGTCCTGGGCGAGGGTGGGGCCGCGCAGGGTCATGGCCTTCTTTCCGTCGATGAAGACGGGAGCGGCCGGCTGCTCGCCCGTGCCGGGAAGCGAGATGCCGATATTGGCGTGCTTTGACTCGCCGGGCCCATTCACGATGCAGCCCATCACCGCCACGTTCAGGTTCTCGACGCCGGGATGGGTGCGCCGCCACTCGGGCATGGAGGAGGAAATCCAGTTCTGGATGTCCCGCGCCAGCTCCTGGAAGACGGAGGAGGTCGTGCGCCCGCAGCCCGGGCAGGCGGCCACCAGAGGCACGAAGGTGCGGAAGCCCATGGTCTGGAGCAGTTCCTGCGCCGTCTTGACCTCGATGGTCCGGTCGCCCCCCGGTTCCGGGGTCAGGGAGAAGCGGATCGTGTCTCCGATGCCCTGCTGGAGCAGGATGCCGATGGCGGCGGAGGAGGCGACGATGCCCTTCGTGCCCATGCCGGCCTCGGTGAGGCCGAGATGGATGGCGTACTCGGAGCGGCGGGCGAGTTCCTGATAGACCGCGATCAGGTCCTGGACGGCGGAGACCTTGGCCGAGAGGATGATCCGGTCCTTAGGGAGACCGATCTCCTCGGCCCGGGCTGCCGACAGGAGCGCCGACTGGACCATGGCCTCGCGGGTGACCCAGCGCATGTCGCGCGGGTTGGCCGAGGCCGCGTTCTCATTCATGAGATGGGTCAGCAGTTCCTGATCGAGGGAGCCCCAATTCGCGCCGATGCGCACAGCCTTGCCGTGCTTGATCGCCAATTCGACGATTGCCGCGAACTGCCGGTCCTTCTTTTCCTTGAAGCCCACATTGCCGGGATTGATCCGGTACTTGTCGAGGGCCTCAGCGCAGGCCGGATGATCGGCAAGAAGCTGGTGGCCGATATAGTGGAAATCGCCCACCAGCGGCACGGTCACGCTCAGGCGGTCGAGACGCTCGCGGATCTTCGGCACGGCCGCCGCCGCTTCGTCCCGGTCGACCGTGATGCGGACGATCTCGGAACCTGCGCGGGCCAGCGCCGCCACCTGGGCGACGGTCGCGTCCACATCCGCCGTGTCCGTGTTGGTCATGGACTGGACCACGACCGGCGCACCGCCGCCGACCATGACGGAGCCGACGCGCACGCCCACCGTGCGGTGGCGCGGAGCCGGTCCTGCCAGGCTCTCGGGAGCGGCGTCGATGTCGGAGGAGGTGAGAAGAGACATGCTGCGATCCAGGGCGGCGCGGGATGGGCCGCCGCCGTTTAGCTGATGCGAAAACCCCTCTCCGTCAAGCTCGGCCGGAGGAGAGGCGGCGATCAATCCTGCTTGAACCGCCAGACGCTGCTCTTTTTGATCTCCGCGTCCTCGAGGCTGCGTGTGACGGGCACCTCGTAGGCGGCAAGACGCTCGAGACGGTCTTGAGGCAGGTAGCTGCGCCCCGGATCGCCGATGAGCACGGTTGCGCCCCTGCGGCTCAAGGCGAAGAGCCAGTCCGTGACCTTTTCCGCCAGGTCCCGCTCGTAGCAGATATCGCCCGCCAGAACCGTGTCCCAGCCCTGATCCTGTCCGACGAGGTCCGCCTGGACGGGGGTGATGGTGACGTCGTTCGCCTCGGCGTTGAGGGCCATGGCGGCAATCGCGAAGGAATCGATGTCGCAGGCCATGACCTCGGCGGCGCCGGCCTTCATGGCCGCAATGGCCACGAGCCCGGAGCCGGAGGCAAAATCCAAGACGCGGCGGCCGCGCACCGTTTCGGGATTGTCGAGGATATAGCGGGCGAGGGCCTGCCCGCCGGCCCAGGCGAAGGCCCAGAAGGGCGGGGGAAGGCCGATTGCGCCGAGCTCCTCCTCTGTCTTCTGCCAGAGATCAGTCGCCTCGTCCGCCACATGCAGGGAAATTTCCGGCGCGTGGGGCACCGGGCGAAGGCGCGTCTCGGCGCGGATGAAGGCGTTCGCGTCGTCGATCATGATGTCAGGATGGAGATATAGAGGCTTTTCAGCCTGTCCATCACGTCCCGCTCTGTAAACCCGTCGAGGACGCGGGCGCGGACCGCCTCGCCCATTCGGACGACCAGATCCGGATTGCTGGCGAGGGCAACGAGCGCCTCCGCCAAGCCCGAGGAATCATTGGGGGCAACGATGCGGCCCTCGATCCCGTCCCGCACCAGGGTCCGGCAGCCGGGAACGTCCGTGGTCAGGATGGCCCGGCCGCAGGCGGCAGCCTCCAGAAGCGTCCGGGGCAGGCCCTCGCCGCCGCGGGAGGGCAGGCAGGCCAGGTGGTGGTCGCGCCAGACCCCCGCGATGTCCCTTGTCGCGCCGTGCCAGGCGATGCCGAGCTCCGCATTCCAGGCCATCAGGGTCTCTTCAGGGATCGCCTTGGGATTGGAGGGATCGGGAGCGCCGTAGAGGGACAGCTCCACATCCGCTCCCTTCGCCCGTGCCGCACGCACGGCCTCCACCGCGAGGTCGACGCCCTTCGACCAGAGCATGCGGGCGACGACGGCCACCTTCAGCGGCGGCTGCGGGGGCAGGGGCTCCGGACGAAGGGCCTCGGGATTGACGCCTGCGCCGCCCACGATGGCGACATGAGGGGCCGCCGGGTCGAGGCCCAGGAGCCCGGGATCGTCCGTATTCTCGAAGAGGTAGCGGGTCCGTTTCGTTTCCAGCCCACGGACGAGCAGACGCACGGCCCGGCGCGCGAAACGCCCGGCAAGGTCCGTCCTGGCCCCGAGAAACCCCGAGCCGGTGAGCGCATAGACCCGGTTCGGGATGCCCGCCATGCCGGCGGCGAAGCCGCCGACCAGAATGCTGCGTAGCGCGATGCAGTGGACGAGATCCGCCTTCTCGGCCTTGAGGATCGAAGCGAGCTGCCCGGAGGCATAGCCCGCCGCCATGGGGTTCAGGCTGCGCCGCTCGGCCTGGAGCGGGATCACCTTCGCGCCCGTCGCCTCGATGGCCTCCCGGCGGGAGCGCACGCGGGTCACGACCGAAACGGAAAGGCCCAGCTCCCGCGCGGCCCGGGCCATGGGAAGGAAATGCGAGGCGAAGAACCAGTCTTCGGTGACGACGAAGACGAGCTTGCGGCCTTGGAGATCGGGAAGGGGCGAGGAGGACACGGGCAATCCGGCTTGAGATCCAGCCCTTCTAGCCGCCGCAGGAGCCTGAGGGAACTCCCCAAGTCCGATTCCGTTGCCGTCTGCCGAGCGAACGGGAGACGAGAATGAATCAGTGGGCGCCGACAATCCTGGCCACGGTGGCGGGTCTGCTCTCCACGTCGAGTTTCGCTCCTCAGGTGCTGAAGGCCTGGCGTGAGCGCGATACGACGGCGATCTCCAAGCGCATGTACATGGTCACCGTCACGGCCTTCACCCTCTGGTCGATCTACGGCTTCATGATCGGCAGCTGGCCTCTCATCGTCTTCAACCTGCTCAGCCTTGGCATGAGCGGTACGATCCTTGCCATCAAGATCCGCAACGAGCGCCTCGGGATCGATGCTCCTGTTTCGCGCAGGGAACCGGAGATGGCGCAGTCCAGTTGATGTCTCAGGCTTTTCCCAGGCGAGTGATGCTGCTGGATCCGAATTCCTCTCCCGAAAACGTCGTCGATCCGCGCGATGCCGCCGAGACGGCCGGTCTGACTTACGTATCGGACGAGGAGCCGGGCATCCGGCGCAAGAAAGCCGGCAAAGGTTTCACCTATCTGCGCCCCGACGGAAAGAAGGTCGAGGACGAGGCCACGCTGGAGCGCATCAGGAAACTCGCCATTCCTCCGGCCTATACGGATGTGTGGATCTGCCCCAAGGCCAGCGGTCATATCCAGGCCATCGGACGCGACGCCAAGGGGCGCAAGCAGTACCGCTACCATCAGGCTTTCCGAGAGGTTCGCGAGAGCACCAAGTACGAGCACATGCTCGAGTTCGCGAAGGGCCTGCCCGCGATCCGCAAGACCATCGACGAGCACATGAGCCAGCGCGGCCTGCCGCGTGAGAAGGTGCTGGCGACGGTGGTGCATCTGCTCGAGAACACGCTCATCCGCGTCGGCAATTCGGATTACGCCAAGCAGAACAAGAGCTACGGCCTCACGACCTTGCGCGATCCGCATGTGAAGGTGGATGGCTCGGAGTTGAAATTCCAGTTCAAGGGCAAGAGCGGTAAGACGTGGCGCCTGTCGGTCAAGGACCGACGCATCGCCAAGATCGTGAAGGCCTGCCAGGACCTGCCCGGTCAGGATCTCTTCCAATACCTCGACGAGAACGGCGAGCAGCAATCCGTCACCTCGGCGGATGTGAACGCTTATCTCAAGGACATCACCGGGCGCGAGATCACCGCCAAGGATTTCCGCACCTGGGCGGGAACGGTGCTCGCCGCCATGGCGCTGTCCGAGTTCGAGGAGTTCGACAGCGAGGCCAAGGCCAAGAAGAACATCCGCGCGGCCATCGAGACCGTCTCCGCCCGCCTCGGCAACACGCCCACGGTCTGCCGCAAATGCTATGTCCATCCGGAGGTCTTCACCTGCTATCTCGACAAGGCGCTGATGCTCGAAATCAAGGACGAGGCCGAGACGGAGCTGCGCGAGGAGCTTGCCTCCCTCAGGCCCGAGGAGGCCGCGGTCCTGACGCTCCTGCAGGAGCGTCTCTCGGAGGAAGTCGAGAAGGTCCGGAAGGAGGCCGGAAAGACGCGCCGCGCCTCTGCCGGCAAGGACCAAGCCGAGGCGCGCACCTGACGGGTACGAACATTTTGCGCGATTCCGACGTTGGAGCCGGGCCAGTCTCTTTACATCGAGGACACGCATGCGCATCCATCATCTCAACTGCGGCTGCATGTGCCCCATCGGGGGCAGGCTATGGGATGGCGTCAGCCGCGGTCCGACGGCGCAGCTGGTATGCCACTGCCTCCTCGTGGAGACGGACCATAGCGGCCTCGTCCTCGTCGATACAGGCTTCGGCTCGCGGGATGTGGAGGAGCCGTATGAGCGGTTGGGCCCGCTCTTCGTCCGGATGAACCGCATCCAGCTCGAGCACCGCTACACGGCGCTGGAGCAGGTGAAACGTCAGGGGTTCTCCCCGCGCGACGTGCGCCATATTGTCCTCACCCATCTCGATTTCGATCATGCGGGCGGGTTGGAGGACTTCCCGGAAGCGACGGTTCATGTGCTTCGCGCGGAGGCCGAGGAGGCCGAGGTGCGGCAGGGCTTCATCCATCGCCGCCGCTACCGCCCCGAGCAATGGGATGGCGTTCGCGACTGGCGCTTCTACGATCCGGACGGAGAGAGCTGGTTCGGCTTCGGCTCCGTGCGCGACCTCGACGGATTGCCGCCCGAGCTTCTGATGATCCCGCTTCCCGGACACACGATGGGGCATGCCGGCATAGCCATCGACACGCCCGAGGGGTGGCTGCTCAATGCCGGGGACGCCTATTTTCACCGGCACGAGATGGATGAGGAGCCCTCCTGCACGCCCGGTCTTGCCGCCTATCAGCGGATGATGGAGGAGAACCGGCCGATGCGGCTCCGCAATCAGGAAAGGCTGCGCATGCTGGCGAATGACGACCGCAGCAATGTCCGCATCTTCTGCAGCCACGATCCCGTCGAGCTGGAGGCTCTGTCGCGCCTCAGCACCGGATGGCGGCTTGTCTGAAGGGAATCTATTCCCTTAGCGCAAAGCTGCCGTGACCGTGCCCCACTGGTCCGCCCCCTTGTCCCGCCCTAAAAGCAGAGGGGACCATCGAAGGGGAAGCGGAAATGGAATTCGACGCCCTGATGCTCTCGCGCGTCCAGTTTGCGTTCACGGTTGCCTTCCACATCATCTTTCCGGCTTTCACCATCGGCCTCGCAAGCTGGCTCGCAGCGCTGGAATTCAACTGGCTGCGCACCGGTAACCCGCTCTACCGCAACCTCTTCCGCTTCTGGGTGAAGATATTCGCGGTCTCCTTCGGTCTCGGCGTGGTTTCCGGCATCGTCATGAGCTACCAGTTCGGCACCAACTGGTCGCGATACTCCGAGTTCACGGGCAACGTGCTGGGTCCTGTCATCGCCTACGAGGTGATCACGGCCTTCTTTCTCGAGGCGGCCTTCCTCGGCATCATGCTCTTCGGCTGGGAGAAGGTGGGCGACCGGCTGCATTTCTTCGCCACCTGCATGGTGGCGCTGGGCACCCTCATCTCCGCGTTCTGGATCCTCTCCGCCAATTCCTGGATGCAGACGCCTGCAGGCTACGCCATCGAGAACGGCAAGGCGGTGCCGGTCGACTGGTTCCAGATCATCTTCAACCCGTCCTTCCTCTACCGCTATGCCCACATGGTGATGGGCTGCTATCTCACGACGGCCTTCGCCGTGGCGGGAATGTCCGCGTGGATGCTGCTGCGTCATCCGCACGATGCGCCGGAATCCAAGCTTCTTGCCTCGCGGCGCTCCATGTCCATGGCGCTCTGGTTCGCCACCATCTTCGTGCCGATCCAGATCGTGATCGGCGATCTGCACGGCCTCGGCGTGCTGGAATACCAGCCCACGAAGCTCGCCGCCATCGAGGGCAACTGGGAGACGCAAGCCAACATGCCGCTTCGTCTCTTCGCCATCCCCGACGAGGAGGCGGAGATGAACCATTACGAGATTGCGATCCCGAAGATCGGCAGCTGGATCCTGACCCATGCCTATGACGGCGTCGTGCCGGGCCTGAAGGATGTGCCGCGCGAGGATCGCCCGCCGGTCTGGCCGGTCTTCTTCTCCTTCCGTGTCATGGTCGCCATCGGCTTTGCAATGCTCTTCATCGGCCTGTGGAGCGTTTACCTGCGCTGGAAAGGCACGCTCTTCACCAACAGGAAGTTTCTCTACGCCGCGATGCTGATGACCCCGTCGGGCTTCGGCGCGGTGCTCTTCGGCTGGTTCACCGCCGAGATCGGCCGTCAGCCCTGGGTGGTCTATGGCCTCCTGCGCACGGCAGACGCGGTCTCGCCCGTCTCCGCCGGCGCGGTCACCGCCTCGCTCCTCATCTTCGTTGTCGTCTACGCCTTCGTCTTCGGCTTCGGGTCCTACTACCTCGCGAAGCTCCTGCGTCGCGGACCGGATCCCGTCGAAGAGATCCGCGGCGACGATCCCGGCAAGAAGCCGAAGCGTCCGTTCTCGGTGCCGGACGAGGCGCTGGAAGGTGCGCCCGGCGACAAAGCTCTCCCGGCGCGATAGGAGGCGGCACCATGTTCGGTTACGGAATGGAACTCGAAGGTCTCGCCTTCTGGCTACCGGTGATCTGGGCCGCGCTCATTGCGGTCGCGGTCGCGATGTACGTCATCGTGGACGGCTTCGACCTCGGCGTCGGCATCCTCTTCAAGGCTGCGCACAACGAGAACTGGCGCGACCGCATGATGTTCTCGGTGGCTCCGGTCTGGGACGGCAACGAGACCTGGCTCATCCTCGGCGGCGGCGGCCTCTTCGCCGTCTTTCATATCGCCTATGCCGTGCTCATGCCGGCGCTCTACGTGCCGATCATCCTGATGCTGATTGCGCTCATCTTCCGGGGTGTCGCCTTCGAGTTCCGCTTCAAGTCGGGCCGCTCGAAGTTCCTGTGGGACAATTCCTTCTTCTTCGGTTCGCTGCTCGCCACCTTCTTCCAGGGCATGGTGCTGGGCGCCTTCGTCCAGGGCTTCGCCAATGACGGACGCCAGTTCACGGGCGGCACCTGGGATTTCCTGACGCTCTTCAGCGTGGTGACCGGCATCGGACTGATCTGCGGCTACGGGCTTCTCGGCGCGACCTGGTGTGTGATGAAGACCACGGGCGAACTGGAGATCTGGGCGCGGCGCATGGCCATCCGCTTCCTGATCGCGACGATCATCGCCATGGGGGTCGTGTCGCTCTGGGTGCCATTCCTCGGGCGGGAGATCGAGGACCGCTGGTTCTCCTGGCCCAACATCGCCTTCCTCGCGCCGATTCCGCTGATCACGGCGTTCACGGCCTACCGGCTCTACCGCAACCTGGAGGCCGGGACGCATTACAGGCCGTTCTTCAAGGCGATCGCCCTGTTCCTGCTTGGCTATCTCGGCCTCGGCATCAGCCTCTTTCCTTACCTCGTGCCGCCGAACCTCACGATCTGGGACACGGCCAACACCGTGACCTCCCAGCTCTTCGCCCTGGTCGGCTTTTCCATCGTGATGCCGCTCACCTTCGTCTATACGGCCTACGCCTATTACGTCTTCCGCGGAAAGGTGGCCGAGGAGATCAAGGGCGGGGGTTACGGATACCACTGATGAATGCAGGGCCGAGTCACACTCCGGAGAAGCGCTCCAAGCGGCTCCTCTGGTTCGTCTTCATCTACGTCGCGAGCCTCGCCGTCTTCGCGGCCCTCGTCTACGGCTTGCGCGGCCTTATTCCCCGCTGACGGGGGAGCTATATCGGATCGGCGGCATGCCCGGAGGGGGTAAGCCCGACGATTCCGATCCCGCGTCAAAGACCTCAAGAGGGCGGCTCGCCTGGCCCCGGACCTGCCTTGGCGCCGGCCGGGGAGCCTGCCGCCCGGATGGTCCCGGGCTGCCGCCGGGGCGCTCCTGTGCGGAGCCGCACCTGCTGGAGATTGCCCTCCAAGCTTCACGATGTGGCCGCATTGCTTCGGCAAAGGCGTTAACTACAGCGCCTTATCAAAGGGTTACGTTTGTGTTATAGAGTTTCGAGTGTGGCCCCTCCGAACGGGGGGTGACACTTATGTCCTAAAATTCCTCACGGGTTTTAGTTGACATTGTTGCGTGAAATAGGGTTACAAGAACATGGCGTAACGTAAGGCGCCGGACGATGGGGGCTCCCGCAATCATGTGGGTCAGAAGGATTAGCGCCGTTTCCCGGCGGTCCAGACGTGCTTTCCTCAGTCTTAAGCCTGCCTTCGCAGCCGTCGCGAGACGGCGAACGCCGTGCTAGGATCTTAGTTCTACGCGACGTCACGGCAGAACTCGACGGTACGGCACCGGCTAGACCGGCCCGCTTATGGAAGAAGACATGAAACAGGCATCCAGAAGACCCAAGGAAGACGGCGCGGAAGTCTTCGAGGCCCTCAAGGAAAGCAGCCCCGCCTTCATCGGCGTCGCGGCTTTCTCGGCCGTCGTAAACCTCCTGGCCCTGACCGGCTCGATCTACATGCTCCAGCTCTACGACCGGGTTCTGTCGAGCCAGAGCGTTCCCACCCTGATCGGTCTCTCCCTGATCGTGCTGGCGGCCTATTTCCTCCAGGGCGGCCTGGATACCATCCGCGGCAAGATGCTGGCGCGCATCGGCGCGCGCTTCGACGAGCTGCTTTCCCGGCGCATCTTCGACCTCGTGGCGGCCATGCCCCTCAAGGGCGCCAAGCAGGCCGAAAGCCTGCAGCCGATCCGCGATCTCGATACGATCCGCAGCTTCCTGTCGAGCCTGGGTCCCACGGCCCTGTTCGACATGCCCTTCATGCCGATCTTCTTCATCGGCTGCTTCATCATTCATCCCTGGCTCGGCTGGATGTCGGTGGTCGGCGGCCTCGTCATCGTCGCCCTGACCCTCTACACGGACGCCAAGAGCAAGGGCCCCTCCTACGAGCTGACGAAGAGCGCGGCCGAGCGCCACGCCATGGCCGAGACCAGCCGCCGCAACGCCGAGGTGGTGCGCGCGCTCGGCATGGTCGAGTTCCTCGGCAAGCGGTATGAGGAAGTCCACGTCAAGCATGTGGACGACGGACTGCGCGCCAGCGAATCGACCTCCGGCATCAGCGCCTTCGCCAAGGTCTTCCGCATGATCCTCCAGTCGGGCATCCTGGGCCTCGCCGCCTATCTCGTGATCCTCGGCGAAGTGTCGGGCGGCTCGATGATCGCGGCGTCGATCATGATGTCCCGCGCCCTCGCGCCCATCGAGATCGCGGTCGCTCACTGGAAGGGCTTCACGGCCTCCCGCCAGGCCTATCGCCGCCTGAAGCACATCCTGTCGATCATCCCGGCGCAGGAAAACCGGATGCCCCTGCCGGCCCCCAAGGCCACCCTCATGGCCGAGGAGATCTATGTCGGTGCTCCCGGAACCCAGTCTCCGATCGTGGGCGGCGCGTCCTTCGAGCTGCGCTCGGGCCAGGGCCTGGGCCTGATCGGCCCGAGCGCCTCCGGCAAGTCGACCCTCGCCCGCGCCCTCGTCGGCGTCTGGTCGACCCTGCGCGGCGACATCCGCCTCGACGGCGCCTCCCTCGACCAGTGGGATTCCGATGCGCTCGGCCGCCATATCGGCTACCTGCCGCAGGATGTGGAGCTGTTCGACGGCACCGTTGCCGAGAACATCGCCCGCTTCCAGCCCGATGCTTCGCCGGAAGCCATCATCTCCGCCGCCAAGACGGCCGGCGCCCATGACCTGATCCTGGGCCTGCCCGACGGCTACAACACCCGGATCGGCGAGGGCGGAACGGCCCTGTCGGGCGGCCAGCGCCAGCGCGTCGCGCTCGCCCGCGCCCTCTATGGCGATCCCTTCCTCGTCGTTCTCGACGAGCCGAATGCCAGCCTCGACGGCGCGGGCGACGAGGCGCTCAACGAGGCGATCCTCTCCGTGCGCCGGCGCGGGGGCATCGTGGTCGTCATCACCCATCGCCCGGCCGCCCTCGGCAACGTCGATACCGTCGCCATCATGGAAGAAGGGCGGATCAAGGCCATGGGCCCGCGGGACGAGGTCCTGCAGGCCGTCATGAAACGCAATGCAACGCCGGCGCCTGTCCGCCCGGCAGCACAGGGCGGGGCCCAGGCCGCTTCCCTGCGAGAGGTTGGTTAAATGATTTCCGTCGCAAGCAAACCAGCCAAGAAGTCCGTGCACCAGGAAGTGCTGCGCAAGTCGGCCATTGCCGGATGCTCGATGATCGCCCTGTTCTTCGGCACCATCGGCCTTTGGGCCGCCACGGCGACCCTGTCCGGCGCCGTGGTCGCCGGCGGCCAGTTCGTGATCGACACCAGCACCAAGAAGGTGCAGCACGCCAATGGCGGCATCGTCGGCGAGCTCAAGGTGCGTGACGGCGACTTCGTCAAGGAAGGCGACCTCCTGATCCGCCTGGACGAGACGCTGACCCGCGCCAACCTCCTGGTCGTGTCCAAGCAGCTCGACGAGTATCTGGCGCGCCAGTCCCGTCTCGAGGCGGAGCGCGACGGGGCGGACGAGGTCAAGATGCCGGCGGAATTCGCCGATCGCCTCGACGAGCCCGCCATCCAGAAGATCATGGGATCCGAGCGCACGCTCTTCGAGGCCCGCCGCGCATCCCGCGAGGCGCAGAAGGACCAGCTCAAGAAGCGGATCGCCCAGTCCCAGGACGAGATCACCGGCCTCAAGGCCCAGCAGGAGGCGAAGGCTCGCGAGGCCGACCTGATCAAGGAGGAGCTGAAGGGCGTCCGCGAGCTCTACGAGAAGAACCTCGTTCAGCTCTCCCGCCTCAATGCGCTCGAGCGTGACGCCGCCAGCATCGAGGGCCAGCGCGGCCAGCTGATCGCGGCGGTCGCCCAGGCGGAGAGCCGGATCGCCGAGACCTCGTTCCAGATCATCCAGGTCGACGAGCAGATGCGTGCGGAGGCCCTGCAGGAGCTGCGCGAGATCCAAGGCAAGATCGCCGAATACACCGAGCGCAAGGTGGCTGCTGAAGACCAGCTGAAGCGCATCGACATCCGCTCGCCCAGCTCCGGCTATGTCCACCAGCTGGCGGTTCATACGGTCGGCGGCGTCATATCGCCTGCCGAGCCCGTGATGTTCATCGTGCCGAGCAACGAAGAGCTCGACCTCGAGGCCCGCGTCCTCCCGAACGACATCGATCAGGTGAAGATTGGGCAGGAGGCGCACGTTCGCGTTCACGCCTCGCATGCGCGCTCGATCCCCGAGCTGAAGGGCAGCGTGTCCCGGATCTCGGCGGATATCTCACGGGACCAGCAGACCGGCACGCCCTTCTACACGATCCGCGTTTCGCTCCCGAAGAAGGAGATCGAGAAGCTCGGCAAGCTCAAGCTGATCGCCGGCATGCAGGCGGAGGTCTTCGTGCAGGTGAACGAGCGCACGCCGTTCGAATATCTCATCAAGCCGCTCGAGGAGCAGGTCGCCCGCGCCTTCCGCGAGCACTGAGCGCGCCTGGAAATCAGGGCTAACGGGATCCGCGGCAGCCTCGTGCAGCCGCGGATTTTCCTTTTCGGGGCCCCTCTAGAGCCCCCTCAGAGCATCTCAAGTCTGGAAAGTCTGCCATAACAGGCCCATAAAGGGTCCGGGTGCCGCTCTCCTGAAGCACCCGCCAGAGGCGAAACTTCGATGCTCTTCCGGAGTTGAAGCTTAGCCGTTCGGCATAATCTTTGAACCCGTAGGGAACCAGACTTTTGAGGATTATATTCCGCTTCGGCGGCATCGCATTGATCGTGGCGGCCATTGTCATCCTGGCCGTCCTACCCTTTGCGACGTCCTTCGTGGAGCAGTGGTCGCGCCGGGATGTCGAGCTGCGCTCGCGCCTCGTCTTCAATTCCGTCCGCGACCAGGTCAGCACTCTGCTCGCCCGCAACGACGCCGGGCAGATCGCGAGCCTCTTCGAGCGGATTGCCTCCGACGAGCGGGTGCTCGCAATCGGCTATTGCGACGGCCAGCGGCTGCTCTACCCGTCGAGCAACATGCCTCCCTCCTTCTCCTGCGAGCAGGCGGCCCGCTCCGAAACCGAGAGTTTCTCCATCATCACCACCCCTGAGAACCGCAACGTTCTCGTCAGTTCATTTCCGCTCAATGTCGGCGGCCGGTCCGGGCACCTCGTGGTCCTGCACGACCTGAGCTACGCCGACCAGCGCGGCTGGCAGGCCCGCAACTACCTGTTCCTTGCGCTGGCCGGTGTCGCCTTCGGAGCGGCGGCGCTGGCCGCCATGATCGCCGCCATCATCATGCGGCGCTGGCTCGCCTCGATCCGTCAGGCCATCGAGAGCGCCCGCGCCGGAACCGCCAACCCCCACACGGACGAGAACCTGATTCCCATCGGGCAGGAGGTCCGCGAGGTGCTGCAGGAGCTCGAAGCCTCGCGGCGGACCATCGACGCGGCCCACACGGACTGGAGTCCGGAGACCCTGCGCGCGGCCCTGCTGAACGAGTTATCCGGGTCTGAGGTCATCGTGGTCTCCAACCGCGAGCCCTACATCCATAACCGGACGGAGAATGGCATCTCCCTGCAGATCCCGGCGAGCGGCCTCGTGGCGGCGCTGGAGCCCGTCACCCGGGCCTGCGGCGGCACATGGGTGGCCCACGGCAGCGGCTCGGCGGACCGCGACGTGGTCGACGCCCATGACCGCGTGCCCGTCCCCCCGAGCAACCCGTCCTACACGCTGCGCCGCGTCTGGCTGACCGACGAGGAGCAGGACGGCTACTATTACGGGGCAGCCAACGAGGGGCTCTGGCCCTTGTGCCACATCGCCTTCGTGCGCCCGGTCTTCCGCGAGGCGGACTGGCGCATGTATCGCGCGGTCAACGAGAAATTCGCCGAGGCCGTCGTGGCGGAAGCCAAGCGCGAGGACCCGATCATCCTCGTGCAGGACTACCATTTCGCGCTTCTCCCGCGCATGATCCGCAACCGGCTTCCCCGTGCGACCATCGTCACGTTCTGGCACATTCCCTGGCCGAACGAGGAGACCTTCGGCATCTGCCCGTGGCGCGAAGAGATCATCGACGGGCTGCTCGGCTCGTCGATCCTGGGTTTCCACACCCCGGCCCACTGCAACTACTTCTTCGACGCCGTCGACGCATATATGGAAAGCCGCATCGACCGGGAGCGGGATTCCGTCACATATGGCGGTGAGGAAACCCTGATCCGTCCCTACCCGATCTCCATCGAGTGGCCGCCGACTGCGCTCGAAGGGCAAAAGCCCGTTCCCGAGTGCCGCCGCGCCGTGCGTGAGCGCCTGGGCCTGCCGCAGGACGTGCACATCGGCGTCGGGATCGAGCGGTTCGACTATACCAAGGGCATCCTCGACCGGATGCTCGCCATCGATGCGCTGCTCACCGAACATCCCGAATGGAAGGGGCGCTTCGTCTTCATCCAGGTGGCGGCTCCGACCCGCAGCAAGCTGACGAACTACCGCCTCCTCCAGGAGGAGGCCGAGAACCTCGCCCGCGATATCAATACCCGGCACGGCAGCGAGGATTACGAGCCCATCAAGCTGCTGATCCGCCACCACGAGCCCGACCAGGTCTTCGAGCTCTTCCGCGCTGCGGATCTGTGCATCGTGTCGAGCCTGCACGACGGCATGAACCTCGTCGCCAAGGAGTTCGTGGCGGCCCGCGACGACGAGGAGGGCGTTCTCATCCTCTCCGCTTTCGCAGGGGCCTCCCGCGAATTGTCCGAGGCGCTGATCGTCAATCCCTACGATGCCCACGCCATGGGCGAGGCGATCCATCGCGCATTGCTCATGCCTCAGGGCGAGCAGCTCGAGCGGATGCGCCTCATGCGCGACCAGGTCAAGGAGCGTAACGTCTATCGCTGGGCGGGCCAGATGCTGCTCGCAGCATCCCGCCTGCGCAAACGGCAACGGATCCGGCGTCTGATTGCGGAAGGCCGGAGGCAGGCGACGACCAATGCGTAAGACTTCCACACAACGCATTCCCGCATCCAATGCTGGCGGGGATTACGCGCTTTTCCTCGATTTCGACGGGACGCTCGTCGACATCGTCGAGCGTCCCGATGCGGTCGCCGTGGATCCGGCGCTGCCGGGCATTCTGCTGCGCCTGCAGGAACGCCTCGGCGGCGCGCTCGCGGTCATCAGCGGACGCCCCATCGCCTTCCTCGATCCGAAGCTCGCGCCGTACCAGTTCGATATTGCGGGCCTGCACGGGCTCGAGCACCGTATCGCCGGCAGGCATTACGAGTGCGATCCGGAGGACCACCCGCAGCTTCGCGCGATGGTCGAGAGGCTCGGCGACATCGTGGCGCCGAAGCCGGGTCTGATCGTCGAGGACAAGGGCTGCTCCGTCGCTCTCCATTGGCGGCAGGCGCCCCAGGAGAAGGAGTTCGCGCTCGCCACCGCCCATGCGGCGGCCGAGGCGCTAGGGAGCGATTACCGGCTCCAGCACGGCAAGGCCGTGGCCGAGATCCTTCCCGCCGCGGCGGGGAAGGGCAAGGTCATCGAGCGCTTCCTCCAGGAATCCCCCTACAAGGGGCGGCGGCCGATTTTCGTCGGCGACGACCTGACCGACGAGAACGGCTTCAAGACCGTCAACGCCCATGACGGGCTTTCCGTCCGCATCGGATCCGGCGAGACCATTGCCAAGGTACGACTGGAATCTCCCGCGGATTTAAGGCATGCCCTGTCCACGTGGGCCTCGGAGGGCTCGCTTCCTTTCGACGTGGATGAGTGATCGATGAGTTCGTTGGATCTTGCCGTCATCGGCAACTGCATGATCGCGGCCCTGGTGGACCGCCGTGCGCAGATCGTCTGGAACTGCTTTCCCCGTTTCGACGGCGATCCCGTCTTCTCCGCGCTTCTCGACTGCCCGGAGGGGCGCTCGGATACGGAGCAGCGCGGCGTCTTCGCCATCGATATGATCGGCATGGTGTCCTGCGAGCAGCGTTATCTCGAGAATACGGCGGTGCTCGTCTCGCGGATGACGGATTCCTCCGGCAATATCGTCGAGGTCACCGATTTCGCACCCCGCTTCAAGCATTTCGACCGGATCTTCCGCCCTCCGATGCTCGTGCGCCGGGTCCATCCCGTGAAGGGGCGGCCCCGTATCCGGGTGCGACTCAGGCCCCATTTCGAATGGGGCGAGACCCAGCCGAGCCGGACCCGCGGCAGCAATCACCTGCGCTTCTTAGGGCCTCACCATTCCCTTCGGCTCACCACCGATGCGCCGATGTCCTACGTGCAGGAGGAGCGGGACTTCGTGGTCGACCGGCCCATGTCCTTCTTCTTCGGCGAGGACGAGCCGCTGCGCTCGGAGGTCGATTCGACCGCCCGCCAACTCCTCGACAGCACTCTGGATTTCTGGCGCGACTGGGTGCGCTCCCTGTCCGTCCCGTTCGACTGGCAGGAGGCGGTGATCCGCGCCGCCATCACCCTCAAGCTGTGCAACTTCGAGGAGACCGGCGCGATCGTTGCCGCGCTGACCACATCTGTGCCGGAAGCGCCGCATACGCAGCGCAACTGGGATTACCGCTATTGCTGGCTGCGCGACGCCTATTTCGTCATTCAGGCGCTGAACCGGCTCGGCACGACGAAGACGATGGAGGAATACCTCAACTTCATCACCAATCTGGTCGACGACATGGACAACAATCCCGGCCAGAAGGACATGCCGCCGCTCTTCAGCATCACACGCTCGCCTGACCTGGAGGAGCGGGAGGCGACCGCTCTTGCCGGCTATCGCGGGATGGGTCCCGTGCGCGTCGGCAACGCGGCCTACACGCAGATCCAGAACGACGCCTATGGGAGCATCGTTCTCGCGTCGATCCACGCCTTTCTCGACCGCCGCCTGATCCGCACCGGCAACGCCGCCCTGTTCGAGCATCTGGAGAAGATGGGACAGCGCGCCGTCGAAGTCTTCGATCAGCCCGATGCGGGGCCGTGGGAGCTGCGCACCAAGGCGTCCGTGCACACCTTTCCGAGCGTGATGTGCTGGGCAGCCTGCGACCGCCTCGTCAAGATTGCCCAGGCGCTGGGGCACGAGGATCGCGCCGTGTACTGGCGCGAACAGGCGGATCGCATGCACAGGATCATCGACGAGCGCGCCTACAATCCAAAGAAGGGCACCTTCGTCTCGTCCTTCGACGGCGAGCATCTCGACGCGACGCTGCTCCTCCTGTCCGAACTCGATTTCGTCAAACCCGACGATCCGCGCTTCATCGCCACGGTGGACGCCATCGGCAAGACCCTGCGCCGGGGCGACCTTCTCCTGCGCTACGACGTGGAGGACGATTTCGGGCGCATGCACACGGCCTTCATGATCTGCGGCTTCTGGTACGTGGACGCCCTCAACGCCATCGGGCGCAAGGAGGAGGCCATCGAACTGTTCGAGCACATCCTGAGCCTGCGCAACTCCTTCGGCCTGTTTTCGGAGGATGCCGACTATACGACCGGCGAGCTTTGGGGCAACTTCCCGCAAACCTACTCCATGGTCGGTCTCATCAATTCCGCGGTGCGGCTGAGCCGGAGCTGGGAAGAGGCATTCTGATCCCCTCGTCCCGTGGAGGAGGCAGAAAGGACGGTTATCCGATGTTTGCGTTTCCTGTCCTGCTTGGCGACATCGGCGGCACCAATGCCCGTTTCGCCGTTCTGCCTGCGCCGGGAGAGCCGCTGCAGCTGCTGCCGCGCATGCGCACGGCCCAGACGCCCGACCCCGTCGAGGCGATCCGGAACGCCTTGGGCTCCTATGACGGGGAGGCCCCCCGCTCCGCGATGATCGCCGTGGCGACCCGGGTCGATGGGCCTGTGATCCGCCTCACCAACGCCCAGTGGGTGATCGACGCCGAGGCCATCGGCCGGGCTTTCGGCCTCGAGCGGGTCGCGCTCGTGAACGACTACACTCCCGTCGCCGCGGCCACGGCGGTGCTGGACATGGCTCGCGGAGACCTCGCCCCCATCGGGGACCTCATGCCGGCCGGACCCGGAACCCGCGTCGTGCTGGGGCCCGGCACCGGACTCGGCGCGGGCGCTCTGGTTCCCGTGGAGGATCGTCTCGCGATCCTGGCCACGGAAGCGGGCCATATGGAGTTCGGGCCGACGACCGACGAGGAGGCTGCCCTCTGGCCGCATCTGGAGCGGGTCGGCGGGCGGGTCTCGGCCGAGGTCCTCCTGTCCGGTCCAGGGCTGTTTCGCATCGGGAGGGCCCTTGCCGCCTGCCGCCGGGTGAACTGCCCGTTCACCGCCCCCAACGACGTGCTCGAGGCGAGGCGCGGCGGCGACGAACTGGCGGCTGCGACCCTCGATCTCTTCGCCCGCTGGCTTGGTCGCTTCGCGGGCGACCTGGCGCTCACCTTCGAGGCTTCCGGCGGCGTCTTCATCGCGGGCGGCATCGCGCCCCGCATGGTCGACGTGCTCCAGGCGGGCGGCTTCCGCGAGGTCTTCGACCACAAGGCTCCCCATGAGAAATGGGCGCGGAAGGTCCCCGTCTTCGTCATCATCAACCCGGAACCCGCCCTGGAGGGGCTGGCGGCGCTGGTGACGGATCCGGGACGATTCGTCTTCAAGTCCCAGGGCTGGCAGGCGTAAAGCTGTTCAAGGAGCCGGGGCGCTGCTAATCCGGCTTGTCGCCCCGCATCGAGGGCTCTTGTCCGGTTGTCATGAGATCAGAACAGATTCCCCTTTCGCCGCTTGCTCCGGGAGTAGGCCTGTCGCTGCTGGTCCAGCGCTTCGGTCAGCCGCGAGCCCGTCCCCAGGTCTATGTCCAGGCCTCGCTCCATGCCGACGAGATCCCCGGCATGATCACGGCCCATCATCTGCGCGAGCGCCTGTCGAGGCTCGAGGCGGAGGGCAGGATCAAGGGCGAGATCGTCCTCGTGCCCTCCGCCAATCCCATCGGCCTCGCCCAGAAGGTGCTGGGAGATCACATCGGCCGCTTCAACCTCGCGGACGGCGTCAATTTCAACCGGGGCTATCCCGACCTGACGCCGAAGGCGGCCGAGCGCATCGAGGGCAGGCTGACGGGCGAGGGCGAGGCGAATGTCCGCCTGATCCGGGAGGCCCTGCAGGCCGAGCTCGAGGCCTGGGAGACCTCCAATCCCGCCGAGGTCATGAAGAAGGCGCTGCTCCGGCTGGCGCTGGACGCAGACATCGTGCTCGATCTCCACTGCGACTCGGAAGCGGTGGCGCATCTCTATACCCACACCCGCTCGGCGGACGAGTTCGCGCCCCTCTCGGCGCTGCTGGGCGCTCACGCCTATCTCCTGGCCGATGTCTCCGGCGACGAACCGTTCGACGAGGCCTGCAGCCGTCCCTGGGCGGAGCTGGCCGACCGCTTTCCGGACAAGCCCATCCCCTTCGGCTGCCACTCCACCACCCTCGAGTTCCGGGGCGAGCGGGATGTAAGCCATGAACTGGCGCAGGCCGATGCGGCAGCTCTGGTCGACTATATGATCCTGCGCGGCGTTGTTGCGGGGGATGCGCCCACGGTGCCCAAGGCGCTCTGTCAGCCCACCGAACTCGCGGCTTCCGAGCCGGTCACGTCTCCCGCTTCCGGGATCGTGGTGTTCAGGGCCGATGTGGGGGCCCGGGTGAGGGCGGGTGACCCGATCGCCGATGTCGTCGACCCGCATACGGGCGCCACGGTTCAGGCCAAGGCCCCTTGCGACGGCGTCATGTTCGCCCGGCTCTCGCAGCGTTTCGCGATTGAGGGGCAGCGTCTTGCCAAGGTGGCCGGGTTCACGGCCAGGCTGACGGGCAAGCTCCTGAGCGCTTGAGGATCAGGCAAAAAGACAAAAAGAAAGGCCGCCTTGAGGGCGGCCTTTCCATTGTCGGGTCCACGGCCCCTGAGGAGCCGGCCATTTCGTGCGTTACGCACCAATCTCGGCAGAGGCCAAGATCCAGGTCACGGCAACCGGGGACCGTAGGGTATGACAATGAGACACTGGATCACCTCCTTTCGTTGTTGACGGGAAACCCCCATATGGGGTGAGAAGAGGCCAACGAAAGGGCGGGGCGCTGCGGCGTTCTGTCCTCCACCTCGTTTCCAGAGCGCACCGAGAACCATGACCGACCTCCCGGCTCCCGTGAGCCGCCGCCGAACCTTTGCGATCATCTCCCACCCGGACGCGGGTAAGACCACGCTGACCGAAAAGCTCCTGCTGTTCGGCGGCGCGATCCAGCTCGCGGGCGAGGTGAAGGCCAAGAAGAACCGCGTCTCGACCCGCTCCGATTGGATGGGGATCGAGAAGGAGCGCGGCATCTCGGTCGTGACCTCGGTCATGACCTTCGAGTATGGCGGCTGCGTCTTCAACCTGCTCGACACGCCGGGCCACGAGGACTTCTCGGAGGACACCTACCGCACGCTGACCGCCGTGGACTCGGCCATCATGGTCATCGACGCGGCGAAGGGCATCGAGGCGCGCACGCGCAAGCTCTTCGAGGTCTGCCGCATGCGCGACATTCCCATCGTCACCTTCATCAACAAGATGGACCGCGAGGCGCGCAATCCGTTCGATCTCCTCGACGAGATCGAGAAGACGCTGGCGCTCGACACCGCGCCGGTCACCTGGCCCATCAGCCAGGGCAGGAACTTCGCAGGCACGTTCGACCTGCGCCGCAACATGGTCCGCCGCATCGACACGGACGAGGAGCCGACGGAGGTCTCCGGCCCCGACGATCCGAAGCTTCTGAACCTGCTGCCGCCGGAAGAGGTGGAGGCATGGCAGGAGGAGGTCTTCCTCGCGCAGGAAGCCTGCAAGCCGTTCGATCTCAAGGCCTTCCGCGAGGGCCATCTCACGCCCGTGTTCTTCGGCTCGGCCCTGCGCAATTTCGGCGTGCGCGATCTCATCGACTCGCTTGCAGCCTATGCCCCGCCCCCGCGCGGGCAGGAGGCCGACAAGCGCCTGGTGGAAGCGGACGAGCCGAAGATGACCGGCTTCGTGTTCAAGATCCAGGCGAACATGGATCCCAACCACCGCGACCGCATCGCCTTCATGCGCATCTGCTCCGGCAGGCTCCAGCGCGGCATGAAGGCGAAGCTCGTGCGCACCGGCAAGCCCATGAGCCTCAACACGCCGCAATTCTTCTTCGCGCAGGACCGCGCGATTGCGGACGAGGCCTGGGCCGGCGACGTGGTGGGCATTCCGAACCACGGCACCCTGCGCATCGGCGACACGCTGACCGAGGGCGAGGACATCGTCTTCCGCGGCGTGCCGAGCTTCGCGCCGGAGATCCTGCGCCGCATCAAGCTGCAGGATGCGATGAAGGCGAAGAAGCTGCGCGAGGCGCTGCAGCAGATGGCGGAGGAGGGCGTCGTTCAGCTCTTCGTCCCGCAGGACGGCTCGGGCGCCATCGTGGGCGTCGTCGGCGCCCTGCAGCTTGACGTGCTGAAAGAACGCCTCAGCGCCGAATACGGCCTGCCCATCGACTACGAGCCGACGCGCTTCTCGATCTGCCGCTGGATCACGGCGGACGACGCCAAGGAGCTGGACAAGTTCGTCGAGAGCCACCTGTCGTCCATGGCGCGCGATCTCGACGACGCGCCGGTCTTCATGGCGGCCAACACCTTCAACCTTCAATACGAGATGGACCGCTACAAGGCGATCCGCTTCTCGGACGTGAAGGATTATCAGAAGAAGGCGGCGTAAGCCGCCTCACGGCGCCTCTCCCGCAGCCTCATCCTGAGAAGCCGCTGCAAGCGGCGTCTCGAAGGATGAGGCGGGCTCCCATGCGATGCGGTCGAGTTGCAGATCGATCTTCGCTCAGGCTGCGAGCTGGGTTAGCGGCAGGCGGATGCGAACCTGAAGGCCCTCGCGCCGCCAATCGTGAGCAATCTCGCCGCCGAGCTGGCCCGTGACGCTCTTGCGGGCGAGCTGAGAGCCGAAGCCCTCCGATTCCGGTTCGCCGTCGATGGGCGGGCCGTTCTCTTCCTGCCAGAGCAGCATCAGCACCGGACCCTGGATGGTCCAGCCGATGTGCAGGCGGCCGCCGGTGACGGAGAGCGCTCCATATTTCGAGGCGTTCGTCGCCAGTTCGTGCAGCACCAGTGTCAGGCCGGTTGCAGCCCTCGCGCCGATCCGGACGGGCTCGCCTTCGACAATCATCTGAGACGGCACATCCTGGTCGATGTGCGGCGCGAGGATGGCCCTGACGATTTCCTCCACGGATGTCTCGCCCTCCGCCGGCAGCGCGCCGGTGATGGCCGGGCGGATCAGTTCGTGCGCGCGAGCGAGGGCGTCCAGGCGTCCGCGCAAGGTGGAGGCCATCTGCTTCGGCGTTTCCGCCGTCCGTGCGGTCAGGGCCACCATGCCGCTCGCCATGGCGAAGAGGTTCTTGACCCGATGGTTGAGCTCGCGCACCAGAAGCTGGCGCGCCTCCTCGCCTCTGTAGCGGTCTGTGATGTCGAGAATCGTCCCGAGCAGCCGCACCGGCTTCAGTTCGCCGTCCACAATCTCGTAGAGCATGCGGCCACGGCTGACGATCCAGCGGAGCTCTCCGTCGGGGCGGACGATCCGGTGCTCGAGATTGAGCTGCCCGCCCGATTTCGGGTCCGTCATCGAGGAGACGGCGGCGACCACGAGGTCGCGGTCTTCCGGGTGGATGGACGACAGCCAGAATTCGTAAGTGGCGGGCTCATCCTTCGAGAGGCCGAAAATCTCCTTCTGCCGCTCCGACCAGAAGGTCTCGCCCGTCTGGGCGTTCCACTCCCACAGTCCAAGCTCCGTGGCGTCGACGGCGAGCGATAGCCGCTCCGTATGCAGCGCCGTCTCGCGCGCCTGGCGCTCGGCCTCGATGCGGGCTTTCACCCGCTCCGTGACATTGGCGGCGAGCGCGAGAATCCCGTCGATCCGGTCGTCCGCATTGCGGACGGGAAGGAGCTTGATGTTCCAATAGGTGATCCTGTCGGGACTCAGCTCGAAGGGAGCCGACTGGATTTCCCGGGGCTCGCCCGTGTCGAGGACCTCGCGACGCAGTTCGTGCAGCTCCGACGTGTAACGAGATCCCATGATCTCGGACAACGTCTTGCCGATCAGGTCGTCGTCGAAACGCGACATTGCCGAGCGGTAGAGGCGGTTCGCGAAGGCAAAGCGGTGCTCGGGACCGAGAGTGACCGCAATGGCGAGGGGTATGTTCTCGAGGAGCTCGGCCAGTGCTTCCTGGCTGAATCCCCCCGCGCCCGCCTGGAAACGGATCTCGTTGAGCCCATGTGCCCAGGGCTGAAAAGGACTCACCGCGATATCCTTACGTGATGGGAGCGTGAGAAGCGTAGAGGCGTGACTTTAAAACGTCATAGCGCGTTTTCCAAATCCGTCCATGCCATGATCCGCATAATGTCCTAGGCCGCCAGGGCTCTCTCCGGAAAGGCCTCCTGGGTGCGCAGAACGTCCTCACGTTGCGGCAGGCTCGCCTCGTTGCCGAGATGCTGGATCGCATGAGCAGAGGCGGCACGGGCGAAGATGAAGTGCTCGCGCCAGGACAGTTCCGGCCGCGCCATGGCGGAATAGACGTAAGCGCCATGGAAGATGTCGCCCGCCCCGTTCGTGTCGACAACAGCGGAGGCTGGAACATCGAGGGCCGGCAGGACACTCTCCATGCCGGTCTCCTCATACCAGACGAGGCCCCGCTCACCCAGGGTCACGCCGCCGATCTTGCAGCCGCGGCTCTTAAGATAGGCCAGCATGCCGGCCGGCGTCAGGTCCATCTGCTCGCACAGGCGCTCGGCGACAATGGCGACGTCGATGAATTCCAGAAGCTCGTGAGTGTTCGAGCGCAGCCCGCCGCCATCGAGCGAAGTGAGAATGCCGGCCTCGCGGCAGGTCCGGGCGTAATGCATCGCGGCGTCGGCCTGGTGGCCGTCGAGATGGAGCGCCTTGCAGCCGGCGAGATTCAGGGGCGGAACCGGGTGGAGGTAATGGTCGTCGCGGCAGCGGACGATGGCGCGCTTGCCGCCGCGCGGCATGATGAAGGACAGGGAGGATTCCGCCACTTTCCGGTGGTGGACCGAGATGCCGTACTTCGCTGCCATGTCGATGAACATACGGCCGAGCCAGTCATCCGCGATCGACGTCAGGAGGTCCGGGGCAATGCCCAGCTTCGCGCAGGCAAAGGCAGCGGTCACCGCATTGCCGCCGAAGGAGATCGCGTAATCCCGCGCCACGGTCTTCTCGTCGCCCGTGGGAAGCTCGTCCGCCAGGAAAGTCACGTCGATATAGGTCTGGCCCACAAAGAGAGCATGCATCGCTGAATATCGTCCTCGGTCCGTGTCTCGCTGTGGAAGTCTTGGACGAGGATAGGGGCGAGCGCAAGCCGGTCTAGGCCTGGTTGAGCGTGGCCGCAAGCCGCGCCGCCGTCAGGGCCGCATCGAGATCGGCGGTGATGCATTCGACCGGGGCGATAAGGTCCTGGCGGAAGGCTTCCGCAAGGGCCGGATGGAGGCGGGACGTTCCGCCGACCAGGGCGACGGGGCGGGGGCCGAGCCTCTTGATGAGGGCGTTGGCAAGCCGCCCCAGCTCCTCGCCGGCCTCCCGCAGGATGCGCAGGGCCGTTTTATCCCCGGCTTCGGCCGCCTCGCCCACGGCGCGGGCGAGGGAGCCGATCTTGCCCCTGTCGCCGCCATAGACGAAGGAGCGCACCAGGTTCCAGTCGGTGCCGCCGAGCGCCTTGGCGAGGCTGATCCCGAGCGTGGTCACCCAACCCCTGCCGGGGCTCTCCTCTTCCTTGCGCAGAACGGCCTTCAGGGCCTCGCGGGCCACCCAGAAGCCCGACCCGCCGTCGTCGATCAGGTTGCCCCGGCCGCCGACCCGGATCACGTTCTTGTCTTCCGACAGGTAATAGCCGATGGAGCCCGTGCCGCTGTAGACGAGGATGCCTTCCCCTAAGGCGAAGTAGGACAGGTAGGCGATCCACATGTCTTCCGCGACGAAGATCCGATCTTCAGGAATGCCGAAGGCCTGCGCGAAGACCGAGCGCATGGTCGCCTCGGCCGGCGTGTCGCGGGTGAGGCCCGTGATGCCTGCGATGAGGCCCTGGGGCCGGCCGGATTTCGTGACCGTCTGGGCGAGGGAGGCGACGATCTGTCTGGCGCGCTCCTCGGCGGCGGGGGAGAAGAGATGGCCCGTCAGCGGCTCGACGGAGCCCTGCGCGACGCAGTGACCGCTCAGATCCGCCAGCCGCCAGCGCGTGGCCGTTCCGCCCGCGTCGATGCCAAGCCCCAGCGCCATGACATTTGCTTTCTCGTTGCCGCCCTTGATGCCGGGTTTCTTAGGCCGTCTTCATGAAATCCGCCAGAGCCTCGCGCAGGTTGCCGCCGCTCTTCGCAAGTGCGTCCTGCGCCTGCGACGGGCTGGCGCCCAGGGCGATGAGAACGGCGCTCTTGAGGTCCCCGTCCGCCTGACGGATCGCTTCTGCGGCCTTGGCGTCGTCGCAGCCGGTGATCTGGGAGACCATGACCTCGCTGCGGCGGCGCAGCTTTGCGTTGGTCGCGCGCATATTGACCATGAGGCCGCGATAGACCCGGCCCATGCGGACCATGATGAGCGACGAGAGAAGGTTGAGAATCACCTTCTGCGCCGTGCCCGCCTTCATGCGCGTCGATCCGGCGATCACCTCCTCGCCCGTATCGGCGAGGATCGGGTGGGAGCAGGCTTCGAGAATAGGCGCGTCGGGATTGTTCGAGATGCCGATGGTCTGCGCGCCGCGGGCTTTCGCTTCCCGGAGCGCCGCGATCGTAAACGGCGTCCGGCCGCTGGCGGCGACGCCGATCACCACGTCGTCCGGGCCGATCCCGTGCTGGCGGACCCCGGCGATGCCCTCCTCGACGGAATCCTCCGCATTCTCGACCGCCTTCATGATGGCCCCTTCGCCGCCCGCGATCAGATAGACGAGCTTGTCGTCGGGCCAGTTGAAGGTGGGGGGCAGTTCGGTCCCGTCCTGCACGCCGATACGGCCCGAGGTGCCGGCCCCCGCATAGACGAGGCGTCCGCCCCGGCGCAGCCGCAGGGTGGCCTCTTCGGCCGCCGCGGCAATCGCGGGCAGGGAGGACCGGACGGCGGCGACCGCCGAGAGCTGTCCTTCATAGAAAGCGGAGAGGATGTCGAGGCTCGGCCAGGTATCGAGGTCCTGGTAGCGGGTGCTGAAATGTTCTGTCGCCATGATGCCGGTTCTTTGATGAGACCAGTATAGGTCCAGTTGGCAGCCTCAACAATGGCTCCCGCGGGATCTCAGGGAATGCCTCACCCGCTTTTTGTCGGCATCCTTAAGATTGCGCGCGCCCGTCGAACAACGCGATGACCCGCTCTCCCGTTGCACGGCGCAGGGCGAGAATCCCGCTGTCCTTGTGACGGGTCGGATGCACCCGGTTGGTCAGTAGCGACCAGGCAAGGCCGCGCTCGAAATCGACCCACAATCCCGTGCCGGTGAACCCCGTATGCCCGATCGTCCCGTCCGAGCAGGCGTCGCCCCCGTGCCAGCCGGAATGGGACGCCTCCCAGCCCACGGTCCGCGTCGCGGATTCCCGCGTCCGGATCGCCTTGAGGGATTCCGGCGCGAGGGATGTGCCGGCAAGGAGCGAACGGGCGAAATCGAGCACGCCGTCGATGGTGCCGAAGAGGCCCGCATGGCCCGATGCGCCGCCGAGCGCGAAGGCGTTCTCGTCATGCACCTCGCCCCGGATCACGCGGTCGCGCCAGGTGCAGCGTTCCGTGGCCGCACACAGCTTAGGATCGGGCCGGAACGAAAAGTCTTTCGGCAAGGGCTGCTCGATCAGCGGCTTGCCAGCGAGGCACTCGATGGCGATGCCGAGCAGCATGAAGTTGATGTCGGAATAGACCGGCGGACCGCTCCGCCAGACGCGCTGCAGAATGAAGGCGCGTAGCGTGTTCGCATCCTGCCCATAGGTGTAGAGCGGCTCCACCGCCGGCAGATGCGTCTGGTGAGCGAGGCACTGGCGGAAGGTGAGACGCCGCTCGGCGGCGCCCATGTCGTACTGGCGCAGGTCGGGAATCGCGACCGTGAGAGGATCGTCGAGACCGATCCTGCCGTCCTCCACCAGCTTCAGGATGCAGGTGGTCGTGAAGATCACCTTGGTGAGCGAGGCAAGGTCGAACCATGTCTCCCGCAAGAGGCTCTCCCGCACCGGTTCGATCTGCGCCGCGCCGGCCCATTGTACGGCGCGCGCGCCGTCGGCGGTAACAATGCCGAGCACCGCACCCGGAATGTCTCCGGCCTGAACGGAGGCCGCGGCGGGCGCGAAAGCCTCAGCGATGATCGCGTCGGGAGCCATGGCGCTTCAGGCGGCGCGATGCCATTCGCCGCCGGTCATGGGATGCGGCACGCCGGTCGTGGTCGGCAGGCTCAACGGAAGGCCGAGGGTGGAACGCACGGCGAGATAGCCGAAGGCCTGCGCTTCGAGGAAATCGCCGTTCCAGCCGACGGCCTCGACCGGATCGACGGTGACGCCCAGGCGCTCGCGCAGGCGCTTCATGAAATAGGCGTTGTTCCGCCCGCCGCCGGTCACGAGCCAGCGTTGGGGCTCGCGTGGAACATGCCGGAGCGAAGCGGCGACGGATTCGATGGTGAATTCCGCAAGGGTCGCGGCGCCGTCCTCGTCCGAGAGAGCGTCCACGCTCTTGGCGCGGGCATGGAAGTCCTGGCGGTCGAGGGATTTCGGCGCGGGACGGTCGAAGAACGGGTTCTGCATGAACTCATCGACGAGTTTTCTGTCAGCCTTCCCGGACGCCGCGAGCTGTCCATTCTCGTCGAAGCTCAGGCCCCGGCGGCGCAGGATGAAATCGTCGAGGAGCGCGCTTGCCGGTCCCGTATCGAAGGCGATCACCGGGTCGGCGTCGATATAGGTGACGTTCCCGACCCCGCCGAGATTGAGGACCATGAGCGGCTGGGGAAGGGGGGGGGGGGG
>NZ_JAJATX010000002.1:69428-112245 GCF_020866965.1 Microvirga roseola
GCGCCCGGTGGTAGAGTGGGACGAAGGGCGCGCCCTCGCCGCCCGAAGCCACATCCGCATGGCGGAAATGGGAGATGGTGTCGATGCCGATTGCCTGCGCCACGCGCGGGCCGTTGCCGAGCTGGCGTGTGAAGCGGATCTCCGGGCGGTGATAGACCGTCTGCCCGTGGAAGCCGATCAGGCCCACATCGCCTGCCGGGATATTCGCCTCCGCCATGAAGCGGCGGATCGCGCCGATATGCGCCTCCGTCACCTCCCGGTCCAGGTCCTCCAGAGGCTCGACCTGCGCGCGCTGCGGCTGGGCGATGAGATCCTGCAGACGGCGGCGCAGATCCTCCGGATAGGAATAGGTCTGTCCGGGACCCGGTCTCACGAGGGTGTCTCCGTCGGTCTCCACCATGGAGACGTCGATGCCGTCCATCGACGTCCCGCTGATGACGCCGATCGCTTTGACGGGTGGACGCTGCAACATCGGTTCCTCCGAAAATCCTGTGCGCCTGCGAACCATACCACAGGCCAAGCTGCGGTCCAGAGTGGTATGATATTGGACCATGACAGGTCCGCGGCTATGCCCTATAAAATCGGCTGCGGCTTCCAAGGGAGAGAAAAAACATGTTCTTCAGGTCAGCTTTGCGCACCAGCTTAAGCGCAGGTCTCATGGTGGCGGCGATGGCCTCCGCTTCCGCACAGGTCCTCGAGATCGCGACCGATAACGGCCCGACGGGCCTCGATCCGCACCTCATCACCGCCTTCCCGAGCTTCATGGTGGTGAATGGCAACATCTATGAGGGCCTCACCTCCGTCGATGCGGATCTGAAGATCAACCCCGGCCTTGCCCAGTCCTGGAACGTCTCGTCCGACGGCAAGACCTACACCTTCAAGCTCCGCCCCGGCGTCAAATTTCACGACGGCTCCGACATGACGGCGGAGGACGTGGTGTCCTCCATCAAGCGCGTGCAGAGCAAGGAGATCGCATCCCCGCTCGCAAGCCGCCTCTCGGCCGTCGAGAGCGCCAGCGCGGTCGATCCGCAGACGGTGGAGCTGAAGCTGAAGGAGCCCTCCGCGGCGCTCCTGTCGTCCCTGGCCACCATCGCCATCGTTCCGAGCGAGATGGAGGCGAACAAGGACGCGCTTCAGAAGACTCCGGTCGGCACGGGTCCGTTCAAGTTCCAGGAATGGCAGCCGAACGGCTACATCCTGCTCACGAAGAACGAGAACTATTGGGAGCAGGGCCTGCCGAAGCTCGGCGGCCTCAAGTTCAACATCGTGCCTGAAACGGCGACCCGCCAGGTGGGCCTCGTCAACGGCCAGTATGCGCTTCTGCCGAACATCGATGCCGCCACGGCGCTTCAGGTCAAGGGCAAGCCGAACGTGAAGATCGACGAGACCATGGATCTCGCCTACACGCTCATCGGCATGAACGTGTCGAAGCCGCCCTTCGACAACCCGAAGGTGCGCGAGGCGCTCAACTATGCGCTCAACCGCCAGGAGATCGTTGACGCGGCTCTCTTCGGCGCAGGCGTTCCGGGCGGTCCGCTCTCGCCGGCCCTGAAGTCCTGGGCCCTCGATGTGAAGGAGTTCCCCTGCTACACGCACGACCCGGCCAAGGCGCAGGCGCTCCTCAAGGAGGCGGGCGTCTCCACGCCGGTCGCGGTGACGCTGAAGGTCCTGCCGCGCCAGGACATCAAGGACATCGCCCAGGTGGTGCAGGAGCAGCTCAACAATGCCGGCTTCAAGGTGGAGCTGGTCAACCAGGAGCAGGGCCAGTTCATCCAGGATTGGCGCAACAGCAACTTCGACATGTTCGCCTCCATCAATGCGGGCCAGCCGGATCCGGACGAGTATTTCTACCGCACCTTCCGCACGGGCGGCTCGACCAACGTGTTCAAGTATTCGGACGCGGAGGTCGACCAGCTCCTCGACCGCGCCCGCACCCTGCAGGATCAGTCCGCCCGCAAGGCCGATTACGACAAGGTGCAGAGAAAGCTCGCCTGCTCGGGTCCGGTGGCGCACCTGACCTACGGCACGCTGTTCTCCGCCATGCGCGACAAGCTGCAGGGCTACGAGGTCATGCCGAACCGTTCGCTCAGCACCCTGCGCGACGCCACCTACTAATCAGGAAACGACGCACCGGCGCCGCTGTGAGGCGGCGCCGGATTTCTTTTTGGAGCGAAGTTCAGTCTCATGAGTCGGGTTCTGCTCGCGCGCCTCATCGATCTCGCCATCGTCCTCTTCGGCGTGTCGATCATCGTGTTCCTGATGATCCGGCTCATTCCCGGCGATGCGGTCGCGATCATGCTGGGGGCGAATACGGAGATCACGCCCGAGCGCATGGCGGAGCTCAACCGGCGGGTCGGTCTCGACCGGCCCATCGTCGAGCAGTACCTGATCTGGGCGGGCTCGGCGTTGCAGGGCGATTTCGGCACCTCGCTCTGGACCGGGCGTCCCGTTGCGGAGGAAATCCTCATCCATCTCTGGCCGACGCTGGAGCTCACCTTCCTCTCGCTTCTCATCGGCGCGGTGCTGGCGGTTCCCGTCGGCTGCTTGATGGCGCAGACCCGGGGCGGCGCGGCGGATGTCGTCATGCGCGTGACCGCCATCGCCGGGCTGACGATCCCCTCCTTCTGGCTCGGGATCGTGATGATCCTGCTCCTCTCCATGCTTGCGCCGGGCTTCGCCTCTCTCGGCTATGTGCCGTTCTCAGAGGACCCGCTGGGCAATCTCCAGCGGATGCTGCTTCCCTCGATTGCGCTGGCCCTGCCGATCCTCGCCAATCTCTCGCGCCTCGTGCGCTCGGCCATGCTCGATGCGCTGGGGCAGGACTACATCCGCACCGCCCGCGCCAAGGGTGTGCCGGAGCGCCGGGTCGTCTACAAGCACGCCCTGCGCAACGCGCTCATTCCGTTTCTCACCAGCGTCGGCATCATGACGGGCTATCTTCTCGGCGGCGCCATCGTGGTCGAGCAGGTCTTTGCCATTCCGGGCCTCGGTCGCCTGATCCTCGGGGCCATCGCGGAGCGCAACTATCCGCTGATCCAGGCCACCATCCTGGTGGTGACGGCGGGCTTCGTCCTCGTGAACTTCCTCGTCGATATGCTCTACGTGGTCGTCGACCCGCGCGTGAGGGCCTGACCATGTCGCGTCTGGCCCGGAACAAGCTTCTTGCCTTCGCCGTCGTCCTCGTGGCGATCCAGCTCTTTCTCGCTTTCGCCGCGCCCCTGATCGCGCCTTACGATCCGATGTCCCAGAGTGTGGCGCGACGCCTGCGCGGTCCCACGGACCTCAACTGGCTCGGCACCGACCAGTTGGGCCGGGACGTGCTGACCCGCATTCTCTACGGCTACCGCACCTCGCTCATCGCCTGCGTGACGGCGGTCGGCCTCGCTCTTCTGGCCGGAGGCGCCCTCGGCCTCGTCGCCGCCTATTACCGCGGCTGGCTCGACCGCATCATCATGCGCGTCATGGACGTGCTTTTCGCCTTCCCGGTGATGCTGCTGGCGATCGGCATCATCGCGGTGCTGGGGCCGCATACCTACAGTGCGGCGGCGGCCATCGCCGTAGTCTATACGCCGATCTTCGCACGGCTCGTGCGTGGCCCCGCCCTCGTGCTCTGCGAGAGCGAGTATGTGGCGGGCGCCAAAGCCATCGGCGCATCGGATGCGCGCATCATCTTCCTGCACATCCTGCCGAACCTCGCCTCCGTGATTCTCGTTCAGACGAGCCTGCTGCTCTCCGCCGCCGTCCTGGTGGAGGCGTCGCTCTCCTTCCTCGGCCTCGGCACGCAGCCGCCCACGCCGTCGCTCGGCCTGATGCTGTCGGAGGGGCGCAACTTCCTCATGCTCTCCCCCTGGAGCGCGATCTTCGCGGGCTTTGCGATCCTCTTCCTGTCCTTCGGCTTCAACCTGCTCGGCGACGCCCTGCGCGATACCCTCGATCCGCGGCTCAGAGGCCAGTCGTGATCGTGCGGGCGGCCGCGCGGGAGGATGTCCAGGCGCTGGCGGCCATCGCCGCGCGATCCTACCGGGCGGCCTTCGCCGGGATCCTGGAAGAGGACGTGCTCGCCGGACGCGATTCAGCCTCCTTCGCACAGCGCTACGCAGAGGTTTGGGCGCGCATGCTGGTCGCCGTCTCGCAGGACAAGCCTGTCGGCTTTCTGCTCATGACCGACGGTCACATCGACATGCTGTTCATGGATCCCGCTGCGAGCGGGCAAGGCGGCGGTGCATTGCTGCTGCAGGAGGCGGAGAGGCTGGGGGCAAAGAGCCTCGAATGCTTCCGCGACAATCATGGCGCGCGCCGGTTCTACGAGCGCCACGGCTGGCGTGTTGCGAAAGAATACGAGCGCGAGTTCGCCGGGCGCAGCCGCAGCTTCGTTCTCTATGAGAGGACGAGCGGAGATTAAGTCGAGGACGCTCCGTCGATCCAGGTTTCCCGCACCTGCAGACCATCGTCCAGAAGAACGAGGCTCGCGCGGTAGCCCGGCGCGATCCGTCCGAGCTCGTGATCGAGCCTGAGGAAGGCGGCCGGGTTCTGGGAGGCCATGCGCAGCACGTCCGGCAGTCCGAGGCCCAGCCGCTGCACGCTGTTGCGCACGGCGCTCGCCATGTCGATGTCCGCTCCCGCGAGGGTGCCGTCCCCGGTCGTCAGCCTATCGCCGTTCCGGTAGATCGTGCGCCCGTGCAGCGCGAACTGCGTGAGGTCCGTGCCGGTGACCGACATGGCGTCGGACACGAGCATCATCCGCTCGGTGCCCTTCGCGGCGATGGCGACACGCAAGGACGCATCGCTCACGTGATGCCCGTCGACGATCAGCCCGCACCAAGTATCCCGGCTGTCTAGCGCCGCGCCCACGGGGCCGGGATCGCGCCCGGCCAGCGGCGGCATGGCGTTGAAGAGATGAGTGAAGCCGCGCAGCCCATGCCGCGTCGCTTCCATGATCGTGCCGTAGTCGCTCGCGGTGTGCCCGGCGCAGATCAGGACGCCTGCGGCGGCAAGGCGGGCAACCGCGTCCATGCGGTTGCGCTCGGGGGCCAGCGTCACCAGGGTGCGGCCTTCCTGCAGGGAGGTCAGGATGGCGACGTCCTCTTCCTCCATCGGGCGGATGAAGGCGGGATTGTGTACGCCCTTGCGCTCCGGGCTGATGAAAGGGCCTTCCAGATGGATGCCGAGCACGCCGGGAACGCGGGCGGCCAGCGCCTCGCGCATGGCCTCCACGGCCTCCGCCATGGTCTCGCGCGTATCGGTGATGAAGGTCGGCAGCAATCCCACCGTGCCGTAGGCGCGATGCGCCGTGGCGATGGTCCTGATGCATTCGACGGAGCGGACGTCGTTGAACAGGAGCCCGCCGCCGCCATTGACCTGAACGTCGATGAAGCCGGGCGCCAGCAGGCCCTCGATGCGTCGGCGTTCGATATCGGAGCCGAGGTCCTTCTCCAGGGGGACGGCAGCGATCCGGCCGCTCTCGATGACGACCGCGCGCCCGTCGAGCATGTGGGAGCCGTCGAAGATCCGGGCTCCGGTGAGGGCGATGCGCATCAGACGGTCTCCGTCACCTTCCGCAGGCGCGGAGGATTGTCCGGGTTGCGGCCGCGCGCCTGGGCGATGGCGTTCACGAGGAGATAGAAGCTCTGAATGAGGGCGAGCGGCGCGAGATAGGGATGCGCATCCTCGACGGAAGGCAGCATGACGCTCGCAGGCCCTTCCGCCGCGCCGGCGACGACGACGGGAACGCCCTGCTCGTTGAGTTTCGTGACGAGATCGTTGACGCCGCTCAGGGTCTCGTCGCGCTGGCTAAGGACCAGGACCGGGAAGTGCTCGCCGGCGAGCGTCCAGGGGCCGTGCATGAGTTCGGCGGCGCTCATGGCCTCCGCATGGATGCCGGAGGTCTCCTTGAGCTTCAGCGCCACCTCCTGCGCCATGGCGAAACCGACGCCACGCCCGACCACGAAGAGGTTGTCGGCCTGCGACAGCACAGGCAGCGCCGCCGACCAGTCGGTCGCGGCGGCCTTGTCGAGAAGATCGGGAAGGGTATCGAGAGCAGCGACCAGATCCCGGTCCTGCGACCAGTGGGCGACGAGCTGCAATCCCGCCGCCAGCGCCGCTATGAAGGACTTCGTGGCGGCGACGCTCTTCTCCGGGCCTGCATGGAGCGGCAGCACGACCTCGCAGGTGGAGGCGAGCGGGGAGGAGGTGTCGTTGACCAGCGCCACGGTCAGCGCGCCGTCGTCCCGGCCTGCGCGGGCGAGGTTGAGGATGTCCGGGCTGCGGCCCGATTGCGAGACGGCGAGGAAGAGCGCATCGCGCATGCGCGGGCGCGCCTCGTAGACGGACGTCACCGACGGGCCGACGGAGGCGGTCACGAGGCCGGAATGGATCTCGAGGAGATATTTGACGAAGGTCGCCGCATTGTCCGAGCTGCCGCGCGCGCAGGTAACCGCGAAAGGCGGAGGAGAGGCGCGAAGACGCTCGCCCAGGTCGCGGCAGAGACCGGCATTGTTTGTCAGAAGACGCGCGACGACCTGCGGAGCCTCGCGGGCCTCATTGAGCATGGCTGTCATGGAAATGTCTGTGTCAGGCATCGTTGCTGTGCATCCGCTCGGGCTGGCTGATGGTCAGCTCGGCCACGAAATCATAGGCATCGCCCCGGTAATAGGACGAGGTGAACTCCACCGCCTCTCCCGACGCCGTGAACGAACGGCGCTCGATATAGAGGGCGGGGCTCTGGGGCGGAACGTGGAGCAGGGAGGCCTGTTCCTCGCTAAGCAGAACCGCGTGCAACCTCTGCAGCGCGCGGCTCGGCATGAAGCCCATCTCGTGCAGCACCGCGTAGAGGGACTGCTTCACGAGGGAAGGATCGGGCAGGTAGCGGCTGGGGACGACCGCATGCTCGATCGCCATGGGGATGCCGTTGGCGAGGCGCAGGCGGTTGACGCGGCTCACCTGCTCGCCGGGGGAGAGGCCGAGCGCCATCAGCTCATTCGACGTGGCGGGCCCGACGGAACGGCTCAGCAGCACGGCGGAGGATTCGAGCCCGCGGGCCGACATGTCGTCGGTAAAGCTCGACAGGCGCGAGAGCGGCTGCTCGAGGCGCATCTGCGGCGCGATGAAGGTGCCCGATCCCCAGCGCTGGACGAGCACGCCTTTCTTGACGAGACCCGTGATGGCCTTGCGCACGGTGACGCGCGAAATGCCGAGCTGCTTGGCGAGGTCCCGCTCGCCGGGAAGGGCCGCATCCGGCTTGATCGAGCCCTTGCGGACAGCCTCCTCGATGGCCTGCTGGAGCTGAAGATACAGCGGGGTCGGATTGCCGTCGTCCAGCGGCAGCAGCGAGAGCGGTTCGGAGGCCTGCTCGGTCATTACGGCGTCGGTCATCACGGCCTCCTCTCTGATGCTGCCCGTCCCAGGATGATGGCGCCATCCAGTGCATCCGCTGCGGGCGGAACGATGGCTTTTTGGATGGGCGGCGGAAGCCAGGGCCGCAGGGGCTCCCCCAATCCGCCGAACAGGCACAGGGCCGGCGCGCCGAGATCGAGCAGGCGTGCGGCGATGCCCGCCAGTCCATGGGCGGCCCAGGATACAAGATCGATGCCTAACGGATCGCGCCGCTCCGCATGCTGCAGGACGAGGGGCGCGAAGCGCGCATAATCGCTCGAACGGGCCTTGCCGACCCAATCGACCGTGGCTTCGGGCTCGTTGCCGAACTCGGCCAGGATGGCTTGGGAGAGAGGCGTCGAGGGCGCACGTCCGTCATGAGCCCAGATGGCGCGGCGCAGGGCCTCGCGCCCGATGGCGGCCCCGCTGCCCTCGTCCGATATCTCGTAGCCCCAGCCGCCGACATAATGGCACTGCCCGGCAGCGCCGCCATAGCCGCAGGAGCCGGTACCGACGATCAGGATGGCCCCGTCGCCGCCGCCGAAGGCGCCGAGCCAGGCGGTGTGCGCATCCGTGTCGATGGAGAACGAGGCGAAGGGATGCGGACGCGAGAGGAAGCGCTCCACGGCGCTCGTCTGTCCTGCGCCGGCCGCGCCCATGCCCGCATGGACCCGCGCGAGATCGGATTCCGCGAGCCCTGCCTGCGCCAGCGCCTCACGGCAGGCCTCGCGCATCGAGGTCCAGGCGAGGTCCGGGTCGAGACGGATATTCGATGGACCGCCCGTGCCTTCTCCCAGCAGAATCCCCCGGCCGTCGCGCAGCCGCGCCCGGCATTTCGTGCCGCCGCCATCGAGGCCAAGAAAGAGGAGGTCGCTCATATCGGAACTGGTTTTTGGACAGGACGGTACATACCGCTGGTTCAGGACCAGCACCATGCCACTTAATATCCAGTTCGTGAAGGGGCGCGGAACTCACCCGCCCTCCGGCTGCGCATGGGCTCGGAGGCATGGCAGCCCGCAGGCGAGCCAATGATGCGGAAGGGCATGCCATCGATTTTCTGGTAGCTCCTGCCTGAGAAGTACCAGTCGCAGGTCACTTGGATGTCTGCTCAGGAATCCGAGACGGCCGATGCGATTCTCGAAGCGAGAGGCCCGTTCAGGATCGCGGCGGGCGGACCGGAGGCGATCACCCGGCCCTCGGCGACGAAGGCCATCTGATCCGCGAGATCCGCGACATCCTCCGGCGTGTGGATCGTCATCACGATGGTGACGGGCCGCCTGCGGCGCAGCTCGCCGACGAGGCGGACCATGTCGCGGCGCAGGCCGGGATCGAGGCTGCTGAAGGGCTCGTCGAGCAGAATGAGAGGACGGCCGGAGACGAGCGCCCGCGCCAGCGCCACCCGCTGGCGCTGACCTCCCGACATCTCGCCGGGCCGGCGCTTCTCGAATCCCGAAAGCCCCACGGCCTCCAGCATCTCGCCGACGGCACGCCGCTCCTCGGGCGTCATGCGCAAGGAGGGGCGCAGGCCCAGCGCCACGTTCTCCGCGACCGTGAGATGGGGGAAAAGATTGTGGTCCTGAAAGACGATGGCGACCGGGCGCTTGGACGGTTCGAGCGGCAGAAGGCTTTGTCCGTTGAGAGTCAGCGTGCCGCTTTCGGGCTTCTCGAAGCCGGCGATCATGTGGAGCAGGGTGGTCTTGCCGCCGCCCGATGGGCCTACGACAGCGCACAGGGCTCCCGCTTCCACATTGAGCGTGTAGTCAGCCTCGAAATCGGGCCAGGTGAGACGGCACTTCTCAATCGCCAGCATGGGACAATCGACCGGAAACGTGAGCGAGAAGAAAAGCTGCGAGCACGATGAGAAGGCCGATGGCTGCGGCCTCATCCATGCGATAGGCGCCGAGACGCTCATAGAGGAGATAGGGCAGGGTGCGAAGCTCCGCGCCGCCGAAGAGTGCGATGATGCCGAAATCGCCGAACGACAGCGCCATGGCGAGAGCAAATCCCGCGCCCAAGGGACGCTTGAGCACGGGCCAGTCCATGAGCCTGAGTTTCGACAATCCCGTGATGCCGAGAGAGGCGGCGACGCGTCCGTAGCGCTCCTCTGCGGTCAGCAGGCGGGGCGCGATGTAGCGATAGGCGAAGGGAAGGGCGGCGAGCCCGTTGATGAGCGGCAGGAGAATGAGACCCGCCTGGGATGGGTCGGCGAAGCGGCGGATCAGCAGGAAGAGCCCTGCCGTGAGAGCGAAGGGCGGCACCGCCAGCAGCGTACTGGGCAGGAAATCGTAAAGGGCTGCGATGCGCGGCGATTTGAGGGCGACCCGTCGCCGCCGCGCCGCGGATGCAAGAGCAAGGGCGAGAAGACAGGCGAGCGAGGCAGCCGTGACGGCAATCGCAAGGCTCGTCGCAAACGCCTCGATGAAATCCGCATCCAGAACCGCGGGGACGTGCCGAAGGCCGTCCAGAACGCTCAGGGCCAACGGTGCAATGAAGAGCGCGCCGATGGCGAGGATGACGGCATCGATGATCCTCAAGCGCCGGTTTTCGATGTCGGGACGGCTGACCGGAGCGCGGAGCGTATGGCCGGCCGGCGCCCTCGCGAACGCCCAGTTCAGGATGGCGGTGAGGGAGAGGCAGATCGCAAGCTGGATCAGGGCGAGCCAAGCCGCGCGGCCGAAATCGAGATCGATCTTGAGCGCCTCGAAAATGGCGACTTCGAGCGTCGCCCGGCTTGGACCGCCTCCGAGCGCCAGCACGATGGCGAAGCTCTTGAAGCAGAGAAGAAAGACGAGGCCCGCTAGGCCCGGCAGCTCCGCGCGCAGGACGGGCCAGTCCAGGTGCCGGAAGATCTGGGCGGGCGAGAAGCCGAAGGCGGTCGCAAGGCGCCAGTGCTCGGCGGGAACCTGGCGCAGGGCATCGAGCGTGATCCGCGCAACGAAAGGCCCGTTCAGGAAGACATGGGCAATGAGAATGCCGGGATAGCCGAAGATGCTGAAGCTGCCGTCCCAGCCGAAAAATCGAAGCGCCTCGGCAAGCAAGCCGCTGCGCCCATAGATGGCGAAGACGGCATAGACCGCGACGATGGTCGGGATCACCATCGTCGTTCCGAGAACGGCCAGAACGATTTCGCGTCCGGTAAACGAGCGTCGCGCCAGGGCCAGAGCAAGGCCGATGCCGAGCGCCAGGGACAGGAGGGTCGAGAGCGCGGCCTGAATGACCGAGAAGGTCAGGACCTGGACGAGGTAGGGGCTGATGGAGAGGAGCGCGGGCTTCCCTCCATCGACCGTTGCAAGAGCAATGAACCCGCCCGCAACCAGGGCAACGATGGCGAAGGCCACCAGGCTCCCGGGATGGGGCGGGCTGTAGGTCATGGGCCGGGGCTCAGCGCGCCGTAGCGTTGAGCCAGGTATCGGTGAAGGCGCGGCGGTTCTGCTGCACTTCTTCGGGCGTGAAGAGCAGGGCCTCGTCGGGTTTGACGAGATTCTGGAAGGCGTCCGGCAGGCCGCCGGCAGGAGTTTTTACCGGCATCATCCAGTTGCCTTCCGGAATGGCCGACTGGAACTGTTCGCTGACCGTGAAGGCCAGGAACTTCCGTGCCAGTTCCGGCTGCTTCGTGGTGCGGGTCATGCCGGAGAGCTCCACATGGAGATAGTGGCCCTCCTCGAACTCGGCCGCCTTGTAGTTGTTCTTGTTCTCGGCAATCACGTGATAGGCCGGAGACGTGGTGTAGGACATCACCATGTCGGCCTCGCCCTTCAGGAACAGGCCATAGGCTTCCGACCAGCCCTTGGTGAAGGTGACGACGCGCGGCTTGAGCTTTTCCCAGGCCTCGCCAGCCTTGTCGCCATAGACCTTCTGCATCCAGAGCAGCAGGCCGAGACCCGGCGCGCTGGTGCGGGGATCCTGCAGGACGACCTTGGGGCCGTTCGGATTTTCCACCAGCTCCTTCAGGCTCTTCGGCGGATTGGAGAGCTTCTCGGCGTCATAGACGAAGGCGTAGTAGCCCCAGTCGAAGGGCACGAACACGTCGCTGTTCCATTCGATCGGGAGCGAAAGATCCTTCAGCTCGAGCCCATGGGGCGCGAAGAGGCCGGTGGCCTTGGCCTCGGCGGCGAGGTTCATGTCGAGGCCGACGACCACGTCCGCCTTCGTGTTCTCGCCTTCCAGGCGCAGACGCCCGAGCAGGCTGCCGGCGTCCTCGGCGGTGACCCAGTTCAGGGTGCATTCGCAGGTCGCCTCGAAGCGCTCCTTGATGGTCTTGCCCGGGCCGTATTTTCCGGCAAACGAGCTGTAGGTATAGACGTTCAACGTGGGCTTCTCCTGCGCTTGGGCAAAGCCCATGGCGCAGGCAAGCGAGAGAGAGGCTAGGAAAAGTCGGCTTAGCATCAACGGCACTCCCATGCGTGAGACAAGCCGGGCTGGCGGCACAACTCGCACGGGGCGCAGCTTTTTCTGCGATGTCGCATGCTCATTCCCTCCGCCGGTATGACCCGGATCAGGTTCGACGGGTCGGCGGCCCGGCCGCCTCTCAGCCTCGGATTCAAGGCTCCCCGTGAGACGCCCCGATTCTAGAACAGATTGAGACGGCTCACAAGCGGCTCAGACAGGCGTTGCCGTTGGGTCAGGATCCTGCTTGAAAGAGCCGGAGCTTCACGGAGAACCCCCATGCCTAGCCAGACCTCCTCCTTCGACGTCGCCGTCATCGGCCTCGGCGCCATGGGAGCGGCTGCGCTCTATCAGCTGGCCAAGCGCGGCGTGAGGGCGATCGGCATCGACCGGTTCTCGCCGCCCCACGATCAAGGCTCGACCCATGGCGAGACCCGCATCACGCGCCAGGCGATCGGGGAGGGCGAGGTTTATGTGCCCTTGGCCCTCCGCTCCAACGAGATCTGGCGGGAGTTGGAGGCGGAGATCGGTGAGAGGCTGCTGACCCAGAATGGCTGCCTCATCATCGGGCCGGCGCAGGAGCCGGTCCAGGGCGTCGTGCGCAAGGGTTTCCTGACGCGCACCCGCAACGCGGCGCAGCAATACGACATTTCTCACGAAATCCTCGATCCCGCCGAGATCCGCCGCCGCTACCCGCAATTCACGCCGCAGGATTTCGAGATCGGCTACTTCGAGCCCGGCGGGGGCTACCTCGACCCCGAGCGCTGCGTCGCGGCCCAGCTCGCCCGCGCCCATGTCCTGGGAGCATCGACACTGCTCGGGACCGTCGTGCGGGCGCTCCAGCGGGATGGAAGCGGCATCCGGATCTCCACCGACAGGGGCGACCTACTCGCGAGCGAGGTCATCGTGAGCGCTGGCGCCTGGGCGCCGGGCCTGCTGGGCGCTCCCTTCGACCGGCTCCTCACGCCGACGCGCCAGGTCATGCACTGGTTTCCGGTGGAAGAGGCGCATGCCTCGGCCTGGGCCGAAGGCCCGGTCTTCATCTGGTCGCACGGACCGAACCCGAACGACTTCTTCTACGGCTTCCCGGCCTTGCCCGGCAGCAGCGCCACCAAGACCGCGGGCGAGCAATACGACGCCTCGACGGATCCCGACCACGTGGAGCGGAACATCGATGCGTCGGAGGTGCGCCACATGGTCGAGACCCACACCTCGGGCCGCCTCGCGGGACTGCGCAATGAAGCGGTCAGGTCAGTGACGTGCCTTTACACGATCACGCCCGACTCGAACTTCCTCATCGACCGGCATCCCGAGAACGAGCGCATCCTCGTGGCATCGCCCTGTTCGGGCCACGGCTTCAAGCACTCGGCCGCCATCGGCGAAGCGCTGGCGCAGACGGTTCTCGACGGACGAAGCCGGACAGACGTCTCAGCCTTCGCCCTGTCGCGGTTCCAGTGAGGATTCCCGATCGGGCCGGATGAGGCGCTGCCATGTGGGGGAGGGGAAACGCGCGCGTGTCATCCCCGGCGGCTCGAAGAGCCGGGAAGGGGATCCATGGCAGCGCGTGAGAGCGGATTCCCTCGTCTTCCGCTGCGCTTCGGCCGGAATGACGCTCCCCCCGGAACCGGCATCCGCGCCGTCATCCCCGGCCTTGTGCCGGGGATCCACGCCTTGCCCCTTCGCGAGAGAAGACGGGGATGGGCGGGACGAGCCCGGCCATGACGGCTGGGGCATGACGAGCCGGAGCATGTTCTCATTTTGTTCTTGACTGTGGGGACAAGCTTTGCTATAAGCGGATCAGATCTGCTCCACGAGGGGCGCGCTCGCGGGGCGTCGCAAGATGTGGGAGCAGGCACGGTCCTGCGGGAGGGCGACACGCACGCGCTCCCGACGGGAGGCCAGTCGCATCCGGCAACGGGTGATGGGCCGCCTAAAAAAGCCGTGCGCGAGGGACCACCCGGCTCTTTCCATCTCACCCATTTCTGAGCCGGACGCCTCTCGCGCCCCCTCAACCTCTCAGGCTCGGAGCCGATCGGCTCCGGGCCTGAAGGCGCTGCTCTTTGACATGCCATGACCGGTGTTGAGAGGAATTGCGCGTGGTTGCTACGCGCGGAGACCGGGCCCGCCTATCGGCGCGTGTTCTTGTCCTTGCCCGCATTGGCCGTCGCGGCGCGGCGCAGCGCATCGGCGAGCGCGCCGCCGGAGGAGGCCGATCCCTGTCCGCCGGTCCGCTTCTCGCCCTGCGGGCGGGAGGTCTGGGACGAATTGCGGTTACCGTTGCCGCGCCCGGCCGGCTTCTTCTCCACCGGGTCGCTCATGCGCATGGTGAGCGAGATGCGCTTGCGGGCCTTGTCGACATCGAGCACCTTCACCTTCACGACATCGCCCGGCTTCACCACCGTGCGCGGATCCTTCACGAAGGTGTCCGAAAGCGCGGAGATATGCACGAGGCCGTCCTGGTGGACGCCGATATCGACGAAGGCGCCGAAGGCGGCGACGTTCGTCACCACGCCTTCGAGCATCATGCCGGCTTTGAGATCGCCGATGGTCTCGACGCCCTCCTTGAAGGTCGCAGTCTTGAACTCGGGTCGCGGGTCGCGGCCGGGCTTTTCCAATTCGCTCAGGATGTCCTTCACGGTCGGCACGCCGAACTTTTCATCCGTGAAGTTTTGAGGATTGAGCTTCTTGAGCGCGCCGCCATTGCCGATGAGCACCTTGATGTCGCTCTTCGTCGCCTCCAGGATGCGGCGCACGACCGGATAGGCTTCCGGGTGGACGCCGGAGGAATCGAGCGGATCGTCGCCGTTGGGAATGCGCAGGAAGCCGGCGGCCTGCTCGAAGGTCTTGGGACCGAGGCCCGAAACCTTGGTGAGATCCTTGCGGGTCCGGAAGGGGCCGTTGGAATCCCGGTGCGCGACGATGTTCTGCGCCACCCATTCGCCGAGGCCGGAGACGCGCGACAGCAGGGGAGCCGAGGCGGTGTTGAGATCGACGCCCACCGCGTTCACGCAGTCTTCCACCACCGCGTCGAGAGAGCGGGAGAGTTTGTGCTCGGCGAGATCGTGCTGGTACTGCCCGACGCCGATGGATTTCGGGTCGATCTTCACGAGTTCCGCGAGCGGGTCCTGCAGGCGGCGCGCGATGGACACCGCGCCGCGGAGCGACACGTCGAGATCCGGCAGTTCCTGGCTTGCATAAGCGGATGCGGAATAGACGGACGCGCCCGCTTCCGACACCATGATCTTGGTGAGCGTCAGGTCCGGATGCTTCGCCACCAGTTCGGCCGCGAGCTTGTCGGTCTCGCGGGATGCGGTGCCGTTGCCGATGGCGACGAGCTCCACCTTGTGGACGCGGCAGAGCCTGGCGAGCGTCGCAAGGGATTCGTCCCACTGGCGCTTCGGCTCGTGCGGGTAGATCGTGTCGGTGGCGACCACCTTGCCGGTGGCGTCCACCACTGCGACCTTCACGCCGGTGCGGTAGCCGGGATCGAGCCCGAGCGTCGGGCGCGTTCCGGCGGGCGCGGCGAGCAGAAGGTCGCGCAGGTTCCCGGCGAACACCCTCACCGCCTCGTCCTCGGCAAGCTGCCAGAGCTTCATCTTCATGTCGAGCTCGATAGAGAAACGCAGCTTCGTGCGCCAAGCCCATCGCACGGTCTCCATGAGCCACTTGTCGCCCGGACGGCCCTGGTCGGAGATGCCGAAGCTGAGAGCCGTACGGCCCTCATAGGGGCTCACATAACCGGGCTCCGCGCTGTCCTTGTCCTCCTCCATGCGAAGATCGAGGATCTCCTCCTTCTCGCCGCGGAAGAGGGCTAGGATGCGGTGGGAGGGAAGCTTGGTCAGCGGCTCGGTCCAGTCGAAGTAATCGGCGAACTTCGCGCCTTCCGTCTTCTTGCCGGTGCGCACCTTGGAGACGATGCGCCCGCGCTGCCAATAGGTCTCGCGCAGCGCGCCCAGCAGTTCCGCGTTCTCCGCGAAGCGCTCCACGAGAATGGCGCGTGCGCCTTCGAGCGCAGCCTCCGGCGTCGCGACTTCCTTCGCCGCATCGACGAAGGTAGCGGCCTCTTCCTTCGGGTTGCGGTGCGGCTCCGAGAGCAGCAGGTCGGCGAGCGGCTCCAGGCCCGCCTCCTTGGCGATCTGCGCCTTGGTGCGGCGCTTGGGCTTGTAGGGGAGGTAGAGGTCTTCGAGCCGCGCCTTGGTGTCGGCGGTGTTGATCTGCAGCGCCAGCTCGTCGGTGAGCTTGCCCTGCTCGCGGATGCTGTCGAGGATCGTCTTGCGGCGGTCCTCCATCTCGCGAAGGTAGCGCAGGCGCTCCTCCAGGGTGCGCAGCTGCGCATCGTCGAGGGTCCCGGTCACTTCCTTGCGGTAGCGGGCGATGAAGGGCACGGTCGCGCCGCCGTCGAGCAGGTCGACGGCCGCCTTGACCTGCCATTCCTGCACATTCAGTTCGTTCGCGATGCGCTGACCGATGGATAGCATGCCTGTCTCCCAAGAAGCCGAGGCGCGGCTTCTACGGCGCGCCGCCCGCCCCGGTCAACAGGGGCTCCCCGCCATCGGGCAGACTGCCGCACGGGAAGGGGTGGGGGAGAAGAAGCCGCTTGGCGATCGCCAGCTTGGCGTATAGACCGTCCGGCCCCCAGCCATACGCCTGAGCCCGCCATGCCTCCTTCCGAGAACATTTCCATCGGCGTCGATTTCGGCACGAGCAACACGGTGGTGGCGCTCGCCGATTCGCAGGGCCATGTGGAGGCCCTGACCTTCGAGCACGGGGGGGCAGAGCTCAAGGTCTATGTCACGGCCCTCTGCTTCTGGGACGAGCGCCACGGCAACGGCCTGCGCACACAGGTGGAAGGCGGGCCCTGGGCCATCGAGCAGTTCCTGGAGGGGCTGACCGCGCACCGCTTCATCCAGTCCTTCAAGACCTTCGCCGCCAGCGCGACCTTCCAGGAGACCCGCATCTTCCGGGAGCGCTACCGGTTCGAGGATTTGCTGAGCGCCTTCCTTCGCACGCTCGTGCGCCACGGCGGCTCGCGTCTCGACTGGGGCGCACGGAGCGTGGTGATCGGCAGGCCCGTCCAGTTCGCCGGCTTCAATCCGGATGATGCTCTGGCCATGGAGCGCTACCGCGCCGCCTTCGGAAAGCTCGGCGCGGAGCATGCCCGCTACGTCTACGAGCCGGTGGGCGCCGCCTTCTTCTATGCCCGCCAGCTTGACCATGACGCAACCGTGCTGGTGGCGGATTTCGGCGGCGGCACCAGCGACTTCTCCGTCATGCGCTTCTCCCGCGCGGGCGGAACCCTGCGCGCCGAGCCCCTGGGCCATGCGGGCATCGGCATCGCGGGAGACGCCTTCGACTACCGGATCGTCGACCGCGTCGTCTCGCCCCGCCTCGGCAAGGGCGGCCTCTACCGCTCCATGGGCAAGACGCTGGCGATCCCCAATCACTACTACGCCAATTTCGCCCGCTGGAACCAGCTCGCCATGATGAAGGGCAGCGGCGACCTGAAGGAGCTGCGGGAACTGGCGAAGGTGGCGCTCGATCCCGAACCGCTGGAGCAGTTCATCGATATCATCGAATACGATCTGGGCTTTGCCCTCTATCGCGCGGTCTCGTCCGCCAAGGTGGCGCTCTCGGGCAGCGAGGAGACCGAGCTCCGCTTCGAAGGGGAGGGCGTCGACATCCGGGCGCGGATCGCGCGCAGCGACTTCGAGAGCTGGATCGCCGAGGATGTGGCGCGCATCGCCGGGACCGTCGACGAGGCCCTGAGCCGGGCCGGCGTGAAGGCCGCGGAGATCGAAAGGGTGTTCCTGACCGGCGGGACCTCCTTCGTTCCCGCCATCCGCCGCCTCTTCGTGGACCGCTTCGGAGAAGGCCGCCTGACCTCGGCCGACCAGTTCGAATCCATCGCCTGCGGGCTGGCCCTCATCGGCCAGACGGAGGACCCTGGACGCTGGGCCATCTGAAACCAGGTCGCGCGGCTCCAATATTGCGCTTGCGGTGAAGGGGGACGACGGGTTTTATTCGCAGGCGCAGCATCGACTCTGAAGCGGGAGCTTGGCCGTGTCCCTGATCAACCCGGACGTCACAACCCCCGAAAAGGACCTCCCTCTTCGCGACGATATCCGGCTTCTCGGCCGGCTTCTCGGCGATACCATCCGCGAGCAGGAGGGCGAGGCGGCCTTCGAAATCGTGGAGCGCATCCGCCAGACCTCGATCCGCTTCCACCGGGACGAGGACGAGGTCGCCCGGCTCGAGCTCGAGACGATCCTGAACAGCCTCTCCCGGGGGCGGACGAACCAGATCATCCGCGCCTACAGCTATTTCTCCCATCTCGCCAACATTGCCGAGGATCAGCACCATGTCCGCCGGTCGCGGGCTCATGCGGTGGCCGGCGCTCACGCGGTGACCGCTCCCGAGCCCCGCGAGGGCACCATGGCCCGGGCGCTCAAGTCAGCCCGCGAGGCCGGGATCTCCCAGGCGGATCTTCAGTCCTTCTTCGCCGCGACCCTGGTCTGTCCGGTCCTGACGGCGCATCCGACGGAGGTGCGCCGCAAGAGCACCATCGACCGGGAGATGGAGATCTCCCAGATCCTCGCCTATCGCGACCGGCAGCACCTGACGCCGGAAGAGGAGGCGACCTGCGAGGAATCCCTGCGCCGGGCCGTGCTGACCCTCTGGCAGACGAGCATCCTGCGGCGCAACCGGCTGAAGGTGATCGACGAGGTCATGAACGGCCTCTCCTATTACGACTACACATTCTTCAAGGAGCTGCCGCGCTTCTACGCCTCCCTGGAGGACCAGCTCGCTGCCATGGATCCCGCCTGGGGCATCCTGGAGCTTCCGTCCTTCCTGCGCATGGGAAGCTGGATCGGCGGCGACCGCGACGGCAATCCCTTCGTGACCGCGGATGTGCTACGCCAGGCCCTGCTGCTCCAGAGCAAGCACGCCCTCAGCTTCTACCTCGAGGAGCTTCACTGCCTCGGCAGCGAGCTGTCGCTCGACGGGCGCTATGTCAATGTGTCGGAGCAGGTCCAGGAACTGGCCAAGGCTTCGCCCGATCTCTCGCCGCACCGTAAGGACGAGCCCTATCGCCGGGCGATCTCCGGCCTGTATGCGAGGCTTGCCTCCACCGCGGCCGCCTTCGGCCACGGGGACGTGGCCCGTCATGCAGTCGGCGAAGCGCCGGCCTATGAGAATGTGGAGGAGTTCGCAGGCGACCTTTCGATCCTCCATCGCTCGCTCATGTCCAACGGCTCCGCCTCGCTTTCGCGCGGACGGCTGCGCCGCTTGCGCCGAGCGGTGGATGTGTTCGGCTTCCATCTGGCGAGCCTCGACCTGCGCCAGAATTCCGACGTGCATCAGCGCGTCGTTGCGGAGTTGTTCGAGAGGGCGATTCCGGGCACGGGCTATGAGAGCCTGCCCGAGGAGAAGCGTGTCGCCCTTCTCCTGGAGGAGCTGGCGACTCCGCGGCTCCTGACCTCGCCCTACCTCGCCTATTCCGACGAGACCATGTCGGAAATCGCCATCGTCCACGAGGCCGCGGAGGCGCATCGGCGCTACGGCCGCGCGGCGGTGCCGAACTACGTCATCTCCAAGGCGAGCGATCCGTCCGACATTCTCGAGGTTGCGCTTCTCCTGAAGGAGGCCGGGTTGCTGCGTCCGCGCGAAGGCGAGATGCAGGTCAACATCATCCCGCTCTTCGAGACCATCGCGGATCTGCGCAATTGCAGCCGCGTGATGCACGAGCTGTTCGCGTTGCCCGACTACATGCGCCTTCTCCGCAGCTGCGGGCAGGCGCAGGAGGTGATGCTCGGCTATTCCGACAGCAATAAGGACGGCGGCTTCCTCACCTCCGGATGGGAGCTCTACAAGGCCGAGATCGAGCTCGTCGAGGTCTTCAAGCGCCACGGGGTGGCGCTCCGTCTCTTCCACGGCCGCGGCGGCTCCGTGGGCCGCGGCGGCGGGCCGAGCTACCAGGCCATTCTCGCGCAGCCGGGCGGGGCCGTGCAGGGCGCGATCCGCATCACGGAACAGGGCGAGGTCATCGCCGGCAAGTACTCGAACCCGGACCTCGGACGCCGCAACCTCGAGATCCTGGCGGCCGCCACAATGGAGGCCTCGCTCCTGCACACCGGCCAGTCCGCCCCGCGCGAGGAATACCTCAAGGCCATGGAGGAACTCTCAGAGAGCGCCTGCCGGGCCTATCGCGCCCTCGTCTACGAGACGGAAGGCTTCGAGCGCTATTTCTGGGAATCGACCGTCATCGGCGAGATCGCGAACCTGAACATCGGCAGCAGGCCCGCCTCGCGCACCAATTCGCGCCGGATCGAGGACCTGCGCGCCATTCCCTGGGTCTTCGGCTGGGCGCAGTGCCGCCTCATGCTCCCCGGCTGGTACGGCTTCGGATCGGCGGTGAATGCCTGGCTCGACAAGCATCCCGAGAACGGCCTCGCGCTCCTGCAGGAGATGTACCGCGAATGGCCCTTCTTCCAGGCGCTTCTCTCGAACATGGACATGGTGCTCGCCAAGAGCAACATCGCCATCGCCTCCCGCTACGCCAAGCTCGTGGAGGACGAGGAACTGCGCAACCGGATCTTCCCACGCCTGCGTCGGGAATGGCAGGATTCCATCGAGCGGCTGCTCACGATTACCGAGCAGCAGACCCTGCTCGACCGCAACCCGCTGCTGGCCCGCTCGATCCGCAACCGCTTCCCCTATCTCGACCCGCTGAACCATCTGCAGATCGAGCTTCTGAAGCGCCACCGGTCGGGCGACGCGGACGAGCAGGTCGTCGAGGGCATCCATCTTTCCATCAACGGCATCGCCGCGGGGCTGCGCAACAGCGGATAAGGTTGCGGAACAAGGCCCTCCCGGCTCGGTTGAGTCCACAGGAACGGCCTCCTGCCGGAGGCCTCGTGGTTGAAGCGAAGAGGAGAGCGCCATGTCTCGCGGCGACAAGTCCGCCTATACGGAGAAGCAGAAGCGCAAGGCCGAGCATATCGAGGAATCCTACGAGAGCCGCGGCGTCTCGGAAAAGGAAGCCGAGCGGCGCGCCTGGGCGACCGTCAACAAGCAGGATGGCGGGGGCAAGAAGAAGCACTAGAGCATTTTTCGGCGAAGTGGATCCGGTTCGCTGTCAAAAATGCGGCACAGCAAAGGAGAGAGCCGATTCCATGCAAAGGGAAACGGCTCTAGGCCTGCCTTCCGCTTCAACCCTGCCCTGCGCGATCCGCCGGTGAATCGGGGCAGATGACCCGTGCGCTCGGGCCAAAGCGGGTGTATGGAGGGGCAACAGCCTTTCCTTCGACCTCGCCAAGGAGACGACCTTGCTCACGAGTTCCGCCGCCGGCGTCTATGTCATCTGCCCCACGCCTTTCGAGAGCGACGGGCGTCTCGATACCGCCTCGACCGACCGGATGGTCGAGGCCTTCCTCAAGGCCGGCGCCACGGGACTGACGATCCTCGGCATCATGGGCGAGGCCCCCAAGCTCACGGCCGAGGAGGCGCTTGCGTTCGCCCGTCAGGTCATTGCCACGGTGGCGGGCCGCGTCCCGGTCATCGTCGGCGTCTCGGCTCCGGGCTTCGCCGCCATGTCGGCCCTCTCCTCCAAGGTGATGGATGCGGGCGCGGCGGGCGTGATGATCGCCCCGCCTTCGACGCTCAAGGCCGACGACCAGATCGTGAACTACTATGCCGATGCGGTCGAGGCCATCGGCTCGGACGTTCCCTTCGTAATCCAGGATTACCCGCTCACGACCAATGTGGTCATGACGCCGAAGGTGGTCATGCGCATCATCGAGCAGAACCCCTCCTGCGTCATGCTCAAGCACGAGGACTGGCCGGGGCTCGACAAGATCACGACGCTCCGCCGCGCGAGCGATGCGGGTCAGGCGCGCCGGGTCTCGATCCTGTGCGGCAATGGCGGCCTGTTCCTGCCCTTCGAGATGGAGCGCGGGGCCGACGGAGCCATGACGGGTTATGCCTATCCGGAGATGCTGGTCGGCGTCGTCAATCTCATCAAGGAGGGCAAGCGCAAGGAAGCGCACGATCTCTTCGACCGTCACCTGCCGCTGGTGCGCTACGAGACGCAGCCGGGCGTGGGACTGGCGGTGCGCAAGTACGTGCTCAAGCAGCGCGGCATCATCGGCTCCGACACCCTGCGCAAGCCGGGACCCAAGTTGAGCCCGGAGACGATCGCGGATATCGATTGGCTGATGGAGCGCATCGAGCGCTCGTGACACGAGGGGAAGTGACAGAATGAAAACCGGTTTGGAGGGGAAGCGCGCGCTCGTCCTCGGCGCAAGCAAGGGACTGGGCTTCGGCATCGCCCAGGGACTGGCGGAGGAGGGCGCCCGCGTCGCCATCGCCAGCCGCACGATGGAGGGCTCGAAATCCGCAGCCGACAGGATCGGCAACGGCGCTCTCGCGTTCGTCTGCGACACGGGCAAGACGGATCAGATCGATGCGCTCGCAAAGGACGTGACGGATGCATTCGGCGGCGTCGACATCCTCGTCCTCAACAGCGGCGGCCCGCCTCCGGGCAAGGCGCAGGGCGTCTCCTCCGAGCAGTGGCGTCAGTCCTTTGAGGCAATGTTCGTCAACCTCGTGCGCATCGCCGATCATCTCCTGCCTGGCATGATCGAACGCAAGTTCGGCCGCATCATCTCGGTGATCTCGTCCGGCGTGGTTCAGCCGATCCCGAACCTCGCCATCTCCAACTCGATCCGGCCCGCCCTTGTCGGCTGGGGCAAGTCCCTCTCCAACGAGGTGGCTTCCTCGGGCGTCACGGTCAACGCCATTGCGCCGGGCCGCATCGCGACCGACCGCCTGAAGCAGCTCGATGCCGCCAATGCGGAACGCACCGGCCGCTCGGTGGAGGACGTGGCCGCCGCCGCCCGCGCCGGCATTCCCGCAGGCCGCTATGGCGAGATCGAGGAGTTCGCGGCGGCAGCCGTGTTCCTCGCGAGTGAGAAGGCTTCCTTCATGACAGGCTCGATCCTGCGCGTCGATGGCGGGCAGATCTCGTCCGTGACCTGACGACGGACTTGAGGCGGGACGGCCTATCGTCCCACCTCAGCCGATTGCGCCGATGGCGTAGAGTGCGATGCCGGCAGCGGATGTCCCGGCGAGCGTCAAAAGCATCCCGATCCTGAAGCGGAACATGGCGACAAGGGCTGCCGCCGACAGAAGCAGCGCCCACGGATCGACGCTTGCCCAGACGGGCGCATCGAAGCCGAACGGCCCCCATGCGACGCCGAGTGTCTCCTCGAAGATCGTGTGGATGCCGAACCAGATTGCAAGATTGAGGATCACGCCCACCACCGCTGCCGTGATCGCGGTGAGAGCCCCGCCCAAGGATCGGTTGCCGCGCAGCGTCTCGATGTAGGGTGCGCCGAGAAAGATCCAGAGGAAGCAGGGCGCGAAGGTGACCCAGGTGGCGAGCAGGCCGCCCAATGTTCCCGCCACGAGCGGGTGGAGCATGCCGGAATCGCGGAAGGCGGCCATGAAGCCCACGAATTGCAGCACCATGATGAGCGGGCCCGGCGTCGTCTCGGCCATGCCGAGCCCGTCCAGCATCTCGCCGGGACGAAGCCAGCCGTAGGTGTCGACAGCCTGTTGCGCCACATAGGCCAGAACCGCATAGGCGCCGCCGAAGGTGACCATCGCCATCTTCGAGAAGAAGATGGCGATCTGGCCGAACACATCGCCTGCGCCGAGCGTGAGGACGAGGACGAGAACAGGCGTGAGCCAGAGTGCGAGCCACAGAACCGCAATCCTCATGCTGCGGGCGGTATCCGGTCGGGCATGGGCCGGCAGCTCCTCCCCAAGCAGGTTGTCGTCTGCTTCTCCAGCCCTGCCTTGCCCACCGACCACGAACTGAGGCAGGCCCGCTCTTGCGCCGGCAAAACCGATGATGCCGGCAGACAGGATGATGAGCGGGAAGGGCACGTCCAGAAAGAAGATCGCCACGAAAGCGGCCGCAGCGATGCCGATCAGCACGCGGTTCTTGAGCGCGCGCCGGCCGATCCGCATCACGGCCTCCAGCACGATGGCGAGCACGGCGGCCTTCAGGCCGAAGAAGAGGGCGGCGACGAAGCCGACATTGCCGTAGAGGGCGTAGATCCAGCTCAGCGCCATGATGGCGAGAACGCCCGGCAGGATGAAGAGACCGCCTGCCATGAGGCCGCCGAGGGTCCGGTGCATGAGCCAGCCCATATAGGTGGCGAGCTGCTGGGCTTCGGGCCCTGGAAGCAGCATGCAGTAGTTGAGGGCGTGGAGAAAACGGCTCTCGGACACCCAGCGCTTCTCTTCCACCAGGATCCTGTGCATCACCGCGATCTGCCCCGCAGGCCCGCCGAAGCTGAGGGCCGCAACCCGCAGCCAGACATGGAAGGCCTCGCGTAAAGAGACGCCGTGTCCGGTCGAGGCCGGAGCGATGGGTGAGGATTGAGATCCGTTCATGGAGCAACTGCGTTATCGCCGCTCCTGCAGGAGTTCAATCTGCAATCCTGGATCGGCCGATCGGGAGGCAGTCATGCTCGGGCTCTCGGCTCGGTCCTGCAAGAGGGCGCGTGATGTCATGGGTGATCCTCGTCAAGCGCAGGATCGGGCCAAGCTTGGCCACTCGACGCGGGCGCATGTTAGTGCAATGTAGCCGGAAGAAATGCTCTTTTTCGAAAGGAGGGCCCCTTGTCTCTTCGCCTCCACTTCTATGGCGCCGCCCGGACCGTAACGGGCTCGTGCTTTCTGCTTGAGACAGACCAGGCCCGCGTGCTCGTCGATTGCGGCATGTTCCAGGGCTCCAAGACCGAGAAGGAGCTGAACTACCGCCATTTCCCCTTCCGCCCGTCGAGCCTGAGCGCGCTCTGCCTGACCCATGCGCATATCGACCACAGCGGCCTCGTGCCGAAGCTGGCGAAGGCGGGTTTCGAGGGGCCGGTCTATGCCACGGCCGGAACCTGCGATCTCGCCTCCCTCATGCTCCCGGATTCCGGCTATATCCAGGAGCTCGAGGTCACACAGCTCAACCGCCGCAACAATCGGCGCGGAAGGCCGACGGTTTCGCCCATCTACACGGCCGAGGACGCCACGGCCTGCCTCGAGCAGTTCCGCCCCGTGCCTTACGGCCAATGGCAGCCCGTCGCTCCAGGCTTTCGCGCCCGCTACTGGAATGCCGGGCATCTCTTAGGCTCCGCCTCCATCGAAATGGAGGTGCAGTCGGGCGAGGCGGAAAGGCCGGTCCGCATCCTGTTCTCGGGCGATCTGGGAGCGGACCACAAGCTCCTGCAGCCGGATCCCGACGGGCCGCGGGACCTGGACTACGTGGTCCTCGAATCGACCTATGGCGACACGGACCGGGCTGGCATCACCATCGAACGCCGTAGGCGCATGCTCCGCGACGAGGTGAAGGCGGCGATCCGCCCGAGCGGGGTCCTGCTCATTCCCTCCTTTGCCGTCGAAAGAGCCCAGGAGCTTCTGGTCGACCTGCGCGAGCTGATGGAAGCGGGCGAGTTGCCCAATATCCCGGTCTTCATCGACTCGCCCCTGGCGACCAAGGCCACCTCCGTCTTCAGGAAGCATGCGGGCGAGCTGCGGAACGGGCGCGACCTCGTCGAGGCGCTCGAATCGAACTGGGTCCGCTTCACGGAGAGCGTGGAGGAGAGCAAGGCCATCGACCGCATCCACAGCTTCCACATCGTCATCGCGGCGAGCGGCATGTGCGAGGCGGGCCGCATCCGGCATCATCTCAAGGCATGGCTGTGGAAGGAGGAGGCGACGGTTCTCTTCGTCGGCTTCCAGGCTCAAGGAACCCTCGGCCGTATCCTGCAGGACGGAGCCTCCCAGGTCAGGATCCAGGGCGAGGAGATCAAGGTCAGGGCAAGGCTGCGCACCCTCGATCTCTATTCCGGCCATGCGGATGGGCCGGAGCTGAAGGCCTGGCTCTCGGAGCGCCTGCCCGTCCGGCGCGGCATCTTCCTCAGCCATGGCGAGGAGCCGGCCCTGAATGCCCTGCAGGCATCCCTCGAAGGGCTCTCGCCCTCCGGCCGCCCGATCATCCCGGACATCGACGACATCTATGATCTGAGCGGCGAAAGGGCCGAGCTGATGGACGGCCATGAGCACCGGCTGGCCCCCGCATCGGCCGGGCGGCAGGACTGGCACAACGACTACGCCAAGCTGCTTCTCGATATCGATGCGGCGCTGGACGCCGCCGCCGACCGGCGGACCAAGGCCGTGCTCCTCCGGCGCCTGCGCCGGGCTCTTGAGGAAGGGGCGGAATCCGGCGGCTGACGGCCGCTTGATCAGGATCAAGGTTCCGATGGGCAAATCTCCCGATGCTTGAGCAAGGAAACGACAGCTCAGTCCATTGGGAGGACACGATGCTCTACCAGATCACGCTTCATCTCGCCCGCATCAAGGAATATCCCGAGGGGAGCGCCCGGCACGGCTATGAGATCACGGCTCCGCTTGACGCCGAGGGGATGCTCGGCCCTGTCGCGTGGAAAGCCGCGCGGGCGAAGTGCCGGGTGCGGCGGTTCTGGCCGGATGAATTCGACCGCTACGGTCTTCTGGTCCACAGGCCCGGCGGCTCGGGCGGAGCGACCTGGGTGATCGACTACGATCCGGAACGCGCAATCGACGACGAAGCGGGTTATCGTCTCAACAGGCACCGGTTCGTCATGGGCGAATATGTCTCGATTCAGGATGAGGACGAGAAGCTCCATACGTTCCAAGTGGTCGCAGTCCGGCAGCTCAAGCCGGTCGAAACCGTGGAAAGCGCTTGAAGCATGTGGCGTTTCTTGATTCCCGCTCTCGCTCTCGCCCTGAGCGCCTCGCCGTCACAGGCGCAGGAGCCGCGCGCTCAGCGTGGCTTCACCTTCGTGCAGACGCACTGCGCGATGTGCCACTCCATCGGACGGTTTGGCGAAAGCCCTCTGAGCGAGGCCCCACCCTTCCGTACCTTGAGCCAGATATATCCCATCGAGAATCTGGCGGAGTCCCTGGCCGAAGGCATCATCACGGGCCATCCTTCCATGCCGGAGTTCCAGCTCGACCCGGGTCAGGTCAATGACGTGATCGCCTATCTGGAGTTGATCCAGCAGAAATAGAAAGCAGCGCGGGCCGCTCCGTTCACATCTTCGAGCGGAGCGCTCCCTCGCATGCACAAAGGCCCTCATCCTTGGTAACCTCCCCTGAGAGACAGGAGGTTGCCATGGCTTTGCTCAAGGTGATCAAGGTCCTGGCCGAGTCCGACCAGAGCTGGGAGGATGCCGCGAGGCGCGCCGTCAGGATCGCCTCGCAGTCGGTCCGTCGCGGGCGACGAAATCCGGTCCTATCGCGTGAACGCGAAGATCTCCTTCGCGCTCGAAGCGACCGACGAGTGAGAGTGACCGGCTCCGGTCCGATGATGCTGCTCAGAAGGACAGAAGCAGCGGCACCTTGCTGTGCTTGAGCATCGACTGGGTGACGCCTCCCAGCACCAGCTGGCGCAGGCGGGAATGGACGAAAGCGCCCATCACGGTCATGTCGGCGCGGAACAGGCCCGCCTGGGAGCGCAGCGTCTCCCCCGCATCGCCGTTCTGCACCGGCAGTTCCTTCACCGAGCAGTTGATGCCGTGGCGCGCCAGATGCGGCGCCAGATCCGCGCCGGAGACAGACCGGGACAGGTCCTTTTCACCCGACACCCAGACGATCTCCACCTGCTTCGCCGCTTTTAGGAACGGAAGCGCATCATTGACCGCGCGAGCGGCCTTGGCGCTGACGTCCCAGGCCACCATGACATTCTCGATCTTGAAGGTGTCGCAGCCTGCGGGCACGGTCAGGACCGGCCGCCCTCCATTGAACATCGCCTCTTCGAGAAGGCCGCGGCCGAGGCTCATGGCATCGGGATCTGCATCGAAGAGCGTCAGATCATGGATGCGGGTCCGCTTTGCGAAGCGGGACGCCAGGACGGCGTAATTGTCATGGATCACTTCGGTGGTGCACGGCACCCCCTGCGCCAGGGCATCCTGGCGCGACTGCTCAGCCAGCTCGCGGGCGAGCTCCTTCAGGCGCTGGTTCTTCTCCTCGACCAGCCGCGTCGCGACCTCGCTGATGAAAGCATGCGTCACGGCCATTTCAGGCGATAGGGCACAGATCGAGACATGGGCCTCGGCCTGCCGCGCCAGCCCGAGGCCGTAGCGAATGGCCGAGGACGGCGTTTTGTCGGCGCGACTGAAGCCGATCAGGATGCTTTTAAGGTTCTCAATCATCACATTCCTCCCTGTTTGCGAGGAAATTGATGCAGGTCCCGGACCTTCGCTTTGAGCCTGATCAAGGAAATTGTCGATATTCCGCTCAGCTCTCGTGCGCGACGAGCCCGTTGTCGATCAGGGTCTGCCAGATCTCCTCGGCGCTTTCCGCGAAATGGACGAGCTTACGGTCCTCCTCGCTCACCATGCCGTGTTCCAGAAGCGACTCGAAGTTGATGACCGAGCGCCAGTAGCCCCGGTCGAACAGGACGGTCGGCAGGGGCGGGGCTTTGCCGGTTTGGCGGAGGGTGAGAATCTCGAAGAGTTCGTCCAGGGTGCCGAAGCCTCCGGGAAAGATCACGAGCGCATTGGCCCGCATGGCCAGGTGCATCTTCCGCATCGCGAAATAGTGGAAGCGGAAGGTGAGCTCCGGCGTCGAGTAGGGATTGGGCGCCTGCTCGTGCGGCAGGGTGATGTTGAAGCCGATGGAGGGCGCGCCGACATCGGCAGCCCCTCTGTTCGCCGCCTCCATGATCCCCGGGCCGCCACCCGTCGCGATGACGTTGTCGCGCACGCTGCGATTGTGGATGAGGGCCCCGCCGCGCTGCGAGGCAATGGCGCCGAAGGAGCGCGCCTCCTTGTACCAAAAGGCCTGGCGCCCCGGCCCATCCTCCTTCACGCGCGCGCTTCCAAAGACCACGATTGTCGAGCGCACGCCCCAATTGCGCAGATGCTCCTCGGGCTTGGCGTATTCCAGCTGGAATCGAACCCCGCGCATGGAGTCGCCCAGCAGAAAATCCTGGTCGAGCACGGCGAGGCGGTAGGACGGCGAGTGGAGATTGGCCGCGTCCGCGGGGCTGTCGTCATTCATGCTGCATTTCCTCTGTTCGACCGTAATCCATGAAGGGAAGATGCCCGTCGCATGCCTATAGAGAGCACCGTAAGGGGAGGGAAGTTCCCGAGTGCACAGGCGTCTCCTACCAGCTCTAAGGCTGTGAGCCAGGCCGCCTGACCGGCAATTCCTGCGGTCCCGTTTCGGGGATACCGAGCGGCTCCGTCGGGTTGGGGACCTCACTGGGCGTTCTAGGCGGGACGCCCAGCGGCTCTTCAGGTCTTGGAACCCCTGGCGGCCCCGGATCCGGGTGCACGGGCTGGGGATCGGGAACATTGGGCTTAGGGTCGGATGGAGATGGCGTATCGGACATGAGACAGACCTCCCGTTCGAGCGAAGACAGAAGCGGCTCTCCGCTCAAGCCATTGGCAACAATGCAATCAGGTTGCGCAACAAAACGGGACGACCCTTGTTCCGAGAGACTCATCGGCCTGCCCGACTTAAGTTTCGGTCTCTGCAGACTAGAGAGGGAATCCGGGCCATCATTGATCCTGCTCAAGGGCCTGGCGCCCTGTGAGGCCGATTCGGACGGGATATCGGTATTTTCCTGTAGTCGCTTCCATTCTGGCCGCTATATCGATCATGAAGGACCACAACGAAAAGAGGGCAGGATTGCCCCGAACGGAGTGAGCGCAGCCCATGAAACCCCTCCCTTTGAACGAGCCTGCCAAGATCCTGCCTGTCGACGGCTTTCGAGGAGCCCTTGCGGGGCGCGTCTGGCGACCGGGCCTTGGGCCTTCCGTGGTGGCCATTCGTGAGGAAGGGGTCTTCGACATCTCGTCGTCCTGCCCGACCATGAGCGGGCTTGCCGCCACGGTCGATCCCGCAGGCGCCTTGAGGTCGGCTTCGGGAGAGCGGATCGGCTCCCTCGAGGAGATCATGGCCAACACGCCGGCCGATAGCCGGGATGCATCGAAACCCTGGCTGCTCGCCCCCACTGACCTTCAGGTCGTGAAGGCGGCGGGCGTCACCTTTGCAGTCTCGATGCTGGAGCGCGTCATCGAGGAGCGGGCTCGCGGCGATGCCAGCGCGGCGGCCGCCATTCGCGCCGAGGTCACCCGTCTCGTGGGCGACGACCTGAGCCGGCTCAAACCAGGCTCGCGTGAGGCCATGGACCTGAAGGCCGTGCTCGTGGCGCAAGGCGCGTGGAGCCAGTATCTCGAGGTCGGAATTGGTCCCGATGCGGAGGTCTTCACCAAGGCTCCGACGCTCTCCGCCGTCGGCGCCTTCATGGATGCGGGCCTGCATCCGAAATCCACCTGGAACAATCCGGAGCCGGAGGTGGTCGTCATCGTGTCCGCCGAAGGCCGGATCGTCGGCGCAAGCCTCGGCAATGACGTGAACCTGCGCGATTTCGAAGGGCGTTCCGCGCTCCTTCTTTCGAAGGCGAAGGACAACAACGCGTCCTGCTCCATCGGGCCCTTCATCCGCTTCTTCGACGACACGTTCTCTCTCGACGACGTGCGCCAGACCAATGTCACTCTGACGGTGGAAGGCGAGGACGGCTTCAGGCTCGAGGGGTCGTCCTCGATCACAAAGATCAGCCGCGATCCGGAGGACCTCGTTGCGCAGACGGTCGGCCCTCACCACCAGTACCCCGACGGCTTTGCGCTCTTTCTCGGAACGATGTTCGCGCCGACGCAGGACCGCGACGAGTCGGGAATGGGCTTTACCCACAAGACCGGCGACGTGGTGACCATCGCAGCGCCCAAGCTCGGCGCGCTCGTCAACCGCATGAAGTCGAGTTCGGAATGCGAGCCCTGGACCTACGGCATTGGCGCCTTCATGGCCGATCTGGCGCGGCGTGGACTGATCAAGACAGGAGATCGATGATGACGCAGAATTACATTGGCGGGGAATGGATTGCGGCTTCCGAGGCTGCGCCGGACATCAATCCCTCCAACACAAACGACGTGGTGGGCGAGTTCGCCCGCGCCGGCAAGGCGGAAGCCGAGCGCGCGATTGCGGCTGCCTATGACGCCTTCCCTGCCTGGTCCCGCTCCTCGATCCAGGGCCGGCACGACAGCCTCAAGATGATCGGCGACGAAATCATCGCCCGCAAGGAGGAGCTCGGACGCCTGCTCTCCCGCGAGGAAGGCAAGACCCTGCCCGAAGGCATCGGCGAGGTGGTGCGCGCCGGACAGATCTTCCAGTTCTTCGCTGGCGAGTGCCTGCGCATGGCTGGCGAGAAGGTGCCTTCCGTGCGTCCCCTGGTCGATGTGGAGATCACCCGCGAGCCGGTGGGCGTGATCGGCCTCATCACCCCCTGGAACTTCCCCATCGCCATTCCGGCCTGGAAGATCGCTCCTGCGCTCGCCTACGGCAACACGGTCGTGTTCAAGCCCGCCGAGCTGGTGCCCGCTTCCGCCCATGCGCTGTCCGAGATCATCAGCCGCTCCGGAATTCCCGCCGGCGTGTTCAATCTCGTCATGGGCAAGGGCTCCGTGGTGGGCGAGGCGATGCTGCAGAGCCCGAAGGTCTCCGCCATTTCCTTCACGGGCTCGGTGCCCACGGGCCGCCGCGTGGCCCAGACCTGCATCTCGACGGATCCGATGAAGAAGATCCAGCTCGAGATGGGCGGCAAGAACCCGATGATCGTGCTCGACGATGCGGATCTCGGCGTGGCGGTGGATTGCGCGCTCAACGGCGCATTCTTCTCGACGGGGCAGCGCTGCACGGCCTCTTCGAGGCTGATCGTGACCGGCGGCATTCACGACCGCTTCGTCGATGCGCTCACCGAGCGCATGAAAGGGCTGGTTATCGACGACGCTTTGAAAGCGGGCACCCATATCGGTCCCGTGGTCGACCAGAACCAGCTCGATCAGGACCTGCGCTACATCCGTATCGGTCAGGAGGAGGGCGCAAAGCTCGTCACGGGCGGCGAGCTGCTCAACCGGGACAATCCGGGCTTCTACCTCTCGCCGGCCCTGTTCACGGAGGTGGACAACAACATGCGCATCGCGCGCGAGGAGATCTTCGGGCCGGTGGCGACGGTGACGCGGGTGCGGGACTATGACGAGGCGCTGGAGATCGCCAACGACACGCCCTTCGGCCTTTCTGCGGGCATCTGCACTACGAGCCTAAAGCATGCATCCCATTTCAAACGCAGTGCCGAGGCCGGCATGGTGATGGTGAACCTGCCCACCGCAGGCGTCGACTACCACGTGCCTTTCGGCGGCCGTAAAGGCTCGTCCTACGGTCCCCGTGAGCAGGGGCGCTATGCGCAGGAATTCTACACCACCGTGAAGACTGCCTACACCTTCGACGGAAACGGGCCTTACGTGCCGAAGACGAAGTCGAGCGAGTAAGGCCCGGACAGGAGGACGGGTCGGCGTCCGAACCGAAGCGGGAATTCTACCGCTTCGGAATCTGCTGATCCGGCGACTTCGTGTCGGGCGCGGGCGGATCGTCCGGCGCACGGCCTTTCGAGCCGGCACCGGCTGCCTCGCGCCCGGTGCCGGCGGGCCGCCGACTGCTGCTGAGGCTCGAATTCGCGAGGTCGGAATCCTTGCTGCGTTCGTTCTCGTTTTTGCCCGTCACCGTGCTCTCCATCGACATCGCCGCGCCGAATACCGGCTGCGGATATGTGGGAGGAGAAGCGGTGGGGCCTTACTCGGGTTCCGCGTGATCCGAGAGAGCTTCGAGAAGCTCGATGCATTTCGCCGCCACGATGCCGGGCACCTTGGGATCGCCGTCGTAATATCGCGTGGCGACCGCGTTGGCGTGTTCGAACAGGTCGCTCATGTTTCCCGAAACGAAGGGGCGCGAGCTGGGGAAGTCGGGGGCCTCTTCGCGATTTCCGAGACGGCTTTTCCCCAAAGCGGCGCGACCGGAAGAAGCTTCCACATTGCGTGTCACTCTGCTCTTCCTGACGCTCTCGAGGGCGATGATTTCAGCCATGCTCCGCTCCACACCGATCGGTGCTGGTGATCTTGACCTGCGTTCGCATCAGGGTGGGCAACTCTTCAGGGTTAATGAGCCGCGCATAGGGAGATATCAGCGGGTCTTGCCGGCCGCGCGCGCGGAGGGCCGTTTGAGAGGCGTGGACACGAGCGTTGCTCCGGTCTGAGGCACCGCGATGCTGTACCGAACCGATTTCGTCCCGCTCCATTGCGGTGAACGAAGTCTGGCGCGCAGGCGGCCTTCGCCGTCCGTTCTGGCGCCGCGGAGAACCAGGTGCTGATCGGCTGACTGGCTGCGGCCGCTCTTGATCCAGACCCGCGTCCGCGGTGGAAGGCCGGAGGCCGTGATGAGAACGCGATTCCCCGTCTCCGTCTCAACTATACTGACTTCGATGGCTCCATCTGCCCGTACCGGTTCCTCCTGATCGGCCGTCTTCTCGCGTCCTGGAACATTGAGCGCAGCGCCGAGCGGCACGATGTTGGGATTTCGGATATGCGGATTTGAGCCGAGCATGGCCTCAACGCTCGTGCCGCAGCGGCGCGCGATTTTCGATAGGGTGTCGCCGCGAGAAACGGTGACCGAGTCACCGCACCGGGCATCCTGCGCCGCGGCGGGATTGAGCATCGCGATCCCGATCATGAGCGAGCAGCACGCGGCCAAACCAATCGGCAGGGCGAGCGCTCGTCTACAGATGTCACTCGGGTTGAACTCATGAATGCCCATGAGAGAGCAACGGACGGCTACGCCCGCGGTTCCCGGCCCATGCCCACTACCGTCGCGCTGCCGTCCATACACCGGAGCAGCCCCGTGTCGGAGCATGCCAGGTGCCGCCACCGGTGCTGCGCTTGAGGCGTCCCCTGATTTCGACGGGATCGCTCGCATTGCCTATACGGCTCAGCACGCGCCCATTCTCGCTGATCCGGCCAGCCGCGCGACCCAACTGACCCGACATGGACCGGACGCGAACCTGCCCGTTGTCGACGACCACATAATATCTGTAGAGCGGATCGCAGCCGCCGCGCCGTGTCTTGATCTCAACACGCCAGGGGCCGTCGAAAGTCGCCGCCGCTGTGGGGGCGGTTACGCTCAGCAGAATCAGCGCCGAGCCTGCCATGCGCGCCAAGATCTTCCCTGTCACTCTCTATCATCTCCGGTAAGTTCTTCGTCCGTGATGAACGCTCCTGAAACCGGGCCGGTTGCACGCAAGGGGCGCAGCAGAGTTCCGCATTTTTTGGCCTGTCCGATAATGTCGCCTTGCGCTTTGCCGTCATCTTGCCATGATCGGGGCCTCCTTAGCGCTTCGCCCTAGACGCACTTCCATCATCCTAGAACCGGCAGGCTGTCTCGCGGCCCCACTGCAAGCGGTGGCGGATTCGTGAGATTGAGACACTGTTCAAATTGATAAGAGGATCGCGGGGTTCTAGGTAGGGGCAACACTTGACCGAATGATTGGCAGAGAGCTCGATATGAGTACATTCAGACGTTATCTTATTGCTTCGTCCCTTGCGCGCCTCGTCCGCAAGGAAAGAGGAGGCAATCGGGTCACCGAGGGACACTTCCCGAACCAGGCCGATCGCAGCTCCTATGTCATCGTCGAAGGTGAGAAGGGCAGCCTTGTCCTCGTCCATGCAGGACCCGACGGCCCCATCGAGGAGCGGACGGAGGTGCCACGCACCCATGCAGAGGCTCTGCTCGACGTCACGCCCGGCAAGGTCGATTACCTTCTGACGCACCTGACCGTCGGCTCTCGCGACATTCACCTCCTGCGCTATGTCACGCCGGGGCCGCTCGATCTCATCACGGTCGAGTTCGAGAGTGAGGAGGAAGCCAGGGACTTCCGGCCCCTGTCCTGGTTCGGCCCGGATGTGACGGGCGAGCTTGCCTACCAGAGCCGCTCGATTGCCCTGGAGGGACTGCCGCAGCTCCCCGAAGTTCCGATCTCCAACGCCGCTCTCAACAGCCTGCTCGATACGCTGGAGAACCGCTACGGCGCTCCGCGCACATTCTCGCAACCTGCTTTGAGAAAACCTGCCGAGCCCGCAGCCGCCCCGCGCAATCCTGCGCCTCCGCAGGCGAGCGAGGCGCCGCCTCGGAGGCAGGCGCAGCGCCATGAGCCCGCACCGGCCGAGATCCCGGAGGACGACGCCGGCAGCATGAATATCGAGGACAACGTGATCCGCGAGCTCGCGCGCTCGCTCCGGCCGCAACGGCGATAAGGTTGAGAACCGCCCGCGCTTCAATGCGCGGGCCGTTCCCCGAGGCCCGATCTCAACTCGGCAGGGCGACGCAGGCGCCGCCCGACTTCCGGATCCGGCTACAGAGCTGCTGCGCCTCCTGCCTCGTCCCGGCAGGCGCGCGTACACGGTAGAACGTTCTGGACCCGCGATAGCGCAGCCGCGTTCCGATGATCATCGGCGGAGCATCGCCCAGGATCGAGGAGTAGGTCTTGCGGGCACGCGCGAAACTGGCGAGGGCGCGCTGCTTCGAGAAGTTTCCGGCCAGCTGTACGCCCCAGGGGGCAAAGGGCGTCTCGCCCGGCAGGTCCAGCCCGCGTACGCGCAGGGCCGTCACGATCTGCAGGCAGGATTGGTCGCTCCTGTCTGCCTCTTCCGGATCCTGATCCTCGGACATGCCCTTCAGGTCGGCAGACCATTCCTCCACCGAGCGGCCGGTGATCGCGGCCACATAGTTCCTCGTTTCCGCAGGCAGTTCGCTGCGCCCCGCCAGCCATGACGTGACTCGGGCCGGGCCGCCGTTATAGGCAGCGGCCGCGAGGCCCAGATTGCCGAACCGGCCCGCAAGCTCCGAGAGAAACTCGGCGGCCTCCGGGATCGCCTGCTCGGGGTCGAAAGGATCGGTCAGGCCGCGTTCCTGCGCCGTGCCCGGCATGAACTGGGCGATGCCCTGAGCTCCGGCCGGGCTGATGGCCCTCGAGCGGAAGGAGCTTTCCCGCCAGATCAGCTTCGTCAGAAAGTCGTGAGGAATCTTCTGGGTCTGCGCCGATCTCTCGATGAGACGGCAGAGCGCCTGCGCAACCGTCTCCGTCGAGGAGGCCTGCGCCGTCATGGCCGTTCCGTAAAAAGTGAGAAGAGTGCACAGCGCCAGAGGCAAGCGCATGAATGACCTCGCTCGAAGTTTTCAGGTCGCGATACCGGGATCCTCCGACAGATAGGGCCGAGCTAGAGATAGGCGATCATTCGTCCGGCGAAGAGCGTGAAAATCCATGCAATCAGCGAAACGCCGGCATAAACCCGCGCCTCGGGAGGAAGAGCGCCGGCGCGCAACATCTTGCCGAAGCGGGCATGGAAGATCGCGACATTGGCGAGGCCCAGGGCGATGAAGGCGAGCTTGGTATAGAAGGCAGGGTTGACGCCGAGCGCGCGCGCCTCGACCGCGAGCAGGATGATCCCTGTTGGAATCTGCAGGGCCAGTCCGCCTGCCGCGAGCGGGATGGCGTAGCGTCCGACCTGCCAGGCGTGCTTTCCATGCTCGGCCAGGACTTTGACGTCGAAGACCGCAATGCTCCCGACGACCAGGCTTGCCCCGAGCACGTGAAGCACGTTGGCGATCGTATAAAGCCATGCCGAGTGACGTCCGGCATGGCCGAGCCAGGACCCTTTGAGGACCGTCAGGAGGTCGAGATACATCGGGAGGTCAGCGCAGCTCGAAGGTCCTGCCGCCGACCGTGATCCTCTCCGCCCGCAATTTCCCTTCGACGCGGGTGGAAGGGTAGCCCTCGACTATCACGGTGGAGCCGGCCTTGATCATGTCTGGGTCAAGGCCCCGGGCGTTCATGCGGAAGGGCGGCGCCAGCACGACGTCCCAGTTCCTGTTCTGGTGCGGAAGAACGATCAGGACATGCGGATTCTGCCATTCGGCTTTCTGCACCGGGCCCGAGATGGTCAGCTTTCGGGAGGCGTCGTAGCTTCCCCAGCCGTGATGAGCCCAGGCGATGCCGCCGGCAAGGAGGAAGGCGGGAAGACAGAGTGCAAACAGAGGACGGTTCATGGCTTGACGCTCTGCAATATCGGAACGGAGGCCTTGTGGTCCAGACTTGCGCTGTCGCCGCAAGCGGTCAAGGGCTTGCGCGGCGGTGAGGAAGCAGTTCGCGCCCCCTACCGAGGGAAAAGGGTGCGATCCAACGAGAATGTGAATATAGTGCTGCCGCTGCACGGCTCTGCCGCGCGTCATCCCATCCTTCCAGGAACTCGATTGCCGCCATGTCCTCGATCTTCAAAAGCCTCTGGAGCCGCCTCACGAATTCTGGCGAGGCACGGGTTGCGGCGGAGCCTGCAGCCGAAGCGGTAGAGTACAAGGGCTTCCGCATTCGCCCCGCTCCCTATCCTTCAAGAGGGCAGTATCAGACCGCGGGCGTGATCGAGAAGGATTTCGAGGGCAGCGTGAAGGAGCATCGCTTCGTTCGCGCCGAGACCCACGCCAGCAAGGACGCCGCCGCCGCATTTGCCGTTGCGAAGGGCAGGCAGATCATCGACGAGCAAGGCGACCGCATGTTCGGCTGAAACATGGTGTCAGCGAAAGGCCGTCATTTGCCTGCCTCTGGACGCATACCTGCGCATTCCTGTAGGGCCTATTTCCTTTTTCTGCGCCTGCATCAGGTATCCCCTTTCGCCGCATCCGCCTGACCTCGCGAAACCATTGTCCGCACCGGATGTTGGCTTCGAACCATCAGGCTCAAGGCTGCAAGCTCGAGGAGATAGCCATGGACAAGAAATCCGAGAAATCCCGCTCCGGCGCGACCTCTTCGGGAGGATCATCGGAGCAGGTTCTGACGAACCGCCAGGGCCACCGGATCACCAACAACCAGTCGCAGCGCACCGTCGGCAGTCGCGGCCCGGCTACGCTTGAGAACTATCAGTTCCTCGAGAAGATCACGCATTTCGACCGCGAGCGGATCCCCGAGCGCGTCGTCCATGCCCGCGGCTTCGTCTGCTATGGCGAGTTCGAGGCGACCGGCAAGATCGGCGACGAGCCGGCTTCGAAATACACCCGCGCCAAGCTGTTTCAGGATGCCGGCAAGAAGACGCCGCTCGCCATCCGATTCTCCACCGTCATCGGCGGACGCGATTCCTCCGAGGTCGCCCGCGACCCGCGCGGTTTCGCGGTGAAGTTCTACACGGAAGACGGCAACTGGGACCTCGTCGGCAACAATCTGGCAGTCTTCTTCATCCGCGACGCCATCAAGTTCCCGGATGTGATCCACTCCCTCAAGCCCGACCCGGTCACCTTTCGCCAGGAGCCGAACCGGATCTTCGACTTCATGAGCCAGACGCCCGAATCCATGCACATGCTGACGCACCTGTTCAGCCCGCGCGGCATTCCCGCGAGCTACCGGCACATGGAAGGCTTCGGCGTCAACACCTACAAGATGGTCAATGCCCAGGGCGATACGGTGCTGGTCAAGTACCACTTCCATCCCCGATGCGGCATTGCGAGCCTGACCGCCGATGAAGCTGGAAAGGTGCAGGGGCAGGATCTCGGAACCGCGTCGAAGGACCTCTATGAGGCCATCGAGCGTGGCGAGCATCCGCAATGGGACATGTACGTCCAGATCATGGAGGATCACGACCATCCCGAGCTCGACTGGGACCCGCTCGACGATACCAAGATCTGGCCGGAGAAGGATTTCCCTCTGCGGCATGCGGGCGTGATGACGCTGAACCGAAACGTTCAGGACCACTTCAATGAGAACGAGCAGATCGCCATGGGCACCGGCGTTCTCGTGGACGGGCTCGACTTCTCCGACGACAAGATGCTGGTGGGCCGAACCTTCTCCTATTCCGATACCCAGCGCTACCGGGTCGGTACGAACTACCTGCAGCTGCCGGTGAACCAGGCCAAGAACGCCAAGGTCGCCACCAACCTGAACGGCGGGCAGATGTCCTTCGGCCGCGATGTGGCCCCGGGCCAGAACCCGCATGTGAATTACGAGCCGTCCATTCACAACGGACTGCACGAGGCTCCACGGGAGGAGCCGAACAATCCGCCCGAGGTCCAGGGCAGGCTGACCCGTAGCTTCATTGACCGCCGCAACGACTATGTCCAGGCACGCGGCCGCTACTGCACGATGATGGATTGGGAGCGTGACGATCTGGTCCACAACATGGGCACGCTGCTCGGCCAGTGCGAGCGCGATGTGCAGGAGCGTATGGTGTGGCATCTCCTGCTCGTCCATGACGATTACGGCAACCGGGTGGGCGAGATGATCGGCATCACCGCCGATGATGTGCGCAAACTGGAGCCGCTTCCGAAGCAGGTGCTGACCGACGTGGACAAGCGCCGCCTCCAGAACCTCGGCAAGAACGGCGATACGATCGACTCGACCGTCTGGGGTCAGTGGACCAGTTCGGTGAAGAACTACAAGGCCTCGGCCGAGGAGGTCCTGGGCGGCATGCGCGGTGTTCCGACGCAGCCCGCCATGGGAGAGGCCGCCGAATAGCCTCCAGCGGCATCACGAATCACCGAAAAGCAGGCCACAGGGCCCGCTTTTCTCATGGAGGACTCACTTTCTTTTTCCTCCGGCTGCCCCGGCTCTCCGCATAGGCCTTCGTGAACTCTGCCCCGAACAGGAGGATCAGGGCAGAATAGTAGATCCAGAGCAGGATCGTGATGATCGATGCCGCGGCTCCATAGCTCGATGCGACATTGCTCTGGCCGAGATAGTAGCCGATCAGCACCTTGCCGATGGTGAAGAGAACGCCCGTGACCAGAGCGCCCGTGATGACATCGCTCCATGTAAGCCAGACGGCCGGGAGAAGCTTGAAGATCATAGCGAAGAGGAGAACGGAGATCGAGAACGAGACCAGTCTGTTGATCGTCTGCAGCACCACGGCTGTGTCGGCAAACCCGGCTTCGAGATAGTTGCTGATGGCCGATAGCCCTGCATCGAAGACGAGGGAGACGAGGAGCAGGAAGCCGATGCCCAGAACGAGCGTCAGGCTTCTAAGCCTTGTGCGCAGGAAGTCTACGATGCCATAACTTGCAGGCGCCTTCACCTTCCAGATGATGTTCAGGTCGTCCTGCAACTCGACAATGGCTCCGGTCGCCAGGAGAAGGAAGGTCACGATGCCGACCGTCGTGCCGACGATGCCCGATCCGACATTCCTGGCGCTGGCGATCATCGCCTCGAGAGCCGTAGCGCCCCTCTCGCCCAGCAGGCCGCCGAGTTCGGAAACGATGGCGCCCTGGGCCGCTTCCTGCCCGAAGGCGAGGCCGGCAACGGCGATGGCGACGAGCAATATGGGAGCGAGAGAGAAGACGGTGAAGAACGCAATGGCCGCGCCTAGGCTCATGGCGCGGTCGCTCCACCACCCGGCGAAGGCAGTCCGGAAGAGCTGAGATGTTTCTGAGAGCATGTGTGGAACGGTTCTCAAGCTCGATCCGCCTCGTGCGTTTGGTGTGATGCAGTGACTTGGCTGTAGAACCGGTCGCCTGTTCCTCTTGTTCCGTGGCAATCATCCGGCTGGATGGGAGCAGGCGCAACGCCGGCCGGCCCAGCTTGTGACTTGGCCGCAACAAAGAGGAGAGCGCAGCGTTTGTCCTCATGCTCCGGGCCGCGCGCGGTCCTGAACTTATTCTGTAAAGCTTCAGCCGGCAGAGTTTCGGAATCCCGAGGGCGTCCCCTCCTGTTCCTGCAGCTCGGGCCGGCAATGCAATCATGGAGGACAGACCGTGGCCGAGGACGGACAGGTTGTACGCTTGCAGGTGGCGAATTCTCGCCCGGGAGATTCAGGGCACGGCATTGCCCGCGTCAGTCAGAAGACGCTTTCTGAGCTCGGGATCCAGGAAGGCCAAGCTATCGAGATCATCGGCAAGCGGCACACCACGGCCCTGGCGATTGCACCGTACCCCGAGGACGAAGGCCTCAACATCATCCGTCTCGACGGCTTGCAGCGCGTCAATGCGGGCGTCGGCAGCAGCGATTATGTCGAGGTGAAGAAGGCCGAGCTCCGTCCGGCTACCCGCGTGGTGCTTGCTCCTGCCCAGAAGAACCTGCGCCTGCAGGGGTCTGGCGATGCCCTGAAGCGGACGTTCTACCGCCGCCCTCTCATGGCGGGAGACGTCATATCGACCTCCGTTCATTCCCCGAACAGCATCGACCCGCGGCTTCCCGACGAGATCCGCGGTCTCCTGAACATTCCGGCCTATGGCCTGCAGGAGATCCGTCTCGTGGTGGTCTCGACGCAGCCTCGCGGCATCGTGCAGGTGACCGGCGACACGGAAGTGGAGCTGCGCCCGCAATTCGAGGAGCCGAAGGAGGCCCGCCGGGCGGATGTGACCTATGACGACATCGGCGGCCTCGGCAACACGGTCGATCAGGTGCGCGAAATGGTGGAGCTGCCTCTGCGCCATCCCGAGCTCTTCCAGCGTCTCGGCATCGACCCACCGAAAGGCGTCCTCCTCTATGGCCCGCCCGGTACCGGCAAGACACTGCTTGCGCGCGCCGTCGCCAACGAGACCGAGGCCCGCTTCTTCCATATTGCGGGTCCGGAGATCATGGGACGTCACTACGGCGAATCCGAGCAGCGGCTCCGGCAGGTCTTCCAGGAGGCGCAGCAGGAAGCTCCCTCCATCATCTTCATCGACGAGATCGACAGTATCGCGCCCAAGCGCGAAGAGGTGACGGGCGAGGTCGAGCGGCGCATCGTGGCGCAGCTTCTGACCCTGATGGACGGGCTGGAGCCGCGCCAGAACATCGTGGTGATCGGCGCAACGAACCGGCGCGAGGCCATCGACGAGGCTCTGCGCAGGCCCGGCCGCTTCGACCGCGAGATCGTGATCGGCGTTCCGGACGAGACGGGACGGCGGGAAGTTCTGGCCATCCACACGCGCGGCATGCCGTGCAGCGAGGATGTGGATCTCGATGAGATTGCGCGCACCACCTATGGATTCGTCGGAGCCGATCTCTCGGCGCTGGCGCGCGAGGCCGCCATGGATTCGCTGCGCCGCATTCTGCCGAAGGTCAACCTAAAGGACGGGATTCCCGGGGAAGTGCTGGAGAACCTGCGGGTCTCGCGGGCGGATTTCATGAACGCCATGAAGCGCGTCCAGCCCTCGGCCCTGCGCGAGATCATGATCCAGGTGCCGAACGTGACCTGGGATGATATCGGCGGCGTCGAAGAGGCGCGCACCCGGCTGCGCGAAGGAGTCGAGCTTCCCCTCAAGAGCCCGCAATCCTTCCAGCGTCTCGGCATCCGCCCGGCCAAGGGGTTCCTGCTCTTCGGCCCGCCCGGCACCGGCAAGACGCTGCTCGCAAAGGCCGTCGCCCGCGAGGCGCAGGCGAACTTCGTCGCGACCAAGTCGTCGGACCTGCTCTCGAAGTGGTACGGCGAGTCGGAGCAGCAGGTCTCGCGTCTCTTCTCCCGGGCGCGGCAGGTGGCGCCGACGGTGATCTTCATCGACGAGATCGACTCCCTCGCCCCCGTTCGCGGCGGCGGACTCGGCGAGCCGGCCGTGACGGAGCGCGTCGTCAATACGATCCTGGCCGAAATGGACGGGCTGGAGGAACTTCAGGGCGTCGTCGTGATGGCCGCCACCAACCGGCCCAACCTCGTCGATCCGGCTCTCCTGCGACCAGGACGTTTCGATGAGCTGATCTACGTGGCGGTTCCCGACGCCAAGGGCCGGAGGCACATCCTAGGCATTCACACCAAGGGCATGCCCCGCGCCGATGACGTGAACCTCGATACGCTAGCCGAGCGGACCAACCGCTTCACCGGAGCGGATCTCGAGGATCTGACTCGCCGCGCCGGTCTCCTCGCCTTGCGGGAATCCCTTGAGACCGATAGGGTGACGATGGCCCATTTCGAGAAAGCCTTGCGGGAGACGCGGCCTTCCGTGACGCCGGAGATGGAGCGGGAATACGAGGACATGGTCCGCACCCTGAAGCAGGAGGGGCCGCAGCGCACGTCCATCGGGTTCCTACCTGTGCGCCAGGCGGCGGAGTAGGTATCGAGGCAGTGTGGAAGCCTCGGGCACCCGAGGCTTCCACACTCGTCTTTTGGCTGCGGTTGCA
>NZ_JAJATX010000002.1:112316-287151 GCF_020866965.1 Microvirga roseola
CACCCGAGGCTTCCACACTCTTCTTTAGGCTGCGGTTGCAGCGTCCTGCTTCAGCGAGGCCATGTCGATGACGAAGCGATATTTCACGTCGCTCTTGAGCATCCGCTCATAGGCCTCGTTGATCTGCTGGATCGGAATCATCTCGATCTCGGCCGTGATCCCGTGCTCGGCGCAGAAATTGAGCATCTCCTGCGTTTCCGCAATTCCGCCGATCAGCGAGCCGGCAATCTGGCGGCGCTTCATGATGAGGTTGAAAACCGTCGTTGCAGGATGAGGCTCGGCCGGAGCACCGACAAGAATCATGGCGCCGTCACGGGCAAGCAGAACGAGATAGGCATCGAGATCATGCGGGGCCGCGACGGTATCGAGAATGAAGTCGAAGCTGTTCCGATGCGCCGCCATGGCGTCGGGATCCCGTGAGACTACGACTTCATGGGCTCCCAGCGCCAGTGCATCCTCCCGCTTCTTGGGGGAGGTGGTGAACAGGATGACATGAGCGCCCATGGCCCGTGCGAGCTTGACCGCCATATGGCCGAGGCCGCCCAGGCCCACGACGCCGACCTTCTGGCCGGCTTTCACCCTCCAGCGGCACAGGGGCGAGTAGGTCGTGATCCCGGCGCAGAGGAGGGGAGCGGCAGCGGCCGGATCGAGACCGTCGGGGATGCGCAGCACGTAGCCTTCATCGACCACGACGATGTCGGAATACCCGCCATAGGTGTTGGCGCCCGTGCCCTGCTCGGGACCATTGTAGGTTCCGGTGAAGCCGTTCTCGCAATATTGTTCGAGGCCCTCGCGGCAGCTCGTGCAGTGGCGGCATGAATCGACCATGCAGCCGACGCCGACGAGGTCGCCCGTCTTGAACTTCTCACGCCTACGCCGACGGCAGTGGCGCGGCCGACGATCTCATGGCCCGGGAGGCATGGATAGTTCGTGCCGCCCCACTCGGCGTGCACCGTGTGCAGATCGGAGTGACAGACGCCGCAGTAGAGAATTTCAATTTGAACGTCGCGTTCGCCTGGATCCCGGCGGTCGAACTGGAACGGCGCAAGAGGGGTCGTCGCATCCTGGGCGGCATAGCCGAAAGCTTTGATCACGGGGATCTCCATTGTCCAGAGCGGGAGTGGGCGGGGTGCAGGATTCTGCAGCCTGCCTTGTGGCTCGTCTTAGGGCGACAGGAGCCATCGAACAGGCGTCAACGCAGCCGCAGGACCTTCGTTCGCCGCTGCAGCCTAGTACTCCCACTCTGCGCCAATGCCGACCCCCGTGTTCCCGCCCGCGCCGACTTCGCCCTGCACGCGGATGCGCCGGGTCACGTCGATATCGACGGAGACGCCGCTCTCTTCCGCTCTCGTGCCCGCCTTGACCCCGGCGCTGATGCGGTCGTTGATGGCCCTGGTGATGCCGACCGTCGGCCCGCCTTCCGCTCCCAGCGAGATATCGAGCCCCTCGACGCCGAGGGAGCGGCGAAGGTTCTCGAAAACGCCATTGCCGCCGCGGCCGGAGAACTGTGCGGCAACCTGGGCGAGCCGCAGCGCCTGTGTCGCTGACAACCCGCCCGAGGCCTTCGCGAAGAGAATTCGTGACAGCACCTCGTCCTGCGGCAGGTCGGGATCGGAGGAGAAGGTGAATTGCGGCTCCCGAGCCGATCCCGTTACACCGATCCTGGCCGTCACGTCTCCGGCGCGGGTCTCGGCCAGGAAGTCGAGTTCGGGAGTCAGATCTCCGGTGAAGGTCAGCCGCCCGCGGGTAAAGTTCAGGCGGGTGCCGGCGACATCCAGGCGTCCGCGCCGCAGTTCGAAGGCGCCGATGGCCACGGGATCCTGCAAGGTGCCGGTCAGGCGCAGGTCGCCTCCCAGCTCCGCATCGATTCCGCGCCCGCGCACGTAGATCCGGTTGGGTGCGGAGACGACCAGGTCGAGCGTGGCGTTGAAGGGCGGCTCGCGGTCTGCATTCGCCCTCCTTCTCGCTTCCATGGCGAGGCGCTTGGCGGCCGTTGGCGTCGGCCGGACATGCTTTGTGCCCGGGATCGGGCGCAGGGTGACCGGCAGTCGCTCCGGAATGCTGATATCCATCGAAAGGATCCGGACCTGCCCCGTGATCGTCGGGTTTCGCGCCAGGGGACCGGACAGGCTGAGAGCGAGATCCGCCGTCGTCGTGACGGTTTCGTTGGCGACGAGCTCTGCCCTCTGTCCCGTGATGCGGGTGTCGCCGGGAAAGCCGGCCGCCGGATCGATTCTCACCCGGCCGCTGGCCGACAGGGTACCGCCGCTGCGGGTCGCGGCCGTCAGCCGTTCGATGGTCAGGTCGGTCCCGTTCGCAACGATGCGCCCCTGGATGTTCTCCAGGCGAATGCCCTGCAGCACGTCCCGGTAACTGCCGCCGGACAGGGCAATCGATCCGTTCATGCGCGGCTCGGCAATGGTCCCGCCGACCCGCAGGTCGACGGCCGCCGTGCCGGAGACCTGCCGGCCGGCGGCCGAGAGGAAGGTGTTGGCAATGCTTAGATCGAGACGTCCCTGCGCGTTCAGGTCGAGATTGCCGCTCGCATCCAGCGGAGCCCGTCCGGTCACGCGCAAGGTGCCGGCCCGACCCGCGCTGAGCATCGCCTCAACCGTGGTTGCGCCGTCGCCGGTGAGGCGCCCCTGCGCCGTGATATCGACGGGCGGTATGCCGGTGTCCCGCGTCTGCGGAGCGACGAGATTCGCGATACGGACCTGCCATTCGCCGGTCGGGTTGCTGGCGGTCCCGCCGAGCTCCGCGCTGCCGTTCAGGGTTCCCGCCAGGCCCGTGCCGGGCACGATGATGTCCGCAGCCGAGAGAGGGACATCCTGCGCGGAAATGCGGAGGTCGAGCGCCTCCCCGACGCGACCGTCGATCCGGATCCTGCCCCGGTCGACGGCGACGGTCAGCTGGTCGAATGCGATGCCGTCGCCGAAGGTCAGGGTCGCCGGCTGCGAGAGGGCGATCCGGCGGTTGCCGCGGCGGGCGGTGAAGGATGCCAGTTCGAACCGCAGAGGCGTCTCGGGAACGAGGCGCCCGCTCGCATCCAGCGTGAAGCCGCGGGCGCGTGCCGAAAGAGTGATTGCGCTGGCGGAAGGCGAGCCCTCGGCGTTCAGCCTGATCTCGGAGAAGGTCTCGCCCGCAATCGTTGCCCTATCGATGGCGACAGTCGCATTGATGACGGGCCGGGTATAGACATTCTCGATGGAGACCTGCGCGTTCAGGCGCTGGAGGGATGCGTCGGCAATCCTGATCTGCGCTCCTTCCGCTTCGATCCGGACATCCTGCCGCCCGTCTGTGGCGCTGAGGACGATGTCGGTGGTGAGATCCCCGGAGAGACGGGTAAGCACCAGGGGCGAGAGGTCGTCGAGGTTGCGCGCATTGAGGCTCACGCGACCGGTCGCGAGATTGTCGGGGCCGAGCGTAACGTTGCCCTGGAGGGACACCGAACCGATGGTCACGTCGAGCGGGTCGAGGAGCCATCCGCCTTCCGAGCGCTGCTCGAGGTGGATCGTGCCCTCGGCAGGCTTGCCGTCGACCTCGCCGGAGAGGGTCGTGCGGATGTTGGGTTGTCCCATCAGGTCGCTGATCGTGGCGTCGAGCGCCAGGCGCGGAATCGGCCGGCCGAGCGCTGTCGCATCCCGAATGACGGCGCGGGCATTTGCATTGAGGCGGTCAAGGGTTCCGGTGAGCTGCGCCTCGATTTCGCCCGATCCCGTCAAACGCTCATCCGCCTGCCGGAGGTTGGGAATGTCGACTTCCGCATTCACGTCGACCTGCTCGGCCGTGGCGTCGCCGTTGATCCGGGCGGTGGCGTGGGCGCCGGCAAGGCGCAGGTCCTGGAAGCCGAAACCGCCATTCGGCAGGAGCCTTGCAACGCCTGAGAGGGTCAGCCGTCCGCCAATGAGATTATCGAGCGCCTCGATCCCGGTGGCGAAGCGGGTGGCCGTGCCGTCCAGCGTCGCGATCGTGGGACCTGTCGAGAGGAGGCCCTGGAGACCGGCATTCAGGTCCAGGGATCCGCGCAACTGCAGGGCGGCGACATCGCCGAAGCGAGAAAGGTTCGGGGCCTGTACAGTCAGTCTGCCGGTCGCATCCGGCGATCCGAGCCGACCGGAATAGGTGGCGTCAATGGTCGGCATCGACAGTCTCGCCGTCTCGATATCGGCGGTGCCTTCCGGTGTCGCGCTGCCGCGGAGCGTCAGGGTAAGGCGGTCACCGACCGCTTGGGCGAGAGCGGGATCCGCCAGGGAGACGGCGCTCGCCTGCGCATCGACCACGAGCGCAATGCGTGTTGCCGGATCGGAGAGCAACCCGTTCGGGTCCGCCGAGAAGGTCGCCTCCAGTTGCTCGAAGCGCCCGGCTGGCAGGTTCACGTCTGCAGCCTGCAGATCTCCGGAAATCCGCGGGCCCATCAGCGGGCCCGTGACCCTCCCGTCGAAGACAAGCCTGCCGATTTCGGCTCCGCCCGCCACCGTCCTGCCGTCTGTCGTGGGAACGGCGCGAGCGGAGACGGTGAGGTCCACGTTCTGCTCGGGCGACAGGCTGCCCAACGCTTCGAGGCGCGCGGTCTGCGAGGCCAGCGTCAGCTGGGAAATATTCACGGCCCCATCCTCCCCGACGGTGGTCTGGGCATCGAGCTGGGTCGTTCCGGCGAAAACCGGTGCGATGATGTCAGGCAGGAGCCCTTCGATGCGGGCATCGAGGTCGAGGCCGAGACGGCGGACATTGCCCTCGCGCTGCAGGCTGGCCTGTCCTGTCGCGCCGATATTGTCGCCCGCATCAAAAGCAAGCTGCGCGTCAAAATCGTCCAGCGTTCCGCTGCCGGACAGCTCAAGTTCGACGGGCGGTAGTCCGGGAATATTCGCGGCGCGCGCCAGGATGCCGCCTGCAGGCTCGTCGACGGTGAGCATCAGGCTGAGATTCTCGGATGCGTAGTTCAGCCTCGCGCTGAGCGTTCCGGGCGCATCGAGGCGGCGGGCGTCGAAGTTGAGAACAAGCCCCTCGGAGGGATTGCCCAGAGAGGCTGCGCCTGAGGCCGTCAGCTCCGCCGGAACGCCGAGGATGGGCTCCCCGAGAAGGAGCCTTTCCAGATTGAAGTCTTCGACCTGCACCTTCACCGGCAACTCGGGCAGGACCGGGTCTTCCGCGCCGGGCACGGGCTCCTCCGCAGGCACAGGCTGGCGGAGGATCTCGAGATTGCCGATCTCGAGCCGGTCGATTTCCAGTCGCCGCGAGAGCAGCGCTGTCCGCCGCCAGACGATGCGCGCCCGGTCGAGTCGCAGCCAGACGCCATTCCTGTCCGCAATCGTGACATCCCGGATCGTGGCATCGGACGACAGGGCACCCTCCACGGTGCCGATGGAGACGCGGGTCGTCGGAGTCGAGAGCACACGGGAGATGAGGGAGGCGAGAATCCCCTTGTCCTCCTCGGCGCTGTGCGTTCCCGGCGTGAAGGCGAACAGCAGCGCCCCCGCGAGGACAAGGGCGACCGGGATCAGGAGGAAACGGATTCTCATCAGAAGGCCTGTCCGATGCTCACATAGAGCGAGATGGGTCTGTCGCCCGGGCGCGGGTTGAGCGGCGTGGCGAGGTCAAGGCGGATCGGGCCGATGGCGGTGTAGTAGCGCAGGCCCAGTCCGGTCGAGACGCGAACCGTCTTGTCGAAATCGGGATAGCTCGACTCGAAGGCCCCGCCTGCATCGATGAAGGGCACGATGCCGATGGTGTCCGTGATCTTGATGCGGGCTTCCAGAGAAGCTTCCAGAAGGCTGCGCCCGCCGACCACCTGGCCGAAGGGGCCGAGCGGGGCGAGGCTCCGATAGCGGAAGCCGCGGACCGAACCGCCGCCGCCGGCGAAGAAGCGGAAGTTGGAAGGGATCTCGTCGAGATCGGCGCCGATGATCGAGCCGAGGCCCACCCGGCCTGCTAGGATGTAGCGTGTATCCTCGTCCAGGGCGTAATAGGCTGAAGCATCGGCCCGGGCCACTACCATGCCCACCGTCGAGCCTAGGAAAGTCGGGTAGGGTGAGACCGAGGCGTTGATGCGCATGCCCTCTGTCGGATCGAGCGGCCGGTCGGTCGAATCGTAGGTGAGCGAGGCGGGCGTGCCGACCACGAGATAATCGATCTGCCCGAGCACATCGCTGGTCTGGCCCTTCTGGACCTGGACTCCCCCCTGCACGGAGAAGGAATGGCTGAAACGGTGCCGGAGGAAGGCCGTACCGTCGATGAGGCGGCTCGTGTAGCCGCCATAGCGGTCGCCGCCTGTCCTGTTCCTTTCGACGAGACCGTCGAGGAGAAGATCGTTGCGGCTGCCTCCGAGCGCCGGCTTCAGGAAACTCGTCCTGAACCGCCCACCGAGATCGGAGCGCTCGAAATCGTCGATCCCTTCGATGCGGGTGCCGTCATTGCGCGGCGCGAGGAAGACGTCCGCTTCCAGGCGCAGCCGCTCGGCCCCGCCGAAGAGGTTGCGGTGTTCCCAATAGCCGCGGACGGCGGGTCCGTCGGTGGTGGAGTATCGGGCCGAGAACCCGACGACCCGCGGCAGGCGCTCCGTTACCTCGATGAAGATCGGCAATCGGCCCTGCGCGTCGAGCGTCTCGGCCTCCCGGATGCGGACGGAACTCAGCGCCTGCAGGGTCGCAACGGATTTGCGGGTCTCGGCGAGGGCCTCCGGCGAATAGGGATCGCCCGGCTCGAGATAGATGAAGGAGCGCACCACGGCGGGATCGACGTTCTCGGTCCCTGTCACCGTGATCGGGCCGGTGGGGGCCACAGGGCCGGGATCGAGCGAATAGGACACATCCATGACCCGGATCGGATGATAGACGACCGGGTCGATGGAGACGGTCCTCGCCAGAGGACGCGACTGAGCGCGGAAGTAATCGATCATCCGCGCCTGTGCCGCCCGCAATTCTGCTGCCTGCGCCGGATCGCCGGGCTCGAGCTTCACCACCCGCGGCGGCAGTTCCTGGAGCGAGAAGGGCCTGCGGGTGCGGGCATCCTCGACCTGAATGGAGCGCAGCCGGAACAGCGTGCCGGGGTTGACCCGCACCTGGATCGGCACGAGCGCCCTTGCGCGATAGGCTTCCGCCGCGCGGATTGCGGCGGCCGGATCTCCGTCGACCGGCAGAACCGCGCCGCCGATGACGAAATCGAGAACTGCGTTATAATAGCCCAAGCCCCACAGGGCATCGACGAGGGGCGCGAAATCGGATTGGGCCCGGCGCACGAGGGACTCGGCGTCGGCAGGCGCATCGCTGCGCAATCTGTACAGGCTCGATGCATTCTCCAGCGCGTCCTCGATATCGTCGTCCTCGCCGACAATCGCGAAATCAAGCTGATAAGGCAGCGCCGCGGGAGACGGCGGCGGCGGATTATCCCTGGAGCCGAACAGGCCGAAGAAGTCGAAGGATTGCGCATGACCGCTCCCCATCGCTGCCGGCGAAGCGAGCAGACAGGCGGAGAGAAGGACAAGGTTGCGCCATGGCCATGACTTCATTCGGTACTCCAGGCGGTGCAGACGAAGGCATCAATGCGGAAAATTTGTGATTGTGGCGACCGCCGTCGGCGTCAAGGGTTAATTCTACATCAAGGGTTAATTCTACATAGGGCGCTGTGTGGAGACGGCCCAATGACAGCATGAAGGGTGGCGTGCAATGCCGCAACGGACTTTTCGGATGATTTGGCACAACGCGGCGCGGAGTGCCAGCTCCGCATCACATCCGCGCCGCCCGCAGACATCTCCAGATATGAACCAGCCGGCCTGAAGCAGCGCACAAGAATTCAACGTTCCGTGACCAACATTAACTTGCGGTCGGGGCATTAATCCGCGAGGCTGATGGTGGAACGGTGGACTGGCTTCAGGCCGCACAGGCCTTGCAGAAGAAAAATGAGCCTCCCGCCGACCGGGTTCTCTCCACAGAAAGAGGGACATTCAGCAACGAGTCATTTGCCGCATCACAGTATCGCAAGGATGGGGGCAACCTTAGCGGTGCAGAATCGTTATCTCTGACAAGGGATCTGAATTCGGTGGCGCCATGCTTCATTCCGACGACCTGTTCTCGAGTTATCTGAAGTCCTATGAGACCCGTCGCGAGACGGAGATGTCCCTGGCGGAATACCTGGAAGGGTGCCGCGACAATCCCATGATGTTTGCGAGCGCTCCGGAGCGCATCCTGGCGGCGATCGGCGAGCCTGAGCTCGTGGATACGTCCAAGGACGCGCGCCTCGGACGCATCTTCATGAACCGCACGATCCGCGTCTATCCTGCCTTCTCCGAGTTCTACGGCATGGAAGAGACGATCGAGATGATCGTGAGCTTCTTCCGCCACGCCGCTCAGGGCCTGGAGGAACGCAAGCAGATTCTGTACCTCCTCGGCCCGGTCGGCGGCGGCAAATCCTCGCTCGCCGAGCGGCTGAAAGCCCTGATGGAGGTTCATCCCGTCTATGTGCTCAAGGCCGGCGACGAGATCAGCCCGGTCTTCGAGAGCCCCCTCGGCCTCTTCGATCCGGAGCAGATGGGGCCGATGCTGGAGGAGCGCTACGGCATTCCCCGGCGGCGATTAACCAACCTGCTGAGCCCCTGGGCGATCAAGCGGCTCGATGAGTTTCGCGGCGACATTTCCAAGTTCCGGGTCATCAAGATCAACCCGTCGCGCCTGCGCCAGATCGCAATCGCGAAGACGGAGCCCGGCGACGAGAACAACCAGGATATTTCATCCCTCGTCGGCAAGGTCGATATCCGCAAGCTGGAGACGCTCTCCCAGGCCGATCCGGATGCCTACAGCTATTCGGGCGGGCTCAACCGGGCGAACCAGGGCATTCTCGAATTCGTCGAGATGTTCAAGGCGCCGATCAAGATGCTGCATCCGCTGCTGACGGCAACGCAGGAGGGGAATTATGTCGGGACCGAGAATATCGGCTCCATTCCCTTCTCCGGCATCATTCTGGCGCACTCGAACGAGGCCGAGTGGCAGAGCTTCCGCTCGAACAAGAACAACGAGGCCTTCATCGACCGCATCTACGTGATCAAGGTGCCCTACTGCCTGCGGGCGACGGAGGAGCAGAGGATCTACGATAAGCTGATCCGCAGCTCCGAACTCGCCGGCGCACCCTGTGCGCCCGCTACGCTGGAAATGCTGGCCCGGTTCTCGGTTCTCTCGCGCCTTCGCGCCCACGAAAATTCGAATTTCTATTCGAAGATGCGTGTCTATGACGGCGAGAGCCTGCGCGAAGTCGACCCCCGCGCCAGGAGCATGCAGGAATACAAGGATGCGGCAGGCGTCGACGAGGGCATGGACGGGATCTCCACCCGCTTCGCCTTCAAGGTCCTAGCCGCCACCTTCAACCACGACACCATCGAGGTCGCGGCCGATCCGGTTCACCTCATGTACGTCCTCGAGCAGTCCCTGCGCCGCGAGCAGCTGCCCGTGGACGTGGAGAGGCGCTACATCGAGTTCATCAAGGCCGAGCTTGCACCGCGCTATGCCGACTTCATCGGTCATGAGATCCAGAAGGCCTATCTCGAATCCTACCACGATTACGGCCAGAATCTCTTCGACCGTTACGTCGCCTATGCGGATGCCTGGATCGAGGACCAGGACTTCAAGGATCCCGATACAGGCCAGCTTCTCAACCGGGAGCTCTTGAACCAGGAATTGACCAAGATCGAGAAGCCGGCGGGCATCGCGAACCCGAAGGACTTCCGCAACGAGGTGGTCAAATTCTCGCTCCGGGCACGGGCCGGCAACAATGGCCGCAATCCTTCCTGGACGAGCTACGAGAAAATCCGCGAAGTCATCGAGCGCCGGATGTTCTCCCAGGTGGAGGAACTCCTTCCGGTCATCAGCTTTGGTTCCAAGAAGGACAGCGACACCGAGAAGAAGCATGGCGAGTTCGTGGAGCGTATGATGGAACGGGGCTACACCGAGCGCCAGGTCCGGCGCCTGGTGGAGTGGTACATGCGCGTCAAACAGGCGGGCTGACAGAACACGGAGGCAGGGTAGGCGTTCAGATGCACATTATCGACAGACGCCTCAACCCAGGGGGCAAGAGCCTGGCCAATCGCCAGCGCTTCCTTCGCCGTGCCAAGGCGCAGATCCAGCGGGCCGTGCGTCACAGTGCGGGGGACCGGGGCATCAGCGATGTCGAAAGGGGAGGGGAAGTCTCCATCCCGATCGACGGCGTGCGCGAGCCCAGCTTCCGTCGCTCGGGCGAGGGAGGGATGCAGGATCACATCCTCCCGGGCAACAAGCGCTTCGTCGAGGGCGACGCTATCGAGAGACCGCCCGGCGGCGGCGGCGGACAGCCCTCCGCCGGCAATGACGGAGAGGGGGAGGACGATTTCCGTTTCGTCCTGACCCGAGAGGAATTCCTCGACCTCTTCCTCGACGATCTCGAACTGCCCGATCTTGCCAAGCGCCGGCTCGCCACCACGGAGGCCGCAGGCCTGAGGCGGGCCGGCTACTCCGTGGCAGGATCGCCGGTCAATCTCGCCCTGCTGCGTTCCATGCGGAACGCTATGTCCCGGCGCATCGCCCTGCGGCGGCCCCGGCCCGCGGAATTGCTACGCCTCCAGGAAGAGATCGCTCTCCTGGAAAAGGAGGACGAGACCTCGGAGCGCCTGACGGAGCTGCGGCTCGAACTGGAAAGGCTGCAGCAGCGGACCAAGCGCCTGCCCTATATCGATCCCATCGATTTGCGCTACCGCCGCTTCGAGCCTGTCACCCGGCCGGTCGCCCAGGCGGTGATGTTCTGCCTCATGGATGTCTCGGGCTCCATGACGGAGCACATGAAGGATCTGGCCAAGCGTTTCTTCATGCTGCTCTACATCTTCCTGACCCGGCGCTACAAGCATGTGGAGGTCGTCTTCATCCGCCACACCCATGAGGCAAAGGAGGTGGATGAGGAGACCTTCTTCCACAGCCCGGAGACTGGCGGCACGGTCGTCTCGTCGGCCTTGCGGGAGATGCAGAAGATCGTGGCCGAACGCTATCCGCCGGAAAGCTGGAACATCTACGCGGCCCAAGCTTCCGACGGTGACAACTCGCCGAACGACGGGAGCACGAGCGCCGCCCTGCTGAGGGAGAATATCCTGCCGGTCTGCCAGTACTATGCCTATCTCGAGGTCGGGAGCGACAACGACCGGCTGCAGACGGGTTTCCTCAATCACAAGACGGCCCTGTGGCAGACCTATGAGTCGCTGCATGATGAGGGCGCGAACATCGCCATGCGCAAGGTCAATCATCGCCGCGAAATCTACCCGGTCTTCCGCGAACTCTTCCGCAAGCGCGAAGCCGAAGCAGGGGCGCGCCCATGACCCTCGTCGAGAATGATACCCTTCTCTTCCGCGGAGCCGACTGGGATTTCAGCACGATCCAGCGCATCCACGATGCGGTCGAGGAGATCGCCAGGAAGGAACTCGGCCTGGACGTCTATCCCAACCAGATCGAGGTGATCACCGCCGAGCAGATGCTCGACGCCTATGCCTCGATCGGCATGCCGCTCTTCTACAAGCACTGGTCCTTCGGCAAGCGCTTCGCCACCCATGAGGCCGGCTACCGCCAGGGCTTGATGGGGCTCGCCTACGAGATCGTCATCAACTCGAACCCGTGCATCTCCTACATCATGGAGGAGAACACGGCCACGATGCAGACCCTCGTGATCGCGCACGCCGCCTTCGGCCACAATCACTTCTTCAAGAACAATTATCTCTTCAAGGAATGGACGGACGCGGACGGCATCCTGGACTATCTCGAATTCGCGAAGGGCTATATTGCCCGTTGTGAGGAGCGCTATGGGCACACCGCAGTCGAGCGTGTGCTCGACGCCGCCCATGCGCTGATGTCTCACGGCGTCCATCGCTATCCGCGCAAGAAGCGGCCGGACCTGCGCTCCGAGGAGCGGCGCGAGGAGGAGCGCCACCGCCATCAGGAGCAGACCTATAACGATCTGTGGCGCACTGTGCCCGGAAAGGAAGCCGGTGTGAAGACCGAGGCGAGCGACGACCTGCGCCGGGCGCTCCTGGAATTGCCGCAGGAGAATATCCTCTATTTTCTCGAAAAATCCGCCCCGCGGCTCCAGCCTTGGCAGCGGGAGATCCTGCGCATCGTCCGCCAGATCGCGCAGTATTTCTATCCGCAGCGGCAGACCAAAGTGATGAACGAGGGCTGCGCCACCTATTGCCATTACCGGATCATGAGCCGTCTGCACGAAACCGGGCAGATCAGCGACGGATCCTTCCTCGAATTCCTGCAGTCCCATACCAACGTAACCCGGCAGCCCGAATTCGACGATCAGCACTACGGCGGCATCAATCCTTATGCACTTGGCTTCGGCATGATGCAGGACATCGAGCGCATCTGCACGCAGCCGACCACCGAGGATCGCGAGTGGTTCCCGGATATCGCAGGCACGGGCAATGCCATGGCGGTGCTGCGCGAGGTATGGACCAATTATCGGGACGAGAGCTTCATCTCGCAGTTCCTCAGTCCCACTCTCATGCGGCAGTGGCGCATGTTCCACATCGTGGACGATCCGGACCAGCCCGAGCTCTGGGTCGAGGCCATCCACGACGAGCGCGGCTACCGCAGGCTTCGCCGCTCGCTCTCGCGTCAGTACGATGTGGGCTGGACCGATCCGAACATTCAGGTGATCGACGTGGACCTCGCAGGTGACAGGCGCCTCGTCCTGCACCATCACGTTCTCAACCGCACCCTGCTGCACAAGGACGATGCAAGGCGTGTCCTGCAGATGGTCGCTAATCTCTGGGGCTACGACGTCGTTCTGAAGGAGGTCGATCAGGCGACCGGAGCGATCTTCCAGGAGCATGTTGCTCATGCTCACGAAACTCTCTTCTGACGAGCCGCTTTGACGCAAAAAAGCCTGCGACTCATCAGATCATGGTTCATCCAGAGTTCGGTCCTGCAAAGGCTGGCTCCCAATCTGGAGGTTACCTATGGAACACAAGCCTGTAGAGAAGCTTCGTAGCGTCGCAGAAGTGCATGAGTTCAAGCAAGGTTTCCTGTCCCGCCGCGAGCGCCTCGAGCGCTGGGCCGAATTGTTGGAACGCCAGCCTAAAAGGCGTCTGAGGTCGCTCGGCGAGATCGAGTTCGTGCCGGAGGACAAGCAGCCGGAATTGCGGTCTGACGATTCCCCGCTCACGGTTGCTTTCGAGGATCCGGTCCTGAGGGCCGCAGGCCTTAAGAGCGATAAGCTCGGGGATGCCATGGAGTTCTTCGATCTCTCCGACCGGGCCGTGCATCGTCTCCTCTGCTCCTGCATGAATGGCTGGAGCATGGAGGCAGGCTCCACGGCGCGAAAGGTCCGCCGCCTGGCTAACCCCGACCACACCCGCCTGCTACTCCTCACGTCTGCCGGCCTGCTCACTGCGGCGCCTGCGGCGCTCTACCTGCTAGGCTAGTAGCTTCATCGACACGGGCCCTCCTTCCTGAAGCGGAGGGAGGGCTCGCCTCGCGTGCGTCTGTCGGCATCCCTCCGCCGGGTGCGCCGTACATCTGTGTCCCCGAGCCATACGGCCAAGCCTTGAACTCACCTGTCCCGTCTCTAATTGCACCGGCACCATGGTGGAGTGAGACCTGTGGACGATTTGAGTAAAAACGATTTCGCCTCTGCCGAAGCGACGCGCCGGGAGGCCGACGCGAAGAGCGAGCCTCGGGCCGCTGCAAGGACGATGCGGGCGGCGGTGGTCACAGGACCAGGGCAGATCGCGGTGAGTGAGGTGGCTCTGCCGGAGCCCGAGCCCGGACAGGTGCGGATCCGGCTCGAAGGCTGCGGGGTCTGTGCTTCTAATCTGACGCCCTGGGCCGGCCCTGAATGGATGCAGTACCCGACAGAGCCCGGCGGTCTCGGTCACGAGGGCTGGGGCATCATCGACGCGCTTGGCGCGAATGTCGAAGGGCTCGCCATTGGCGAGCGGGTCGCGGCGCTCTCCTACAAGTCCTATGCGGAATACGATGTCGCCGACGCCGACAAGGTCGTACGCCTGCCGGACGCATTGGCGGGGCACCCCTTTCCCGGCGAGCCGCTGGGCTGCGCCATGAACATCTTCCGACGCAGCGAGATCGAGGCTGGACAGGCCGTCGCCATCGTCGGCATCGGCTTTCTCGGTGCAATCCTGACACGGCTCGCATCCGATGCGGGCGCACGGGTGATCGCCATCTCGCGGCGGCCTTTCTCGCTCGACCTCGCAAGGCGCATGGGCGCTGCCGAGACCATCCCCATGGACGATCACTATGCCATCATCGAGCGCGTGAAGGAGCTGACCGACGGTTCATTCTGCGATCGGGTGATCGAAGCGGTCGGCAAGCAATGGCCTCTGGACCTCTCCGCAGAGCTCACCCGGGAGCGGGGCAAGCTGATCGTCGCCGGTTATCACCAGGACGGGCCGCGACAGGTCAATATGTGGCTCTGGAACTGGCGCGGACTGGACGTCATCAATGCGCATGAGCGCGACTCGAAGATTTATGTCGACGGCATCCGCGAGGCTATCGATGCCGTCGCATCCGGCCGTCTCGATCCCGGCCCTCTCTATTCGCATGTATACCCGCTCGACCGGCTCGACGAGGCGCTCGACGCCACCCGCGACAAGCCGGACGGCTTCGTGAAGGCACTGGTGACATTCTCATGACCCAACAGGCTCTGCTTCAGCCGACGCCGGAGACGTCGCTTGCCCGCCTGCGCCTGGGCTTTCTCGGTGTCGGATGGATCGGCCGCCATCGCATGCAGGCCATCCTCGGCACCGGCGCCATCGATGTCGCGGCCATCGCCGATGCTTCGCCTGAAATGGCTGCGGAGGCAAAGCAACTCGCGCCGGATGCGGAACTCGTCTCCACCCTCGACGACATTCTCGGTCTCGGCGTCGATGGCGTAGTGATCGCAACGCCCAGCGCCATGCATGCGGAGCAATCGATCCAGGCGCTGGAACGCGGCGCCGCCGTGTTCTGCCAGAAGCCGCTGGGGCGGACGACAGCGGAAGTGCAGGCGGTGGTGGATGCAGCGCGCGCCGCGGACCGTCTGCTTGGGGTCGATCTCTCCTACCGCTTCACGGAAGGCATGCGCCGGATCCGTGAGATCATTGCTTCCGGCGAGCTCGGGAGCATCTACGCGGTCGATCTTGTCTTCCATAATGCCTATGGGCCGGACAAGCCGTGGTTCTACGATCCTGCGCTCTCGGGCGGCGGCTGCGTCATGGATCTCGGTGTCCATCTCGTGGACTTGGCTCTCTGGACCCTTGGCCACCCGGGCATCGCGAAGGTCTCCGGCACGCTCTTCGCAGGCGGCGAACCGCTGAAGGACAGCGCCGCTCAGGTCGAGGATTACGCCGTCGCGACCGTGGGCCTGGAGACGGGAGCTGTCGTGCAGCTCGCCTGCTCCTGGCGGCTGCAGGCCGGATGCGATGCAATGATCTCCGCGGCCTTCTACGGCACTCAAGGCGGTGCGGCCCTGCGCAATGTGAACGGGTCTTTCTATGACTTCACTGCCGACCGCTACCGCGGCACTGCGCGGGAGACCCTCGCTTCGCCGCCCGACGAATGGGGTGGACGCGCGGCTGCGGACTGGGCGATGCGGCTTGCCGCAGGAGAGCGCTTCGATCCCGCAGCCGAGCGGCTGGTGGATGTGGCCCGAGTTTTGGACCGGATCTACGGCCGCTGAAGGGGTGAAAGGCATGAGAAAGGCGGCGGGGCTACAATGGCTCCGCCGCCTTTCTCATGAACTGCGGGCCGCTCAGGCGAGGGCTTCGAGCAGCTTTCCCTGCTGGGTGGTCGCGCCGAGGCTGGCATAGCGGCGGATCATGCTGGCGCAGAACTCCGCGAACTCCTCCTTGACCTGAGGAGCGCTGGTGTGATGCGGCGCGATCCCGCGATGTTCCGGCGTGAAGCAGAAGGTCACCGTCACGTCGAAATCGGCCAGCGCCTCCATCTGCCGGTCGAACCAGTCGAGGGCGTTCGGACGGAAGCTGTCGGCCCAGGAGAGGCCCGTTCGCAAGTGCTTGACGCCGAGACGCTTCATCCAGGCGACCGCCTCGTCCAGGCGGTGATCCTCGAAGTGGAACCACTGGCACAGGCCCATCTGCGAGGCATGCTTCGCATATTCCTCAAGCGCAGGCTTCGGCGAGCCATCCTCGCGCAGCAGACCCATGTAGAAATGGCGGTAATAGGATGATCCTTCCGCCTCCCGGTGACGGGTCGTGGCGCCCCAGGCGCGGGGTAGGTCGTAGAGCGAATACCAGTGGATGCGCGGCACTTCGCCGATCAGAAGTTCAGCCGTGCGGTTCAGGCCCCAGACCTGGACTTCCTCCGCCCCGAAGGTCGAGATGCCGACCTCCGTCACCCAGATCGGCTTGTCCGTGACCGCGCGGATCTCGTTGATCTTCGCGGGCCATTCGTGGATCTGCCACAGGTTCCAGTCGAGGGGAAAGCCATGGACCGCCACCACGTCCACATGATCGAGCACGCCTTGTCCGGCGAGGTTCTGGATATAGCCGGGGTCGATGGGCGAGATGCCGCCGAGCACGCGGGTGAGGCTGGGATTCTCGGCCTTGATCGCCTGGCCTGCGGCAATCGCCATCTCGGAAAAGAGCCTCCATTCCGGATCGATCTCCGGATCCCAGTGGGACTTGTTGTTGGGCTCGTTCCAGATCATTGCGGCTTCAATCATGCAGTTCTCCCTTGAGCCGGATAGACGGCCTCCGCTCCAGGCGGAGCCTCGATACGACGGCAGATGTAAACCTCGGTTTCGGGGTGCTGGAGGATCTCGAACCCGGCGCTGCGGAGCATGGCCTCCACGCAGGCGGAGTTCGGCGCCCACCAGTTCGTCGGATCGTCGGCGTAGCGATGCTCGATGAAGTGCATCTTCGGATAGCGCGGATCGTCAAAGTGCTCCGTCTCCCAGAAGGTATAATCCTTCTCGACCGGCATCGTCTCGGTCGCGCCGCGCTGCATGGACTGGAAGATGAGGAGATCCTTCGCGACGTGCTCATGGATGAGGTCGAGCGCGAGGAGGGGGTGACGCAGGTGATAGAGAACCCCCATGAAGATGACCACGTCGAACCGTTCGCCCAGCGCACCGAGGTCGTAGACCGACAGCTTGCGGAACTCGATGTCATGGCCTGTCGTCTGCGCCGCGAAACGGGCTTGGGCGAGATAGGTGTCGTCGAAATCGACGCCGAGCACGCGGCTCGCGCCGCGCTTCTTCATCTCGATGGAATAGAACCCGGCATTGCAGCCGATATCCAGCACCGTCTTGCCCGTCAGGTCCTGCGGGATCGCATCCGCGAACCGCTGCCACTTGACTGCAGGATAGTTACCGAGGAAGTGGTCGGGAGCCGTCCAGACGCCATTGAGCTCGATATTGTGAAACCACGTGCCGAGCGCTTCGGCTCGCTTTCGGATCTCCTCCGCGGATGTGGGGTCCATGGCATTCATGGCGAAAGCTACTCCCTGCTCAGATCGTGAAGACCGCGCGGCATCCGGCCGGCCGGCCAGCCCAGGGCGACGCGGGCGCCCGTGAGGTTTTCATGCTGGGCGGCCTCGCTCAGAAGCCCGATGGCGGAGCGATAGCCGTGCAAGGTTCCGACATCGACATACGACTCGCCAGCCTTGACGCCAACGGCTTCGCCGCCCTGTTCCAGATAGGCGTTCACGAGAGTGCCGAAGTACTCGTCCTCGCCGTTTCGGGCCTGCCAGAGCCGGTGCAAATCTTCGAGCACGCGACCCGGCATCTTGAAGGCGCCCCAGATCCAGTTGGACGATGCATCCTGCCGCTTCACCTGGATCTCGCGCACATGCATCGTTTCGTCGAGCACCACCGCATCGAAATATTGCGGGTACTCGACCGGGAAGAGGAGGAAGGAGAGAACACCTTCGGGCAGTTCCGCCAAGGCTTTCTCCGGGAACCATACGGTGTCGGGGAGCCCGACGATCACGCTCTCATCCGGCGGGATCAGGGGGGCGGCCCTGAAGATCGCATCGCACAACCCGCTCGCCTGCGGCTGAACCACATAGGCAATAGAGGCATCGCCATAGCTTGCGCCGTAATACTCCATGATGTCGGACTTGCCGGGGGAGATCACGAAGCAGATCTTGTCGGCTCCGCCATGGATCATCCGCTCGACGAGGTACTCGCTGACCGCGCAAGGTCGCTCGACGCCGTTGTCGAGGCGGCTGCCGACCGGCAGAAGCTCCTTCGAGAAGGCAAGAGGCTGGATGCGGCTTCCGATTCCGGCCGCGGGCACGATACCCCACATGGTCAGGCCTCCATCATGGCTGCGGAACTGCCGTCCGGAGATGCAGGGGAGCTAGCGCTCTCGAGCAGCATCTCAAGCTCCTTCGCCCTGCACGCGGATGTGTGCTCTGCGAGCGTTCTCTCCCGGCTCGCTTTCGCGATGCGCTGCAGTTCGGCCCTGGTGAGATCGAGAGCATCCACCGCCTCCTCCGTCGTCCGGGCAATGAGGATCTCCTCTCCAGGCTCGAAGAAGCTGTCCAATCCCTCCCAGTCGTCGGATAGAAGGGGCACGCCGCAAGCCGAGGCCTCGAAGAGCCGCCCCGACGGGCACCAGCCCATTTCAGCCATGGCCTGCCGGGTAATGTTGAGCGTGAGGCGCGACGACGAGAAGAATGCCGGATGCTCGGAAGGGGGCAGGTGCTTGACGAAGTAGATGTTGGGCTGCCAGGGAAAATCCTGCGGATACTGAGCTCCGCCGATCAGGAAGCGGAGGGAAGGCCGCAAGGTCGCAGGCTCGATGAAGAGACGCTCCAGCGCCGCCTGCCGGTCCTCCGCATAGGTTCCGAGGTAGGACAGGTCGGAGGCATAGTGCTCCTGGGCCTGAACCGGACGATGCACATCCGGATCCACATGCCCGTAGAGCGGCGCGACCCGCTGCGCGCCGAGATCCGTCTGCAGACGGTCCAATGCACCGCCGCCGGTGTAGCTCAGGACGAGGTCGAAGTCCTTGAGGCCCCGTGGCCCGATATAGGGCACGGCCTCTTTGGCCTGGAGGCGGGAGAGGGTGACGGGAGTGTCCAGATCGTAGAAAATCCGCAGCCCGCGCGCTTCATCGAGCAGCAGCTCCGTCGCTGCAAGTCCATCCGGGCAATAGGATGTCACCATGGCGGCATTCGCATCGGCGATTTCAGCTTTTGCTCTGGACTGCACGGAGGTCCACTCGTCATAGAGCACGAGATCTCCTCCAGGAAGCTCGAAGAGATCGCGGTTCATGGCGTAGTAGGGCACATCCTTCTCGAAGAAGACCACCCTATGCCCCTGCCGGGCGAGGGCACGGCACAATCCCCGCCAGAGCGTTGCATGGCCGTTGCCCCAGGACGACGAGATGGTGAGGCCGAACACGACGATCTTCATGCGGCGACCACCTCGTTCATGCGGAGAACCTTGGAGCCCCACTCGCCGACGGCAAGGGTGCTGATGGAGGCAGGCTCGACCTCGATGCGCGAACAAGCGTCGATGGGGAGTCCCAAATGATAGAGCAGGGCAGCCTTGATTACGTCCCCATGGCTGACGAGGACGATCCTCCTTCCCGGATGGAGGGCGCGAAGTTCCTCTATCGCTCCGACGATTCGTATCTGCGCCTCCAGCATCGTCTCGCCTCCGGGAGGCCGGCTGACGCTGCGCGCGTTGTTCCACGATCTCCAGCGGGGGTCGTCTGCAAGGGCTTCGAAGTTTTTGCCGGTCCAGGAGCCGAATTCGATCTCCATGATGGCTTCGCAGGCTTCAGGGGTTAGCCCGACGCGCTCGGCAATTGGCTCAGCCGTCTCGCGGGCGCGCTCGAGCGGGCTGGTTCGGATGCAGGCGACGTCCTCGCGGGCAAGCCTCTCGGCCAGGCGCTGCGCCTGAGACCGCCCGAGGGCGCCCAGCGTCACTCCTGGCATCCTGCCGCACAATACCGTCCCCACCCGGTCATGGGCCGCATGACGCACGAGAAGGAACGTGGTTGTCATGCGCGTGCCTCCCCGGTCTTATTCATCGTCGCCGTTGACGAAACGGATGGTCCTCTCGCGAGCCTCGTTGTCGGTGAACTGCTGCGGCGGCGACTTCATGAAATAGCTGGACGGGCCTGTAAGCGCGCCGCCGATCTTGCGGTCCATGGCCAGCTTCGCGCATCGGACGGCATCGATGACGATACCGGCGGAGTTGGGCGAGTCCCACACTTCCAGCTTCAGCTCCACATTGAGCGGAACGCCGCCGAAGGCTGTGCCTTCCATGCGGATATAGGCCCATTTGCGGTCTGTGAGCCACGGCACATGATCGCTCGGGCCCACATGGATGTCGCTGGCGGGGAGGGGGATGTCGAGCTGGCTCGATACGGCCTGAGTCTTGGAGATCTTCTTCGATTCCAAGCGCTCCCGCTCCAGCATGTTCTGAAAATCGGTATTGCCGCCGAAATTGAGCTGATAGGTGCGGTCGAGCCGCACGCCGCGCTCGCGGAAGAGGTTCGCGAGCATGCGGTGGACGATGGTGGCGCCGACCTGGCTCTTGATGTCGTCGCCGACGATGGGCAGCCCCCGCTCCTCGAAGCGCTTGCGCCATTCGGGGTTGGAGGCGATGAACACGGGGATGCAGTTCACGAAGGCGCAGCCTGCCTGGAGCGCCCGCTCCGCATACCATTCGGTCGCCTTCTGAGAGCCCACGGGCAGGTAGGAGACGAGAACGTCCGTCCGCGACTGCTTCAGGATTTCGGTGACCTCTGCCTCGTCTACCTGGGATTCCTCGATCTCGTCCCGCAGATACTTGCCGAGGCCGTCAAGGGTCTTGCCGCGATGGACGATGATGCCGCTCTCAGGCACGGAGGCGAAACGCTGCGTGTTGTTGGGGCTGGCGAAAATGGCCTCGGAGACGTCCCGGCCGACCTTCGAAGCGTTCACATCGAAAGCGGAAGAAATCTCGACGTCGCCGATGTGGTAGCCGCCGAGTTCGACATTCATCAGCCCGGGAATGGGCTCATTGCCTTTCGCGTCCTTATAATAGGAGAGACCCTGTACGAAGGACGAGGCGCAATTGCCGACGCCCACGATTCCGACGCGGACCTTTCTCGAACTCATAACGGATCTCCTTGTGCGGCCGCATGGAGCCTCGCCACTCAAGGGCTAATCCGGAAGGCGAACTAGCACCTTCCGGCCCGGCAACAATTCTCCAAGCTTGGCCGTCAACGTCCGAATGGCTCCGGTTGTTCCGCTCCTGACCCCTCCCTTTGAGACTCTTGTCTTCCGGGACCGGCGCCCAACCTACCCGAGATGCAGGAACAAAGAAGAAGCTGCCGCGTTGGCATGGCGTAAGGCCAAGCTTGGAGGGGCAGCCTTCATGGTGCCCGCCATCTCACTTGGTCTGTCCTGGCACTTTCCTCGGCATTGAGCCGCAAAACTGATCCGGAGGCAACACGTGGCGGATACGATCCTCATCACCGGCGGCGCGGGCTTCATTGGCCGCTATGTTGCGCGCGCCTGTCTGGAACGCGGGCATCGTGTTCGCGTGCTCGACAGCCTGATCGAGCAGGTTCATGGGGAGAAGACGCAGGCCGATGGACTGGATCCCGAAGTCGAGGTCGTCGTTGGTGACGTGCGCGACGAGACCGCGATCCTGCGGGCCCTGAAAGGGGTCACCAAGGTTGTCCACCTTGCGGCCGAGGTCGGCGTCGGCCAGAGCATGTATGCCGTCGACCGTTATATCTCCGTAAACGATTACGGCACGGCTGTCCTCTTCCAGCAGCTCATCGACAACCCGGTGAAACGCGTCGTCGTGGCTTCCTCCATGAGCATCTACGGAGAGGGCCTTTATCGTGATGCGGAGGGGCGGATCATGGAGGACGTGATTCGCACGCCGCGCACGAAGGAGAGCGACCCTTGGGATCCGCTGGATTCGAAGGGCCGTCCGCTTGTTCCCGTGCCAACGCCCGAATGGAAAAAGCCTGCGTTGGCGTCCGTCTATGCCCTGTCGAAGTATGTCCAGGAACGGCTCACCCTGACCCTCTGTCCGGCTTACGGCATGGAGGGCGTGGCGCTCCGGCTTTGGAACGCGTACGGGCCGGGGCAGGCCCTGTCCAATCCCTATACCGGCGTTCTCGCCATCTTCGCCTCGCGGCTCCACAACGGCCAGCCGCCGATGATCTTCGAGGATGGTCAGCAGCGGCGCGACTTCGTGCATGTGGAGGACGTGGCGCAGGCTTTCGTTCTGGCGCTGGAGCATGAGAAAGCGGCGGGCGGCATCTACAATGTCGGCAGCGGCCAGGACCGAACGGTTTCCGAAGTGGCGGAGCTCCTGGCCCAGGCCATGAACAAATCCATTGCGCCGGAGATCGCCGGCAAGGCGCGCATCGGCGACATTCGCCACTGCATCGCCGACATCACCAGGATCCAGCAGGAATTGGGCTACAAGGCGAAGAAGGACTTCTCGGAAGGTCTTGCGGAGCTCGCCGAGTGGGTCGCCCAGCAGGAGGCGAAGGACCTCGTGCAGGAAGCCCGCAAGGAACTCGAAGCAAGAGGCCTTGTGGCATGACAGAGTCGCGTCCCCAGAGTAGCGCACCCGCCGTTCTCCGCCGCAAGCCCATCCTCATCACCGGTGGAGCCGGCTTCATCGGCTCCAATCTCGCCGACCGTTTTGCGAGCGAGGGCCACGATGTTTTGGTCTACGACGCGCTGGCGCGCCCGGGCGTCGACCGGAATCTCGAGTGGCTGAAAAAGCGGCATCCGGGCAAGGTCTCGGCGGTCATCGGCGATATCCGCGACGAGACGGCGGTTGCGGATGCAGCCGGCGAGGCGCAGGCCGTTTTCCACATGGCCGCGCAGGTTGCGGTCACGACGAGTCTCGCCGATCCGCGCGAAGATTTCGAGATCAACATTCGCGGCACCCTGAATCTCCTCGATGCGCTGCGCCGGCGTAGCGAGCCTATACCCTTGATCTTCGCCTCCACGAACAAGGTCTATGGCGACCTCGCGGATGTGGAGCTCGATAAAACGAACGATGCCTATGTCCCGCGGGACCCGGCGATCCGCGATAAAGGCATTGGAGAGGCACGCCCGCTCGACTTCCACACGCCCTATGGCTGCTCGAAGGGCGCTGCCGACCAGTACGTCCTCGATTATGCCCGCTCGTTTGACATCCCGACCTGCGTGATGCGGATGAGCTGCATCTATGGCCAGCGGCAGATGGGAACAGAAGACCAGGGCTGGGTCGCTCATTTCCTGATCCGTGCGCTCGAAGGCGAGCCGATCACGATCTACGGAGACGGCTGTCAGGTTCGCGATATTCTCGATATTTCCGATGCTGTTTCAGCCTATGCCTCTGCCTGGAAGCATATCGGCTCCGCGAAGGGGCGCGCCTTCAATCTCGGTGGCGGGCCTTCGAACGCGATTAGCCTGAAGCAGCTCATCGTTCACATCGAAGATGTGATCGGACGCCCAGTGGAGGCGATCTATTCCGACTGGCGTGCCGGAGATCAGCGCTATTACGTCTCCGATACCCGGCTCGCGGCCGGTGAACTCGGGCTCAAGCCCCCCATACCTTGGCGCAAAGGCATCGCGAATCTTGCGCGCTGGCTGCAGGAGGAGCGAGTGTCCCTGCCAGCGATGCCTGACATCCGTCTGCAGGCCGTAGGGGCGCTGTCATGAGCGCCGCGGACCTATGCATCGAAGTCTCGGAGGCCGCATGTCGGCATCCGTAACCGGAAATCGAAAACTCCGCGTGCTCATGACTGCCGATGCAGTGGGCGGCGTTTGGCAGTATGCGCTTGATCTGGCGGAGGGACTGCGCCTCCAGGGCGTGGAGACGATCCTCGCCGTGCTCGGGCCCACTCCGTCCGAGGACCAGCGGGAGACCGCACAGAAGGCCGGTATCGAGCTGCTTTTGACCAGCCTGCCGCTAGACTGGACGGCCGATGCTCCGCATGAGGTCGAGGAAGCCGGTCGCGTCATTGCGCGCATCGCTCGTGATCCCGCACCGGACATTGTTCATCTCAATAATCCGGCCCTTGCGGCAAGCGCCGCATTCGAGGTTCCCGTCGTTGCCGTCTGCCACTCCTGTGTCGCTACTTGGTGGCAGGCAGTTCGCGGCGGTCCTCTGCCGGATGAATTCGTCTGGCGCACGGATCTCCTGCGGCGGGGGTATGAGAGGGCCGACAGGCTGCTTGCTCCGACCGCCGCCTTCGCGCGCCTGACCGCTCAAAGCTATGATTTGAAGGAGATACCGGTCGTCGTTCGGAATGGCCGTCGTATTTCGCAGATCGAGCGACGGGCTTCGAGCCAACCGTTCGCCTTCACCGCCGGCCGCCTGTGGGACGAGGGCAAGAACCTGGCCTGTCTCGACCGCGCAGCCTCGCGCATCGCAATTCCTGTGCTCGCCGCCGGGCCTCTCCAGGGCCCCAATCGTGTGTCCGCTGCGGCCCATCATGTCAGGGCGCTCGGCCGTTTGAGCGATGCGGAGGTTGCCCGGTATCTTGCCGAAGGGCCGGTTTTCGTCTCGACCGCCCGCTATGAGCCCTTCGGTCTCGCCGTCCTCGAAGCGGCCCAGGCCGGCTGCGCTCTCATCTTGTCCGACATTCCCACTTTGCGGGAGCTGTGGGAGGACGCCGCCGTCTTCGTGCAGCCTGATGATGACCAGGCACTGGCTGGTGAGATCCAGCGCCTTGCGCAGGAGTCCGAGGCGCGGCGCGCTCTGGGAGAGGCCGCGGCCTTGCGGGCCCGCACATACAGCGTGGAGGCCATGAGCGCCGGGGTGCTCTCCGCCTATCGCGCTCTGCTTCCATCGAGAACGGACAGATCCCCGTTGGAGGGGGCGGCTGCATGAAGTTCGTCTATTTCACCCATTCCCTTGCCTCCTGCTGGAACCACGGCAACGCCCATTTCCTTCGCGGCGTGCTGCGCGACCTCATCCGTCGCGGCCATGAGGTTGTCGCCTATGAGCCGGCGGGCTCCTGGAGCCTGGGGAACCTTCTGGGCGATCACGGCAAGGCAGGGCTCAAAGCCTATCAAAGCCTCTATCCGGAGCTCAGCTCCCGTTTCTTCGATCCGCAGATCAATCTCGACGAAGCCCTGGGCGACTCCGATGTGGTCATCGTGCACGAATGGAACGAACCATGGCTCGTTGCCGCCATCGGCAAGATGCGCAGGAGGGGCGCGAATTTCACGCTCCTCTTCCACGACACCCATCACCGTGCGGTCAGCGATCCCAATGCCATCCGCCAGTTCGACCTCGACGGCTATGACGGCGTTCTTGCCTTCGGCGAGACCCTGGCCGAGGTCTATCGCCGCTGGGGCTGGAGCAGCCGTGTCCATGTCTGGCACGAGGCTGCCGATACGAGGCTCTTCCATCCGCCTGCCGAGGAGATAGAGCGTAAAGGACTCGTCTGGATCGGCAACTGGGGCGACGGCGAGCGCAATGCGGAACTCGAAAGCTTCCTCTTCCGCCCTGCACGGACGGTCGGACTGCCGCTGGAAATCTATGGCGTCCGGTATCCGGATCATGCGCTCGACATGCTCTCCCGCTATGGGGTGACCTATCGTGGCTGGCTCCCTAACGCCCGCGCGCCGGAAGTCTTTGCGCGGCATCTTGCAACCGTGCACGTGCCGCGCCGGTTCTATGTGGACATGCTGCCAGGCATCCCGACGATCCGCGTCTTCGAGGCCTTGGCTTGCGGCATTCCCCTCGTCTCGGCACCCTGGCACGACTCGGAGGGCTTGTTCAGCCCCGGAACCGACTATCTGGTCGCCAAGGACGAGAGTGAGATGGAGCGTCATCTCACGGCTATCCGCCAGGATCCGGATCTGCGACGTTCACTCGTCGAGAGCGGCCTTGCCGCCATCCGCAGCCGCCATTCCTGCGCCCACCGGGTCGATCAGCTCCTCGCCATTCTCGATACGTATCGCGCTGACGCGCCACTGGAGATATCTGCATGAAGATCGCGTTCTACGGTTCCAGTCTTCTGTCGTCCTACTGGAACGGCGCCGCCACCTATTACCGGGGCATGCTCAGCGATCTCGCGCGCCGCGGCTATGACATCACCTTCTATGAGCCCGATGCCTTCGACCGCCAGCAGCATCGGGACATCGAGCCGCCGGAATGGGCGGAAGTGAAGGTCTACCCGGCGACGGAGGCCGCCATGCGCAGCGTGGTCGCCGAGGCTGCGAAGGCCGACGTGGTGGTGAAAGCCTCGGGTGTCGGCGTCTTCGACAAGGAATTGCTGGAAGGCGTGGTCGCCTCTTCCCGTCCCGACGCGATCCGCATCTTCTGGGATGTGGATGCGCCTGCGACCCTCGCCGAACTGCGCGAGAGCCCGGATCATCCCCTTCACCGCACGATGCCGGCCCTCGATCTCGTGCTGACCTATGGCGGCGGCCCGCCGGTCATCGAGGCCTATGAGAGATTCGGCGCACGCCGCTGCATCCCAATCTACAATGCCCTCGATCCTTCGACCCATCACCCGGTGCCGGCTGACGAGCGCTTCAGGGCGGACCTGTCCTTCCTGGGCAACCGTCTGCCGGATCGCGAAGCCCGCGTGGAGCAGTTCTTCCTGGAGCCTGCCGCACGCCTGCCAGACCGGAGCTTCCTCATCGGCGGAAACGGCTGGGAGACCAAGGGCATGCCGTCGAACGTGCGCCATATCGGCCACGTCTATACGCGCGATCACAACGCCTTCAATACCAGCCCGCTCGCCGTACTCAACATTGCCCGCGATTCCATGGCCACCACCGGATTCTCGCCGGCGACGCGTGTGTTCGAGGCTGCGGGTGCAGGCGCATGCCTCATCACCGACGCCTGGATCGGCCTCGAACTCTTCCTCAGGGAAGGCGAGGAGGTTCTGGTCGCGCGTGACGGCAAGGACGTCGCGGACCATGTGGAGGCGTTGACGCCCGAGCGCGCCAAAGCCATCGGCGATGCAGCGCGGGCGCGGATCATGGCCGAGCACACCTACGAAAGGCGCGGCGCGGAAGTCGATGCGATCCTGCGGAAGGAAGCGTCCCTGAAGCGCGAAAGGAGCGTCGCGTGAGTTCCATGCGCGTCGTCGTCCTCGGTCTCAGCCTGTCCTCATCCTGGGGCAATGGCCATGCAACCACCTTCCGGGCTCTGCTGAAGGCGTTTGCTGCGCGCGGGCATGAGATCGTCTTCCTTGAGCGTGACGTGCCCTGGTACGCCGCTCATCGGGACATGACCGACCCGGAGTTCTGCCGCCTCGAATTCTATTCGAGTGTGGAGGATCTGAAACGGTACCGGGACACGATTGCCTGCGCGGATGCCGTGATCCTAGGGTCCTATGTGCCTGACGGCGTCGCCGTGGGCCGCTGGGTTCAGCGCAACGCCAGGGGTGTAGTCGCATTCTACGACATCGACACACCGGTGACGCTCGCAAAGCTCGAGAGAGGCGACTACGAGTATCTCTCCCCCGGCCTCATTCCCGATTACGATATCTACTTCTCATTTACCGGCGGCCCCACCCTTGAGCTTCTGATGGAGCGCTACGGCTCGCCCTCGGCACGGGCCCTCTATTGCTCCGTCGATCCAGAGGCCTATCCCGTGCTCGATGGTGAGAAGCGGTGGGACCTCAGCTATCTCGGCACCTACTCTCCCGATCGGCAGCCGGTATTGGAGCGACTCCTGATCGAGTCTGCAAGGCGCGCGCCGCATCTCCGCTTCGTCGTGGCGGGCCCTCAATATCCAGCCGGCATCGAGTGGCCTGCCAATGTGGAGCGCATCGATCACGTGCCGCCGAGCGCTCACCCGACCTTCTATGCGGAGAGTCGCTTTACGCTCAACGTGACGCGCGCCGACATGGTTCAGGCCGGCTTCAGCCCCAGCGTACGTCTCTTCGAGGCCGGAGCCTGCGGAACGCCGATCATCTCTGACATCTGGAGCGGGATCGAGACCATCCTGACCCCTGACTGCGAGATCATTCTCGCCCAGGATGCTGACGATGTGCTCGCGGTGATCGATCAGTGGCCGGAGGATCGCCGCAAGGCTCTGGGACAGGCGGGCAGAAAGCGAATTCTGGGCGAGCACACTGCCGCTCACCGCGCAATGACCCTGGAGCGCGATCTCACTGAGGCCCAGGGCCGGCAGCGCAGGGACCGTGCGCATGCCATGGCGAGTGCATGAGACTATGAATAGATTCTAAGCCGACGTTGAACCAATGCCAAGCTTAGACGTTGGACGAGAGAAAGTTGTAACCAGTAGCCGCTGTCGGTGATCCGCTAAGGAGATCGTCTTCATGAAGAATGGCAAGAGCAAGCATGTCCTTGTTGCAGGCGGCGCCGGATTTCTCGGGTCCCATTTGTGTGATGCTCTTCTCAGCGAAGGCGCTCACGTCATCGCCGTCGACAATCTCCTGACAGGGCGCAGGCAGAACCTCCGTCATCTGGAACGAGAGCCTCGGTTCGATCTGATCGACGCCGACATCATCAAGCCTCTGCCGGCGCGCTTGCGCTCGAAGCGTCTGAAGATCGACGAGGTCTACAATCTCGCCTGCGCGGCTTCTCCGCCGCATTATCAGGCCGATCCCGAGCATACGATGCTCACCAGCGTCGTCGGAACGCACAACCTGCTCACCCTCACCGAGGCGACGGGTGCACGCTTCTTCCTGGCTTCGACCAGTGAAATCTATGGCGATCCGGAAGTTCATCCACAAACCGAGAGCTACTGGGGCAATGTTAATCCGACCGGTCCGCGCGCCTGCTACGATGAAGGCAAGAGAGCGGCGGAAACGCTGACTTTCGACTTCGAGCGCTCGGGGCGCGCCGACGTGCGCATCGCGCGCATATTCAACACCTACGGGCCGCGCATGCGCGCGGACGATGGCCGCGTCGTCTCCAATGTGATCTGCCAGGCCTTGGCAGGAGACGACATCACCATCTACGGCGACGGCAGCCAGACCCGCTCCTTCTGCTACGTGTCGGATCTGATCGACGGCTTCCAGCGTCTCATGGCCTACGAGGGTCCCTTCCCAGGAGCCGTCAACCTTGGCAATCCGGTGGAGCTCACCGTGGGAGACCTCGCCAGCCGGGTTCTCGCCATGACAGGGTCCTCTTCCCGTGTCGTCCGGCGTCCTCTGCCGGTCGACGATCCCCGCCGGAGGCGTCCCGACATCACCCGGGCCAAGCAGCTGCTTGGCTGGAATCCGCGCACGCCGCTCGATGCCGGCCTCAAGGCCACGATCGCTTGGTTCTCGGACGAGCGGGCCAACGACACCAAGGCGGCTCGGGCTTTGACCCTCGAGAACGTCCTGTCTGCAGGACCAGTCTGATCTGCAGATCACGGTCCGGGACGGTATCCGTTCCGCCTTGAGCAGCAGACGCTGAACGAGCCTGCAAACGGCCTTCCGGATCCGTTCGGAGGGCTTGCTGTTGTCTCCGGCGAACAGACCGGAGGCTCCTTGATGCCGAACCCGCCGAACAATCCGACTTCGCAGGTTGAGAGCGACGAGCGCTGGAGCGTCCTGGAGGATCTGGACGATTGGCTGCGCACGCCGATGCTGCTGCTCAGCTTCCTCTGGCTCCTGCTGGTGGTCGTCGAGCTGGCCTGGGGATCGTCCCAGGCGCTCGAGACCTTCGGCTTTGCCATCTGGATTGCTTTCCTCGTCGAATTCGCCGTGCGCTTTGCGCTCGCGCCCGAGAAGTTTCACTTCCTGCGGCAGAACTGGCTAACAGTCATCGCCCTGGCTGTTCCGGCCTTCAGGCTCTTTCGGGCGTTTCGCGTTCTGCGGGTGGCCCGCGCGGCCAGAGGCTTGCGCCTTGTGCGGATCGTCGGAACCGCAAACCGGGGCATGAATGCCCTTCGCGCAAGCCTCCGACGGCGCGGGCTCGGCTATGTTATCGGTCTCACCTGCCTCGTCGCATTTCTCGGAGCCGGCGGCATGCTGGCCTTCGAGCCTGCGTCACAGGTCGAAGGCGGCTTTGAGAGCTATCTGGATGCCCTGTGGTGGACCGGAATGGTGCTGGCCACCATGGGATCCGAATTCTGGCCCAGGACAGTGGAGGGGCGTATCCTCTGCTTTCTCCTCGCACTCTACGGCTTTGCGGTCTTCGGCTACATTACGGCGAGCTTTGCCTCCTTCTTCGTCGGCCGCGATGCGGCCTCAGAGCAGGGCGAGGTGGTCGGCACTGGCGACATTGCCGCCTTGCGTCGGGAGATTGCCGCCTTGCGCCAGGAGATCCGGGGCGAGCAACAGGTGCGCTCCGAAGAGGCAAGGCAGAGCGACAGCTGAACAATACCTGTCGCCGAATGAAGTCCTGAGCCGCAGCCTTCCGGCAATGAACTGGAAAGGCGTCTTTCCGTTACCCCAGGACCGGCTGGAGCGGGAAGAATGCAGGGATACGGGATCAGAGGATGAATAACGCTGTCGAGCCGACCCTGCGCAGGATCGAAGGCTACATCGAAGGCTTCTTCTGGATCCTGCCCAATCTGGGCATAGCTCTCATCGTGTTCCTGCTGTTCCTCATCGGGGCCTGGGCTGCGAAGCGGACCGTCGCCAGTGTTTTTCGTCGGCGGGGCCGCGACGATCTAGGGCACCTGCTCGGGGGGTTCGCCAAGTGGCTCATGGTCGTCTTCGGTCTGCTTGTGGTCGCCACCATCGTGTTCCCGTCCGTGCAGCCTGCCGACATACTAGCCACTCTCGGAATCGGCTCGGTCGCGATCGGCTTTGCCTTCAAGGACATCCTGCAGAACTGGCTTTCGGGTCTCCTGATCCTTTACCGGCAGCCGTTCCGCGTGAGCGATCAGATCAAGTCGGGCGAGTTCGAGGGCACCGTCGAGCGGATCGATGCCCGCGCGACCCTGATGCGGACCTATGACGGCCAGCTGGTGGTGATACCGAATTCGGATATTTACACCCGGGCAGTCGTGGTCAGGACGGCCTTTCCGAAACGCCGTTCCGAGTACGATGTCGGAATCGGGTACGGGGACGACCTTGAACGCGCCTGCAAGGTCATTCTCGGTGCGCTTCAGGATCTGCCCGGCATTGAACCGGACCCGGCGCCGGAGGCGATTCCCTGGGCTCTTGAGGGCTCCACGGTCAACATCAAGGTGCGATGGTGGACGCAGCCTCGCCGGATCGACATCGTGGAGGCGCAGGGCCGGGTGATCAGCGCGATCAAGAAGGCGCTGACCGAAAACGGTATCGACATGCCGTTCCCCACTCATGTCGTGCTGTTCCACGACCAGACTGAAGAGACCGATGGCGACCGCAAGCGGCAGCGCGAGGGCTGGCCCGTTGGCGAGGACCCGCCAAAGGCCCGCCACCTGAACGAGGTGAGGATCGAGCGAACCGGGGTTTCCGGGAAAGAAACATCGAGAGGAGAGACGGCTGTTCAGGGCAAGGGCCCATTCTGGCGTCGTTCCGCAGGCATGGAGTCGGAATAGATGGATATGTTCTTCAGTTCATGGGCCGATCTCGGTCGGGTGCTGGTGGTCGGGGCGCTCGCCTATATCTGCCTTGTCATCATTCTGCGGGTCTCCGGCAAGCGCACGCTCACGAAGTTCAATGCGTTCGACTTCGTGGTGACGGTCGCCCTCGGCTCGACTCTGGCAACCATCATCCTGAACAAGTCCGTCTCGCTGGCCGAGGGAGTTCTCGGACTTGCGCTTCTCGTTCTGCTGCAGCTCGTCATCACCTGGGCGTCGGTCCGCTCCGACAGGTTCCAAAGTCTCGTCAAGGCTCAGCCCGCATTGCTCGTCTACAAGGGCAGGATCCTGGAGGGAGCCATGCGCGCGGAGCGAGTCACGCGCGAGGAGATCCTTGCCGTCTTGCGCGAGAGCGGAGTCAATGATGTTGCCGAGGTCGAGGCGGTCGTCCTGGAGACGGATGGAACGCTCAGCGTTATAAAGAAGCTTCCGAATGACGGTGCCAAGACGACACTTGCCAATGTGCCAGGCATGGATAAGGCGTCAGCTTACCGCTCGTAATTGCTGCCGAACAACGCCGTCAGGTCTTTGCAACGCCGACAGTATCAGCCATGCGGGCGCCACGCTGGCCCAAAGGCTCGACGTGACCTTCTGTCGTATCCTTCGATGTCTGGTGCTCCAGCTCGGCATTGATCTCCGCTCCCAGCAGCACGACGATGCTGGAGATCCAGATCCACGTCATGAAGCCGATTACTGCACCGAGGGAGCCGTAGGTCTCGTTATAGCTCCCGAAATTCGATACGTACCAGGAGAAGAGCATGGAAACGGCAAGCCATAGCACGGCGACGACTAAACCCCCTGGCGTGATCCACTTCCACTCGGGCTTATCGCGGCTGGGGCCGAAGCGGTAGATGAGTGCAAGGCCGAGCACGATAACCAGGAGCAGGGCCGGCCACCTTGCAATCCGCAGGATCCACTCGGTCTGGCTGCCCAGACCGAGGAAGTTCAGGATGACCGGCATAACAACAATCCCGCCGACCGCGATCAGGATGAAGGCAATCGCGCCGAGCGTGAAGGTGAGGGACTGGAGATTGAGCTTTACGAAGCTGCGTTTCTCCTCCTCGTCATAGACGATATTAAGGGCATCGAAGATGGCCTTCATGCCTGCATTGGCGCTCCAGAGCGAGATGAGGAGGCCGAAGATGAACCCGAAGCTCAGTGCGCCGCCTCCCTGAGAGGCGATGCGGGATACCTGTTCCTGGATGATCTGAACGCCGCCGCCGGGCAGGACGCCCGACATGGCGTCCACGTGATTTTGGATCGTCGCCGGGTCTGCGAAGAGGCCGTAGATAGACACGAGAGCAGCGACTGCGGGGAAGATGGCGAGCAGTGCGTAGTAGGTGACGCCGGCTGCGACCGACATGATCCGGTCGTTGCCGAACTCCTCGTAAACCCGCCATAAAATGTCTTTCCAACCGCGCGCCGGCACCTCAGTCGGCGTATCGGCGTGACGACCACGCCCCTTCTCGCCCATGGCCTCCGGTGGAGCATGCTGCTTCTCGGAGAAGCCCCTGTCGACCTTGCGGTGAGAATCGGTCCGAGGCTGGGCTGCATCCCCGCGGGAGCCCTGAGTCGGCCGGGCAGCGCGATGCTCGCCCCCCGTTATGAGTCTGATGAGGGTCCAGCCCAGGACAACCGCCCACATCGTCGCCATCGCGGAGGAGGATTGACTCTCGCCGGATTGCCGGACGGCCGGATTGTCTGCCATGGTTCGACTGGACCTCTTACACTTTGCCCCGGCCTGACTAGCCGGAATTCAATCGTAAACCTCGCAGGGAACAGGGCGGTTCCATGGGGCTCCAGCCGGAAGGCCAAGCTCGGGAGCGCCAATCCTGGCGCCTTGGCGTTCCATCAACACAAACGGGGCTGTGCTGTCTTCTAAGCTTCACAATATGTCTGGATAAGGCGCTTCCAGGGAAGAAGCGGACGAGCCGGACCGGCTTGTTGTCACCGATAGGTGAAACCGCGTTGCCTGTTCTGGTCCTGCCGTCGATCTTCCTCTCTTTAGAATAGCAATCCATTCGAACTTTCGTGTGCAGGATTCGCCAATGAAGCTCGTGACCTGGAACATCCAATGGGGCCTTGGCTGCGACGGCCGTGTCGACCTCGCGCGGATTGTGGAGACGGCGCAGTCCCTCTCCGATGCGGACGTGTTCTGCTTCCAGGAGATCTCCCGGGGATTTCCGGACCAGGATGGCGGCGAGGATCAACCGGCGATCCTGGCGGACCTTCTGCCCGGATACATGCCGATCTTCCGGCCTGCCACGGAGATGACCGATGCGGAGGGTAACCTTCAGATCTTCGGCAACATGATCCTGTCGCGCCTGCCGGTGCTGCAGATCACCAGCCACATGCTGCCCTGGCCCGCCACCGAATGCCGCAGCATGCAGCGCCAGGCTCTGGAGGCAGTGGTCAGGACCTCATTCGGACCCGTACGGGTGGTCACGACCCATCTCGAGTTTCACTCCGTCGAGCAGCGGTCCGCACAAATCGAACGGCTGCGCAGGATTCACGAGGAGAGCACGAGGCGGTCCAAACTCTCCTTCACCGAGGACTCGGCTGGCCCCTACCGGACGAGATCGAGGCCTCTCGGGACAATCCTGTGCGGAGATTTCAACCTGGAGCCGCACGACGACCTGTATGCAGAGATCATCAAGCCGATCGCTCCGGGTATCCCCGGCTTTGCCGATGCGTGGACGGCATACCATGGCAACATCCCGCACGCCCCGACGGCAGGCATTGCAGATGCCGAGCGATGGCCACAGGGTCCGCATTGCCGAGACTACATCTTCGTCACCGACAATCTTGCTGGCCGCATCGCGGGCGTGCAGGTCGATGTCGAAACAACGGCATCCGATCACCAGCCGATCGCCCTCGAGCTGAGCGACGGCCTCTGAGCGCAGGGAGAAAAATCTGCAGCAAGGATGCTAGTCCTGATCGCATCGAAGAGGCATGCGATCAAAAAGAAAGCGCCTCGAAAGGCGCTTAAGGGCGGCCCGTAGGGGCAAAATGGACCGTAGCAAAAAGGTAACAGCTTCGTGGAAATTTCCAAGTCCCTTCGCGTTGCGCCGTATTGTCATCCGGATCGGGATTGATTGCACCGGACCAAATCAGATAGCGCTAGGCTTCCCGTGGGGGCACTACGGGCCAAGGGCTACGATCATGGACCGCAACAAGAGTCCGGGCGTGGCCCTTTATCATTTGGCTATGCCGTCGTGATACATCCTATCCCTGTCCATCATGGGGATGTTGGTGGCGCAGCGTTGCTCATGTAGTCCGGCTCATCCGGTCTAACCAGATAGAGAGTCACTGTCCCCGATCTCACAAGCACGTCGGCGGAAACTCGTGACGGAAGAAAGTTCTCGAGAGCGACGTGCGAGATCGCGTAGGTCTCCGGGCCAAGGTGCGAAAGCTGCAAACGACTGCTCAGGTCTTCAAGGTCCCGCGCCATGACCAGATCCGGGAGCGCAAAACTCTCGGTTCTTATCTTGACCGCAAGATTGGTGAAGACCTGCGGTGAGTTGATATCCTTTCCGGACAGTTCAGCCAGATAAAGATGAAAATAGTGGACGTTCAGATGAGCCGTCGCGGGTGAGGTCGGCTCAAGGTGAAGCAGGTGCTTCAGGTAGGATTGAGTGCGGACGATCGCTCCTTCCTGTTCTTTGTCCAGCGGGGGCACGAAGATCACGGATGCGCCTGAAGGAATTGCTGCTGCAATCGTGCGGTAGGATGCCTGGATTTCGGCAAGGGGCGACCAAACCTGAACCAGGACGACGGTCTTGATCCCAATGACCAGGGACAAGCATCGGATCAACGGTACCGGGGAGCATGTGGCACCAGGCTTTGCATCACGGATCAAGACAAGCACGAAACCCGCGATGGCAGGAACAAGCCGCCGGTCGACGAGATGCACGCTCTGGAGCTGATCCGGCAGAACGAGGTAGAGGAGACAGCATGCCAGAAGTCCGGCGCGGGCCGGGCGGCTGGCGATCAGTCCTCTCTGCCGGACCAGCCAGATAAGGCAGCAGAGAACAACGATCGAGAGCAAGTACTCGGGCAAGACAGGCGTTGTCTTGGCCGTGGAGAAGAGCCCGGTGAACTTCCTCCAGAAGTTCCACTCTGTAGCCCCGGCCTGCCCGGGATCCATGATGCCGACGAGGGCAATGACCACGACCGCGGATGGGAGATGCTGCCGGATAAGCCGCGCCAGAACCGTAATGCGTTCACTGCCACTGGCACTCCGCAGGGATTCCAGGGCCATCCCGGCGCAGAACGCGATGTAGAGCAGGACCGGGAAGATACTAGACAGGCAGAGGACAGTAAGCAGAAGGGCCTGCGTCGTAGGAAAAAGGCGCGACGGATGACTCTCCTGTCTCATGAGCGACGCCATGCCGAAATGCATCAGAGCGAGCCCGAAGAGATAATTGATGAGCCCCCAGTAGAGCGGCTCCGAATACAAGATCAGAAGAATGAAGATATAGATGGGGGCATCTGTCTTCTGTCCCAACGACCGGCGCCAGTACACAGTCGAAGCAAAATAGAGAACCACTGTGCCGCACAGGAATGTCAGCAGCGCAGCGCTTGGCGAAATGATTGTCGTCAGAAGCCCGGTGGCGACATCCATCGCCATGTTTGGGTAAAGCGCCTCTCTGAGCTGAAAGAATTGGGGCTCCCAGCCCTGATGAAATATTCTACTCACAAGCGAGATTCGGAAGAGATGATTGGGGATGTCGACAAAAAAGACGCCGCTCGTCGCGATGATCGGAACGAGAGCCGTCAGTAGGGTCACTGCGCCTATGAGCCTCGTCTTGCCGAACAGTTCGGCCAGTCGCTTCTGCCCGGCCAAGGTTGTGGCGGAAGATGACATTCCGTCTAGTTCCTTCGATCCAATTGGATAGGAGTTCGAGTACGCCCGTCGGTTGTAACCTTAAATGAATACGTGCAGTCGGGATCGTGCTTTCAGGAGGTAGTCCCCTCCACCTCTTGGATTAGCAGGAGAGATGAACCGGCACGGTCGGCCACCTCCATGGGACGTTTCGGGCCGATGCTTGATTCCATAGCTCTGGACAGACCACCGCTCGCATCCATTTGGAGGTAATACGGGATGCGCCTTGTCGTGTCGGCCAGGTGCTGAGAAGCTGAGAAAGCCTTCTCGTATCCGGATTTCGATTTCCCAACCTGATCGAATGAATGGTGCGCAAGATGCTGCGAAACCAAGTCAAAGTTGAACGGGGTAGGGAGCGATATTCATGATGAGGCGTTCGGGCACACGGATCTAGCCGTGCCGAAGGAGAGTAGCGAGGCATCGGAGCTGCTTCTGCTGCACGTAATCGCCTTCTCACGAGAATTGAACATCCAATCGAAAAAGATGCTGAATGGTTCGGAACCTCCAAAGAATTTCTGCTGCTGATTTCAAACGCTCCGGCTGCGCAGCTGTCCTGGCGAGTATCCTCCTTTCAGTAACGGCTGCTACGGGCTGAGCGATGACGTTGCGCAGGCAGGCCGCTGGGTTAACCGTCATGCATGCTGCCGATGTGCTGCAGCCGCTTCTGATCCTTCCCTATGCAGGGCAAATCCTGGGCCCGATTGCATTCGGCCAATACGCCTACGCGCTCGCCATCACCCAGATCGGAAGCATGATTGTGGATTACGGCTTCCATTTCACGGCGCGACGTGCTGCGGCGGCCGCCCGCCACGATCCCATTGCCATTCGCAAGATCATGGCGGAGGTCACGGCGGCGAAACTCATCCTGTTCCTCGGGGTTTCGCTTGTCGGGCTGGCTGCAACCAGTATCAGCCTCGCGATAAGCCTGCCGATATTCTACTGTCTGCTATTGGCGACGCTCGGTGGGGTCGTCTCTCCTGTCTGGCTATTGGTTGCTTTGGAGCGGCCTTGGCGAGCGGCTTGGGCCGTCGTCTTCGCGAGGATCCTTGCGCTCGTTGCCTTTCTCCTGCTCGTCCGCTCCCCGTCCCAGGCCTATGTCGGAGCCGCGATCCAGGTCTCGATTCCACTGGTCACAGCGCTCATCTGCCTTCCCGCCATCCTTGCAATTGGAGTGGACGGCTTCAGGGCATTGAGGCTCCGAGCCATCATCCTGCAGCTCCAAAAGGGATGGCATAGTTTCGCTTCGCTCGCCGCAATGACGGCCACCGTTCTCCTGCCCATCCCTCTTGTCCAGCATTTTGGCGGCTTCGCCGCAGCAGGTCACTATTCCGCCGCGGAAAAGCTTGTAGGCGTTGCACGCCCGGCCTTCCGGATCATGGCGGATCTCTTCATGCCCCGCGTGGCCTATCTGGCGGCTCATGACCCCGACAAGGGCATCGCACTGATCGGACGATCTCTCTGGACGCTTGTCGCAGGCCTGTTCCTCAGCCTCTTCCTGTACGTGGTCGGGCCTTACATCGTGATTCTACTCTTCGGGCCCGAATTTGCCGGTGCAATCAGAATTCTTCAGATTCTGTGCGTCGTTCCGTTCATCGTCAACATCAAGATCTGTATGGCGGATCTCTACATGTTCAATTACGGCTTCGAGAGGGCCTGGACGGCGCTGATCGTCGCCGGACTGCCGGCATTCCTTACTATCTCCTATCTGCTTTCACGCTGGATGGACGCGCAGGATGCCGTTGCTACAGGATTTGTCACAAGCGAGATCCTGATCGCAGCGGTCTCCGCCGGGTTCTTCATCGTCGCAGTCACGAAGAGGCGCCGGAGTGCATCCCTTGCGAAGACAGCCGACGCCTGAAGGAGCAAGCCGCTCATGCCATGTTCCGGCTTCACGACCCACCGGATACGTATCTCATTCGCAAGTAGACCATGCCAGCAGGGGGACTGATAAAGATGTATGCTCTGACCAATGAGAGCCTTCCTGAGCAGATCTTGTTTAATACGGAGCGACCCGTCGTTCTCGTCAGCGCCGCAGATGGCCGGTTTGTCATGCCTATGACAGTGGCCCTTCACTCGGCTCTGTGCAATCTCGATCCTGGTGACCCGGTCATCGTCTATATCCTCGCCGATGGCATTTGCGACCAGGACCGTGCGCATAGCCTTGCCGTCCTCCAGCGGGCCCACCCGCGGGTTGCAGTCAGGTGGCTGGCGCCCGACATCCCCGATGCCCGAACCTTCCCGGAGAAACTCTGGCATAGTCGGGCAACATATCTCCGACTGCTGGTTCCGAGCGTTTTACCGGATCGGATCGGGCGCGCTCTCTACCTCGATGCCGATACCGTCGTCTGCCGGGATCTTGCACCCCTATGGTCCGTCGATATGAGAGGGCATTCGGTCATGGCCGTCGAGGGTTGGGGACACGCGACGCTGGGCGTCGCCATTCCCCAATTGATGCACCTCGTGGGGGCTCCTGCGGACAAGCCGTACTTCAATTCCGGAGTGATGCTGATGGATCTGCACCGCTGGCGGGAACAGCGGATCGTCGAGCGGACGCTCGATTTCCTTCAGGCGCACAAGGACCTGATCGTCTGGGCCGATCAGGACCCTCTGAACGCAGTTCTGGCTGGCGAATGGGGGCAGCTCGATCTAAGCTACAATGTCCAGATCGCGACCCTGCACCATCCGAAAGGCGTGAACGAGCGGGACCGCGAGAGGTATCTTCAAGCGGCAAGCGATCCCGCCATTCTGCACTACACCTGGAAGCGCAAGCCTTGGCACTGGCGCTACAGCGGCCCGAAGAACGACGCCTTTCTCCGGGCGGCGATCAAGAGCGGATGGTTCGCTCCGCTGGAAGGGCAGACATGGCAGGCAAGCCGTGCCCTGAGCCACTTGGCCTATCGCAGAGCGGTATCCGTGAAGCAGTTGGCCCGTGCCTGACGGGAGCGGAAGCGACAAGAGGGACCGCGCCGGAGGATCCATCGTCAGTCTCTCATGCGCGAGTATCCTTCAAGAAAGGCCGCTGTTCATCCTGAATGCCCAAATGTGAGGGAACCACAGCTCGTGTGACGTCTTGCCAAAGGACAGTCACCTGATGGAGCAGCCAATGTCCGGCACATCGAAGCCCGAGATCCCTTCCCGCGAGGAGCCCGATACCAAATTCCCATTACCGGAACTTCCCGATCTCGATCCCGTCCCGGAGGATGGAAGCCCGGCTGATCATAAAGGTCCATCGCCGGACGACTTCCCCTACGTTCCGCCACCAGGGACACAATAGAGAACTAAGACGATGAGCTGATCTTCTGGGCTATTGCGTTCCAAGCTGTGCCAAGAACAGGTTGCGACGCCACTTTGCACAGCATGGCTAACCGGGTGCGGGGCCCGCTCGGGCTCTGCTCCCGACGGCGGAGCCTCCGGGCTTCATTCCCGCTAGAAATTGACCCGGTCGCCGCCCTTCAGGGACAGCATCTCGCGCGCATCGTCAGGAGTGGCAATTTCCAAGCCCAATCCCTCAATGATCTGGCGCGCCATTCTCACCTGCTGCGCATTGGATTCCGCAAGCCTGCTCGGCCCGATCCAGAGCGAATCTTCCAATCCGACACGGACGTTGCCGCCCATGGCCGCCGCCTGGGCTGCGACAGTGAGCTGGTTTTTGCCTGCGCCGAGCACCGACCATTGATAGTCGCTTCCGAACAGCCGGTCGGCCGTGCGCTTCATGTGCGCAACATCCTCCGGATGTGGACCGATGCCGCCGAGCAGGCCGAAAACGCTCTGGACGAAGAGGGGGGGCTTGATAAGGCCGCGCTCGACGAAATGGGCGAGGGTGTAGAGATGGCCTATGTCGTAGCACTCGATTTCGAAGCGTGTGCCGTTCTCAGCACAGGTCGTCAGGATGTACTCGATATCGGCGAAGGTATTGCGGAAGATCCTGTCGCGCGAGCCCTCAAGATAGGGCTGCTCCCAATCATGCTTGAACTCCTTGAACCGATTGAGCATCGGATAGAGTCCGAAGTTCATCGAGCCCATGTTGAGGGAGGCTACCTCCGGCTTGTAGTGAGCCGCAGGCCGAACACGCTCCTCCACGAGCATGGTCGGCGCGCCACCCGTAGTGATGTTGATGACGCAGTTGCTGCGCTGCTTCACGACCTGCAGGAAGGGAGCGAAAGCCTCTGGCGACTGATCCGGCCTGCCGTTGCTCGGATCGCGCGCGTGGAGGTGCACGATTGCGGCGCCCGCTTCCGCCGCGCCGATTGCAGCTTGTGCGATCTCGTCCGGCGTGATGGGCAGATGAGGGGACATGGAGGGCGTATGAATCGCACCCGTGACGGCGCATGTAATGATGACTTTGCGTGCCATATGTTTTTCCTTTTTGAGGGGATCACATGTTTAGTTGCGATCGCTTGTGAGCCTTCAAAGCGGCCAGACGCTTGTCCCGCCATGCGGTACGCCTCGCGAGCGCATCGGGTCCTGGCGCTTTACCCCAGGCTTCGAGGATGCGCGCCACGTTCTCGCTGCCCCAGACCTGGGGTTTGGCGGGATCCTCGGAGAGGCGACGGTAGAAGCCCGTATAGCGCTTGCAGTAATCGGCGATGCCGCCCGGCGCGTTGAGTTCGATGGTCTCGAAAGGACCGAGGAAGGACCAGCGCAGGCCGAGCCCGTCCTTCAAGGTCTTATCGAGGTCCTGCGGACTCACCACGCCTTCGCCGACAAGCCTGAACGCCTCCGCCAGCAATGCACCCTGCAAGCGATTGAGAACGAAACCTTCAACCTCGTGATTAACGATGATAGGGACCTGCTCCACGCTCTGATAAATCTCGCGGGCGCGGGTGATCGCCTCTTGAGACGTCCAGGGAGCGCCACAGAGCTCGACGATGGGGACGAGGTGAGGAGGGTTGACCGGATGCGCCACGAGGCAGCGGCCCCGACCTGCCAGTCCTTCGGTGAACTGGGATGCGACGATGGCGGAGGTCGATGACGCCAGGAGGGCGTCCGCCGGCGCAATCCGGTCGAGCTCGGCGAAAATAGCCTGCTTGATCTCAACGTTTTCGGGGCCGTTCTCCTGCACAAGGGCCACGCCCTGAACAGCATCCTCGAGCGATGGCACTGCAACGATGCGCCCTGCCGCATCTGTGGGATCGGTGACAAGGTTATGCGTGGCGAGTTCATCGAGACCTTCGCGGATCAGGCGGGGCATGTTCTCAAGCGCCTCGGCATGAGGATCCGTGATGCGCACATCCCAACCGGCCCGCGCAAAGACCATCGCCCAAGATCGGCCGATCAGCCCCGCGCCAACGATAGCTACACTTGGCATTCCAGTCTCTCCATTGGCAGTTAAAGCCACAGAACCTTGCGCCGGAGATCGAGATCATCCCGCAGAGCGTTCGACGGGCCGGTATGGATGACCCGCCCCCGCTCAAGCGCCACCGTTCGGTCGGACAGGGCGAGGGCAAGGTCGAGGTGGTGATCGACGATGATGATGGAGACTTCGCGCCGGAGCTTGTCGAAGCTTTCGAAGAGCTGCTCGACGATGGCAGGGGCAAGGCCTTCGAACGGCTCATCGAGGAGGAGCACCCTCACGTCGCCCGAGAGCGCCCGTGCTACGGCTACCATCTGCTGCTCGCCGCCAGAAAGGAAATCCGCCGGCGTGTCGAGCCTCTCGCGGATTCGGGGAAAGTACTCGAAAATCCGGTCCAGGTCCCACCGGACCCCGTGGCCGGTCTCGCGCTTGAGCCGCCCGAGCTCCAGGTTCTGGGCCACGGTCATACCGGCAAACAGCCCGCGTCCCTGCGGCACGTAGCCGATGCCAAGCCGGGCAATGGTTGCGGCCGGCTGGCCGGCAATTTCCCGTCCGTCGAGGCTGATTGAACCCGAAGAGGGCGGGGCGATGCCGATAAGCGTCTTGAGCAGGGTGGACTTGCCCGCGCCGTTTCGGCCGAGAAGCGCGATGATCTCATGGCGGTGGACGTTGAGGGAGACATCCGCCAGGACGTGGCTCTTGCCATAGAACGTATTGACCTTCTCGACCGTTAGCACAGTTCCGGCCTCGGCCGCGCTCTCCCGGCTTTTCGCAGCCACATTGGCCGTGCCCGAGCCAATGTAGATCTCCTGTACCTGCTGGCTAGTGCGGGCCTCCTCGACGGTGCCGTCGACCAGCACCTGGCCGGCATTCATCACGGTCACGGCATCGGCGATCTGGAACACGCGGTCGATATCGTGCTCGACGAGCAGCATCGGCACGTCCGAGGAAATGCGCTTGATGATATCGCCGATGCGCTGGCGCTCGGCTGCCGCCAAGCCCGCGAGCGGCTCATCGAGCAGCAGGACCCTGGGCTTCGTGGCAAGGGCCAGCCCCATGTCGAGAAGGCGCTGGCCGCCATACGAGAGCGCACCGGCCTCGGCCTTCTCGATTCCGGCGATGCCAAGATAGCGGATGAGCGCCGATGTCTCGGATTCGATCCCTTTGATCGAGCGCGCGGGGGGCCACGGGTTGAAGCGCTGCGGATGGCGTGCCTGCACGGCGAGGCGCACATTCTCCTCGACGCTCAGAGTCGGGAACAGGTTTGTGATCTGGAACGAGCGCCCGATGCCAGCCCGTGTGATCGCTTCTGGAGACAGGCCGGCGATGGAGCGGCCCCAGAGCAGCACGTCGCCTTCATCAGGCGTGTAGAAGCCGGATATCACATTGAAGGCCGTCGTCTTGCCGGCGCCGTTGGGGCCGATCAGGGCATGCAGACTGCGGTCGCGCACCGCGATGTTCACGCCCTCGATGGCCTTGAGCGCGCCGAAGCCTTTGGAAATGGCTCGCGCCTCCAGCACGATGCCGTCGACGTGATCGGCGGGCTTGAGGAACGAGGGGAGGGGCTCGTCCGTGAGCGTGCGCCCGGCCATGGCGGCTTCTTCCGCTATTTGGCGGCGGAATGGTGCCGTAACCCGCTGCGCGATGCCGACCAGTCCTGTCGGCGAGAGGATGATGAACCCCACGAAGAGGATGCCGAAATAGAGCAGCCAGTGCGGGGTCCAAATCGACAAGAACTCCCGGAACAGAATGTAGAAAAGAGCGCCGAGGGCGGGCCCGAGAAAGCTGCGCATGCCCCCGATCACGACCATGGCGATCAGCTCGCCCGAGAACGCCACCGACAGCGGCTCAGCCGAGGCGAACCGGTGATTGAAGACCGACAGCATGCCGGCAAGCCCGACGACGGTGGCGGAGACCACAAACCCGAGAAGCTTATAGCGGTTCGTCGGATAGCCGAGAAAGCGGGCGCGCTGCTCGTTCTCGCGGATCGCCACCAGGACGCTTCCGGCCGGCGAGCCGTGAAAGCGCAGCAGAAAGAAGCACACGGCGAATGCAGTTGCGGCAACGAACCAGTAGTAGGTCCAATCGTCCCTCAGATCGAAGCCGAACAGGTTTGCGCGCACCACGCCACCCAGGCCGCTCTCGCCTCCGGTCAATGCCGTCCAGCGATAGGCAATCGCAAAGATCATTGCAGCCAACGCCAGGGTCAGCAGCGAAAAGTAGACGCCCCGCCGCCGCAGGATGAGCGCTCCCACGGGTGCAGACACCGCTACGATGAAGGCGATGGTAAAGAGGGCTGGAAGAAGCACGCTGTCCGGGAACCAGTGGATCTGGCTCAGTGCCGCCGCATAGGCACCGAGCCCGAACCAGACGCCGTGGCCGAAGGATACCAATCCCGTGTAGCCGACCAGAACGTTGAGGCCGAGGCAGGCGACGGCGAACACCACCACGTCGATTGCAGAGCGGAGCGGCATCCCGATGGGGTCGAGGACAACGGGCAGCAGAACGAGAGCAACAGCTGCGATGAGGAGAGGCCAGTAATCCTTGCGCATCGACCTACTCGAATTTCTGGATGCGTTCGCCCAGCAACCCGCGGGGCCGCAGGAGCAGCACGAGAGCCATCAGCAGGTACATCGAGGCTTCTCCTGCTGGGGGAAAGAAGTAGATGGTGAGACCTCGGACAACGCCGACGAGGGCTGCCGCCGCAATCACGCCCCAGAAGGATCCCAGCCCGCCGATCACGACGACGACGAAGGCTGCCGTGAGGATCTCCGCACCCATGGCCGGATGCACGCCCGAGATCGGCGCCAGCAGGACGCCGGCAAGGCCCGCCAGTCCGATGCCGATGGCGGCAATGGCTGTCATGTAGGGCTGAAGCGAGATGCCCAGGGCACCCACCATGTCCGGGTTCTGCACTCCCGCCCGGACCACCCGCCCGAACGCCGTGCGGTAGACCAGGAACCAGGTTGCGGTCACGGCCGCGAGGGCCACGCCGAAGATGATGAGCCGGTAGCGGGGATAGATGAAGTCGCCGACGAAAACCTGCCCTCGGAGGGCCGGAGGGATCGAGAAGGGCAGGGGAGCGGCCCCGAAGATCATCCGCAGGCTCTGCTCAATGATCATGGCGAGGCCAAATGTAAGCAAAAGGCTGAGGATGGGGTCGGAGCGATAAAAGCGCCGGAAGAACAGGCGCTCGACGGTCACGCCCAGCAGCGCCACGAGGATCGGCGAGGCCACGAAGGCTCCCGCGAATCCGATCCTGGGAGCCAGTGTCACGGCGAGATAGGCGCCGACGGCGTAGAAGGCGCCGTGGGCGAGATTCACGATCCCGCCCAGGGAGAAGATCAAGGAGAGCCCCAGGGCGATCAGGAGGTAATAGGCACCCACCAGAAGGCCGTTCAGCACCTGCTCGAGGATGAAGACGAACGCCAAGCGAAAACCCCTTTTCCCACCCCAAAAGCCCCCTGCCGCGAGGGGGCTCAAGCGAAAACGGAATACCGTGCTCGCCAGGCTGGGCGGTTTGCAGCCACCCAGCCTGACCAAGCGTGAATCGTCTCAGGCCTGGATCTTGCAGGTGCCGTCCTTTGGCGGGGCCAGGACCTCGAGGTCGTCGTTCGCGCCGGGGACCGCGCCCAACGGCTCATAGATATCCCACTGGTTCGCCATCTTTTCGGGCTCCTTAGCCCGCACGGCGTACATCTCCTGAACCATCTGGTTGTCGTAGGGCCGGAAGTAGCCTTCCCGGTTTTTCAGGATGTCGAACTTCGCGCCCTTTCGCAGATGCTCGGCCAGCTTCTGCGGGTCGGGGGATTTCAGCTCGTCGAACGACTGAGCGACGATCTTCAGGGAGTTGTAGTCGCCCCAGCTCTGGTTCTCTGGCGGCTTGCCGTACTTCTTGGTGAAGGCCTCGACGTATTTCCGCGACGAGGGAGTATCGACCATGTGGTGCCAGATCAGCGGCCAGATGCCGGAGAAGTTGCCCTGACCGGCACCCCAGGCGACGGCCGTATCGAATCCGAAGCCGGTGATCGGAAACTGAAGGCCGTATTCCGCATATTGCTTGATGAAGTTCGTGATCTGGTTGCCGGCGAGGTTGGAGGCGACGACATCGGGCTGGGCCTGGCGGATCTTGAGCAGGTATGGGCTAAAGTCGGTGGCGTCCGTGGGGACGAGCTCCTCGCCGATGAACTCTCCGCCGTTATCGGACACGAACTTCTTGGCCACCTTAAACAGGTCATGGCCGAAGGCGTAGTCGGCGGTTAGGGAGTACCACTTCTTCCCCTGGATCATGTTCTCGTCCTTCAGGTAGGTGCCGACGGACCTGACCATCATCGAGTTCGCGGCCTCGATGTGGAACATGAACGGGTTGCAGCTTTCGCCGCGCAGCGCATCGGAATTGGCGCCTGTATTGATGAACACCGTCTTGGTTCGGTTGGCGACCTGGCCGATGGCAAGCGCCGAGGCGGACGAGATCTCGCCGATGATCATGGCGACTTTGTCGCGCTCGATCAGGCGCTCGGCCTTGGCCGATGCCGTCTGCGGGTTGACCGAATCCTCCATCACGAGCTCGACCTTGCGGCCTAGCACGCCGCCGGCGGCGTTGATCTCCTCGGCGGCAAGCTGCACGCCCATCTGGGCGAATTCTCCGAGCGGTCCCAGGAACCCCGTGATCGGCGTGAGGTGTCCGATCCGGATTACGTCGGATTGTGCCTTGACGATCGCCGGCATCCCGAGGCCTGCGAGCGCGGTGGCGCCGGCCGCTCCCTTAAGGAGCGTACGACGGGTCAAGTCATCTGAATGTGCCATGGCCGTTTCCTTCCTCCTGATTTTCGGTGCCGCGGTTCTTGCCGCGATCTGTGATCACAGTTAGGCTGTCTGAAAATGAGCAACTTGTCGAGCCCCCGAAACACCGAGGCCCCTTCAGCGATCGCCCAAATCGGCCGGCTGGAGCGCATCACCCTGGGCGAGCGGGTCCATGCAGAATTGCGTGAGCTTCTGATGAGCGGTGAGCTCGCTCCCGGACAGAAGATGTCCCTGCGCAGCGTGGCCGAGACACTTGGCGTGTCGATCATGCCTGTCCGGGAGGCGGTCGCGCGGCTCATCTCTGACCAATCTCTTGAGGTGCTGCCGAACCGCGCTGTTCGCGTTCCGCTGATGACCCGTTCGCGGTTCCGGGAACTGACCACCGTCAGGCTCGCAATCGAGGGCTTCGCCGTGGAGGAGGCGGCGAGCAATCACGCAAAATCCGACCTGGCGGCGATGGGACGCTTCGAGCAGCAGTTCCTGGCCGAGGCACGCAGCCCCGATCCGCATGCGGATCGGGCCGTGCGCGCGAACAAGGAGCTACACTTCGCCGTCTATCGCGCCTCCGGCCTGCCGTCGCTGGTGGGGATCATCGAAGGCCTCTGGCTGAAGATCGGCCCGGTTCTGAACTTCGACCTCAAGGCTTCTCCCGAGCGAATGCGGACGGGCGGCGCGACGGAGCATCACGGCCGTCTCGTGGCTGCAGTCAGGGCCGGAGACCGGACAGCTGCGCGCCAGGCGCTCGTCGACGACATCCAGGGCGCAGCTGACTTCATCGAGAGCACCGGACGTTTGCTGGATTAGGCGGACGACGAGGCCTTCAGAGAACGCTCCGCCAGGAGCGGGCGAAAAAATGGGAACAGGCCTCGCATGCACAGGGGCCGGCTGGAGGGACGGAGACGAGAATGGATCTCAATATCGAGGGACTGCGGGTGCTGATAACCGCGGGCGCAGCCGGAATCGGGCTTGAAATCGCTCGTACTTTCCAGCGGGAGGGCGCACGCGTGCATATCTGTGACGTCGATCTCTCCGCCCTTGATGCGGCGACCTCAACCGATCCCGAGCTGACGTCGTCCTACGGCGATGTTGCGGATCGGGGCGATGTCGCCCGGGTGTTCGAGGAAGCTCTGACCATCCTTGGCGGGCTTGATGCTCTCATCAACAACGCCGGTATCGCAGGGCCGACCGCACGGGTGGAGGAGATCAACCCCGAGGATTGGGATCGGACGCTTGAGGTGTGCATTACAGGCCAGTTCAACTGCACGCGCTTGGCCGTCCCCCACCTGAGAAAGAGCGAGAATGCCTCGATCGTGAATCTCTCGTCCGCGGCGGGCCGCTTCGGCTTTCCCCTGCGTACCCCCTATGCAGCGGCCAAATGGGCCGTGATCGGCTTCACGAAATCCCTCTCGAGGGAGCTCGGTGAGGACGGAATCCGGGTGAATGCGGTCCTGCCCGGGGTGGTCGCAGGCGACCGGCAGCGCCGCGTGCTCGAAGCGAAGGCTCAACAGCTTGGCGTATCCTTCGACGAGATGCAGCGCCGGGCGCTCGCGAACACCTCCTTGAGGGAATACGTGACGGCCCAGCAACTCGCCGATCAGATCGTCTTCCTGTGCTCGCCCCTGGGGCGCACGATCTCGGGTCAGGCTATCGCAGTCGACGGCGATCTGCAGGTTCTTTTCTGACGGGCATCTTTAGGCCTGTCCGCATCAGTGACTGGTTTATGGTTGAGGCTACGATAAATCCTCGCGTCTTCCTTCTTGACCAAGTCTTGCCTTTCTGGGCAGAGCGCGCGTTCGATCCTCGGCTCGGCGGCTATGTCACTGAGCTGACGTCGGAGGGGCACCCCGTTCCTGAGGACAGGCGCTCCTGCCTGGTCCAGGCCCGCATGCTCTACACCTTCAGCCATGCGTATTACCTTGCGCGCGAGGACTGGGCCCTCGACGCTGCCCGGCAGGCATTGGATTTCATGATGACGAGGCTGAAGCGCCCCGACGGGGCCTTCGCGGCGTCTGTCAGTCTGGATGGGCACTGGGCAAGGGCCGATCTCGTCGACTTCTATGATCAGGCTTTCGTGCTCTTCGGCCTCGCCTGGTGGGGCCGCGCAAGCGGTGATCCGGAGGCTCTGACTGTGGCGAGAGAAACCCTTGCCACGCTCGACCGCACCTTGAAGGACCCGGTCCACGGCGGGTGGAGGGAGGCCAACAGGGAGCAGGGCCCCCGTCGGCAAAACCCGCACATGCATCTTCTTGAAGCAATGCTCGCCTGGTTCGAAACGACAGGAGACGAGGCCTGGATCGACCCGGCGCGGGAGATCATACGGCTGTTTCACGAACGATTCTTCGACAAGCCGACGGGCACATTGCGGGAGTTCCTCGAGGCCGATCTGTCGCCGGCTTCCGGGCAGGCCGGACTGATCCGTGAGCCGGGACATCATTTCGAGTGGGTCTGGCTACTTATACACTACAACCGGCTAACCGGCGACAAGGAGGTGCTCGCGCCGGCCGAGCGGCTATACGAGACCGCCCGCCGGTACGGGGTCGATCATGCAGGCCTTGTGGTCGAAGCCATGGACCCTCACGGCGTAGTGCTCGAGCCCGCACGGCTCCTATGGCCTCAGACCGAGGCGGTGAAGGCTGCCCTGGCACGGGCGGAGTTTCTTGAGGCCGACCTCGCCGAGGCGAACACCTTCCTCACCGCAATGCTGGCCACGCATTTTCCGGCGTCCGGGCCGCTCTGGATCAATCATGTCTCGGCTCAAGGGGAGCCTCTTTCGCGGCACGTGCCGACGCGTCTCTTGTATCATCTGACGCTTTGCATTGCCGAACACGCGCGGCTTTGCACGCCGGCGGAGCAGGATGTTGTCATGACGATCTGACAAGAGGACGGAGCAGGGAAACGGGCTGCCCAAGCTTCAGAGGCAGGGTACGACAGACAGGACAGGGAGGAAGAGCATGGCGAATATCGGCTTCATCGGCATAGGTCTCATGGGGCATGGCATGGCCAAGAACCTCATGGAGAAGGGCCACAGGCTCACGATTCTGGCCAACCGCAGCCGCGAACGCGTGGATGACCTCATTGCTCGCGGAGCCACAGAGGCGAAGAGCCCGCGCGAGGTGGCGGCCGCTTCCGATCTCGTGCTCACCTGCGTTCCCACGTCGGAGGATGTGGAAGGCCTCGTCTATGGCGACAGCGGCATGCTCGCCGGTGCGCGGGACGGGTTCATTCACATCGATACTTCTACGGCCAACCCTGTCTCGACGCTCAGAATCGCCGCGGACTACCACGCTGCGGGCCTGCGCTTCGTCGATGCGCCGCTGGCGCGTACGCCGAAGGAAGCGCAAGAAGGGCGGCTCAACGTTATGGTCGGCGCCAGCCAGGAACTGTTCGATGAGATCCTGCCCATTCTCAAGTGCTTCGCCGAGAACGTGTTTCGGGTCGGGGAGCTGAGTGCGGGGCACAAGATCAAGCTCATCAACAACTTCATGGCGATGAGCCATGCGAGCGTTGTCGCAGAGGCGGTGGCGACCGCCCGCGCGGCCGGCGTAGAACCGAAGGCCCTGTACGACCTGGTGTCCGCAGGCGGGGCGAACAGCGCGATGTTCCAGATGATCATGCCCTACGTGCTTGAGGGCGATGCGAGCCGGCTGCAATTTGCCATCACCAATGCCCGAAAGGACCTCAGCTACTTCATCGCCATGGCGAATGCTGCCAAGACGGTGGGGCTCGTGGGTCCTGCCGTTCTGCAGACCCTGACTCTGGCCAATGCGCTGGGACACGGCAGTAAGCTGGTGCCTCATCTCACAGACGTTCTCTCGCAGCTGAATGGCCGCCCGCAGGGCTGAGTGCAGCTCGCCTAAAATGGAGGTGCGCACGAGAAGCAACGGCAACTGAGCTGGGGGGCTCAGAATCCTTCATAAACCTTCGGGCGAGCGCCGCCCGAGGGAAGTGATGAATTGTTGCGTAAAATTATGATTGATACTGTGATGTAAATACGAAGTACTCAAGGCAGATAACTCTGCGAAATATCAAAGTTCACGCCGCGGCAGTATTGAAAAATATTCCATTGCCTTGCAGGATATCGCCATGAGCCCCGCCAGAGGGCCATGAGGGAGGAAATGAATATGAGAAGGATACTTACCGCGGGATTTCTCGGCGCAGGATTGGCTCTCAGCATTTCGGGCGCGTACGGGCAGCAGGCCATCGAGCTCCATGGCGCATCCCAGTTCAACGACGATCATGCCTTTACGAAGTCGCTGGCCAAGTTCGGAGAGCTTCTCAAGGCTTGTTACGGAAAACCGCTCAACATCGTGCTCCACAAGAACAGCGAACTGGGATTGGAGAAGCAGTATTTCGAATACATGTCGCAGGGGCGGGCGGTGGATTTCGCCGTTGTGTCTCCCGCACACATGTCGACCTTCTCGAAGGCGGCTCCTTTCATCGACGCACCATTCCTCTTCCGCGACCTGGATCACTGGAACGCGGTGCTGGACCAGGATCTCCTGAAACCTATTGCGGACGAGATCGGCAAACGCGCCGACGTGATGCTGGTAGGATATGCCGGGGGGGGCATCCGCAATATCTTTGCGACGAAGCCGCTTGGGAACATGGAGGATCTGAAGAACCTGAAAGTCCGCGTCCAGGGCGCACCGATCTGGAGTCGCACGTTCCAGGCCGCGGGCATGGCGCCGACCGTCATCGCCTATAACGAGATCTATAACGGCATTCAGAATGGCGTCATCGAAGCAGGCGAGAACGAAGCCGCCGGTGTCGAGCAGATGCGCTTCTTCGAAGTCGCGCCGCAACTCGCGATGACGCAGCATGCGATCACGATCCGTCCCATCGTGTTCTCAGGTAAGACCTTCCGCAATATGCCCGCCGAACTGCAGGCCTGCGTGGCGAAGGCGGGCAAGGAAGCTGGCGCACACGGACGTCAGATCGAGTCGAGCGAAGACACCGCAAAACTCGAAGCGCTGGAAAGCGCGGGCAAGCTGAAACGTGTGCCGTTCGCTGACCGCGAAGCCATGAAAGCCGCAGTCGATCCGGTGCTTGCTGCCTATGCCAAGGAGATCGGTGCGGAGGAGATCCTGGCCAAGATCAACGCCATCAAGTGAGGCTGCAGATCTCATTGGGCTGCTGGTCGGACTCGTCCAGCAGCCCCCACGTATCGAGGGAGATTGAGTCCGAGAGGCAGCCATGACTGACGCGACTTATGATGATCAGCCCGGGGGCGGATGGCGCAAAGTGTCCGCACTCTATCATAGGTTTCTTTGCATTATTCTCGCCGTCTCAATCCTGATCCTGATCTTCCCGGTCACTTTGCAGGTTTTCGCGCGTTTTCTACCCTTCCTGCCACACTGGATCTGGACTGAGGAAATGGCTCGCCTGCTCTTCGTCTGGACGATCATGATCGGCGCCACCGTCGGTGTGCGCGAGAGCAAACACTTCGAGGTCGACATGTGGCCATTGCTGTCGGCGAAACCCAATGCGGTGCTGCGCCTGATCGCCCGAACAGGAATCGGCATCATCGCCTTCGTGTTTCTCTGGATGGGTGTCGAGTTCACCGAATTCGCCTGGTACAGAATATCCGAACTGGCCGAACTGCCGCTCTGGATCATCCATATCGCGTGGCCGATCGCCGGGTTCAGCTGGCTCCTGTTCCTGGGGGAGCAGGCCTATGATGATCTCCGCATCCTCTCGGGGAAATCTGCATGACCGGCTCCATCCTTTCCTCGGGGCAGGCCGCCACGATCCTGTTCGGTCTCTTCTTCCTCTGCCTGTTCCTGCGCGTGCCGGTCGCATTCTCCCTTGCACTCGCCTGCTTGCCGATCCTTCTGATCGAGCCACGCCTGTCGGCGATGACGCTCCTCCAGGAGACCTTCAACGCCTATAATTCGTTCATTCTGCTCGCAGTCCCGTTCTTCCTCCTGACCGCGAATCTCATGAACGGGGGCGGCATCACGAAACAGTTGCTGCGCCTCTCACGGGCGATGGTCGGACACTTCCCCGGCGGGCTTGCCCAGATCAATGTGGTCCTGTCCTTCTTCTTTGCTGGCATCTCCGGATCCTCCACTGCGGATGCGGCCAGTCAGTCGAAGATCTTCATCGACGCCCAGCGCCAGGAGGGATACGACGACAGCTTCTCCGTTGCGATCACAGCCGTCTCCTCGGTGCTGGCTGTCATCATTCCACCGTCGATTCTGATGATCATCTGGGGCGGTGTTCTCACCACCTCCATCGGCGCGCTCTTCCTTGCAGGCGTTGTTCCTGGCGCGCTGATCGCCTTCGCGCAGATGGCGACCGTGCACGCCTATGCGAAGATCCGCGGCTACCCGACCTACCCGCGCGCCACCTGGCTGGAGTTTGGGCGCGGCCTGGTGGTCTCGATCCCTGCACTGATGACGCCGCTCATCATCATCGGCGGCAAGGTCTTCGGCTGGTTCACGGCCACGGAAGCCGCGTGCATCGCTGTCCTTTATGCGACATTCCTGAGCGTTCTCTATTACCGGCAGATGACCTTTCGTGGTTTCTACGAAGCCCTTCTCGATACGGGGCGCTTCGCCTCGATTGCACTCTTTTGCGTTGGAACGGCCAGCGCCTTCGGCTGGCTTCTCGCCTACTACAAGATCCCGCAGGCGATCCTCGCGAATGTCGCGGCCTGGGACCTGGGCCAGATCGGGATGGGTCTCCTGGTTGCAGCGACCTTTCTTATCGTCGGATGCTTCCTCGATGCGATCCCGGCCATCATCATCGTGGGAACGATCCTGCAGCCGCTTACCCAGTCGGTCGGCATGGATCCGGTGCAGTTTGCTATGATCGGCATCGTCTCGCTTGCTTTCGGCCTCATCACGCCACCCTATGGGCTCTGTCTGCTCATCGCCTGCTCGATCGCTGAGAAGCGTCTCTACGATGTCCTGAAGGATGTCCTCATCATGCTGGTGCCGATGCTCCTGGTGCTCATTCTGATCATCCTGTGGCCGGACCTTGTTCTCTTCCTTCCAAGCCTCATCTCGCCAGAGTTCCTGCAATGACATCACCAGAGACTTATCCCACCATTCCAGACCTCGCCGGAAAGGCCATCCTCATCACCGGTGCGAGTACCGGCATCGGAGCCGCAGCGGCCATCGCATTCGGGCGTAGCAAGGCGCACGTGGCGATCCACTACAACGCCAGTGAGGCCCCGGCGCGGCAGGTCGTCGAAGAGGTGCAGGCCGCTGGCGGGGAGGCGTTTCTGATCCAGGCCGATGTGACCGAGCCCGAGGCGGCGGCACGGGTTGTGGCGAGTACCGTCGATCGCTTCGGCCGGCTGGATGTTCTCGTCAACAATGCCGGCGGCCTGGTCAAGCGGACCCCGATCCAGGATTATACGGACGAGTATGTCGATGCGGTGCTCGCGCTGAACGTCGAGCAGGTCGTGCGCTTCGTGCGAGAGGGCGCCTCCCATATGCGGGCGCAGCGCAGCGGCTCCATCATCAATGTCTCGTCGATTGCGGCCCGTCATGGCGGCGGACCGGGCTCGGTCATCTATGCGGCGGCCAAAGGGTTCATCTCGGTGGCGACGCGGGGCTGGGCCAAGGAACTCGTCAAGGACGGTATTCGCGTCAATGCGGTTTCTCCCGGCGTCATCATGACCCCCTTCCACGAGCGCTATTCGACCCCGGAGCAGTTGACTGCCATGCAGGCCACGATTCCCATGGATCGCCTCGGCTCTGCGGAGGATTGCGTCGGCGCCTTTCTTTATCTCGCCTCGAACCGTCTCAGCGGATACGTCACCGGCCAAATCATGGAGGTGAATGGCGGACAGTACATGCCGTAGATGCGCCCGCGAAGCCGGGTGGAGGAGACGGAACTGACAGATGATCGAATTTCTCTATCGCACGGTTCTCATCGGAGTTGGCGCAACCGCTTTACTCGACCTCTGGGCGCTCCTCCTGCAGCGGTTTTTTAGGATTCCAGCGCCGAATTGGAAGCTGGTGGGACGCTGGTTCTGTCACATCACCGAAGGCAGGGTATTTCACGACGACATCACGCTCGCGCGCCCCTTTCCTCATGAACATGCCGTCGGCTGGCTCGGCCATTACGCGGTTGGCATTGTCTATGCGGGTCTGCTCCTGATCTTCGCTCGCCCAGACTGGCCTGCCGCGCCGAGCCTCGTGCCGGCATTAGCCGTGGGCCTCATGACCGTGGGAGCCGGCTGGTTTCTGCTGCAGCCCGGCATGGGGGCCGGCATCGCAGCATCCAAGCGCCCCAACGCCCAACAGGTCAGGGTCCTCAATATCGCAGGTCATGTGGTCTTCGGACTTGGGCTCTACGGGAGCGCCCTGCTCATCCGCTAGGGCGGCAAGTTCAGGATCGGGTCAACAATGGGCAGCAGGAGGTGGAAAACAAGGCAGACTGGTCGATAATCTTTTTGTGACGCAACGTAGATCAAGGACCGGCTCCACCAGAACAAGGAGCAGGCATATTGGGAGGAAAGAATGCTACGCCGTAATTTCCTGAAGACATTCGCTGTTGCTGCCGTTTCGCTCGCTGCCGCTGCCGGGTCGGCATGGGCAGCCTATCCTGAGCGGCCGATCACCATCATTGTGCCCTGGGCCGCTGGCGGCGGGACGGATGCGACGGCCCGTATCATCGGGTCGCTGCTCGAGAAGGAGCTCGGCCAACCGGTCAACGTCGTCAACCGGACCGGCGGCAGCGGCGTCGTCGGCCACGAGGCGATCGCGGCAGCCGCCCCGGACGGCTACACCTTGGGGCTGGCAACGGTCGAAATCGGAATGCTGCATTGGCAGGGGCTCACCGAGCGTAGCTACAATGATTACACCCCGATTGCGCTGATGAACCTCGATCCCGCCGGCGTGCAGGTTCGGGCTGATGCGCCCTACAAGTCCGTGAAGGATCTGGTCGAGGACATCAAGAAGAACCCGGGCAAGTTCAAAGCCTCGGGCACGGGGCAGGGCGGCATCTGGCATCTCGGTATTGCTGGCATGCTCGACAGTCTCAACATCGATCCGAGCACCGTCCGCTGGATTCCGAGCCAGGGCGCTGCGCCGGGGCTGCAGGATCTCGTTGCGGGCGGCGTCGAGATCGTCCCCAGCTCCCTACCGGAGGCGCGCTCGCTCATCGATGCCGGACGCGTCAAGAGCCTTGCCGTCATGAATCCCGAGCGTAACCCGGCTTTCCCGAATGTTCCGACGCTGGAGGAGGAGACCGGCAGCAAATGGGCCATCGGCGCCTGGCGCGGAATCGTCGGACCGAAGGGCATGCCTGAGGACGTCACGAAACGGCTCACCGAGGCGCTGGACAAGATCTACAAGAGCAAAGAGTACAACGAATTCATGGGCCAGCGGGGCTTTGGCGTAAAATTCGCGGCCGGCGACGACTTCCTGCAATTCTGGAAGAAGAGCGACGAGGATCTCGGAGCCGTGATGAAAAAGGTCGGGCTTGCCAAGTAGGGGCTGTCCCGATGCGCGTCAATGATGCGGTGATCGGCATCCTGCTCCTCGCCTTCGCGATTGCGACATTCGCTTATGCGAGGACGCTTCCGGCCATTCCGGGACAGGAATACGGCGCAGCCGTCTTCCCCATGCTCATCGCCGTCGGCCTTGGCGGGTGCGGCGTCCTGCTGGTCGCTTCGGGGCTGCGGCACTGGCAGGGCGCGGTGATCTGGAGCGACTGGGCGCGCACGCATCATGCCTGGACGAAGCTGGCCGTCGTTTTCGGTCTGGTCATGGCCTACATCCTGACCGCAGCGACGATCGGCTTCGTCCCGGTTTCCATCCTTATCCTCCTCGTCTTTCTGAGGACGATGGGAGTGCGCTGGTGGGTCGCCGCAGCGGCTGCGATCGCCACAACGATGCTGATCCAGCAGACCTTCGTCGGCCTGCTGCGGGTTCCCCTGCCACTCGGGCTCCTTGGGCCCTGACCCGGTGATGTCATGAGTGCGATCACGACCGCTTTCGGCCTCGTGTTCCAGCCGTCTGTGCTGGTGACCATCCTGCTCGCGGCCATATTCGGGCTCGTCGTCGGTGCTATCCCCGGCCTGACCGCGACGATGGCGATTGCGCTGCTCGTTCCGGTGACCTTCTTCATGGATCCCGTCCCGGCGGTGGGGGCCATGGTGACCTGTTCCGCCATGGCAATTTTTGCCGGAGACATTCCGGGCACGTTGCTGCGCATTCCGGGGACCCCCGCCTCGGCGGCCTATACAGACGAGGCCTACACGATGACCCGCAACGGGGAAGGAGAGATCGCGCTCGGCGCAAACCTGCTCTTCTCGGTTATCGGCGGATTGTTCGGGACAATCGTGCTGATCCTGTCCGCTCCGGTTCTCGCCGAGGTCGCCCTGCAGTTCAGCTCGTTCGAGTACTTCTGGCTGGCCCTGCTCGGTCTCACCTGCGCAGTGTTCATCGGAACGGCGTCGCCGGTCAAAGGCTTCGTCAGCCTGTTCATCGGCCTCTTCGCCTCGACCATCGGCCTGAACAATCCCGCCGGCGTGCCCCGTTTCACCTTCGGAAACGCCGAGCTCACCGGAGGTGTGAACTTCATCGCCGCAATGATCGGACTGTTCGCCGTGTCCGAGATCTTCCGGTTCGTGATCTCGCGCAGAGTGCAAGCCACGCCGCAGGCCGTGGTGGGAAACCTCTTCCGCGGCTGGGGCCGGATGATCGTGCGGTACTGGCGCCAGCAAGTGCGCGGAAACGTGCTGGGCACGATCATCGGCGCCCTGCCCGGCGCGGGCGCTGATATCGCAGCCTGGGTGAGCTATGCCGTCAGCAAGAAGCTGTCCCGCACACCCGAGAAGTTCGGGAAAGGACACGTGGAAGGCATCGTCGAGAGTACGTCGGCGAACAACGCAGCCCTGGCTGGCGCGTGGGTGCCGGCTCTTGTCTTCGGCATTCCGGGCGACAGCATCACCGCCGTCGTCATCGGCGTACTCTACCTGAAGAACATGAACCCGGGGCCGACCATCTTTCTGGAGAATCCGCAATACATCTATGCGGTGTTCATCATCTTCATTCTCGCCAATCTGGTGATGCTGCCCCTGGGCTGGGCCGCCATCAAAGGGGCCCGGACCATCCTGCGCATTCCACGCGAGATTCTGATGCCGTGCATCCTCATGTTCTGCATCGTGGGCGCCTTCGCCATCAACAACTCCACCTTCGGCGTGGCCGTGATGCTGGTTTTTGGCGTACTCGGCTTTCTGATGGAGGAGAACGACATTCCGGTTGCTCCCTGCATTCTCGGCATTGTGCTCGGCCCCATGGTTGAGGAGAACTTCGTAACCTCCATGATCAAGTCGGATGGGAGCTTTCTGGCGTTCTTTGAGCGCCCGATCGCAGGCGCACTCGGGGTGGTGACGCTGCTCGTCTGGTCCGTACCGGTGCTGGTGGGAGCGCTGCGCTCCCGGCAGACCGCTATCCCCCGGGAGGGCTGACCTCTCCGACGGATGGGGACAATAGGCTCCATTTCAGCGAATGAACTGATCGATATAGTCGGCGCCGAGGCCGTTCTGCGCGTAATGCGCCCGACACTTCTCGATGCGTGTGAAGACATCGTCGAATCCGATCGCACTGCCATCCGGATCGACATAGATCATGGCCCCGTTCACTTGGAACAGGGTGATCATCTCCTCGACATGCGGATCGACAACCAGCGTATGCGTCTCGCCGGGAGCCTCATAGGCATAGGAGCCCTCGGTCGCAACCCAGTCATGCTCCAGATACCGCCATTCTCCCCGCAGCACGAATGCATGCACCGGTTGGGGATGGCGATGGCGCGATAGCACGCCGGATTTTCGCACGCGCAGAAGGTTCATCCAATATCCGCGCGAGGCCGCAAGAAGCAGAGGGCGGAACCATACATTCTCCTCCACCGGAACCCAGATCCGCTCATCCGTCGGAATGGCGTTCGGAATCACGAGCTCAGGCGGCGAGTCCTTCGGCTGTGGATGCTTGTAGGGCACCCACTTGTCGTTCACGGGCGTAACAGGGGAGGTGGATTCTGGACCGGGCATGCGCTCTGCTCCTGTGCGCTCTGTTGCATCTACATCGTCAAGTACCCGCCATCGATGGCGAGGATGGCACCCGTCACGAATCGGGCCGCGGGCGAGGCCAGGAAAACGACGCCGCCGGCCACTTCTTCCGGCGTGCCCCAGCGCGCCATGGGTGTCCGGGAGAGAATGGGGCGGCTGCGTTCGAGGTCATCCTGCAGGGCCTTCGTGAGCGGCGTTGCGATCCAGCCCGGTGCAACGGCATTGACGCGGATGCCATCTGACGCCCATGCGGCGGCGAGGCTCTTGGTCAGCTGGCCAATGCCGCCCTTCGAGGCGCTATAGGCCGGAATTCGGGGGCCCCCGAAGAAGGTGAGCATGGATGCAATATTGATGACGGAGCCCTCGGTCTCACGCAACATCGCTTGGGCGGCGGAGCAGACCCTCATGGCTCCGGTCAAATTGACGTCGATGACGTCGGCGAAGACCTCCGGGTCGTGCTCCATGTCGCGGCGGATCACGCCCGCGGCGTTGACGAGAATGTCCAGGCGGTCGAGCTGCGTGAGCGAGTGGTTGATCGCCGAGCCGTCACGCACGTCGAGAGCCGCAAACGAGATTCCTGCATTGCTTTCGTTATCCGCTGCCCGCATCCGCTCGGCCTCGCTCGCTCCCGTCGCCGTGACGTTCGCTCCCAGGTCTCGGAAAGCCCTGGCGCAGGCAAGTCCGATTCCACTCGTGCCGCCCGTGATCAGAACGGATTGGCGGTCGAACAAGGAAGAGGCGAAAGCATCTGTGACTCGCATGCCGCTACTATACCCTGGATGTTGATCGGAGGCCTGGCGGGATTCGAAACATGGACGTGTACGGGTGAGGCCAAGTCCACTCTACCACGGGATCTCGATCCCTGCCGAGGGCGTCAGGTGGCTCACGGAGAGAATTGCCGGATTGAGAGGGTGTTACGCCGAGCCACACAGGTGCAGCCCGGCGCCACTCTCTGGCCGTCCAGGGATAAAATTCGATCAAGCCTACATGACGATCTGGGCTCGAGCCAAAGTGGATTGATCAGAATTGCCGTTCTGCGCGATGCTGGACTTGAAGCACAGAGTGGATGCGACAGAGATCGTACCCGCAGGACGCCCCAAACAGAACGGCACGGAGGAGCTGGAATGTCTTTGATCTCCTATCTGACGACCATCCGATTCGCGGCTGGCGCTCTATCGGACGTCGGCGACGATATGCGGGAGCTCGGCATCAGGGCTCCGCTCATCGTTGCGGATGCAGGCATCGTGCGAGCCGGACTGGTCGACTGCCTGACGGAGGTTCTCCCCGCAGGTCAGCGTGTTCCGGTCTTCACCGATACGCCCACGAACCCCACTCAGAGCGCCGTGGCGGCAGCGCTGGATTTCTACCGGTCCCATGCCTGCGACGGCCTGATCGCCATTGGGGGAGGCTCCCCGATCGATCTGGCGAAGGGCGTGGCTCTCCTGTCCACCCACGAGGGACCGTTGGAGCAGTATGCGGCGATCCTCGGTGGGATTCTCAGGATCACCGCGGCCGTGGCGCCGCTCATTGCCATTCCAACGACCGCCGGGACCGGCAGTGAGGTCGGCCGGGCGGCCCTGATCACCTTGGAGGATGGCCGCAAGCTCGGGTTCATCTCCCCTCATCTCATTCCCAAGCGCGCCGTCTGCGATCCGGATCTCACGCTCGGGCTGCCCCCGGCACTGACGGCCGCAACGGGTATGGACGCGATCACCCACTGCATCGAGACCTTCCTCAGCCCACGCTTCAATCCGCCGGCAGAGGCCATCGCGCTCGATGGTCTGGTTCGCGCCATCAGTCACATCGAGCGGGCGGTGGCCCAGGGATCCGATCGCGCGGCCCGGCACGAGATGATGATGGCTGCGCTCGAGGGAGGCCTGACCTTTCAGAAAGGCCTCGGCGCCGTTCACGCGCTCTCGCATCCTCTCGGAGGTCTGAAGGAGGTGTCGCTGCACCACGGCACCCTCAACGCGGTGCTGTTGCCTTACGTTCTCGAGTTCAACCGCACTCATGCCGAGGCAAAGTACGCCACGATCCGCCAACGACTGGGATTGAACGACGGCGATGATCTGGCGGATTATTTCCGCAGACTCAATGCGGGGCTCGGCATGCCGGCGACGCTGTCCGACATGAAGGTGCCGCGAGACAGCTTCGCCGCAATCGCAAGAAGCGCGACCGAAGATCACTCCTCCGCGACCAATCCCCGTCCTGCCAGCGAGGCGGACTACCGGGCGATCCTCGAGGCCGCCTATGCCGGTATCCCGCTCCAGTCGGGCGCCTGATGCATCCACTGCATCTCATATTCGCCCGATGCGGGCCGCGCCCTCGACGGTAACCATGTTCAGTGGAATGGCGATCCAGACCCCGTGATACGGCTCAATGCCCTCGCCGCGCAGGAACGGGAGCAGGAGGCGGTCTGGCGCGGCGGCAGGTCGGAGTGCGCGCGGGCCGCTCCTTCCTCCAAGGTCACTTGCAGGTAGTGGCCTCGCGAATCCGGACCTGTCCCAGGGTCACCCGGATCGGGGCACGGGACAAGCCCGGGTCGAGGGCCTTGGGGATTCGGATCTGGAAGACGAGGCCCGCCGGGGCGCGCGTGAGGTGGTCCGGCATGTGTACAATCCCGTGTACATGCGGGCCGGCGGCATTGAAAAAGCTTGGATTTTCTGCGGGTCAGACAATGGCGGAGGGAGCGGGATTCGAACCCGCGATACGGTTTCCCGTATACACACTTTCCAGGCGTGCGCCTTCAACCACTCGGCCACCCCTCCGCAGCGGCCGTCTTCGGGCCGTGCAACCCTGTTTCTTCGTCTGGTGCGAAGCAGACAAGGGTTCTCCGCCTCTCGCGGCGGAGGGGGTCCGTGTATCGCCAAAAGGGGCAGAAAAGCAAGAACGAACTTTTGAGAATTTCGCAATTCACGGCCTTTGCCGTTGCGTCAAATCGCTCTAGATGTCCCAGCTCTGTTTTGGATAGGGGTGTCCCTTGAGGTTTCTGGCGCGGATTGTGGGTCTCTTGCTCGTGGCGGCGGGGTTCATCGGCCTGGTGATCGATGGCACGCGCTCCATCGTTAACAATGCGGTGGCGTTCTCCTCCGTGGGCGGTGTCCTCGATACCCTTGTCCCGGGAGGCGTGCCGGGCCTGGAGGCGCGCGCCGCCCAGCAGGTCTATTCCTGGCTCTGGAACCCGGCTTCCGCCTATCTGCTCCAGCTCCCCGCCTCCCTGACCGGACTTCTCGTCGGGCTGCTCCTGCTCTGGGTGGGGCAGAAATCCATGGAGCCCATCGGCTATCTGGCAGACCGCTGAGGCCTTCGGAGACGGCAGGAAGGCCGGCGCCCTCCTTTCGACGCGAGAAACGAGCCCTCACGGCCCCGTGAGGTCGCGGCCCCTCCCGCCAAGGGCGGCGCACGCCTACATTGAGGGGGATCACGCGAGGGTCCCCATGTTCACTTTCCGCAAGAAGACCGAAATGCCGACCGCGGACCAGGCTCTCCCCGGACGGCCGAACCCGCTTCCGACCGCCGAGACCCATTTCATCAACGGACGTCCGCTCCAGGGGCCCTATCCCGAGGGTCTGGAGAAGGCCGTGTTCGGGCTCGGCTGCTTCTGGGGGGCGGAGCGCAAGTTCTGGCAGCTCGGCGATGGGGTCTGGATCACGGCGGCGGGCTATGCGGCCGGCATCACGCCCAATCCCACCTATGAGGAGGTCTGCTCCGGCCTGACGGGGCACAACGAGGTCGTGCTCGTGGTCTACGATCCGAAGAAGATTTCGTACGAAGGCCTGCTCAGGACCTTCTGGGAGAACCACGATCCCACCCAGGGCATGCGCCAGGGCAACGATGTCGGCACGCAGTACCGCTCCGGGATCTATGTCTTCAACGAGGAGCAGCGCAGGGCCGCCGAGGCATCGAAGAAGGCCTATGGCGAGGCTCTTGCGGGCCGCGGCTACGGACCCGTTACCACCGAGGTACTCGATGCGGGCCCGTTCTATTTCGCCGAGGACTACCACCAGCAGTACCTGGCCAAGAATCCGAACGGCTATTGCGGCTTGGGAGGCACGGGCGTGTCCTGCCCCATCGGGACCGGCGTCGCTGCTTAAATCAAGGTCCGAGCGGGTTGCTCTCGAGAGCAACCCGCTCGTCTTTCCTCCAGCTGCCCTGTCGGACCGCAAAACCGGATCCGCTTTCCGTGAGCTCCCTCAAGGAGCCATGAGCACCCGGCTGCACTCGTTCGGCAACTGGGCCATCGTCAGCGGTGGGCGTGGCTTGCCCGGCTTCGGGTGGAGCATCTGCGGCGTAAACCACTGCGCCAGTTCAGCGCCGCATCCGTCCCCGCCCGGGGGTGGGGCCTGATCCGCACAACCGGCATCGCCCGCCGGGCAGGCAAGGCGGATATGGAAGTGATAGTTGTGGCCGAACATCGGGCGCACCTTGGTCAGCCATCCCCGGTCCTCCCCCGCTTCCCGGCACAGCGCCTTCTTGATTGCCGGGTTCACGAAGATGCGCGCCACGTCCTTCTCCTTCGCCGCAGCGCGGATAAGGGCTGTGTGCTGGGGCGTCCAGATCTTAGGGTCCACATCGCGCCAGTCGCTGCGCACCACGTTCGTGGCCGACATCTCCTCGCGCTCCGCCCGGGACAGGCGCCGGTCCGGCATCGGCGTCAGCCACACATCCGCATCGAGCCCGATCTGGTGGGAGGCATGGCCCGTGAGCATGGGACCGCCGCGCGGCTGCGAGATGTCGCCCACGAGAAGCCCGGGCCAGCCGTTGATCTCGGGCACGCGCGCGGAGAGCCGCTGGAGCAGGGCGATCAGGCGCGGATGCCCCCAGTTGCGGTTGCGGGACAGGCGCATCACCTGCCAGGTCTCTCCGTCCACCGGGATCGCCTCCGCGCCGGCGACGCAGCCGCGGGCATAGCTGCCGATGGCGCGCGCCTGGAGAGAAGCAGGTTTGTCGCGCCGCCCGAACAATTCCTTGGCGGCGAGCTTCGGGTCGTTCGGATTGGCGAGAGGCGGCAGCGGCTTCGGTTTCAGCGTGCCCTTGTCCTGGGCGAGGGCGGAGCTGCCGGCGAGGAGGGCAAGAACCATGGTGAGAGAGCGAATCGCATTCATGGAAGAAGGCTAGCGCGAGGGCGACGGCCCTGAAACCGGCTTTCGAAGGGCCATCTTGTCGCTTGCCGGAAAAGAGCGGGGCCGGACAGACCGGCCCCGCCTGCCGTCAGTGCCGCGGCTGAGGCCGTCCCTCGTAGCCGCTCCGCTGACTTACATGGCCCGGTCCGAAGCTGCGCTTGTCATGACCGTTGCCGGTGCGGCGCGTGACGGGCTGCGGCTGATAGGGCGGGATCGGCCGCCGGTACGAACGATCCTGACGGCGATGCTGGTTCCGTCCGCGCGGGGCGATCATGAGCGCGGCGAAGGCAGCGCCGAGGCCGGCGATGAGGGCCGCCGTGAAGAAGGGATGGATCTGCGCCTCGAGGAGGAAGCTCGTCTTGCGCGGCTCGCCCTGAAGGGACGAATACATGTCGCCGTCCCGACGGGAGCGGTAGAGATTGTCCCGCATTTCCGGCCGCTCGCGCTCGCTGGTGGTCTGCGCGGAATAGCCCGTCCACTCCATGGCCTTGTCGACCATGCGCGGGGCGACCTTGCCCATGGCGCCGATGACCCAGCCGCCGAAGCCGATGGTCAGTTCCCGCCGCTTGTGCCCGGCTGCGAAGACGATGGCCTTGGCGACGAGATGGGGATCATAGGTCGGTGGCGGAACCGCCGGCTCCTTGTCGAGATAGTTGCGGGCGTGCTCCACATAGGGCGTATCGATGGAGGAGGGCTTGATCAGCGTCACCGAGACCGGTGCGCCCTGATTCTCCAGCTCCATCCGCAGGCCGTCCGTGAAGGCCTTCACGGCATGCTTGGAAGCCGAGTACGGGGCCTGCAGCATCATGGTCCGTTCGGAGAGGACGCTGCCCACATTGATGATCGTCCCGCCGCGGTGGCGCAGGTGATCGGCCGCGATCAGCGAGCCGTTGACGACGCCCCAGTAGTTCACGTCGAAGAGCTGCCGCTGGTCCTCGATCGGGACCTTGTCCAGGGCTCCGTACATGGCGACGGCGGCATCGTTCACCCAGGTATCGAAGCCGCCGAAGGTCTCGATTGCCGTCCGCGCGATCCGCTCTAGGTCCTCGCGCTTGCTCACGTCGGCCGGGACGGCGATGGCGCGGGTGCCGTTGCGGCTCAGGTCGTCGGCGACCTTGCGCAGGTCCTCCTCGCTGCGCGAGGCCAGCACGAGGCCCTTGACCCCACGCTCGGCGAAAAGGTGCGCAGTCGCAAGGCCGATGCCGCTGGATGCGCCGGTGATGACGACGACCTGCTCTTCGACCGGCTTCTGGCGAACGGGCATGGGACTCTCCTTCATAGTCTCGGGGACATCGTGAAACGTGGATCAACGTGAGGGATTCGGCAGGGTTCCTAAGGCTGCGCTTGGCGCAAGGAAGGATGCGGCCCAGAGTTCCTTGGAAAGACTGGAAAGCCGGGTCCAGGAACCGGGTTTTTGAGCCGAGCGTTGCCTTGACGTCGGCACCGATGAATTGGAGCGAGCTAATGCAGACCACGGCACAGAGCGGCGAAGTCCGCGAGACCCAGAACCTGATCGCCAGCGACAAGGTGGAGGGAACCCCCGTCCGCCGTTCGGACGGCGAGAAGATCGGCACGATCGAGCGCGTGATGATCGAAAAGAGATCCGGCAGGGTCGCCTATGCGGTCATGAGCTTCGGCGGCTTCATGGGACTCGGCGAAGAGTACTACACGCTTCCCTGGGGCGTCCTGAAGTACAATACGGAGCTCGATGCCTACGAGCTGAACCTGACGGAGGATCAGTTGCGCGGAGCTCCGCGGCGCACCGCGGAGGGACACGATGCCTCCTATGACCGCGAGTGGGAGGAGCATGTCCACCGCTACTACAACGCCACTCCCTATTGGGGCGAGAGCGACCCCATGAGCACGGGCCGCTAAAGGCGCTGCTGACCCATCAAACAAAAATCGCCCGGCGGAAGCCGGGCGATTTTTTTGCCCATGCACCGGATAGGGAAGACCCTATCCCGGCGCATGGGGCAGGTCTTTATCAGCGCTTCTTCGAGGGGCTCTTGCGAGCGCTCGAGGAGGAACGCTTGGCCACCGTGCCCGACTTCTTAGTCGAGGACGTGCGGCTCGACGCAGCGGCGGCGCGCTTGGCGGGCTTCGCCGCGCTGCGGGCCTTCGAGGCCGTGCTGCGGGACGAAGACTTCACTGCGCTGCGGCTGGCGCTGCGCGCCGCCGTCTTCTTGGCGGCGGGACGAGCTGAAGCCTTCTTTGCTGCAGGACGAGCCGAGGTCTTCTTCGCAGCGGTCTTCCTGGCAGGAGCCTTCTTGGCCGCCGTCTTCTTGGCCGAGGACTTCACTGCAGACTTGGCCGCCGTCTTCCTGGCGGGAGCCTTCTTCGCAGCGGTCTTCTTCGCCGAGGACTTCACTGCAGACTTGGCTGCCGTCTTCTTGGCAGGAGCCTTCTTCGCGGCCGTCTTGGTGCCGGCCTTCTTGGCAGGGGCCTTCGAAGATTTCGTCGCCGACTTGGCGGCCGACTTGGCGGCTACCTTCTTCGTCGCGGTCTTCTTAGCTCCGGACCTAGCAGAGGACTTGGTGCCCTTTGCTGCGCTGGAGGAGCTGCGGCGAGCGCTGCTCTTCTTAGCGGTCTTCTTCTTGGTGCTGGTCGCACCGGTGTCACCCGTGAACAACATGGTCAGCGGGTTGGACTTGTCGTCTGTCGGCATTGCCGCCTCCTTCAAGGGCCTTCGCGTGCAACCGTCACGCTTCGAAGGCAACGTCGTTATACCAAGCGGGTTCCGATTAACGGAAAGTGTAGAAAGTAGAATTCGCACTTTTTCTGTGGATACTTCCCGCCGATCACCTGCCTGCACTTGCCGTATCAGGGGGCGAAAGCAGGCGAGGAATGAAGCGCGCCGACTCTAAGCTTGCGACTCCTCAGTATCACTTGAGGGGGCCAAAGCATCTTCAAAGATGAACCGGAAAGTGCAATGTTTTCAAAATGTTACAGCATCATCAAAGTACACGAGAGTAGATGATGATCTCTGCTGAAGCGTTGGCGCGACGTCGACGGATGTGGTCTTGCGGGATCGTTTCGAGGCGGTCTTCGAGGCCATTGAAATCAGCCTTCGGGTGCCCACAAAAAAGTTGCCCGGGATGCGAAAATTTTTCGCTGCGCCGACTCGAATGCGGGTCTTCGGGCAGGATTGATTCAAGAATCACTGCACGCGAGAGCATGAGGTTGCGGTACTGACGCGAGGCCACGTGTGCCTCGCATCGCAATGCCGAGGTGGGTTGCGGCCTGTGTCATGACGCGCATCGCGTCGAAGGAGTCTTCACGCCGCCGAGGAGGCGGGGTAATCGGAAGAGACCTACTCACGTCGTCCGGTTCGCCTTGCCCCATCGCAGCATCCTCGCCGTCGTTCTCTGGATGAGCGGCGCTCTCGTTTCCTTCTCCGCGACGGCCGTCGCGGTGCGGGCGCTCGCGCCGACCTTCTCGGTCTTCGAGATGCTGGCCGTGCGCAACGCGGCGGGCATCGCGATCCTCCTCGCCTTCGCACTCTTCAAGCCGGAGCTTAGACCGGGATTGAAGCCGCGGCGCTTCAAGCTGCATCTGCTGCGCAACGTCCTGCACTTTGCAGGCACGGACGGATGGGCCTTCGGCCTCACGCTCCTGCCGCTCGCGACTGTCTTCGCGCTTGAATTCACCACGCCGGTCTGGGTGGCGCTGCTGGCGATTCCGCTTCTGAACGAGCGCATGAACAGGGGGCGGCTCGTCGCCGTCGTGCTGGGGTTCGCCGGCGTTCTGGTCATCCTCCGTCCAGGCCTCGAAACCCTGCAGCCGGCCAGTCTCCTCATGCTGGGAGTGGCCTTCACCTTTGCCGTCGTGGCCATCCTGACGAAGCGCCTGACCCGGACCGAGAGCACCTTCTCGATCCTCTTCTTCATGAACCTGCTCCAGCTTCCCATGAACCTCCTGTTCGTGGAGGGAGCCTTCTGGCTCAAGGCCGGTCCGTCTCATGTGCTGCCCCTCATCGGCATCAGCCTCGGCGGCCTGCTCGCGCATTACTGCCTCACCAATGCCTATCGTTGCGGGGATGCGATCATGGTCGTGCCGCTCGACTTCCTGCGCATTCCCCTGATCGCCTTCGTGGGCTGGCAGCTTTATGGCGAGCCGCTCGACCTCTATGTTTTCTTGGGTAGCCTCTGCATCATCATCGGCATTCTCTACAGCCTGCATCGCGAGGCGAAAACGGCATGACATGGTCACCGCAACAGGACGCCGCCCTCAAAGCCGTCGCGGACTGGCTCCGCCGCGGCGACCGCCCGGTCTTCCGTCTCTTCGGCTATGCGGGCACCGGCAAGACGACGCTCGCCAAGCATATTGCGGAAGGCGTGGACGGGGATGTGGCCTTCGGCGCCTATACGGGCAAGGCCGCTCTGGTGCTGCGCACGAAGGGCTGCACGGATGCCTCGACCATTCACTCGATGATCTATCGCTCGCGGGAGTCGGATGAGAACGGCCCGCAATTCGTGCTTAACCGTCAGAGCCCCGCCGCAAAGGCGGACCTTATCGTCATCGACGAGTGCTCCATGGTGGACGAGGAGCTGGGGCGCGATCTCCTCTCTTTCGGTCAGCCCGTGCTCGTCCTCGGGGATCCCGCGCAGTTGCCTCCCGTGAAGGGCGGAGGCTTCTTCACGGAAGGCGAGCCCGACGTGATGCTCACCGAGGTGCACCGGCAGGCCAGGGACAATCCCATCGTCCACATATCGATGAAGGTGCGGGAGGGCGGACGCCTGGAGCCGGGGATCTATGGCGAGAGCCGCGTCATCCGTCGCCGCGAGATCGACGCCGCCATGGTCATGAAGGCCGATCAGGTGCTGGTGGGCCTCAACAAGACCCGCCGTCTCTACAATGCGCGCCTGCGCGAGTTGAACGGCTATCGCGATCCGATGCCGGCTGCGGGCGAGAAGCTCGTGTGCCTGCGCAACGACAAGACCAAGGGGCTTCTCAATGGAGGCACCTGGACCATCCATGCCCTGCGCGGAATCCGCAACGACTTCCTCCGCATGGACGTCATTGCCGACGACGATGCCCGCCGCCGGTCCGTGGAGGTCGCGGTGCACAAGGCCTTCTTCGAGGGAACGGAGGAGGAGGTGCCTTTCGCGCTCCGCAAGGAGTCGGACGAGTTCACCTACGGCTATGCGCTCACCGTGCACAAGTCCCAGGGCTCCCAGTGGGACGACCTCGTGCTCTTCGATGAATCCTATGCCTTCCGCGAGCACCGCAGCCGCTGGCTCTACACGGGCCTGACCCGCGCGGCGGAAACGGTGACTGTCGTCGTCTGAGGAGCGCTCTGTCCCGAAGGGCGGCGGGGCGTTTCGGAACCCAGGACTGTCCCTTTCGGAACCCAGGACTGCCCTGAGAACCTGTGCCTGCAGCGAAGCTTGCTTTTGAAAGGCGGAACGATGCTGGAATGGGCTCTGGTCTTCCTCGTCATCTCCCTCGTCGCCGGTGCGCTGGGCTTTACCGGGATCGCATCGGGCGCCAAGACGATCGCCAAGATCCTGTTCGGCATCTTCCTGGTGCTTTTCATCATCCTCATCCTGCTGGCCTGGGGCGCGGGTGAACTGATCTTCTGAGGACTCGCCTCACCCATGGGATGCCGGGGCGGCGGAAACCTGCAGCCTCGGTCCGCTCCGCGGGCGATTCATGCGCTGAGCGCATGAAGTCCCTGCTTTCGCAGCCCTGTCTCCTTTCGCTCAGCCCGCTATGACGAGCGACACGAACATGTGCGTTTCCGGCGCTGTTTTGAAACTTCCTGTCTCCTGCGCGCCCCGCACCATTCAATTGCGAAAGGACCATCGATGAAGCGTCGCGTATTTCTCACGGCGGCCACGGCTGGCATGGCTGCCGGAGCCGTCGCCAAACCGGCTATCGCCCAATCCGCGCCGGAGATCCGCTGGCGCATGACCTCCGCCTTTCCGAAATCCCTCGACACGCTCTTCGGCGGCGGCGAGCTGCTGGCCAAGCATGTGGCGGAGGCGACCGACGGGAAGTTCATCATCCAGCCCTTCGCGCCGGGCGAGATCGTGGGTGCGCCGCAGGCGGCCGACGCGATCGGCAGCGGCACCGTGGAGATGGGCCACACCTGCTCCTATTACTATGTCGGCAAGGACCCGACCTTCGCCATCGGCACCAATCTGCCTTTCGGCCTCAACTCCCGGCAGACCAATGCCTGGCTCTATCACGGCAACGGCAACGACCTGCTGAACGCGTTCTACGCCAAGCACAACCTCTTCGCCCTGCCTGCCGGCAACACAGGCGCGCAGATGGGCGGCTGGTTCCGCAAGGAGATCAAGACCGTGCAGGACCTGCAGGGTCTCAAGATGCGCATCGCGGGGCTTGCCGGCCAAATCATGTCGAAGCTCGGCGTGGTGCCGCAGCAGATCGCCGGCGGCGATCTCTATCCGTCGCTCGAGCGCGGCACCATCGACGCCGCGGAATGGGTGGCCCCCTATGACGACCAGAAGCTTGGTCTCAACAAGGTGGCCCCGTACTACTATTATCCGGGCTTCTGGGAGGGCGGTCCCGCCATCCACTTCTTCATCAACCTGCAGAAGTGGAACGAGCTGCCGAAGGCCTATCAGGCGGCCATTCAGGCGGCTGCAGGCTATGCCAACGTCGACACGCAGGCGAAGTACGATGCCCGCAATCCGGCGGCTCTGAGGAGCCTGCTCGGCGCCGGCGCGCAGCTGCGGCCCTTCTCTCCGGAGATCATGGACGCGGCCTACAAGGCGGCGAACGAGATCTACGACGATCTCTCGGCGAAGAACCCGGACTTCAAGAAGATCTACGACAGCTACAAGGCTTTCCGGAACGAGGAATATCTCTGGTTCCAGGTGGCCGAATACGCCTACGATTCCTTCATGATCCGCGCCCGCGCCCGCGGGTGACGCGCCAAGAGGGTTTGTCGTGGAGGGCGGGCGTCGTGCGCCCGCCCTTCGCACTATTGGGATTGCCGGCTGAACTCGGCCATCGAGACGTCGCGCCCGGCCAGCTTCGCGGCGTAGTAGCCGATGGTGCGCGAATAGACCTGCGACCTGTTCCATTCCCGCAGAACTTCGAAATTCGGCGAGCCCGGAGACCAGTCCGCGCCCGGCACCCAGCCGTGGCCTCTCAGATAATTGGCCGTTGAGGCCAGCACGTCCGCCGGAGAGCGCAGGATATTGGCGCGCCCGTCCCCATCGTAGTCGATGGCATACCGGAAGTAGGACGACGGCATGAACTGGGTCTGTCCCATCTCGCCCGCCCAGGCCCCGCGCATTTCGGAGGGCGACAGGTCTCCGCGATCCACGATGCGCAGCGCATCGAACAGGTGCGCCTTGAAGAATTCCGAGCGGCGGCAATCGTAGGCCAGGGTTGCAACCGAACGGATGACCGGCAGGTTGCCCTTGACCGCGCCGAAGTCGGTCTCGAGTCCCCAGATGGCGACGAGGACGGGGCCCGGCACGCCGAAGTCGCGCTCGATGCGGGCAAGGGTCGCCGCATGACGCTTGAGCATGTTCGCACCGCCCTTGAGTCGCGAGGCGGAGACCCTTTGACCGGCGAATTTCTCGAAGCTCTGCTTGAAGACGCCCTGACCGCGATCCTTGCGGATCACGCTCTGATCGAATGTGACGCCGGACAATCCTCGCCTGACCGCCTCCGGCGAGATGCCCTGCGCAACGGCTTCACGCTCGATGTCGCCGAGCCATTTCTCGAAGCCGGCCGGATCGCGGCAGGTTGCCGCCGAAGCCTGGCTCGCCGCGAGGAGGGCCAGGGCGACGAGAGACGCGCGCGTGGAGATAGGCATCGTTGCTCTCCTGAATGGGTCAAGTGTGAAGGCGAGTTAGGGCCACGCTCCGGCAACTCAAGGCCGCGTCATGCTTTCACCTAGGCAACCAGCAAAGCGCGAGAGCGTTGCCATGAGGACGGCGCTCCGCGCCCGGAGGAGGATGTGACCATGGCGGTCGCGAGATCCATGAAGGCGCAGGCGTCTCAGGTTCTGATCCTGGCGGCGCTTGCGTCGTTTCCGTCCACGCAGGCCGCGACCGCGCTTCCGACGCAGGGCGTGCCGGGTGAGCCGTTCCGGTCGCGCTTCGATCCCATCGCCCGCGAGACCCGGCTGACGGGGCGCATTGCGCTGGATCTCTGCTTCTCGCTGACCCTGCCACGGGAATGGCACCTTGAGCGGAGGGCGGAAAAAGCCAGGCTCACATCCGCAGCCGCAGACGTTGCCGCCGACCTTGAGGTCGGCCTGCGCTCCGCCCACGAAATCCAGCACATGCCGGAGCCGGATCTCGCCCGCCGCGATGCCGCGTTCCTGCAGCAAGGCTACGAGCATCTCCTGGGGCGCCCTGCGCAATCGGTTTCTCTCTCCGCGTCGGATGCGGGCGCGATGCGCTGGTCTGCCACTTGGGTCGACGCCAACCTGCCTGCGGATTCGCATGCCCTGACCGTCGAAACTTTCATCGTGCCCCTGTCGCGGGAGTGGCTGCTCGAACTCTCCCTCACCGATGTGGAGATGCCGGAGGTCCGCGACGCCCTGATGCGCAGGGTCCTCGCGGATCTGAAGGTGGAGCGCGGCGTGGCCTGCGATGCCGGCGCTCCGCTCGCCGGGCGGCATCTCTCGAGCCGGTGACGCAAGGAACAAGCGGCCCTGCTTCCGGTTCAGGGAAAGGCACTCCCAGGACTGATGAAAGGCAAGCTCATGGAACTCGACGGCAAGGTGGCGCTCGTGACGGGCGCAGGATCCGGCATCGGCAAGGCGACCGCCCTGCTCTTCGCAAAGCAGGGCGCGCGCGTGGGCGTGCTGAGCCGTACTGAGGACGAGATCCGCAAGACCGCCGAGGAGATCGAGCGCTCGGGCGGCAAGGCAATTCCCCTCGTGGCCGATGTGTCGCGTGAGGATCAGATGAAGAAGGCGGTCGAGGATCTGGTGCAGGCCTATGGCCGGCTCGATATCGTCTTCGCCAATGCGGGCATCAACGGCGTCTGGGCTCCCATCGACGAGCTGAAGCCGGAGGAGTGGGATCGGACGGTCAACATCAACCTGCGCGGCACGTATCTGACGATCCACTATGCCGTGCCGCACCTGAAGAAGGCGGGCGGCGGCTCCATCATCATCACCGCCTCCATCAACGGCTCGCGCACCTTCACGAGCGCGGGCGCGACGGCCTATTCCGCTACGAAGGCCGCTCAGGTGGCCATGGCGCAGATGCTGGCCGTCGAACTCGCCAAGCATCAGATCCGGGTGAATGTGGTCTGTCCGGGGCGGATCGGAACGCAGATCATGGAGAACACCTCCCAGCGCAACACGGAAGAGGCTGAGTTCCCCGCCGAGTTTCCGAGCGGCGAGATCCCGCTCACCGGCCATGAGGCGGGGGAGAGCGAGGATGTGGCGGAGCTCGTTCTCTTCCTCGCCTCGAAACGCGCCAAGCATATCACGGGCTCGCCCGTCTGGGTCGACGGCGGCCAGTCGCTCATCGTCTGAACGGTCTGTCAGCGCGCCTCCGCATGGGCGGGGGCGAGCTGCGTTCCCACGGGGACGACGGGCTCAGGAGTGAAGTGCTCCTTCTCGATATCCTGCGGCGTCGGACGCTGCAGGCTGCGATAGGCACCCCAGAGCGCCATGAGGATCTGGGCGACGATGACGGTGTAAGGCAGCCCGATCCGTCCAAAGGTGCTCATGGCGATGCCGGCGATCACCGGCCCCGCCGCAGCGCCGACCCCCTGCAGGATGAGCAGGCCGCCTGCGGCGGACACGAATTCGCCGGGTCGCGCCATGTCGTTCACATGCGCGATGACGACGCTGTAGGTGGGAATGACGCTGCCGCCGAAGATGGCCACGCAGATGAAGAGCAGCCAGACGGACACCGTATCCGGAACGAAATTGACGAGCGCCAGCAGGATGACGGCCGCCGTGGCCGATGCGCCGATGACCACGTATCGACGGTCCAGACGGTCCGAGAGCCAGCCGAGGGGCCATGTCATGGCAAAGCCGCCGAGGGTGCCGCAGGCCATGAGGATCGCGATCCCGGTCGTGCTCAGCCCCCGCTGCTGCGCCCAGACGGGGCCGAGGGCGAAGAACGAACTCGTGGTGATGCCGCACAGAACCGCAGCGACGACCCCGAAGGCAGACTGCGCATAAAGACGCCGCAGGCTGATCCTCACCTCGCCGACCGCATGGGCCGGCGCGCTCGCTCGCGACAGGGCGGTCGGGACGAGGGCGAGCGAGATGAGGATCGCAACGAAGCAGAACAGCTTGAAGCCTTCGGGATCGCCTGTCGGCAGAAGCAATTGCCCGCCGATCCCGGCGATAAGGCCGGTCATGCCATAGAGGCTGAGAACCTGTCCGCGGGTCTGCGGCGTTACGGAGGCGTTGAGCCAGCTCTCGACCACGATGAAAAGACCGGCGAAGCAGAAGCCGGTCAGCGCTCGGGCTGCGATCCAGGCGGCCGGGTCGACGATGATGATGTGAAAGAGCGCGACGGACGCGGCGACGGCGGCCAGTGCGGAAAAGGTGCGGGTGTGTCCCACCTGCTGGATGATGCGTCCGACCCAGAGGGAGCCGAGCACGATCCCGATCCAGAAGGCGGCGCCCACCGCCCCGATCTCGGTCGGCGTAAAGTATTCGAGGCTGCCCCGCACGCTGAGAAGCGTGCCTTGAAGGGTGTTGCCGATCTGCATGAGGGCGTAGCCGAGAAGCAGCGCAAAGAGAGTGGGCAGCGTGGCTCGCAGGGATGTAGGCATAGGCTTTCCTGAGGCGAGGTTTATCGTTCGGGCGGTTTCGTTCTTGTTGTGCCTGCACCAGGACAGGCGTCGTGCGGACCCGCGGCTCGATCATGGAGGGCGAGCCGTTCCGGGGTTGAACTCTGGGATTGGATTCAGGTTCCGGTCTCAGGACCTCGGTTCGGCGGCCGGTTAAATGCAAGACACCGCTTCCATCTCCTCGCCGCTCCAGCTTGCCGATTCAGGAGGCTTGCCTTTCGCCTAATTATTCCATAAATCTGGAAATATGGAATCAGAAGAGATCATCCTGGCCCTTGCGGCCCTGGCTCAGTCGACCCGTCTCGAGGTCTTCCGCCTGCTCGTCGGGCGAGAGCCGGAGGGCATGCCGGCCGGAGAGATCGCGCGCGAACTGGCGGTTCCCGCCAATACGATGTCGGCGCATCTGTCGGTGCTCGCCCGGGCAGGGCTAATCCGCTCGGAGCGCCGGAGCCGGTCGATCATCTATCGCGCGGACCTGGACCGATTCCGGGCCGTGGCGACCTTCCTCCTCAAGGATTGCTGCGGCGGCAGGCCGGAGGTCTGCGCGCCGCTCATCGCCGACCTCACCCCCTGCTGTTCACCGAAGGAGCCGGCCCGTGGCTGAGCGTGTCTACAACGTCCTGTTTCTCTGTACGGGCAACACGGCCCGTTCCATCCTGGCCGAGGGCATCCTGCGCAACGATGGGGCAGGGCGCTTCCGCGCCTTCTCGGCGGGAAGCCAGCCGAAAGGAACGGTCAATCCCTTCGCCCTGAAGGTGCTCGAATCCTTCGGCTATCCCACCGACGGCTTCCGCTCCAAGAGCTGGGACGAGTTCGCCGGCCCGGACGGGCCGAAAATGGACTTCATCTTCACCGTCTGCGACAGCGCTGCGGGTGAAGCCTGTCCGGTCTGGCCGGGACATCCCGCGACCGCCCATTGGGGCATCGAGGATCCCGCCGCTGTCGAGGGGCCGGATGTCGCGAAGGAGCGAGCCTTCGTGCAGGCCGCCAAGTACCTGAAGAACCGGATTTCCGCCTTCCTGGCGCTGCCGGTGGTGAGCCTCGACGAGGTCGCTCTCACCCACCGCCTGAGGGAGATCGGCCGGCTGGAGGGCGCGACCTCCGATGCCGCGCTTTCCGTCGAACGCCGCTCCGCCTGAGGGATCGCTCATGGACGTCATCATCTACCACAACCCGGATTGCGGCACGTCGCGCAATACGCTCGGGCTGATCCGGAATGCCGGCATCGAGCCGCACGTCGTCGAGTACCTGAAGACGCCGCCGACGCGGCTCCTGCTGCGCCAGCTCATCGAGCGCATGGGCATGAGCGTGCGTGACGTGATCCGCGAGAAGGGCACGCCCTATCATGAGCTCGGGCTCGACAACCCGGATCTGACCGACGACGAGCTTCTCGACGCCATGATGGCGCATCCGATCCTCATCAACCGTCCCATCGTCGTGAGCCCCAAGGGTGTGCGCCTGTGCCGTCCGTCCGAAGCGGTTCTCGATCTTCTGCCGCCGCAACGCGGCGAGTTCCACAAGGAGGACGGCGAGATCGTCGTCGATTCCTCCGGACGCCGCGCGGCCACTGCCTGAAGGATCTCCCCATGTCTGTCTTCGAGCGCTACCTGACCCTTTGGGTTGCCCTTTGCATCGTCGCAGGCATCGCCCTCGGCCATGCCTCCCCTGGTCTGTTCCAGGCCATCGGCGCCCTGGAAGTCGCCAAGGTCAACCTGCCGGTCGCGGCCCTGATCTGGCTGATGATCATCCCGATGCTGATCAAGATCGACTTCGCCTCGCTGGGGCGGGTGCGCGAGCACTGGCGCGGCATCGGCGTCACGCTGTTCATCAACTGGGCGGTCAAGCCGTTCTCGATGGCGGCGCTCGGCTGGCTCTTCATCGGATATCTCTTCCGGCCCTACCTGCCTGCCGACCAGATCAATTCGTATATCGCCGGCCTGATCATCCTGGCGGCGGCGCCCTGCACGGCCATGGTGTTCGTGTGGAGCCATCTGACCAAGGGCGAGCCCCACTTCACGCTCTCGCAGGTTGCTCTCAACGACGTGATCATGGTGGTGGCCTTCGCGCCCATCGTCGGCCTGCTGCTCGGTCTCTCGGCCATCACGGTGCCCTGGGACACGCTCCTGCTTTCGGTCGTCCTCTACATCGTCATTCCGGTAATCCTGGCGCAGTTCCTGCGGGGGCGCCTGCTGGCGCAGGGCGGGCAGGCTGCCCTCACGGGCCTGCTGCGCGTCTTGCAGCCGCTGTCGCTCGTGTCCCTGCTGGCCACGTTGGTGCTGCTGTTCGGCTTTCAGGGAGAGCAGATCCTGGACCAGCCGCTGGTCATCGGCCTCCTGGCCGTGCCGATCCTGATCCAGGTCTATTTCAACTCCGGCCTTGCCTATCTGCTCAACCGGATCGCGGGTGAGAAGCACTGCGTGGCAGGCCCCTCGGCCCTCATCGGCGCGAGCAACTTCTTCGAGCTCGCCGTCGCCGCAGCCATCAGCCTGTTCGGCTTCAATTCGGGTGCGGCCTTGGCGACCGTGGTCGGCGTGCTGATCGAGGTGCCGGTGATGCTGTCGGTGGTCTGGATCGTGAACCGCAGCCAGGGCTGGTACGAGCGCGGCAGGGTCGGCCGCGCCGAGGAAGTGGCGGTGAGGAAGGCCTGACGGCCTTCCTTACGTATCCATCTTCAGCGCGGCGATGAAGGCTTCCTGCGGGATGTCGACCTTGCCGTACTGGCGCATCCGCTTCTTGCCTTCCTTCTGCTTGTCGAGCAGCTTGCGCTTTCGCGAGGCGTCGCCGCCGTAGCACTTGGCGGTCACGTCCTTGCGCAGCGCGCGGATGGTTTCGCGGGCGATGATCTTGCCGCCGATGGCCGCCTGGACCGGGATCTGGAACATGTGCGGCGGGATCAGCTCCTTCAGCTTCTCGCACATGGCGCGACCGCGGCCTTCCGCGCGGGTGCGGTGCACCAGCATGGAGAGCGCATCCACCGGCTCGCCGTTCACCAGCACCGACATTTTCACGAGGTCGCCCTCGCGGTAGTCGGAAATGTGATAGTCGAAGGAGGCGTAGCCCTTCGAGACCGACTTCAGACGGTCGTAGAAATCGAACACCACTTCATTGAGCGGCAGGTCGTAGACCACCATGGCGCGCTTGCCGACATAGTTGAGGTCGATCTGCACGCCGCGGCGATCTTGGCAGAGCTTGAGAACGGCGCCGAGATACTCGTCGGGCGCGAGGATGGTGGCGCGGATCCACGGCTCCTCGATGGCGTCGATCTTCATCACGTCCGGCATGTCGGCCGGGTTGTGAAGCTCCTTCATCGTGCCGTCGGTCATGCGCAGATGATAGACCACGGAGGGAGCCGTGGAGATGAGGTCGAGGTTGAACTCGCGCTCCAGGCGCTCCTGGATGATCTCGAGATGCAGCAGGCCGAGGAAGCCGCAGCGGAAGCCGAAGCCGAGCGCTGCGGACGTCTCCATCTCGTAGGAGAAGCTGGCGTCGTTCAGGCGCAGCTTGCCCATGGCGGCGCGCAGGTTCTCGAAGTCGGCCGCATCCACGGGAAAGAGGCCGCAGAACACCACCGGCTGCACGGGCTTGAAGCCCGGAAGCGCCGCGGCGGTCGGCTTGCGTTCATCCGTGATGGTGTCGCCGACGCGGGTATCGGCCACTTCCTTGATCGAGGCGGTGAAGAAGCCGACCTCGCCCGGGCCAAGCTGGGCCATCTCGGTCATCTTCGGATTGAACACGCCGACGCGGTCGAGGCCATAAGAGGCGCCGGTGCCCATCATCTTGATGGTCTGGCCCTTCTTCATGGTGCCGTCGACGATCCGGACGAGCACAACCACACCGAGATAGGCGTCATACCAGGAATCGACCAGGAGAGCCTTCAGCGGTGCATCCGGATCGCCCTTCGGGGGCGGCAGCTTCTGGACGATGGCCTCAAGAACGCCTTCGATGTTGAGGCCCGTCTTGGCCGAGATCGGCACGGCCTCCGAGGCGTCGATGCCGATCACCTCCTCAATCTGCTCCTTGATCCGGTCCGGATCGGCGGCGGGAAGGTCGATCTTGTTGAGGACGGAGACGATCTCGTGGTTGGCGTCGATGGCCTGGTAGACGTTGGCGAGCGTCTGGGCCTCCACGCCCTGGGAGGCGTCGACCACCAGGAGCGAACCCTCGCAGGCGGCGAGCGAACGCGAGACCTCGTAGGCGAAGTCCACGTGGCCGGGGGTGTCCATGAGGTTCAGGATGTAGGTCTTGCCGTCCTGGGCCTTGTATTCCAGGCGCACGGTCTGCGCCTTGATGGTGATGCCCCGCTCGCGCTCGATATCCATGCTGTCGAGCACCTGCTCCGTCATCTCGCGCGCCGAGAGGGCGCCCGTGGTCTGGATCAGGCGGTCGGCGAGTGTCGACTTGCCGTGGTCGATATGGGCCACGATGGAGAAGTTGCGGATATTGTCGAAGGTGCGTGCGGTCATCAAAAAAACTCGGGCGGGCGTGAAACCCTGTTGGCCGGGCAATAGCAGCCCGGCCCCTTTATGCCAAGAGAAGGCGGTGTCGCTGCCCGGCCCAGGGGGTCAGTGGCCGACGGCCAGCTTCGCCCCCTCCTTGTTGTGGGTGCCGAGCCGCTCCACCAGGGTGGCGCTGGCCTCGTTGAGGCCGACGATCTCCACCGGGATATCGTGATGGCGGAACTTCAGCACAACCCGGTCCAGGGCGTTGATGCCGGTGATGTCCCAGAAATGGGAATCCCGGACGTCGACGACCACCTTCTTCAGGTCTTCCTCGCGGAAGTCGAAGGCGCTGTGGAAAGCCTCCGCGGTGGCGAAGAAGATCTCGCCGCTGACCCGGTAGGTCCGGACCTCGCCCTCCCTCACGGAGTCGACGCTGAAGAACTTGGCCACCTTCCGGGCGAAGAAGATGCCGCTGAGCACCACGCCCGTCAGCACGCCCTTCGCCAGGTCGTGGGTGAAGACCACGACCAGGACCGTGGTGATCATGACGAAGCTGGAGCTCTTCGGGTGCAGGCGCATGGCCAGGATCGAACCCCATTGGAAGGTGTTGATCGAGACCATGATCATCACGGCCACCAGCGCCGCCATGGGGATCTGGCGCACCCAGTCGTCCAGCACCAGGATCAGGAAGAGCAGGAACACGCCGGACCAGAGCGTCGAGAGCCGTCCCCGTCCGCCGGAGGAGACGTTGATGACCGACTGGCCGATCATGGCGCAGCCCGCCATGCCGCCGAACAGGCCGGCCACGATGTTGGCGAGGCCCTGGCCGCCGCATTCCCGGTTCTTGGAGCTGTCCGTGTCCGTCATCTCGTCGACGATGGCCGCCGTCATGAGGGATTCGAGCAGGCCCACCATCGTCAGGGTGAGCGAGTAGGGCAGGATGATCTGAAGCATCTCCAGGGTCAGCGGCACGTCGGGCAGGACGAAGGCCGGCAGCTCGCTGGGCAACTGGCCCATATCGCCGACGGTGCGCAGGTCGAAGCCGAAATAGATCGCGACGGCGGTGAGCAGGACGATGGTGACGAGCGCCGAGGGCACGGCTTTGGTCACCAGCGGCAGGAGGTAGATGATCGCAAGCCCTACCGCGACCATGCCGTACATGAGCGGCCCCTGACCCACGAATTCCGGCAGCTGCGCCATGAAGATGAGGATCGCGAGTGCGTTGACGAAGCCCGTCACCACGGAGCGGGAGACGAAGCGCATGAGGTCGCCGAGGCGGAGCAGGCCCGCCACAATCTGCAGCACGCCCGTCAGAAGCGTGGCGGCAAGCAGGTACTGGAGCCCGTGCTCCTTCACGAGCGTGACCATGACGAGCGCCATGGCGCCTGTGGCAGCCGAGATCATGGCCGGGCGGCCGCCCGCGATGGCGGTCACGACCGCGATGCAGAAGGAGGCGTAGAGGCCGACCTTCGGGTCGACGCCGGCGATGATGGAGAAGGCGATGGCTTCAGGGATGAGGGCGAGCGCCACCACCGTGCCGGCGAGGAGATCGCCGCGCACATTGGGAAACCACTCGGCCTTGAGGCGAGAGAGATAGGTCATGTCGATAAGTCTCGTCAGCCCCGTCCAGCAGGGCAGTTCAATAGGGCCCTGAAGTGGGTGAGCCTGCGCGCAGCAGGCGACCGTACGGGCAGGTCGGATGCGATCGGGAGGAGATTCTGGGCGCGAGACCGCGCTACGGCGGAGTCATCCGCGAGGGCTGCTGGGGAGCTTTTACAGAAATCATGCGCCCCTCATAGCAGGGTTCTGCTGCAATGCAACAGAATGATGTGCGCGTCCGGGAATCGGATGCCCCGAGCACTGCCTGCCCCGGCGATACTACTCTTAGGGATATTCACCCTCTCCGCCGTTTCCTGACCCAGGGCATAGGATCTTTGGCGCAGGGCCGCGCTTTCACCACATTCTTGGGCATCGTGTCCGGAGCGGGTCGACCCTCGGCCGTCACATTCCCAAAAATGCACGAGGAGCCATCGATGTCTCGGACACGCACGCCAACGATATCCGAACCCAACCGCCTGCCTCTCCTGATCCTGGCCGTCGCCACCATCGGAGGCTGGGGCCTGTTCGCCTATGCGATGCTCACCGCCTCCGATGCGGAAGCTCAGCTGCGCGGCAAGATCGCCTCCCTCGAGGAATATCGGGTACAGTACCTGTCGGAGCGGCGGAAGACGGAGGAAACGGAGGCCGAGCTGACCAAGCTGCGCAGCGAACTCGCGAGTGCGAAGCAGGATCTTGGCCGGGTGACGGAGGACAACGGGAGACTTCTCGAAGAGCTTGCCGGCACCCAGGCCGAGCTCGGCGAGGCCCGGCGGATTCAGGTGGTGCAGGCCGGGCTGGAGCGGATGCCGCTGATCAATGTGACGCCGCGGCCCACGAAGGTGGACGTGAAGGCGGCGCAGGAGGCGCTGACCGAACTCGGCTATGGGCCGCTCAAGGCCGATGGCGTTCTCGGGAAGCAGACGCGGGAGGCGATCGAGAAGTACCAGCGCGCCACCGGCCTCACGGCGACGGGCGAGCTCTACGCCGAGACGCTGCAGACGCTTCTGCGCGCGGGCGAGGCGGTGGCCTCGCAGTAATCGCGGCAAGACGCGCCGGATCCTACCGGGGAACGGCCGAGACGGCTTCCATGCCCGGGTGCGTTTCGCCTTGGGGAGAGCGGCTTGCTCTCCACGCGCTGGGCGAGGCGCCCGTCACGCGGCGGAATTCACGGTTGAAGTTCGACTTGGTCTGAAATCCCGCCTTGAACATGATCGCCGTGACAGGCTCCTCGGTCTCCGCCAGCAGGCGGCAGGCCTCGGCGATCCGGTGATCGTTGATGTACTGCGACACGTTCTTGCCCGTGACCCGGTTGATGGCCGTGGAGATCCGGCGGCCCGGGATCAGGGTCTTGCGGGCGAGGCGCTCCAGGTTGAGGTCGAGATCCTCGAACAGGCGCTTCGCATTCATGACGGCGTCGAGCTTCGCGACGATGGCCACGTCTTCGTCGTCCGGGGTCGCCGATGGGGTGTCCAGCGGCGGTGAGACCGGCTCAGGAGCCGGCTGACTGCGCCCTGCGACGGCCGCGGCGCTGCCGAGGATCAGCAAGGCGAGCAGGTTGGCGATCCCGACCACCAGGGCGGCGTAAGAGTCCTTCCCCAATGCGATGCTGAGCGTGACTGCGACCTCGAGGATCGCGGACAGGATGAGGGCCGCGGCCGTTGCCCAGAGCGCTCCATAGGTCGAGACGACGCCTTCGAAAGAGACGCGGCTCAGCGCATCCGGCCCCCTCCAGGCCAGCCGCGCGAGCGCCGCTCCATAGCCGAGAAAGATGGCAATCAGCGCAAGGTCGATCCAGTCCGGCCAAAGGAGGATCAGGGCAAGCACGATCGCCGCCGGAGTTCCGTGAGCCCATGCCGGAAGGCGTCTGGAATTCTCCTGGGGTGCGAGTTCGCGAAAGCATAGCCAGGCGATCGCCGCAAGGATCGCGGCCAGAATGGATTGCAGGGGCAGGATGAGGGTGAGGCCGTAGCTCCAGCGAAGCCCGACGAGGACCGATTGAAGGGCATAGATCCCGAGCAGCACCATGAACAGACTGCCTCCGGTTCCCTCATTGCGGCGCTCGATCATCTGGACCAGCAGGATCAGCAGGAGCAGGGCGACGACGAAGGGCAGGGGCAGGGACAGCATGGGGCGTTGGCAACCTTTCGCTGCTTTCTATGGCCTAAAACGCGATCTCGGACGACCTCGATCATGATCGAGGTCGCGGCAAACGCCAAACCGGACAGGTTGATGTGATCCGCCACGGGGCGGTCACTTTGAAGGTCAAGCCATGAAACCCGTCACATCCTTTCTCGCTGTCGCCGTTCTCTTCACCTCGCACGCCGCCCTCGCGGCGGATGCGGTCGGCATTCGCAAGCTCTTGGCTCCCGCGCCGGAGCGCGGGTCCGATCTGAGCGTTCTCGTGTGGTATCCAGCGGCGGAGGGCGGAGAGCCCACGCTCATTGGCGACAATCTCCTGTTCAAGGGAACCGCAGCGAGGGCCGATGCGCCGTTCGCGGAAGGGCACTTTCCGCTCGTCATGATCTCGCACGGTTCGGGCGGCAACGCCGCCAATCTGGGCTGGCTCGCATCGCATCTGGCGGCGGAAGGCTACGTGGTCGCGGCCCCCAACCATCCCGGCAGCACCAGCGGCGATGCTGCCCAGGCCGCGACCATCAAGATCTGGAACCGCCCGGCCGACATCTCGGCAGTGCTGGCGGCCCTTGCGGCCGATCCGGCGCTGAGCTCCCGGATCGACCAGGACAGGATCGGCGTCGTCGGCTTCTCGCTCGGCGGCCACACCGCCCTTGCGCTTGCCGGCGCACGGATCGATGCGGACACCTACGCCCGATATTGCGAGAGCGGTGCGGCCGGGCCGGAATGCGCCTGGTTCGTCCGCGGCGGCGTGAACCTGCGGGCGCTGGACGCGGCCCGGTTCAACCGTTCCAATCGCGATCCCCGGATCAAGGCTGCGGTTGTGGTCGATCCTGCCTTTGCGCAGGCCTACGACCGGAAGAGCCTGTCCGCGATGTGGGTCCCCACGCACATCATCAATCTCGGACGGCCGGGATGGATCATCCCGGCTGTGGAAGGATCCAAGCTCGCCCGGGCCATACCCGGAGCCGGCTTCGAGGTCGTACCCGACGCAACCCATTTCAGCTTTCTCGGCGAGTGCAAGCCTGGGGCGGATGCGATCCTAAAGGATGAAGGGGACGAGGATCCCTTGTGCGACGACGGGGGGACCCGGCCGCGTTCAAAGCTGCATGCGCAGATGGCGGAGATGATTGCCGCCGTCTTCCGAAAGCATTTCTAGCCCCCGCGCTCCAGGATGCGCGAGATTACCCTGGCGGTGTAATCGACCATCGGCACGATGCGGGCATAGTTGAGCCGCGTCGGGCCGATGACGCCGAGAACGCCGACGATCTTCTGGCCGCCGTCCCGGAAGGGGGCCGCGATCATCGATGAGCCGGAGAGCGAGAAGAGCTTGTTCTCCGAGCCGATGAAGATGCGCACGCCTTCGCCGCCTTCGGCGCGGCTCAACAGGTCGATCACGTCGGTCTGGGTCTCGAGATCGGCGAAGAGCAGGCGGATGCGCTCCAGGTCCTCCGCCGCCTTCAGATCGTCCAGCAGGTTCGCCTGGCCGCGCACGATGAGCTGGCGCGCGCCGGCAGGTCCCACGGTGGTGGCAAGCCCCGCTTCCACGAGTTTCGCCGTGAGCGTGTCGAGCTCGCGCTCCATGTCGCCCCGGCGGACCTCGATCTCGCTCCTGATGTCGCCGAGCGTCTTGCCCTGGATGCGGGCGTTCAGAAAGTTCCCGGCCTCCACCAGCGCGCCTGCCGGAAGCCCGGGAGGCAGATCGAGGAGGCGGTTTTCCACCGACCCGTCCTCGGAGACCAGCACCACGAGGGCGCGGGCGGGATCGAGCCGCACGAATTCGATATGCTTCAGGCGCGCATTCGACTTGGAGGTCACCACGACGCCCGCGCCGCGCGATACACCCGAGAGCAGCGCCGAGGCCTCGGCCAGGGCGGTTTCCATGGTATGGCCCGAGGCCGCCGCCTTCATCTGCGCCTCGATGCGCGCCCGTTCCTCGGCCGTCACGTCGCCGATCTCCATCATGGCGTCGACGAAGAAGCGAAGGCCTATTTCCGTCGGCAGGCGGCCGGCGCTGGTATGCGGCGCAAAAATCAGCCCCGCGGCCTCAAGGTCAGCCATGACGTTGCGGATCGATGCGGGGGAGAGCGTCATCGGCAGGATGCGCGAGAGATTGCGCGAGCCCACCGGCTCGCCCGTCACGAGATAGCTCTCGACGATCTGCCGGAAAATCTCCCGCGAGCGGTCGTTCAGCTCCGCAATGGCGCGGGGCTCGGACAGATTGGAAAAGGGACCGGTCACATGCATGCGGCGGTTTCGCGTCCTCACAATTCAACCACGCGGGTGGGCATTATGTGCGGATGTCGGACCCGTTAGGCAAGGCTTTAGCTTGCCTTGGGTGCGTCGCAGCTTCTAAGAGGGACGTCATATTATCCAAGGAGATTCTGAACATGCGCCCGTCCAACCGCGCCCTCGATGAGCTTCGCCCCGTCACCCTGGAGCGTGGCGTCGCGCGCTACGCGGAGGGCTCCTGCCTCGTGTCCTTCGGCAATACCAAGGTCCTTTGCACTGCCTCCCTGGAGGAGAAGGGGCCGCCGTGGCTGCGCGGCACCGGCAAAGGCTGGGTGACGGCGGAATATTCCATGCTGCCGCGCGCCACGCACGAGCGCACCAAGCGCGAGGTCAATTCCGGCAAGCCCTCCGGCCGCACGCAGGAGATCCAGCGGCTCATCGGCCGGTCGCTCCGCGCCGTCGTGAATCTTCCGGCCATCGGCGAGCGCCAGATCGTGGTCGATTGCGACGTGATCCAGGCCGATGGCGGCACCCGCACCGCCTCCATCACCGGCGCCTGGGTGGCGCTGCACGAATGCTTCGCCTGGATGCAGAGCCGCTCGATCATTTCGATCAATCCCCTGCGCGAGCCCGTCGCCGCGATTTCCTGCGGCATCTATCAGGGCAAGCCCGTGCTCGACCTCGATTATGCGGAGGATTCCGCCGCCGAGACGGATGCGAACTTCGTCATCACCGGCTCCGGCGGCATCGTCGAGGTCCAGGGCACGGCGGAGGGCAAGCCTTTCTCCGAGGACGAGTTCCTGATTCTCCTGCGCCTCGCCAAGGCAGGCGTGGCGCAACTGGTGGACCTGCAGAAGAAGGTCGTGGCATGAGCGCGCACCGCCCCCTGACCGGCAGGATCGTCATCGCCACCCACAATGCGGGCAAGCTGCGCGAGATGCAGGAATTGCTCGCGCCTTTCGGGATCGAGGCCGTGTCTGCAGGGGAGCTCGGGTTGCCTGTGCCGGACGAGACCGGGCACATGTTCGCGGAGAACGCCGCCATCAAGGCCCAGGCGGCGGCCAAGGCCACGGGCCTGCCGGCGCTCTCGGACGATTCGGGGCTCTGCGTCGACGCGCTCGACGGCGCACCAGGGCTGTTCACCGCGGACTGGGCCGGCCCGAAGAAGGATTTCCATGCCGCCATGGAGCGGGTGGAGCGCGAGCTGCAGAAGCGGGAGGCCACGGATCGCCGGGCCCACTTTGTTTCGGCGCTCGTCATCGCCTGGCCGGACGGGCACGAGGAGCTGTTCGAGGGCCGCGTCTTCGGTCGGGTGGTCTGGCCGCCGCGCGGCGAGAAGGGCTTCGGCTACGACCCGATGTTCCAGCCGGACGGCTACGCCGAGACGTTCGGCGAGCTGACCTCCGAACAAAAGCACGGCATCGACTGGTCGAAGGCCGACGGCAAGGCCTCGTCCCACCGGGCGCGGGCCTTCGTGAAGCTGGCCGCCGGCTGCCTGCGCCGGACCTGAAGGCGCGAAGCGCCCCGGAGGGCGCTTCGCTTACGGCTCGGTGATTTAGGCGTTCGTCGGGCCGTTGCCGCGGCGCTTGGCCATGAAGGCATCGAACTCCTCGCGGTCCTTGGCCCGCTTCAGCTCCTCGACGAAGTCACGGAAGGCGCGGGCCTCCTCGTCGAGCTTGCGGCGCTCTTCCTCGAGGCGCTCCAGCTCGCTGCGACGGTAATCGTCGAAGGCCGCATTGCCCGAGCTGGCGAAGCCGAAGCCGCCGGCTGGGCCGCGGGATGCAAAGAGGTCATCCTTGGCGCGGCCGAGGGTGTCGCGGAAGAAGGTCTTGGCCTCGTCGTATTTCGGATATCCACACATTTTCCACACCAGATAGGCCAGCGCGAGCGGCCAGACGAAGATGAAGCCCAGGATGATGCCGGCGATCTCCAGACCGCGTCCGGGCTTGCGCCCGCAGCGGCGGTGAGCGCCCTGATTCCAGGGGCCCGCATTCCAGGCGGCGGAGGCAGTATCAGACATCGTAGGGGTCCTATGTTAATGCTAACAACATTAACATGCGGATCGATTTCGGCGCTTTCAAGGGAATGACCGTCGAAATCGCGCCGGTACTTACGATTTGCCCTTCAGGGCTCCGTGGACGAGGGCCAGCACGCCAGCGCGCAGGAGCTCGTACTTGTCCGGCAGGCCGGGTCCCTTCGGCAGCTGACCGGCCGCGTCGAGGGTGGTGATGCCATGGGACAAGGCCCAGACCTCGATGGCGATGAAGCGCGTATCGACCCCCTGGAAGCCGTCGGGGAAGGTTTTCGACAGGGCCTCGACGAGAAGCTCGAAGGCGTTGCCGGAGCTCGCCTGGTTCTCCGGAGCCTTCGGGCCCTTGGCCCAGGGCGGCCCGCAGGATTCGGTATCGCTGGGGCGGGCCGAGAACATGGCGGCGTAGAAACCCGGCTCCTGCTCGGCAAAGGCGAGATAGGCCTCGCCCATGCGGGTGAAGCGTTCGAGCGGCGTCCCTTCGCCCTGCAGGGCCCGGCCGAGCCGCTCCGCGAGCTGGCTGAAGCCTCGGAAGGCCACCTCGGCGACCAGGGCCTCACGACCCCGGAAATGGCGGTAGAGGGCCGCCGGCGTCACGCCCACGAGCTTGGCCGCATCGGCAAGGGTGAATCCGCCGAGCCCTCGCTCGGCGATGAAGCGCTGCGCCGCCTGGATCAGCGCCTCCTTCAGATTCCCATGATGATAGCCCTGCCTGTCGGACGGGCCGCCCCAATGCCGCATGACGGTTCCTGAACTCCACTGAGCCTTCACCCTAGGCTGCCCGGGCTGGGGAGGCTAGGTCGAGGCGACCGAATGGTGAACAACCGGGTCAAAAAGAGGTTCAGAAAAGTTTTCGAGAGACAGGCAGGCGCAGGTCGCAGCGACAAAGCCACCCGTGACGCCGGGCCCTGGAACTGCCATATACCGCGCATGATCGATCATCCCACGCGCGATGTGGGCTTTGGCGTCTACGTCCATTGGCCCTTCTGCGCCTCAAAGTGCCCGTACTGCGATTTCAACAGCCATGTCCGCCATCAGCCGGTGGACCAGGAGCGGTTTCTGGCGGCCTTCCGCCGGGAGATCGCCCACACGGCCGCGCGCATCCCGGGGCGGACGGTCACGAGCATCTTCTTCGGCGGCGGCACGCCCTCGCTCATGAAGCCTCAGACCGTGGGCGCGATCCTCGACGCCATCGGCGGCGCGTGGAGCATCGACCCCAAGGCGGAGGTGACGCTGGAGGCGAACCCGACGAGCGTGGAGGCCGAGCGCTTCCGCGGCTATCGCCAAGCCGGCATCAACCGGGTCTCGCTCGGCGTCCAGGCGCTCAGCGATCCCGATTTGAAGCGTCTCGGTCGCATGCACTCCGTCGAGGAAGCCCTGTCGGCGGTGAAGATCGCGGCCTCCATCTTCGAGCGCACTTCCTTCGACCTCATCTATGCCCGGCCCGACCAGACGCCCCGAATGTGGGGTGCGGAGCTGGAGCAGGCGATCAGCCATGCCGTGGAGCACCTCTCGCTCTACCAGCTCACCATCGAGCCCGGCACCTGGTTCGAGCGCCTCTACAACGCCGGCAAGCTCACGACGCCCGACGAGGAAACCGGCCGCGCGCTCTACGACATCACGCAGGAGGTGTGCGAGAAGCATGGCCTTCCGGCCTATGAAATCTCGAACCACGCCAGGCCCGGCGCGGAATCCCGGCACAACCTGCTTTACTGGCGCTACGGCGAATATGCCGGCATCGGTCCCGGCGCGCATGGACGCCTCGTCACCGGCAATGCGCGGCTTGCGACATCGACGGAGAAACATCCCGAGACGTGGCTTGAGCATGTGGAGCGCGAAGGCCACGGCGTCCTCGAGGAGGAGGTGCTCACCTCCGAGGCCGAGGGCGACGAGTTCCTGCTCATGGGCCTGCGCCTGAAGGAAGGCGTGGACGCCCGCCGTTACGAAGCCTTTACGGGCAAGGCGCTCAACGAAAGACGCCTGCGCAATCTGGTAGAGGAGGGGCTCGTCCGGACGGACGGCTCACGCCTCGCCGTGACCCCGAAGGGTTTTCCGGTGCTCAATGCGGTGATCGCGGAGCTGGCGGCCTAAAACACGCCACTGTCATTCCGGGGCGGCGCAGCCGAGCCCGGAATCCATGGCCACCGGGTCGCACCGATCGATGCGACAGCGGTCGCTTCTTTGCTTTACTATCGTGGCCATGGATCCCCGCCTTCGCGGAGATGACAAGGGAGGGCTTCAGCGCCCCACCTTGCTCTCGATCACGTCCCACACATTCACCGCGAGATCGGGCCCGCCGAGGCGCTTGATGGCGCGGATGCCGGTGGGGGCGGTGACATTGATCTCGGTGAGATTGCCGTCGATCACGTCGATGCCGACGAGAATGAGGCCCATGCGCTTGAGATCAGGGCCGATGGTCTCGCAGATCTCGCGCTCGCGCGGCGTGAGGTCCGTGGGCTTCGCCGCCCCGCCGCGCACCATGTTGGAGCGGATGTCGTTTGCCGCCGGAACGCGGTTGATCGCGCCTGCCGCTTCGCCGTCGATGAGGATGATGCGCTTGTCGCCTTCCGTGATCTTCGGCAGGAAGCGCTGAATCACCCAGGGCTCGCGGAACAGGTTCGAGAACAGGTCGTAGAGCGAGCCGAAATTCGGGTCCTCGCGGCCGACCTTGAACACGCTCGCGCCGCCATGGCCGTAGAGCGGCTTCATGACCACGTCGCCATGCTCGCGCCGGAACTCCTCGATCTCCGCCTTGTCGCGGGAGATCAGCGTCGGCGGCATGAGGTGCGGAAACTGCGTGACGAAGATCTTTTCCGGCGCATTGCGCACATGCGTCGGATCGTTGACCACCACGGTCTTGGGGTGAATGCGCTCCAGGAAATGGGTGGCGGTGATATAGGCGAGATCGAAGGGCGGGTCCTGGCGCATGAGCACCGCATCGACGGTCGAAAGATCCACGCGCTCGGGCGCACCCAGCGTGAAGTGGTCGCCCTCCACATCGCGCACCTCGACGGGCTCGGCCAGCGCGATCACCGCGCCGTCGCGCAGTGACAGACGGTCCGGGGTGTAGTGCAGCACCCGGTGACCCCGCCGCTGGGCCTCCAGCAGCAGGGCAAAGCCCGTATCGCCTGCGATCTTGAGGCTGCGGATGTGGTCCATCTGGAAGGCCACGGTCAGGGTCATGCGTCAGTCTCCGTAAGAAGCGCGGTTATTGGCCCGAAAACGGGCGCTGGCAACTGTTCTCTTGAGCCCTGTGAACGAAAAGGGGCGAAGGGGGTTATCAAACCGCCGCGCTTGCCGGTCCCGCCCCTTGCAGAGACGCCAGAGCTCCTCCACCTGAAAGCCATGCCACGCCGCGCCATCCTCATCGTCAATGCCAAGAGCCGCAGCGGGGCGTCCCAATGCGACATGGCGATCGAGCGCCTGAAGGCGCACGGGATCGAGCCCGTCCATCTGGAATGCAACCGGAGGGAGGATCTCTCGCCGCTCATCGTGAAGCATGCGCAGGACGTGGACTGCGCCATCGTCGGCGGCGGCGACGGAACGCTCAATGCGGCGGCCTTCGGCGTCATCGAGGCAGGGCTGCCGCTGGGGATTCTGCCGCTCGGAACGGCGAACGACCTCGCCCGCACGCTCGGCATCCCGCTGGGGCTCGACGAGGCCGCCAGGGTCATAGCGGGGGGGCATACCCGCAACATCGATCTCGGCATCGTCAATGGCGAGCCCTTCTTCAACGTGGCGAGCATCGGGCTCTCGGCCGAGCTGGCGCAGCAACTCACGCGCGACATCAAGCGCCGCTACGGCCGTCTCGGCTACGCGATGGTCGCCCTCAAGGTTCTCGCCCAGGCCAAACCCTTCCGGGCGACGATCGTCAGCGACGAGGGATCCGTGCGCGTCAGGACGCTCCAGATCGCAGTGGGCAACGGGCGCTTCTATGGCGGCGGAAACGCCGTGGAGAAGGATGCCGCCATCGACGACCAGCATCTCGATCTCTACAGCCTGGAATTCAGGCGCGCCTGGAAGCTCGCCTTCCTGGCGCGCTCGTTCCGGATCGGCGAGCACGGCGCCTGGCGCGAGGTGCGGGCGATCCGCGCCAGGGAATTCGACATCCGCACTCGCAAGCCAAGGTCGATCAACGCGGATGGGGAAATCGTCACCAAGACGCCCGCGCATTTCTCCATCAAACCCTGCGCCGTCACGGTGTTTGCGCCCTGAGGTCATGAACCTCAACGGCGCCCCTCCCGAACCGCGCTTTCGATGCCGCTGCGGTCGAGGCCGATATCGTGCAGGATCGCATCGTCGAGGGCGCGAACTTCCCGCAGGGCGCTGCGGATGCGGATTTCCCGCAGAAGGGCGGCGAAGATGCTGCCGATATGGACGTGCTTGGCTGTCTTCTCAGCGGTCCAGTGAATGGTGCTCGAAAGGGTCGACATGGCGCTCTCCTCTGCTTCGATGAGGAGATGATGCGCCTCCCTCTTGCATAATGGAAACGAATGTTCATTATGCTGTCAATAACGATGTGTTATGGAGCTTCCCATGCCCCACAATCTCGATATCGGCCTCCTGCGGGCCTTCGTGGCCGTGGTGGATGCGGGCGGCATGACCGCCGCCACGGGCCTGCTCAACCTGACCCAGGCGGCGGTGAGCCAGCAGATCAAGCGGCTGGAGGAGACCTTCGGCGAGGCGCTCATCACCCGCGACCGGCGCGGAATCGGGCTGACGGCGGCGGGCGAGCGCCTGTTCGGGCGAGCGAAGCGGCTTCTGGCCCTCAACGACGAAATCTGGACCGAGATGACGACCCCGGAATACGAGGGCGAGGTGCGCCTCGGCATCCCGAGCGACATCATCACGACCTACCTGCCCTCGTTTCTCAAAAGCTTCGCGCGCCATTATCCGCGTGTGCAGATCGCCCTCAACAGCGGCTCGAGCGCCGTTTTGCGCGCCAAGCTCGATGCGGGCAAGGTCGACGTGGTGCTCGCGACCGAGATGACCTGCGGCCCCGAGGGCGAGAATCTCGTCATGGACCGGCTCGTCTGGGTCGGCGCGCGCGGCGGCGATGCGGCGCGGCAGCGGCCTCTGCCGGTCTCCATCGGCTGTTCGGACTGCGCCTTCCGCGCACCGATCCGGGAAACGTTGATGAAGGCCGGCATCGAGTGGCGCTCGGTCTCGGAGGTCACGAATACGACGGCGCAGGTGGCGACGGTTGCGGCCGACATCGCCGTCATGGCCTGGATGGCCTCCACGGTGCCGGACGGCCTGGAGGTGATCGGTCCCGAGGCAGGCCTGCCGCCGCTGCCGCCCTTCATGGTCAATCTCTACCTGCCGAAGAACGGCGGCGACCACGTCGTGCAGGAACTGGCGCGTCACATCCGCGAGGCGGTCAGGGATCCGCGAAGGCTGGCGGCCTGACGCCCTCCGTTCTAGTCGAGGAAGAAGCACGCAAGACCGCGGCCCTGCGCGACTGCTTCCTCGATGAAGCGGCGCAGCTCCGGATAATAGATCTTCAGGCAGCGGGAGATGCGTTCATGGAATTCCGCGTCGATCCAGGTTGCCTCCCGGAGAAGCTCTTCCGGCGTCTTCTCTGCGAGAAGCCGGGCGATTTCAGCCGTTGCCAGGGCCGAGACGAAGCCCATGAAGCAATCCCTGCCGTCCCATTCCTCGTAGCCGCCGGGGGGACCGAACTCGCCATTCGTCAGATACTGCAGGGCATCCGAACGATGGACGAAAACCCACTCGATCAGACACTGCTCCAGATCGAGTTCGTCGAACATGACCCCGTCCGTCACATCCTCCCAGGTCGGGTTGGGCGTGTGGGCAAGCCAGCGATCATCCATCGCGAAGAGCCGATAAGTCGCGGTCATCCCGAGCCCTCAGCCGATCTCCAGCTCGAAAGCAGCCGGACAATGCCGCGGCCATCGTCCAGGCGCGATGAACACGGCATCCGCCGCCATGTCTTGCCTGCTGCCCAGGGATTTCGGGCGAGCCATGTCCGCGCGGCGCGGGAAAAGCGCCGGCGCTTGGTAGCGGTGATCGCGATCAGTGCCTCTTCCATGCTGCGGCGCGCCTTCACCTCGACGAATGCAACGGTATTTCCGCGCCTGACGATCAGGTCAACCTCGCCGCCCGAGGCAGAATAACGGCGGGCGAGGGGGCGGTAGCCCTTGGCGAGCAGGAGCAGCAGTGCGATCCACTCGGCCCTGTGGCCGCGCAGGAAGGTCGCCTGCCTTCGCTCGAGGGCGGTTTTCATCAGTCCTTCTTCGCGAGAGTCAGCGCGCGGGCATAAACCTCGCGCTTGGGCAGGCCGAGTTCCGCCGTGACGAGGGCCGCCGCATCCTTGATCGAGTGGTTCTTAAGGGCCGCTTCCAGCTTGCCGTCCAGCGCCGCATCGGCCTCCGCCGCATGCATTTCCTTCGAGGCCTCGCCGATCAGCACCACGATCTCGCCCTTGGGGGGACCTTCCGCCGCGAATTGCGCCGCGAGTTCCGGCAGGGTGCCGCGCCGGATCGTCTCGAACATCTTTGTCAGCTCCCGCGCCACCACGGCCTGCCGCTCGCCGAGAACGGCGGCTGCGTCGGCCAGCATGTCGGGCAGGCGGTGGGGTCCCTCGAACAGCATCAGGGTGCCGGGGATCTGGCTGAGTTCGGCGAGCCTCGTGCGCCGCGCCGCGCTCTTGGGCGGCAGGAAGCCCTCGAAGAAGAAGCGGTCGGTGGGCAGGCCCGAGGCGACGAGGGCCGTCAGGATCGCGGAGGGCCCCGGAATCGGCGTCACCGGAAGTCCTTCCTCGATGGCGGCCTGCACCAGCTTGAAGCCAGGATCGGAGACCAGCGGCGTGCCTGCATCTGAGACGAGGGCGAGGGCCTGGCCCTCGCGGATGCGGTGGACCATGCGCTCGCGCACGGCCTCGTTGGAATGCTCGTGATAGGCGATCAGCGGCGTGGTGATGCCGTAATGGGCGAGGAGCGTCTTCGTCACCCGCGTATCCTCGGCGAGGATCGCGTCCGCGGCGGCCAGCACGCCGAGCGCCCGGAAGGAAACATCCTTCAGGTTGCCGATGGGCGTCGCCACCACGTAGAGGCCCGGTGACAGGGGCTCCGCCTCGGCGGCGAGGCCGAAGGCGGTGAAGGTGGCCGCGCGGGCGGAAGGCTCGCGCCGCCTGGTCCGGTTGTCGATTCTCTGTGTCATCGCCTGTCACTGTCGCATGAAGGGGCAGCCTCGCAAAAGCGGGGCTTTGAGGATGAAAGCCTACCCTTGGAAACAATGTTTACCTTTTCCCGCCATTCTCCCCGGACTGTCGAATGCTGGTTTCCGGAGGGGGGACGATGGCGGGCTTTCCGTTCGCGGCCATCAAAGGCCTGAAAACGCACATCGCAGGAGCTGCCGGTCTGGCAAGTCTGCTTTTCCTGGCCGGCTGTGTCGGGTCGGGGAGCATGATGCCTCCGGGCCGGGTCGGCCGGGCTCCGGAGCCTGCTCCCGTCGAGCCTGCCTACGCGGCCAATGTTCCTCCGCCAGCCGATGCCATGGGCCAGATCCCTGGCATGGGGGGCATGACCATCGGGAACGGCCCCGTCAAGGTCGCCCTGATCCTGCCCTTCTCCAGTCCCGGCCAGGGGGCAGTCGCGGCGCAGAGTATGCGGAACGCGGCCGAGCTTGCGCTCAGCGAATACCAGACCTCGGACGTCACCATCCTCGTCAAGGACGACCGCGGCACGCCCGAAGGCGCTCGCGAGGCCGCGAATCAGGCCCTCGCCGAGGGGGCCGAACTCATCGTCGGCCCGCTCTTTGCAGGCTCCGTCCAGGCGGCCGGGCAGGTCGCGCAGCCCATGGGCCGGACCGTCATCGGCTTCTCGACCGATGCGAGCGTCGCCAGCCCGGGCGTCTATCTCCTGAGCTTCCTCGTCCAGGCGGAGGTCGACCGGATCGTCTCCTATGCCGCCTCGCAGGGACGCCGCTCCATCGCCGCCCTCATCCCCGAGACGACCTATGGCCAGGTGGCCGAGGCGCGGCTCAGCCAGGCGGCCGCGCGCTACGGCATCCGCATCGTGGCGGTCGAGCGCTATCCGACCGGACAGCCGCAGCGGGCCGTGCAGCGTCTTGCGGGCGTGATCGGCGGCCCGGCTCCGCAGGCCGACGCGCTCTTCATTCCCGACAACGGCGACGGCCTGCTCTATGTCGCCCAGGCCCTGCCGGCCATCGGGTTCAATCCGCAGCGGGTGAAGCTCCTGGGCACCGGCGTCTGGGACGAGCCGCGGGTCTTCGCCCATCCGGCGCTCCAGGGCGGCTGGTTCGCCGCCCCTGACAGCCGCGGCTTCAACGCCTTCGCGGCCCGCTACCGCGCGCGCTTCAACACGGATCCGATCCGGCTTGCGACGCTCTCCTACGATGCGGTGACGCTTGCGGCGGCCCTGAGCCGGATGCAGCAGGGTCCGCAGCGCTTCGCCGGCGCCATCCTGACGAACCCCGCCGGTTTCGCCGGGGCCGACGGCGTCTTCCGCTTCAATCCCGACGGCACCAACGAGCGCGCGCTCGCCGTGATGGAGATCCGCAGCGGTGCCGCCGTGACCATCAGCGAAGCGCCGCGAACCCTTGTGGCGACGAACTAGAGGCAAGGCGTCAGGAGCGCGTCAGCGATGCGCTCAGGGCCGGCTTGTTGTTGAGGGTCTGGAACACCACGCAATAGCGCTCCGTGAGCTTGAGAAGCTGGTCGACCTTCTCCTGCGGCGCATCGGTCTCGACCTCGAAGGTGAGGCGGATGTCCCTGAAGCCGACCGGCGCGGTCTTGTCGACTCCGAGCGTGCCGCGGAAGTCGAGGTCGCCCTCCGCCTTCACCGCGCCACGGCGCAGGTCGATCTCGAGCGCGGTCGCCACCGCTTTGAGCGTCACGCCCGCGCAGGCGACGAGCGCCTCCAGCAGCATGTCGCCGGAGCAGAGCTCCGCGCCGGAGCCGCCGCTGGCCGGATGCAGGCCCGCCACCGCCAGCGCCCGGCCGGTCTCGACCTTGCAGGCGATGTGCTGGTCGTCGAGCGTGCCCTGAGCCTTCAGCGTGATGACGGCCTTGTCGGGATCGTTGCGGTACTGCTCCTTGATCGGAGCCTGGAGAGCGCGCAGCGCAGTCGCATCCATGATCGTGTCCTCTGATCTACCACCACAGCGCGGCGGCCTGACGGTCGCGCTCGCGCTGCGGCTTCTGTTGGGTCGTGTTGAGGGAATGATCGAGAGCCGTCAACACGCGGCGCACGGAAGTTTCGAACGGAAGTCCCGTTTTGTCACGCGGACGCGACAGGGTCAGCGGCAATTCGTCGAAGATGCGCCCGGGCTTGGGCTGCATGACCACGGCGCGGTCGGCAAGGGTCACGGCTTCCTGCACGTCGTGGGTGACGAGAACGACGGTGGGGCGCGTCTCCTCCCACAGGCCTAGAAGATGCTCGTGCAGGCTCGCGCGGGTGAAGGCGTCGATCGCCGAGAACGGCTCGTCGAGGAGCAGCACCTTCGGGTTGGTGACGAAGGCGCGGGCGATCGCCACGCGCTGCTGCTGCCCGCCGGAGAGATCGCGCGGCCAGCGCCGGGCATGCTCGGCGAGGCCGATCTTCTCCAGGGCATGCTCGACCCGCCCCTTGCGTTCCGCGGCGCTCACGCCGTCGAGGCCGAAGGCGATGTTATCGAAGACGGACAGCCAAGGCAGCAGGCGCGGCTCCTGAAACACGATGCCGACGGCAGGGTGCGGGCCGGTCAGCCTCTCGCCGTCGAGGCGGATCGCGCCGGCGCTCGCCCGATCGAGGCCTGCGATGAGGCGGAGCAACGTGGTCTTGCCGCAGCCGGAGCCGCCGATCAGCGCAACGATCTCGGCCTCGCGGACGGAGAGGTTGATATCGGAAAGCGCTCTCGTGCCGTCGGCGTAGATCTTGGAGAGGTGTTCGAGCTCAAGCATCACAAACTCTCCCGCACGGTGTCCTGCCAGCGCACGAGCGGCTTCGTGAGAAGGACGAGCAGGCTGTCGGCGATCTTGCCCAGCAGCGCGAAGGCGATGATGGCGGCGAGGATCTGGTCGGGCTTGCCCATCTGCTGCCCGTCCACGAGCAGATAGCCGAGGCCTTCCGACGCTCCCATGAATTCGGCGGCGACCACGAACATGAAGCCGAGGCCGAGACCGGAGCGAAGCGCGATCACGGCTTCGGGCAGCACGGCGGGAAGAAGGATGCGCTTTGCAAGCTGAAAGCGGGAGAGGCGGAACACCTGGCCGACTTCCACGAGCTTGCGGTCGACGGAGAGGATCGCGCCCGCAATGCCGAGATAGATCGGGAAGAACACGCCGACCGCGATCAGAGCGACCTTCGACTCTTCGAAGATGCCGAGCCAGAGGATGAAGAGCGGCACCCAGGCGATGGAGGGAATGGCGCGCAGGGCCTGGAGAGTCGGATCGAGGATGCGCCTGACGGTCTGGCTGGAGCCCGAGAGCGCACCGAAGACGATGCCTGCGACCGCGCCGAGAACGAAGCCGACGAGGATGCGCCAGAGGGTTGCCCAGACATGGGTCCACAGCTCGCCTGTCTCTGCAAGCGCCCAGAGGGTGCCGAGGATGCGGCTCGGCGGCGGAACGAGACGGCCCTCGGCGAGGCCGAACACGACGGCGGCCTCCCAGAGGAGCGCGATGACGATGGGGAGCAAAAAGCCGAGAAGGACGCGCCCGTCGAAGGCGCGGCGCTTCTCGGCAAGGGGAGGGGCCGCGAGAGCGGCGGCACCCTTTTGGGAGGACCAGGCTTGGCTAGAGGCTTGGCCTGACACGGCGCTCTCCCGCGATGACAGTGGTTAGCGCGACGCGGTGGCGAAGCGGCGGTCGACGAGCTCGTCGACGGCGGCCTTCACATCCTTGTCGGCGGGGATCACGCCCGCCTGCTGGAGGGCGAGGCCCGCGGCGACGATGGTGTCGACCTGCGGCTGTCCGATGCTCGAATGGGTCAGCTCCGTGCGTTCGAGCTGGCGCTCGATCACGTTCTCCGGGAGCTTGGTATAGGCGGCGAGCGTCTTCTTCAGCTCGGCCGGGTTGGCGAGCGCATGTTGGCGCGCCTCCTCATAGGCCTTCAGCACCTTCGAGACGAGCTCGGGATTTTCCTTGGCGAAAGCTTCGCGGACGTTGAGGATGCCCCAGGTGTTCGCAGCGGCGTTGCGGTGGAAGAGAGCCGCGCCGCTCTCGAGTTCGGCGGCCGCCATCAGCGGATCGAGGCCGGCCCAGGCGTCCACGTCCCCGCGCTCCAGCGCCGTGCGCCCGTCCGGATGCTGCAGCAGGACGAGCTTCACGTCCTTCTCGGTGAGCTTGGCGTCCTGCAGGGCGCGCACGAGGAAGATGTGCGGGTCGGTGCCGCGGGTCACGGCCACGCGCTTGCCCTTCAGGTCCTCGACTTTGGAGATGCCCGTGTCCTTGCGGGTGACGAGCGCCGTCCATTCGGGGCGCGAATAGACGTAGATCGATTTGATCGGATTGCCGTTGATCTTGCCGATCAGCGAGGCCGCGCCCGCTGTCGAGCCGAAATCGATGGAGCCGGCGTTCAGGAATTCGAGGGCCTTGTTGGAGCCCAGCGACTGCACCCAGCGCACGGAGATGCCGTCCTTGGCCAGCTCCTTCTCCAGGAAGCCCTTGTCCTTCAGGACGAGGCTGACCGGGTTGTATGTGGCGAAGTCGAGGCGGAGCTCCTTCACCTGGGCCGAGGCGGTGGCCACAAAGGAGGTGAGGCCGGTGGCGAGGGAAGCGGCGAGGAGAAGACGACGGGTCAGGCTCATATCTGCGGTCCCATGTTTGGCGCATGGGAGCTTCGACCGTGAGGCCTCCGACACCCGGCGCTTTAGCTGCACTTGTTTCGCGCCCGCAAGCTGCTTGCTCAAATCGGCGCGTGTCCTTTTTATAGAACCGAGCGTATCTTCTGTCAAACGATGTCTTTTATAAAGAACAAACTATCCGTTGCGACGAAGGTTCACCAGTCCGACCATGGGCGAAGACGGCCCGAAATGGTAAGCAGGCTCCCTCCTCAAACCCGGGTATTCCATGCCGACCCTGACACCAGAGAGCATCCTGAGCGGCCTTGGCGACCAGCCTCTTCACGATGCCGCGGTCCTGCGCGCCAGACTGGTGGCGGAGCTCAAGCTCTTCCTCGAGGAGGGCAGGGCCGACGCCGAGGCGCTGCTGCTCGACAAGCAGAACGGCCTGACCTGCGCCCGCTATCTCTCCGCCCGGATGGACGAACTGGTGCGCATCGTCCACGATGCGGTCGTCCGGCATCTCTATCCCGCCGCCAATCCCTCCTCGGGGGAACGTCTCGCCATCGTGGCGACGGGCGGCTACGGGCGCGGAACGCTGGCCCCCGGCTCCGACGTCGATCTTCTCTTCCTCCTTCCCTACAAGCAGACCGCCTGGAGCGAGAGCCTCGTCGAGGCGATGCTTTACGTGCTGTGGGACCTGAAGCTGAAGGTCGGGCACGCGACCCGCTCGGTGGACGATTGCATCCGCGAGGCGTTTGCCGACATGACGATCCGCACCTCGCTTCTGGAGGCGCGGTTCCTCTTCGGCGACCGCGATCTCTACGACGCGCTCACGGACCGCTTCGACAGGGAGATCGTCGCGACCTCCGCCGCCGATTTCGTCGATGCGAAACTCAAGGAGCGCGACGCCCGCGTCGCGAAGGCCGGCGCGTCGCGCTACCTCGTCGAGCCGAACGTGAAGGACGGCAAGGGCGGCCTGCGCGATCTCAACACGCTCTTCTGGATTGCAAAATACGTCTACCGGGTGCGCGAGCCGGAAGAGCTGGTGAAGGCGGGCCTCTTCACGGCCGACGAGTTCAAGCTCTTTGCCCGCTGCGAGGAGTTCTTGTGGCGCGTGCGCTGCCACATGCATTTCACGACGGGCCGCGCCGAGGAGCGCCTGACCTTCGACATGCAGCGCGCCATCGCCGAGCGCATCGGATTCTCGGGCCGCGGCGGTCTCTCGGCGGTCGAGCGTTTCATGAAGGCCTACTTCCGCATCGCCAAGGATGTGGGCGACCTCACCGCCATCGTCTGCGCCGAGCTCGAAGCCCGGCAGGCGAAGCGCAGGCCCGTGCTCGACCGGATGCTCGGGCGCTTCCGCCGCCGGCGCGGCGGAAAGCTTGAGGCCGAAGACTTCATCATCGACAACGACCGCATCAACGTGCGCGACGAGCATGCTTTCGAACGCGACCCGGTGAATCTGATCCGCCTCTTCTGGCTGGCGGACCGGCACAACCTGCCGATCCATCCCGATGCGACGCGGCTCGCCACGCGTTCGCTCTCGCTGATCGGGCCGAGCCTGCGCAACGATCCGGAGGCGAACAGGATCTTCCTCGACATCATCACCTCGAAGAATGCGCCGGAGGTGGTGTTGCGGCGCATGAACGAAGCGGGCGTGCTCGGTCGCTTCATTCCGGATTTCGGCCGCATCGTCGCGATGATGCAGTTCAACCTCTATCATCACTACACGGTGGACGAGCACCTCATCCGCTCCATCGGCGTGCTCACCGAGATCGAGGCGGGGCAGCTCGGCAACGAGCATCCGCTGGCGAACCAGATCGTCCATACCATCCGCAACCGGCGCGCACTCTACGTGGCGGTCTTCCTGCACGACATCGCCAAGGGGCGGCCGGAGGACCACTCCGAGGCTGGAGCGGCCATCGCCCGCAAGCTTGGTCGCCGCTTCGGGCTGGATGAGGCCGAGACCAACACGGTCGCGTGGCTCACCGAGCATCACCTGCTCATGTCGAACACGGCGCAGAGCCGCGATCTCTCCGACCCCGCCACCATCAAGAGCTTCGCCGAGGTCGTGCAGACCATGGAGCGCCTGAAGCTCCTGATCGTGCTCACCATCGCCGACATCAAGGCGGTGGGGCCCGGCACCTGGACAGGCTGGAAGGGGCAGCTCCTGCGCACGCTCTATTACGAGACCGAGGTGCTCCTCGGCGGCGGCGCGGTGGACCTCGCCCGCTCGGAGCGCGTGCGCCTCGCGCAGGAGCAGCTCAGGGCCGAGCTGCCGGACTGGTCCGATGCCGAGTTCGAGGCTTACGCCGCCCGCCACGCTCCCGCCTATTGGCTGAAGACCGACGAGGCCCGGCGCGTGAAGCAGGCCCGCTTCGTGCGCGGCGCCGACCGGGCAGGGCACACGGTCGCCACCGCCTATGAGACGGACCAGTTCCGCGGCGTGACCGAACTCACCATCCTCTCGCCCGACCACCCGCGCCTGCTGGCCATCATCACGGGCGCCTGCGCCGCGGCGGGCGGCAACATCGTCGATGCGCAGATCTTCACCACCTCGGACGGCATGGTGCTCGACACCATCGTTCTCTCCCGCGCCTTCGACCGGGACGAGGACGAGTTGCGCCGGGCGGAGCGGGTTGCCAAGGCCATCGAGCGCGCGCTCAAAGGGGAGGTGAAGATCGCCGATCTCGTGGACGGCAAGCGTCCGCCGAAGGAACGCGCGCGGACCTTCCATGTGCCGCCGGAGGTCACCATCGACAATTCCCTGTCGAACCGCCAGACCGTCATCGAGGTCTCCGGCCTCGACCGGCCGGGCCTGCTCTACGACCTCACGACGGCTCTGGGGAAGCTCAACCTCAACATCGCCTCGGCCCATATCGTCACCTTCGGCGAGAAGGCCGTGGACGTGTTCTACGTGACCGACCTGACGGGCACCAAGGTGACCCATGCGGGCCGCCAGGCCACGATCCGGCGGGCCCTGCTCGAAATGTTCAAGGCCGAGGAGGCCGAGGCCCAGCAGCGGCGCAGCGCTTGATTTGTGGGCCTCGGACCCTGATATGTGGCTCGAACCCTTCACCATCTTCTCAGCTGATCGATCATGACGCCGAACGACACGGAAAACCAGAACATGCCCCCGCAGAACGAGTCCGCCCCGGAGACCGCCAACGAGGCTGTCAACGAGGCCTCTTCCCAGCCTGAGGCCGATCCGGTGGCCGTTCTCGAAGCCGAAAAGGCCGATCTGAAGGACAAGCTCCTGCGGCTCATGGCCGATATGGAGAACCTGCGCCGTCGCACCGAGCGCGAGGTGGCGGACGCCCGCACCTATGCCGTGGCGAACTTCGCTCGCGACATGCTGAACGTGGCCGACAACGTCCGCCGCGCCATCGAGAGCGTGCCGGAGGAGGCCAGCAGGACGGCCGAGGGCGCCTTCAAGGGCCTGATCGAAGGCATCGATCTCACCGAGCGCGACCTGCTCAAGACCCTTGAGCGCCATGGGGTGAAGAAGCTCGACCCCGAGGGCCAGAAGTTCGATCCGAACCTGCACCAGGCCATGTTCGAGGTTCCGAACCCGGAGGTTCCGAACGGCACGGTCGTCCAGGTGGTCCAGTCCGGCTACGTCATCGGCGAGCGCGTCCTGCGTCCGGCCCTTGTGGGCGTCGCCAAGGGCGGCCCGAAGGCTCCCGCCAACGGAAACGGCTCGGAATCGGCGGACAACCCGTCGGCGGCCTCGTAAGGGATCGGGTTAACCGGATTCGTCGTGAACCGTACCCGCTCGGCCTGAAATGCTGTAAGCGAACACCTCGGAAGCCCTCATCCTGAGGAGGCTGAAGGCCGTCCAAGGACGAGGGCGTCTTCCGCTTACACCGGATCCTCATTCGAGAGGCAGACGTCGTCTGCTCCCCGGGAGGAGGTCCGGGCCGAGGCAAGGTGTTCTCAGTGGATTCCCTTTCTCTCATCCCCTTCGAGACCGTCGGCGTCGCCGTTTTCGCGCTCACCGGCGCGCTGATGGCGGCCCGCAAGGGCATGGATCCGTTCGGCTTCGCCCTGCTCGCCACCCTCACGGGCGTCGGCGGCGGCACGGTGCGGGATCTGCTCATCGGCGTCCGCCCGGTCTTCTGGGTGGGCGATCCGAGCGACGTCCTCGTCTGCCTCGTGGTCGCCGAACTCGTCTTCGCCCTCGGCCCCAAGCGGGTCGCCGCCATGGAGGGGGGACGGCGGGGCCGGCTTCTCCTCTGGGCCGATGCCCTGGGGCTCGCGCTCTTCGCCATCTCCGGCACGGCCAAGGCCCTGGCCGCAGGCGTGCCGGCCCTCTCGGCCATCGCGCTCGGCACCATCACCGCCACCTTCGGCGGCATCATCCGGGACATCTTCGCCGGAACGACCCCTCTCGTGCTGCGCCAGGAGATCTATGTCACGGCGGCGGCGCTCGGCGCAGGCGTCACCGTGGCGCTCCAGGGGCTGGGCCTCGATCCCTTCGTCAGCGGCGCAGCGGGCTTTACCGCAGCCTTCGGCCTAAGGGCGCTCGCGATCCTGCGCGGCTGGTCGCTGCCGACCTTCCCGCCGCGCGAGTAAAGGATCAGCGGGTCGTCTCGACGCTGTCGATGAGGGTGCGAAAGCGCGGCAGGATCTTGTCCCGCTCGTCGGCCCGAACCAACCCCACCATGCGCATGTAGCGGTCGGGCTCGAAGCGGATCGTCTGCATCACCACCACCGGCTGGCCCGATTCCGTCTCCGTCGCCCGGGCGACGATCTCGTGCCAGTCCTGGCCCTTGAGGCGGAAGGAATCCGAGCGCTCCAGCCTGATGTCCTTGAGGACCTGGTTGGAGTTCAGGGCCAGCTGCGCGAACCGCTCCCTCTGCTCTCCGGGCGGCGGCGGAGGCGTCAGGGCGGCCGCCATGATGATCATGGGCTGCTCCACCCCCTTGATCGTGTCCTTCGGCCCCTCGGTGAAAAGGACGGAATTGCCGGAGAGCACCCGCACGGGCCGGAAGCCCGCCATGTCGCCGATCCGGAAGGGGAGGGCGGAGATCTGCTCCTCCAGCGGCACCGGCCCGCGCAGGGCCACGCTTTCCAGCGCGCTCCTGATCTCCTTCTCGCTGTAGCCCTCGTCGCCGCCGCGCACCTGGGCGATGAGAAGCGCCGTCATGTCGTTCCCCCTGACCGCCAGCACCCATTTGCGGCCGGGAACGGGCCCGGCCATGTTGCCTGCGACCAGCACGCCCGTCCGGGAGCCGAGTTCGATCTCCTCGCGGGAGGTGACCGTGAGCCCCTGGCGCTGCAGGACCTCCTTCGTCAGCCCGGAAACGACCTGCGGATAGGCCTCCGCCGGCATCTCGACGAAGGTGATGGCCGCCGCCTTCTCGTCGTTCTCGAACCCGCTGAACCGCTTCGAGGGCGCCATGTCCTGCGGCGGAACGATGCCGATCCGCGAGGCAGGTGGGAAGACCGGCTCGGCTGCAAGGGCGGCTTGAAGCGACAGGATGCAACCTACGGCAAAGGCGGCAAGACCTCTCATCAGGGTTCTCCGAAACATCTGAGCTTTAGCTAAAGCGGCTTTTCCACCTTGCGCAAGGTGAGATTGAGCCGGCCTGCCTGCGGCAGCAGGTCCGAGCTTCCCGGCATGACCCGGTCGACCCCGTGGTGGATCAGGCGGGCCGGGCCGCCGAAGACGATGGCGTCGCCCGAGCGCAGGCGAACCGAGCGGGTGGGGTCCTTCCGCTCGACCCCGCCATAGCGGAAGAGGGCGGTGTCGCCCAGGGAGAGAGAGACGACGGGAGCGTCGAACGCGTCTTCGTCCTTGTCCTGGTGCAGCCCCATCCGGGCCGTCGGCTCGTAGAAATTGATCAGGCAGGCGTCGGGCGGGTGCGGATAGCCGCTCAACGCCTCCCAGGCGCGCAGCACCTGCTCCGGCATGGGCGGCCAGGGCCCGCCGGTCTCCGGGTGCGTGGGCTGATAGCGGTAGCCCTGGACGTCGGACACCCAGCCGAGCCGCCCGCAATTGGTCATGCGCACGGAAAACGGCTTTCCCGTGCGCGGCATCCGCGGCGTGAAGAGCGGCGCGGCCTTCGTGATCTCGCGCAGTGCCTGGAGCAGTCGCTCCTGCGCCGGGCGGTCGAGGTAATCGGGGTAATAGGTGAGGCCGGGGGCGAGGGTGAGGAGGGACATGTACCCTATCCCAGGGCCTTCCAGAGCAGGCTCGTCGCGCAGGGCCGTCCGTCCGGCATCAGGGCATAGTTCGGGATTTCGCCTGCCTTCGTATAGCCAAGCTTCCAGTAGAGCCGTTCGGCCTCGGAGCCGGTGGCCGTCTCGAGGGTCAGGAGGGCGAGGCTGCGCTTTCCCGCCTCGTCCTGCAGGGAAGCCATGAGCCTGGTTCCCAGGCTCTTGCCCCGGGCATCGCGGTGCACGAGGAGCTTTCTCACGTCGCCGCGGTGGCGCTGGTTGCACGGACCGTCGAAGCCGAGCTGAACGGTGCCGCAGAGCCTGCCGTCCACATAGGCGCCGAAGAGCAGGGTATTGCCCGCAGCAACGCTGTCGATCACGCCGCCCCACCAGCGATGCGCCTCCTCGACGGGGAAGGGCCAGCGAAAGCCCAGGGGGGCTCCGCCCGCCACGCAATCCGCGAGCGTTTCGGCGAGCCTTGCCCGGTCGCGCTCGGCATCCCGTGCGTCGAGGAGGCGGATGTCGCTCATGCGGTCAGGATCTTTTTGTCGGCTACGGTCGTATCCGCGTTCAGGCGGTAGACGAGCGGGATGCCGGTGGCGAGCTCTAGGCTCGGAATGGTTTCCGAGGTCAGGCCGTCGAGCACCATCACGAGGGCGCGCAGCGAATTTCCGTGGGCGGCCACCAGCACGCGCTCGCCGCGCATCACGTGGGGCAGGATGTGGCGGATGTAGTAGGGCAGCACGCGGGCGACCGTGTCCTTCAGGCTCTCGCCGCCGGGCGGGGGCACGCCGTAGGAGCGGCGCCAGAGATGGACCTGCTCCTCGCCCCAGCGGGCGCGGGCGTCATCCTTGTTGAGGCCGGCGAGATCGCCGTAGTCGCGCTCGTTGAGCGCCTGGTCCGCGATGGTCTTCAGCTCCGACTGGCCGATCTCTTCCAGGATCAGCTTGCAGGTGCGCTGCGCCCGCGAGAGGTCGGAGGTGAAGGCGACGTCGAATTGCACGCCCATCTCCTTCAGGCGGCGGCCTGCAAGGCGCGCCTCCTCGATGCCGAGTTCGGTGAGCCCCGGATCCTTCCAGCCGGTGAACAGGTTCTTGAGGTTCCATTCGCTCTGGCCGTGGCGGGCGAGCACGAGAAGGCGGTCCATACTGAGAGTTCTCCGCTGTGATCCCCTCCCCCTTGCGGGGAGGGGTAGGGGTGGGGGTAGCGCGACGAGGTGAGAGATCAGATAGACAAGATGCTGTGTTGGTCTAGTCGCCTGAACGTTTCAGTATACAGCTTTGACTTTACGACCCCACCCTCGATCCCTCCCCACAAGGGGGAGGGAAGAAGCGCTAGAGCATATCGAGGCCGAGGACATCGGCCATGGTGTAGTAGCCGGGCTTCTTGTCGAAGGCCCAGAGCGCGGCCTTCACTGCGCCGCGGGCGAAGAGGCCCCGGTCCTCGGCGCGATGCCCCAGCTCCAGGCGCTCGCCCGCGCCCGCGAAGATCACGGAGTGCTCGCCGATGACGGTGCCGCCGCGCAAGGTCGCAAAACCGATATCGCCGGGATTCCTCGCCCCCGTATGGCCGTCGCGGCTGCGCACGGAGCGGTCCTTGAGGGAGATCTTGCGTCCCTCGGCCGCCGCTTCGCCCAGAAGCAGAGCGGTGCCGGAAGGGGCGTCCACCTTCATGCGGTGGTGCATTTCGAGGATTTCGATGTCGAAGTCCTCACCCAGCATCGCCGCCGCCTTTCGCACGAGGCCTGCGAGCAGGTTGACGCCGAGCGACATGTTGCCGGACTGCACGATGCGCGCATGGCGCGCGGCGGCTTCAAGCTTCGTGAAGTCGTCCGCCTGCAGGCCGGTCGTGCCGATCACATGGACGATGCGGGCCTGAGCGGCCAAGGCCGCGAAGGCCGTGGTGGCGGCGGGAGCCGTGAAATCGAGAACGCCGTCGGCGCTCGCGAAGACAGGGAGGGGATCGTCCGTCACCTGCACGTCGAGCAGGCCCGTTCCGGCGATTAGCCCCGCATCCTGGCCGAGGAAGGGCGAGCCCTCGCGCTCGATGGCGCCCACGAGCCGGCATCCCTCTGCCTCGGCCACGGCCTTGATGAGCATGCGCCCCATGCGCCCGGCCGCACCCACCACGACAAGTCGCATCTCGCTCATGCCCGGTCTCCCTGTTGCTGGCGTTGCATATAACGGCCTGAAGGTTTGCTGAGAAGCGCCCTGCCAACAGCCCTATTTCATCTCCGTCCGGAGCGAAGCGGAGGGGAAGCGGATCCACTGTCAGCAATGCCGTGGATCCGCTTCCCGGTCCCATGGACCGCCGGGGATGACACCGGAGTTAACCCGGCTGCGGGCCCTCGTAGCCCTGGATGATGATGATGTCGGCCACCGCGTGGCCGTCGCGCTCGGCTTTCGCCGCCTGGTATTCGGGCGAGTCCCAGCAGGCGACGGCGGCTTCGTAGGACGGAAACTCGATCACCACGTTGCGCGCGCGGGCCTCGCCCTCGGCGATGCGATACTCGCCGCCGCGCACCAGGAACTTCGCGCCGAACTTGGCGAAGGGAACGGCGTTCGCCTTCACGTAGTTCTGGTAGGCATCCGGGTTCGACACATCGACCCGTCCGATCCAATATCCCTTCGCCATCATTCCGCTCCTTCGACAAGCACGAATTCCGCGACACAGGCGCCGTCGCGCTTGGCCTTGGCCGCCTGATACTCGGGTGAATGATAATACCGGCGGGCCTGCTCCACCGAGTCGAATTCGATCACCACGTTGCGGGGCCGCGCCTCGCCTTCGAGCGCCTCATGCGCTCCGCCGCGCACGAGTGGGCGGCCGCCATATTTCCTGATCGCCTCCGTCGCGCCCTTGGCGTATTCGGCATAGGCTTCCGGGTTCGTGACGGTCACGCGGGCGATGACATAGCCTTTGGGCATGAAGGGCTCCTCCGATGGTGATGCCGCAGCGAACGCCAGCGGTGCCGCCCCGTCAAGCTGCGAGAGGGGCTTTCCTGAGGAGAGATTACCGCGTCAGCCTGGGAAGCTCGGCCAGCAGGCTGTCCCTGGCGCGGAAGCTCGCAACCGTCTTCTCCTTCCGCTCGTCGCGGATCAGCCGCGCGAACAGGATCGTGCGTTCGCCTTTCCGCGCCCAGCCTACGAACCAGCCGAACTGCCTGGAGCGGTCGAGCACGCCGTTCCGCTTCGCCTGGAAGCCCGTCCCGGTCTTGCCAAAGGCCGTCCAGCCGTCGGCCAGGGGGAAGCTCGGCATGATCGCGAGCGTCATGTCCCGGGCTTGCCTTGCGACCGGCAGTTCCCCCTTGAGGAGCCTGCTTAAGAAACCGATCTGCTCGACGGGCGAGATCTGAAGCGAGGAGGCGCTCAGCCAGGCGCGGGTCAGACCGTTAGCCTTGCCCTTGTCGCCGCTGACATCGCGACTGCCGTAGTCGAAGGCGCTGACGTAATGCCGGAAGCGCTCCTCGCCCAGCTCGCGGGTCAGGACATGCGAGTACCAGACAACCGAGTCCCGCAGCCAGGAGCGGGGTGTCTTGGTCCCTTTCCAGGTCTCGATCCAGGCCTTGTACTCAGGCTTGTAGGGCCAGGCAGGCTCGTCCGCGTCCTTGAGTATGCCCGCGTCGAAGCCCATCAGGCTCAAAGGCACCTTGAACGTGGAGGCGGGGCTGCTGCGGCGCTCGCAATCGCCTTCCTGTTTCAGCACGCGGCCGGTCTCGAGCTCCGCGACAAGCGTGCAGGTATCGGCGCGCGCCGCGCCGGCGGAGAGGAGCAGGCAGCCGACGAGAAGCGTGAGACGTCCCAACATCGGCTGCTTCTTCAGGCGCCTGCGATCTCGCGGACGATCGCCTCCGCGGCCGCTCTCGGGTCGGCTGCCTTCACGATGGGGCGGGCCACCACGAGATGATCCGCGCCGAGGCGAATGCCCTCCGCGGGCGTCACGATGCGCTTCTGGTCTCCCGCCTCTGCGCCCGCCGGACGGATTCCGGGGGTGACGATCAGGCGATCCGGTCCGACGATGCCGCGCACGCGCTCCGCCTCCGTCGCCGCGCAGACGATGCCGTCGACGCCGATCTCGCGGGCCTGGGCCGCGCGGCGGGCGACAAGCTCGGCGGCGGAGACAGGAGCATAGCCCGCCTCGATGAGGTCGTTGTCGTCATAGGATGTCAGGACAGTGACGGCGAGGATCTTGAGCGAGGAACCGGCCTTGCCCGCCACCGCGGCGCGCATGGTCTGGGGATAGGCGTGGACCGTCAGCAGCGTTGCGCCGAGGCGCGCCACCGAGCGCACGCCTTCCTCGACCGTGTTGCCGATGTCGTGGAGCTTGAGATCGAGAAAAACCTTCTTGCCCTCGGCGATCAGCGCGCGGGCGAGTTCAAAGCCGCCCGCATAGGCGAGCTGATAGCCGATCTTGTAGAAGGTGCCGGCCTCGCCGATCCGGTCGACGACGGCGCGGGCCTCCGCAACGGAGGGGAGGTCTAGGCCGATGATGAGCTTGTCGCGAATGTCCCTGGACGGAAGAGAATCCTGATTCAGGGGCATGGCGCTCATGGAGTGTCGACCTTGTTGTAGACCCACACGCGGGCCGGGGGCAGATTGCGCCAGATCCGACCGGAGGCGCGTGATTTGTACTGGGGCGAGCGCGCCGGGATCGGCGGCACCACCGCGTAGGTGAACTGGATGAACGGCGCGCTCGGATGCATCAGCGTCTGCGCAGTCTCCAGGAGGTCGAGGCGCTGGTCCATGGGCTTGGTGAAGAGGGGCAGGCTCGAAACAGTCGCCGCCGCCAGCTCCTTCAGGATGTCGGAGAGGGTCTCCTGCAGGTCGTAGGCATCGCCCTGGATGATCGTCGCCTTCGGGAAGCGGCGCTTCAGCAGCTGGCAGAAATCGGGGCTGTACTCGATGAGGACGAGCCGGTCCTGCGCCACGCCGCGCCGGATCAGGGCGTCCGTCACCGGGCCGGTGCCGGGTCCGAGCTCGATGACGGGTCCGGGAATGCGCGGATCGACATAGGACGCCATGGTCCGCGCCAGGGCCTTGCCCGAAGGCGTGACGGCCCCGACCACGAGAGGCCTCTCGAGCCAGGAACGGAGGAAGCGCGCCTCGTCCTGAAAGCGATCCTTGCCGACGGGTAATTTCCGGGCCGTGGGCCGTTGAAACGACTGAAGCACTGAGGGGACCCCTTAAGCGGGCGGATCACATGGTGTGTTTAGAACAAAGAGAACGACCGTCAAGTTAAGAGGATCCACCTAGACCATCGAGGAATTCGCGGAATCGCGAGAAAAATCCTGAGCTTTCCGGGTGGTTTTCCTTGGAGCATTCACGGTCGAACTCCATGAGAAGCTCCCTCTGGCGTTTGGTGAGCTTCTGCGGAGTTTCCACAACAACCTGAATGTAGAGGTCGCCCATGTCCCGCGAACGCAGCACCGGCATGCCCTTGCCGCGCAGGCGGAACTGCTTGCCGGTCTGGGTCCCCTCGGGAACCTTGACCAAGGCGTCCGTGCCGCCGAGCGTGGGCACGGCGAACTCGCCGCCGAGCGCAGCGCTCACCATGGAGATCGGCACGCGGCAGAAGAGATCCGCGCCGTCCCGCTGGAAGAAGGGGTGGGGCTTGAGCGAGAGGAAGATGTAGAGATCGCCCGGCGGGCCGCCGCGCACGCCCGCCTCGCCTTCCCCCGCGAGGCGGATGCGGGTGCCTTCCTCGACGCCTGCGGGAATGTTGACCGAGAGCGTGCGCTCGCGCGTCACGCGTCCGGCGCCGCCGCAGGAGGCGCAAGGATCGTCGATGATCTCGCCGCGCCCGTGACAGTTCGGGCAGGTGCGCTCGATGGAGAAGAAGCCCTGCGTCGCCCGCACGCGGCCCGCGCCCGCGCAGGTGGGGCAGGTCTTGGGCTTGGAGCCCGGCTTCGCGCCGGTTCCCGAACAGGCCTCACAGGTCACGGAGCTCGGAATGCGGATCTCCGCATTCTTGCCGTGGAAGGCCTCGTCGAGGGTGATCTCGAGATTGTAGCGCAGGTCGGCGCCGCGCTCGCGGCCGCCGGGACCCCGTCCCCGTCCGCGCGTCTCGCCGAAGAAGTTCTCGAAGATGTCCGACATGAAGTCGGAGAAGTCGTTGCCGAAGCCCTGCCCGCCTGCGCCGCCGTTGGCGAAGGCCGCATGGCCGTAGCGGTCGTAGGCCGCGCGCTTCTGACCGTCGGAGAGAGTCTGGTAGGCTTCGTTGATTTCCTTGAACTTGACCTCGGCTTCCGCATCGCCGGGATTGCGGTCCGGGTGGTACTGCATCGCGAGCTTGCGGAAGGCGGATTTCATCTCCGCTTCGGTCGCGGTCTTCGCGACGCCGAGGACCTCGTAGTAATCGCGCTTGGACATGTTACGCGCCCCCTGGAGCCGATACGGGCTCCATCATGCCGCCGATCCGGCGCGTCTGCATCGGATGTTCGTGGGCGCGCACGGCTTTCGTGCCCTGCGCCGGAACATCCCGGATATCGGTCGGTCTGTCGATCATTTCTGAATCAGGCCTGTTCATGAAAACGGCACCCGGCAATGACATACCGGGTGCCGAATTTCCTAGGAAGACTTCATCGCTCAGGCGCGCTTCTTCTTGTCGCCTTCGTCGACCTCCTGGAAGTCGGCGTCGATGACGTCGTCCTTCTTCTCTTCCTCGGCGGCAGCCTGCTCGCCGCCTTCGCCTTCGCCGGCGTTCTGCTGGGCCTGGTACATGGCCTCGCCCAGCTTCATGGACGCCTGCATCAGGTCCGTGGTGCGGGCCTTGATGACCTCGGCGTCGTCGCCGGCCAGAGCCTGCTTGAGCGCGTCGATGGCGGTCTCGATGCCCTGACGGTCACCCTCGGAGAGCTTGTCGCCGTATTCCTTGACGGACTTCTCGGTGGCATGGACCAGGCTCTCGCCCTGGTTCTTGGCCTCGACCGTCTCGCGGCGCTTCTTGTCCTCCTCGGCGTGAGCCTCGGCGTCCTTCACCATCTTCTCGATGTCGGCGTCGGACAGGCCGCCCGAAGCCTGGATGCGGATCTGCTGTTCCTTGTTGGTGGCCTTGTCCTTCGCCGTGACGTTCACGATGCCGTTCGCGTCGATGTCGAAGGTCACCTCGATCTGCGGCACGCCGCGGGGAGCCGGCGGAATGCCCATCAGGTCGAACTGGCCGAGCAGCTTGTTGTCCGCCGCCATTTCACGCTCGCCCTGGAAGACGCGGATCGTCACCGCGTTCTGGTTGTCTTCCGCGGTCGAGAACACCTGGCTCTTCTTCGTCGGGATCGTCGTGTTGCGGTCGATCAGACGGGTGAAGACGCCGCCGAGCGTCTCGATGCCCAGCGAGAGCGGGGTCACGTCGAGGAGCAGGACGTCCTTCACGTCGCCCTGGAGCACGCCCGCCTGAACGGCCGCGCCGATGGCGACGACCTCATCCGGGTTGACGCCCTTGTGGGGCTCCTTGCCGAAGAAGTTCTTCACCACTTCCTGGATCTTCGGCATGCGGGTCATGCCGCCGACCAGGACCACCTCGTCGATCTCGCCCGCCGAGATGCCGGCGTCCTTGAGGGCCTTGCGGCAGGGCTCGATGGTCTTCTGCACCAGGTCGTCCACGAGCTGCTCGAACTTGGCGCGCGAGAGCTTCATGGCGAGGTGCTTCGGACCCGAGGCATCGGCCGTGATGTAGGGCAGGTTGATCTCGGTCTGGGAGGCCGAGGACAGCTCGATCTTCGCCTTCTCGGCCGCTTCCTTCAGGCGCTGGAGGGCGAGCTTGTCCTTGGTCAGGTCGATGCCCTGCTCCTTCTTGAACTCCGCCGCCAGGTACTCGACCAGGCGCATGTCGAAGTCCTCGCCGCCGAGGAAGGTGTCGCCGTTCGTCGACTTCACCTCGAACACGCCGTCGCCGATCTCGAGGATCGACACGTCGAAGGTGCCGCCGCCGAGGTCGTAGACAGCGATCGTGCCCTGCTGCTTCTTGTCAAGGCCATAGGCCAGGGCCGCAGCGGTCGGCTCGTTGATGATGCGCAGAACCTCGAGGCCCGCGATCTTGCCCGCGTCCTTGGTGGCCTGGCGCTGGGCGTCGTTGAAGTAGGCGGGAACCGTGATGACGGCCTGCGTCACCGGCTGGCCGAGATAGGCCTCCGCGGTTTCCTTCATCTTCTGCAGGGTGAAGGCGGAAATCTGCGAGGGGGAATAGGTCTTGCCGTCGGCCTCGACCCAGGCGTCGTTATTGCCGCCCTTGACGATGTGGTACGGAACCAGGCCCATGTCCTTCTTGGTCATGGGATCGTCGAAGGTGCGCCCGATCAGGCGCTTGATGGCGAAGAAGGTGCGCGACGGGTTCGTGACCGCCTGGCGCTTGGCCGGCTGGCCGACGAGGCGCTCGCCTTCGTCCGTGAAGGCCACGATGGACGGAGTCGTCCGCGCGCCTTCCGCATTCTCGATGACTTTGGCCTGCGAGCCTTCCATCACGGCGACGCAGGAATTGGTGGTGCCGAGGTCGATACCAATGACCTTACCCATGGCGGGATCCCTCACTTTCAAGCAGACCGCCGGGCCCTGAAAGCAGCCCGGCCCATGGCTTATGGGTTGAACAATGTTTTTACGACGGACAGGCCGCCCCAAGCGGAGGCGTATCCTGTTCTGGCGCTGATATAAGAAGAGGGCTCAAGCGCTGCAAGACGATCCGTGACGTCTCGTGCGCTTATCACCCTCTGGAGCGCGTCCCTGTGGCATCCCTGCCATTCTTCGGCGGCAGGGATGCGCGTCGCCAATGTTCGAGGGAAACCCGTCAGAGGCGGCTAGCAGCAGCCGGCGCCCTTGGCGGCCGGGCGGGAAGGGGAGCAGCACCCCGAGGCGGCCTCGCGGATCGCCTTCTCGGTCCGGGCATCGTCCGGGGTGAGGCGGGCCGGCCTGTCGAGCCCTTGGGCCTCGAACCAGCGGTCCCGCGGCTTGCAGGAGGCCTGGCGAGGGGAAAGCGAGACCAGGACCCGCCGAGGCTCCACCACGATCCCCGCTACGGCGTAGAGCCCGATCACCCCCACATCGTCGCCGCATTCGAAGGTGAGGCGGGAATCCGGGTCGATGCCGGCATCGCGGGACACCTTGTCCATGATGGCGAGGAACTTGGCGGCCGTCATCACGCGCTCGCCGTCGGCTCCGGGAACATCCCAGACCTGGACGAACGTCTCGGTCCACGCCTCCGGGTTGGCGCCGCAATCCAGGCCGGAGAAGCGTCCCGACTTGACCTCGGTGACATGGTAGCCGGCCCGGGTTTCCCGCCCCGCATAGGCAACGACGAGAGGCAGCGCGCCGTGGGGCCTCAGCGCCTCGAGAAAGGCGCTCGTGGTGGGGTCCGAGAGGTTCGCAGCCTGCGATGATCCCGGCTTCGCAAGGGGAGAGATGACAAGGCTGGTCATGATGGGCTATCCTTATTTAGACATTTAAAGGAATATTGAAATGTTGGGCGAGAGTCAAGCCATCGCGGCTTTCGGCTCCCTCGCGCAGGAGACGAGGCTGCGGGTGCTGCGCCTGCTGGTGCAGGCCGGGGCGGAGGGATTGTCGGCGGGAAGCCTTGCGGAAAGGCTCGAGGTGTCGCCCTCGAACATCTCGTTCCACCTGTCCCATCTCGAGCGGGCGGGCCTGATTCAGGCCCGCCGCCAGGCGCGGTCGATTATCTACAGCGCCGCCTATGACGCCTTGCGCGACCTTGTCCGCTTCCTGATGGAGGATTGCTGCGCCGGAGATCCCCGGGTCACGGGCAGGGGCTGTGCGCCTGCAGAACCGCCGAAGCCAGCCTGATCTCCGGCGCGGCCGCCGGCCGGAATGTCGGCATCAGGTGGCGAAGCTGCCGCTCAGGTTCCCCGCTTCCCACCCCAGGATCGCCTGCTTGCGGGTGAGCCCCCAGTGATAGCCGGTGAGCGCGCCGGAGCGGCCGAGCACCCGGTGGCAGGGGACCACGAAGGAGATCGGGTTCTTCCCCACCGCCGCTCCCACCGCCCGGCAGGCGGCGGGCTTGCCGATGTGGCGGGCGATGTCGGAATAGGTGGTGGCCCGGTCCCTGGGGATGCGCAGCAGGGTCTGCCAGACCCGGACCTCGAAATCCGTGCCGATGAGCACGACCCTCAAGGGCTGCTCCGCCTCCCACTGGGACGGGTTGAAGATCCTCCGCGCCAGCGGCGCGGTGGCGGCCGTGTCCTCCACGTAATGGGCCTTCGGCCAGCGCCGGGTCATGTCGGCCAGCGCCGCCTGCCGGTCGCCGTCGTCGACGAAGCCGAGGCCCGCGAGGCCGCGTTCCGTCACGATCAGCAGCGCCTCGCCGAAGGGGGAGGGGTGGAAGCCGTAGCGCATGGTGAGGCCTGAGCCGCCGGCCTTGTAGTCTCCCGGCGTCATGGCCTCATGGGTCACGAAGAGATCGTGCAGCCGGGCCGGGCCCGATAGCCCGAGCTCGTAGGCGGTATCGAGGACGCTGGCCGAGGAGGCGAGCAGCGCCTTGGCGTTGTCGAGCGTGATCGCCTGAAGAAACGCCTTCGGGCTCAAGCCCGCCCAGCGCCGGAAAAGGTGGTGCACATGGGTGGTGGAAAGGCCCACATGCTCCGCGATGGCCTCCAGCGAGGGCTGCTCCCGCCACCGCTCCGAGATGAAGGCGATGATCCGGCGCACCCGCTCATAGTCGGCCTGCGGCCCTTCCGGCAGGTCGATGGCGCCGGATTCGATGGTGATGTCGCGCAAGGTATCGAGCATGATCGTGCTCCCTGATTGACGGTCACTCTAGCGGCCGATGGCGGGAATCGACACCCGATATCTGTGACGGCTCCCCTATTCCAGCGGAGAGGAGATGGACGAGGGCGTCTCGCGTGCGCTCTGGAGCCTCCTTCGAGACGCANAGAAGTCCCTGTAGGTCATCTTCAGCTTCTTGGAGAGACTGGCGATCTCGACGGCCTTGCTGCGTCCTGAGCCATCGGCGTCATAATAGAGCACACCTTTCTTCTTGCTGTAGACGAGATGGCCGCTCTTGTCCTTGGCCTTATCGCCCACGACAAAGTACTTCTTTTTGAGCTTCGCAGGCTTCTTCTCCGAGCCCTTCTTGCCGAGCTTCTTGAAGATCTTGTTGTCGAGCCAGATGGTGTCATCCTTCGTCGCGAAGTCTGTGATCTTGTCGAGATTCGACTTCTTGTTCGGCTTGGCGTCGAACAGAAAAATGTCCCCGTCCCGCGCCGCCCTTCAGGATACCCTTGCCTCTGCCTCCATTGAGGATGTCATCGCCGGCCTGACCGTCCAGCACATTTGCGAGGGAACTGCCCGTGAAACAGTGATTGTGAGCCGTGCCGATCAGATTCTCGACACTGATGAAGGTGCTGCGGCCATTGTCGGTGGATTGAGCTTTCGACTTCGCGAGATTGATGCTCTCGCCATGCGATGCCGGAGAATGATTGGGGAGATAGTCGACCCCGTCGAACTTCACGGTGTCAACCCCGGCGCCGTCGTTGAGAGTATCGTCTCCCTGCCCGCCGAAGAGCACATCGTTTCCGGCACCTCCTTGAAGTGCATCATCCCCCGAACCGCCGGCCAGCAGGTTCTCTCCACCATTGCCGATAAGGCGGTAGTGGCTCTGATCAGCAATGATATTCTCAATCCCGGTAAGCGTGTCGAACCCCGACCCTGTGTCCTGCGAGCCAGTTCGGCTCAGATCGACTGTAAAAGGTCGTGTCATGTCATACGCCCTGAAAACGGCAGTATCGCTACCCGTGCCGCCGTCGAGCACATCATTGCCTATCCCACCAACTAGATATTCGGCCCCTGCCCCACCATGGGCGCGATCATCACCACCTCCCAGCGCAATGTAGCCCCCAGATACAAAGCCCTCGCGGCCGTAATAAGCGTCGTTTCCATCATTCAGGTCGATTTCGCCGTGGATCTTTCCGGCGTTTTTGATTGTATCGTCTGCGCCAGAAGCCCGAATTGCGGTGCGGCTGAAAACCATATCCGTATTCTGAATCACCCCCACGTTGTTGACGACGAGAGCATGAGCACTGGAAATGGCCGCTTGGGTTCCGCTGATGGCGCCGGCATTTCGGATGGTGCTTGCTATGGAACCTGGCTCCGAGTGATCGTAGCCAATACCAATCCCCCGTCTTCCGGAGAATGACCCGGTGACGCCGACGGTCACATCGACCACCTCATTGGCCCACAGGCCGAAATAGTCGCTAGCGCCAGCAACCGCACCGCAAATAGCAATAGCGTTTCCGCTGGAGGCGATGATGCCATCTGATCCCCCAACCGGCATGAGGATGCTCCCGGTCGCGCTGACCAGAAGCCGGTCGCCGGAGTCGAGGTAAAGGGGCGAGTCCTGGAACTCATCGAGTATAACGTCCCAGGTTTCGCTCGCATTAGATTCGGCCATGATGCTTTCTCTGATAAATGAGGATATGCACCTTTATAACACTTAATTTACTGAAAGCTGTCCAGACCATCGAGAAATTTACCACTGGTTGAGAGGCAGGAACCCATCCGCTTCATTCCATCCACAGTACCAGGAAGGTTAGGTCGCCCGTCCCCATTGCCCGCGTACCCCCTTTGTTCTAGGATCGCATCCCTGGAATCATCCGCCGCATTGCGCCGGCGGGTGGGGCGTCACATATCCGGGAACCGGCCGCACTGGGCCGGATCTCCTCCAAAAGGCTTTAGCGGGCAATGGCTAAACTCGACGACCTGTTCAACCGCGCCAAGGCGGGCGATCCGAATGCGCGCGTGATCTCCGTGCGCGGGGCGCGGGAGCACAACCTCAAGAACGTCGACCTCATGGTCCCGCGCGACCAGTTCGTGGTGTTCACGGGGCTTTCCGGCTCCGGCAAGTCGTCGCTTGCCTTCGATACCATCTATGCCGAGGGGCAGCGGCGCTATGTGGAGTCGCTCTCCGCCTACGCCCGCCAGTTCCTGGAGATGATGCAGAAGCCGGACGTGGACCAGATTGACGGTCTGTCGCCCGCCATCTCCATCGAGCAGAAGACCACCTCGCGCAACCCGCGCTCGACGGTGGGCACCGTCACCGAGATCTACGACTACATGCGCCTGCTCTGGGCGCGGGTGGGCGTACCCTATTCCCCCGCCACGGGCCTGCCCATCGAGAGCCAGACCGTGAGCCAGATGGTGGACCGGGTGCTGGAGCTGCCGGAGAAGACGCGCCTCTACCTGCTCGCCCCCGTGGTGCGCGGCCGCAAGGGCGAGTACCGCAAGGAGATCGCCGAGTTCCAGAAGAAGGGCTTTCAGCGCCTGAAGATCGACGGCGAGTATTACGCCATCGACGAGGCCCCTGCCCTCGACAAGAAGTTCAAGCACGACATCGACGTGGTGGTGGACCGCATCGTCGTGCGCGCCGACATCGCCGCGCGCCTGTCGGAATCCTTCGAGACCGCGCTGGAGCTGACCGACGGCATCGCCGTCATCGAATATGCGGACGAGAAGGACGAGAAGGGCCAGCCCAAGCGCATCGTCTTTTCCTCCAAGTTCGCCTGCCCGGTCTCCGGCTTCACGATTCCCGAGATCGAGCCGCGCCTGTTCTCGTTCAACAATCCCTTCGGCGCCTGCCCCACCTGCGGCGGCATCGGCCACGAGATGCGCATCGATCCCGCCCTCGTGGTGGACGAGAGCCTGTCGCTGAAGCGCGGGGCCATCCTGCCCTGGGCGAAGTCCACCTCCCCCTATTACGGCCAGACGCTCGAGGCCCTCACCCGGCACTTCAAGGCCTCCATGACGAAGCCCTGGGCGGAGCTGCCGGAGAATGTACGCGACGTGATCCTCTACGGCTCCGACGGCGAGCCGGTCCGCATGGCCTATGACGACGGCCTGCGCGCCTACGAGGTCAAGAAGCCGTTCGAGGGCGTGATCCCCAATCTCGAACGCCGCTACAAGGAGACCGAGAGCGACTGGGCCCGCGAGGAGATCGGCCGTTTCATGGGCGAGACGCCCTGCGAGGCCTGCGGCGGCAAGCGCCTCAAGCCCGAAGCGCTCGCGGTGAAGATCGCAGGCTCCGATATCGGCGATGCCACCGCCCTCTCCGTCAAGGACGCGCAGGAATGGTTCGCAGGGCTCGGCGACAGGCTGACCGCGAAGCAGAACGAGATCGCCGGCCGCATCCTGAAGGAGATCCGCGAGCGCCTGACCTTCCTGGTCGATGTGGGCCTGGAATATCTCACCCTCGCGCGCGCCTCCGGCACGCTGTCGGGCGGCGAGAGCCAGCGCATCCGCCTCGCCTCCCAGATCGGCTCGGGCCTGACCGGCGTGCTCTACGTGCTCGACGAGCCTTCCATCGGCCTGCACCAGCGCGACAATGAGCGCCTGCTCGTGACGCTCAAGCGCCTGCGCGACCTCGGCAACACCGTCATCGTGGTGGAGCATGACGAGGACGCGATCCTCCATGCGGATTACGTGTTCGATATCGGCCCGGGGGCGGGCATCCATGGCGGCCAGGTGGTCGCTGAGGGCACGCCCGACGAGATCATGGCGAACCCGAAATCGCTCACCGGCAAGTATCTCACCGGCGAGATGAGCGTGAAGGTGCCCGAGAAGCGCCGCAAGCGCGACAAGACCCGCATGCTGAAAGTGGTCGGCGCGAAGGGCAACAACCTGAAGAACGTGACGGCGGAAATCCCGCTCGGGACGTTCACCTGCATCACCGGCGTGTCCGGCGGCGGCAAGTCCACGCTCGTCATCGACACGCTTTACAAGGCGGTGGCGCGCAAGCTCAACGGTTCGCTGGAGCACCCGGCCCCGCATGAGCGCATCGAGGGCCTGGAGCATCTCGACAAGGTCATCGATATCGACCAGTCCCCCATCGGACGCACGCCGCGCTCGAACCCCGCCACCTATATCGGCGCCTTCACGCCGATCCGCGAGTGGTTCGCGAACCTGCCCGAGGCCAAGGCCCGCGGCTACCAGCCGGGACGCTTCTCGTTCAACGTGAAGGGCGGCCGCTGCGAGGCCTGCCAGGGCGACGGCGTCATCAAGATCGAGATGCACTTCCTGCCCGACGTCTACGTCACCTGCGACGTGTGCAAGGGCAAGCGCTACGACCGCGAGACGCTGGAGGTGAAATACCGCGAGAAGTCCATCGCCGACGTGCTCGACATGACGGTGGAGGAGGCCCGCGAGCTGTTCAAGGCCGTGCCTTCCATCCGCGAGAAGATGCAGACATTGGCCCGCGTCGGCCTCGACTACGTGCATGTGGGCCAGCAGGCCACCACCCTTTCCGGCGGCGAGGCGCAGCGCGTGAAGCTCTCGAAGGAGCTCTCCAAGCGCGCCACCGGCCGCACCCTCTACATCCTCGACGAGCCCACCACCGGCCTCCACTTCCACGACGTGGCGAAGCTCCTGGAAGTGCTGCACGAGCTGGCTGATCAGGGCAACACGGTGGTGGTGATCGAGCACAATCTCGAGGTCATCAAGACCGCCGACTGGGTCATCGACATGGGCCCCGAAGGCGGCAGCGGCGGCGGCCAGATCGTGGCCCAGGGCACCCCCGAGGACATCGCCGCCTCAGGCGCCAGCCACACCGGCCGCTTCCTCAAGGAGGTGCTGGAGCGCCGTCCCCTGAAGAAGCCGGCGGCCGCGAAGGAGCCTGCCAGGAAGGCCGCGCCCAAGAAAGAGGCGCCCAGGAAGCAGGTGACCCGGCAGGCGGCGGAGTAGCCGCCCCTCTTTTCCGTCGCCGCGACATTCGGTAAAGACAACGGGAACGGAGGAGCTCTTTGCGAGTTGGTGTGGGTTGTTTGCCGCTCCTCGTTCATGACTACCCACAAAGCCAGTCACTTTCCCTCACGCCTAAGGAGGCGCTCGTGGACGGCGAGGCCATGTCAGGTCGCGATGGCCATATCAATGCAACCGTCAAGGACGAGCGCAGGCCCCTCGGCCGACATGACGGTCGGACCGGACAGCCAATCGCCTTTTCCGCCGGAAGCCTGCCTAGTGGCTGATAGCGCACAGGTCGCGGCGGTATCCCGCGCTCCCCGCTTTCTCCAGGGAGGCGGCGAGATGGGTGCGCGCATGCGCGAACTCGACTGGTCGATCTCCCCTTTGGGTCCCCCTGAGCATTGGCCGCAATCCCTGCGCAGCTATGTGGAGCTGATGCTCAATGCCCGGCAGGCCATGTTCATCGCCTGGGGACCGGAGCTCGCGTTCCTTTACAACGGCGATTACATCCCGGTCTTCGGGGCCAAGCACCCGCACGCATTGGGACGCCCCTTCGCCGAGGTCTGGTCCGACATCTGGGAGCAGATCGGCCCCATTGTCGACAGGACCCTCGCAGGCGATGCAAGCTGGTTCGAGGATCTTCACATTCCCATGGAGCGATATGGCTTCAGGGAGGATACCTGGTTCAGCTTTTCCTATACGCCGATCCGGGACGAGAGCGGCCGGATCGCGGGCATGTTCTGCGCGGCCGTGGAGACCACGGAGAAGGTCCTCGCGGAGCGGCGCAACATGGAGGAGCACGAGCGATTGCGGCTACTGTTCGAGCAGGCGCCCGGCTTCATCGCCATGCTGCGCGGGCCGGACCACGTATTCGAACTCGCAAATTCCTCCTACATGCAACTCGTCGGCCACCGGGATATTCTCGGGAAGCCGGCTGGGGAAGCCTTGCCGGAGGTCGTCGATCAGGGCTTCATCAACCTGCTCGACCAGGTTTTTCACAGCGGCAAGGCCTACCGGGCGGATGGAGTGAGAATCGAGCTCCAGCGCGCGCCGGATGGGCCGGCCGAGGAGCGCCTCCTTAATTTCGTCTACCAGCCCATTACCGATTCCGGGGGGCAGGTGACGGGGATCTTCGCCGAGGGGCACGACGTCACGGACCAGATGCAGGCCGAGCGGGCCCTGCGCGAGAGCGAGGCGCGGCATCGCGCCATTGTCGCTGCGACACCGGAATGCGTGAAGCTCGTCTCCACGCAGGGCAGGCTTCTCGAGATGAACGCCGCCGGGCTCTCGATGATCGAGGCTCCTGACGTGGCATCCGTTCGGGGAGCGAACATTCTGGACGTCATCGCCCCGGAATTTCGCACGGAATGGCGCGAGAACCATCACCGCGTCTGCAGGGGCGAGAGCCTGAGCTGGGAATTCGACATCGTCGGCCTGCAGGGAACGCGTCGGCGCATGGAGACCCATGCGGTGCCTCTCACCATGCCCGACGGAACCGTCGCCCAGCTGGCCGTGACCCGCGACGTCACCCAGCGCAAACGCTCGGAGGAGCACCAGCAGCTCCTCATCAACGAGTTGAACCACCGGGTGAAGAACACCCTCGCCACGGTCCAGTCCATCGCGGCCCAGACCCTGCGCAGCGCCGGGAGCCTCGATGGGGCCAAGGGCGCCCTGGAAAGCCGGCTCCTCGCCCTGTCACGCACGCACGACGTGCTCACCCGGGAGAACTGGGAGGGCGCGGGCTTGAGGGAGATCGCCACGCAGGCGATCGAGCCCTATGCCGGTGTCGGCGAAGGCCGCCTGCACCTTCAGGGGCCGGATGTGCGGCTTCCTCCACGCATGGCCCTGGCGCTTGCGATGGCCCTGCAGGAGCTGGCGACGAACGCGGTCAAGTACGGGGCCCTCTCGCGACCGACGGGGAAGCTCCGGATCGCTTGGGCGATCGAGCACGGCGATCCTCCCTGCCTGCATCTCGAATGGCGGGAGAGCGGCGGTCCGCCCGTCCGGCCGCCGGCCCGGCGGGGCTTCGGCACACGCCTCATCGAGCGCAGCCTGGCCCAGGACTTGAACGGCAGCGTGCGGATCGATTTCGAACCCGCCGGCGTCGTCTGCCGAGTGGAAGCGCCGATGGCGGATATCTCCGGCCCGGCCAGCTCGCATCGCCGGGATACCGGCCGCCCTTGAAACCCGCGCCCCATCGCATATTTGCCCCCGCCAGTTTCCTGTAAGCCTTGGGTGAAGCCAAGCTTGCATGTCCTTGGCGACGTGAATGCCCCGGAGCGGACCTCGCCCGGAAAGGCGGTGCACGGAAGGGCTTGGGTTCGTGGGTCAGGTTGCATTGAAAGGGAGGAATGTCCTCTGGCCTCTCCAGGCCCTGACGGTCATGAGCATTCTCGGGCCGGCCCTGTTCTTTGCCTACACGGCGTGGGACGACCGCCGGCGCATCGTGGCGCAGACCGAGGAGCGGATCGAACGGGCGCTCGACGTGATCCAGGAGCACACCCTCAAGGCGCTCCAGACCGTGGAGCGCACCATCGCCGAGACCGAGGAGGTCATGCGCGGCCTCACGCCGGAGGAAATCCGGGCGGAGGAGGCCCGCCTCTCGGCCCGCCTCAGGCGGACCCAGGCGGCCCTGCCCCAGATCGAGGCGATCTGGGCCTTCGACCGGAACGGGCATCCCCTGGTCTCGAGCACGGTTCTGCCCGTGCCCCGCGACCTGGACAATTCCGACCGCGACTATTTCGCGGCCCAGGCCGAGCGCGATGCGGGCACCTATATCGGCAAGCCCACCGTCTCGAAGATCGGCGGCATCCGCTTCTTCGTGGTCAGCCAGCGCCGATCCAGCCCCGACGGCAGCTTCGACGGAGTGGTCGCCATCTCCCTGCGGCCCGAGCATTTCCGCGAATTCTACGGCCGGATCGCGCGGGGGATCGCGGATTCCTTCGGCCTCATCCGGGCCGACGGCGAGTTCCTGGCGCGTTATCCCTCCCTCGGCAGCGAGCCGATGCGGCTCGACCCGCAAAGCGCCTTCGTGCGCTCGATCCAGCAGAGCGCCCGGGCCGGACGCTTCACCACCGTCTCGCAGATCGACGGCGTCGAGCGCCGGATCGGCTACCGCAAGGTGCCGGGCTACCCGGTCTATGTGCAGGTCGGCATCGAGAAGGCCATGATGGGGCGGGAGCTGTGGCAGGCCATGGCGGGCCTTCTGGCCTTCGGCGTCCCGGCCACCCTGTTCCTCTTCGGCCTGAGCCTCTACGCGCTCAACCGCACCCGCAGCTTCCATGCGGAGGTCGGGCGGCGCGAGGCGGCCGAGGCGGCGCTGAAGCAGGCGCAGCGCCTGGAGGCAATCGGCCACCTCACGGGCGGCGTGGCGCACGACTTCAACAACCTGCTGATGGTCGTCAAAGGCAACGTGGACCGCCTGCGGCGCTATCCGGCGGAGGAACGGCAGAAGCGCTCCATCGACGCCATCGAGACCGCCGCCACCCGCGGCGCGACCCTCGTGCGCCAGCTTCTGTCTTTCTCCCGCCAGCAGACCCACGAGCCGGCGGTGATCAACCTGCGGGATTACATGTCCGAGCTGCAGGACATGCTCCGCTCGTCCCTGCGCGGCGACATCGCCGTGGAGACGAGGCTGCAGGAGGACCTGTGGAACACGAAGCTCGACGTGAACGAGTTCGAGCTCGCGATCCTCAACATCGCGGTCAATGCGCGCGACGCCATGCCCGACGGCGGACGTCTGATCATCGAAGCATGGAATGCGAACCTCGCCGACCGCACCCTGGCGGGGCTCACCGGCGATTTCGTGGTGCTCAGCCTCACCGACACGGGAAGCGGCATCCCCGAGGACGTGCTGCCCCACATCTTCGAACCCTTCTACACCACCAAGGAGGTCGGCAGGGGCACCGGCCTGGGCCTGAGCCAGGTCTACGGCTTCACGCGCCAGATCGGCGGCGCCGCGACGGCGCGGGCGGAGCCCGGGCAAGGCACGACCATCACCCTCTACCTGCCGCGTTCGACCGAGGGCGTGGAGGCTGCCGCGTCCGATGCCGCCGCTCCCCTCCAGGCGGGCGGCGAGGGCCACATCCTGCTCGTCGAGGACAATCCCGACATCGCCGAGGTGACGAGGACCAACCTCGAGGAGGTGGGCTACAGCGTGACCCATGCCGCCCATGCCGGCGCGGCGCTCGAGCTTCTGGGCCGGAGCGAGATCTTCGACCTCGTGCTCAGCGACATCGTCATGCCAGGAGACCTGAACGGGCTCGATCTCGCCCGCGCAATCCGCGCGCGCGACCCGTCCCTGCCCGTGCTGCTCACCACCGGCTACAGCAGCGTGGCGCAGACGGCCATGGACGAGGGTTTCTTCATTCTCCGCAAGCCTTACGATTCCGCCGATTTGAGCGACTGCATCGGCCGGTCGATCCGGATCCGGCCGCTCAAGGAGAGCGCATAGAGCAAGGAGAGCGCATAGAGCAAGAAGCATCGGATTGGTCCCGAAAGCGCCCATCCGCTTTCGGGTCCGTGCCGCAACCAGGGGAAGCCCACGCCATGCCCAGCCCCGACGTCACCTATCCGCCCCTCGACACCCTCAAGCCTGTCGCGGACGATCTCTGGATCGTAGACAGCGGCCCGCAGCATGCCGCGGGCCTCGCCCTGCCGGTCCGCATGAGCGTGATCCGCCTCCCCTCCGGCGGGATGTGGCTCCACTCCCCGACGCGCTTTTCCGAGCCCCTGCGCCGGGAGATCGAAGCGCTCGGCCCCATCCGCCACCTCGTCGCGCCCAACATCGCCCATTGGACCCATCTGAAGGAATGGCAGGCCCATTGCCCCGAGGCCCGAACCTCCGCCGCGCCGAACCTGCGCCAGCGCTCCCAGGTGCAAAGCCAGGGCGTCCGCCTCGACCGGGACCTCGGCGAGACCCCGCCGGAGGATTGGAACGGCGTGATCGAGCAGATCATGGTGCCCGGCGGCGGGGGATTTACGGAAGTCGCCTTCTTCCACCGCCCCACGCGCACGCTGCTTCTGGCCGACCTCGTTCAGAACCTGGAGCCCGGCAAGCTCCCCATCGGCACCCGCCTCTTCGCCGCGCTCAACGGGATCCTCGCCCCCGACGGGAAGGCCCCCGCCTATCTGCGCCTCGCCATCCGCCTGCGCCGGAGCGAGGCGAGGCAGGCCGCGGAACGGATCCTGGCCTGGAACCCGGAACGCGTGATCCTCGGCCACGGCCGTTGGTTCGAGAAGGAGGGCACGGCGCAGCTGAAGCACGCCTTCCGCTGGCTGGTGGGCTGAAAGCGAGCGTCTCGTGAGGAAAAGTCGATCCGGTTTTCCTCACGATGCTCTCATCATAAGATAAAGCATCGGACGGGATCCCAAAAGTGCAAATCCACTTTTGGGTCCGATGCTTTAGCGCGGCGTCTGGATCGCCTCGACGAACGGGAACTCCAGCACGATCTCATCCGCCTCGTCCCGCACCTCCACATGGCAGGACGCCCAGCTGACCGGCCGCGGCAACGCGCTCCCCATGAGGTCGAGCGCCAATCCCCGCGCGGCCTCCCACGCCGCATCCGCATCGGGCAGCTCCCGCCCGTCCGGATCGCTGACGACATCCTCACCGATCTGCACGTTGAAGAAGTAGCGGGGCATGGGATTTCTCCGTGAGAGCATCGGGCCGGGTGTTCCCGGCTTCAATGCCGATTGACGCTAAAGCTTTTTCGGCGACGTGGATCCGGCTCGCCGCCCCAAAAACGGAGCAAGGCTCTAACGAACGGCAATGAGTTCACCTCGGTTCGTGATAGCCGGACTCGTAAGTCTCACTCCGAAAATTCCAACCGAAGATACTTCCACTCGCTATAACTCCCAGCGAAAGCCGCTGGGATGCGGAAAGGCGCGCAACGCCGGATCGCTCGAAGAGCGGCTTGCGCCAATTGGGGGGTCCGCTTGCGGGCCCAACACTTTCGGTGGCCGGGAAAGCGAACCATCCTGGGCGAGATGCAGCCCGAGTTGCGCCTTTGCGCCCTGTGGACTCGAAGGCATCATGAAGCAGGGAACGATCTGGGAGAGAAGGATTTTCACCAGAGCATCGTGCTGGTCAGGGGCCATTGCACGAGCCGGATCGGTCCATGCGCAAATCACGAGTAGTGCTGGAATCAGGCGTTTCATCGGCTTCTCGCTCCCATTGGCAGTCGAGTCTCCAGCACTGTGCTATTCCGTCTCAAACCCGATCCGCATCACCCTCCAGTCTCGATAGCGCGAGCGCATTTCTGCCGGAACTGCGAAAGGTGTGCAGCGCTCCAGGGCTCGCAATGCAGCCTGTGCTGCTGTCGATGTCGGAGACCCTTCGATCACCTGCGGCGGCTGGGCCAGGGAACCGTTCGGATTGAGCCGCACCTCGACGACAACTCTCCCCTCGCCGCGCGCTTTCGCGGGAATGACATAGCACTCGCCAACCTGATGCTGGAAGGCAGCCCTGAGGTCCTCACGCCCGTCCATGGCTGTCATGCAGGCGGAGAAGCTCATGGTGAGCAGGACAATGGATATTGCGGAAGCGAAGCGGTTCATGGGCGGGAATCCCTTTCCCGAAATGGTAAGCGTCGCCGTTTGGCGTTGCAACCCTATTGCGAAACACTCATCCCCCTATCCGCCTATCCGTTCTAACACCCCACAGCCCTCATCCTGAGGAGGTGCGTAGCACCGTCTCGAAGAGCCTGCCCCGGACTTGATCCGGGGACGAGGGCGTCTCGCGTGCGCTCTGGAGCCTCCTTCGAGACGCAGACTGCGTCTGCTCCTCAGGATGAGGAGGAGAGATTGGGCCGGTGTATGTTCCTCTTTTGTTCTTGACTGCGGCCTCAAGCTTTGCTATATCCTGTCTTGTCCGCAGCACCGGGACGCGCCCGAGGCGTCGGTNAGACTGCGTCTGTTCCTCAGGATGAGGAGGAGAGATTGGGCCGGTGTATGTTCCTCTTTTGTTCTTGACTGCGGCCTCAAGCTTTGCTATATCCTGTCTTGTCCGCAGCACCGGGACGCGCCCGAGGCGTCGGTTGTGGCGGCGGATGCGGTTTGCTCGCGGCACGGGGTCTCGCAAGCCCTGCGCCGCCAGGAGATCCGAGCGGGAGACCTGGAGCACGGCGCCTGTTCGGGCAGGCCTGCGTTCCCCTCTCCCCAGCCTCGCCCGTACCGGATGACAGCCGGGGCTGCGCGACAGAGCGCCGTAAGAGAGCCTGGGGGCGGCTGTGGCGTCCCATCACAGGCTCTCGGAGCGCGAGGCCGGAGCCCTGCCGAGACGCCGCGCGGGACGCGTGTTGCTTCCTGCCCGGGCGGCTTCCCGCCCGAATTCTTCGCACGCCGCAGGGCAGCGAAGCGAGACAGCGTCCCGTGCTTCCCCCGTCCCGCAAGGGACAAAGCCAGGACCGGACCGACAGCCCTTCCGCCAAAACCCGGCGCGAAGACGATGGCTCGCGGGCGTTGCTCCGGTTGACGGAGCCCTGCTCAACCCTCCCCGAACATACAGTTTCCCGGCGGCATGGGAGCGCTACGTCATCTCGTTGCAATTCCATTTTCGAAAGGAACGTGATGGCTGGCGCACATCTCCCGACAGGTCCTGTGAGGACCGCCCGATCCTCGCATCATCCCATCTTCACGCTCCTCCTTTCCGCCTTCGCCTCGATCCCCGCCCTCCTTCCCTCCTCGCCGGCCCTGGCGCAGAGGCAGGAGGTCCTTGCCGGCGGGCAGGTGATTGCGGATCCGGTCGATCTCGGCGCGCCGGGCATCGCCTATACGGTCCCAGGCCTGTCGAGCGACCGTGCCGCGATCAGCGGCCGGATCGGAGGAGCCGGCCCCCTGATCAAGGACGGCGGCGGAACGCTGGTCCTCCAGAACACGCTGAACGATTACACCGGCGCGACGACGGTTCGCGCCGGAACGCTCGAGGGGAGCCTGAGCCGGACCACCAATCTCACCGTGATGAGCGGCGCCATCTACAGGACCACCGGCACTCAGAACATCCGGTCGCTCAGCGGCGAGGGAACCATTGCCGGAGCCGCCCGCTCGTCACTCTCCGTCAACCTGAACGCCGTTCCCCTGCAGGTCTTTTCCGGCCGCCTTTCACTGCCGGATTTCCACATCTCGGGAACGGGAACCTTCGTGTTCCGCGGATCCGCCGACTTCACCACTTTCCATGCAGGGCCGGGCAGCACGTTGCGGGTGGAAAGCGAGGTCGGCCAGGTGCGGCCGGTCGGCGGCACCGTCCAGATCGCCGATGGCGCCAGGATCGGCAGCATCTACATCCGGGGGAGACTCCGAACACGATCGACGTTCCAAGCGGCGTCGGAGAAATCGGCTTCATCGACGCGCGAGTCGAAGGCGACACGCAGGGAACGCTCATCAAGACGGGAGCCGGCACCCTGCGGGTGCCGTTGGACGATCCCAATTACGGCGCCGGCTGGAACTTCAACTCGACCGTCGTCGTGCGGGAAGGACGCCTGGCCGTCGACGGCACGGTCTTCCCCGGCGCGTTCAGCGGCAGCCGCCTGTTCGGGGAGTGGATCGTCGAAGGATCGGGCGTTCTCGGCGGCACCGGTCAGATCGGCTATCCGGAGGATCCGGAGACCGGCTCCCGGCGCGGCGAAATCCATGTCTTCGTGAACAACAGCGGCACGATTGCGCCCGGCAATTCCATCGGCACCCTGACCATCGTCGGACCGGTGACGTTCAATGCCGGCTCCAGCCTCGAGGTCGAGGTCGATCCGCAGGGGCGGAGCGATCTGCTCAGGATCGACGGAACCGCGATCCTCAACGGCGGCACCGTGCGGGTCCTGCCCCTGGCCGGCCTCTACACGGCCCAGAGCCGCTACGTCATCCTCACTGCGAGCGGCGGCGTGACGGGCCAGTTCTCCGATGCGCGCATCCCGCATAATTTCGCGTTCCTGACGCCGACGCTGTTCTATTCGGCGAATGACGTCGCTCTTGTCCTGACACGCAACGAGCGTCCCATCGACGACATGGACGACGAGTCGACGGACCCGCCGCCGGATACGACGTCGGACGATGATCCGGAGGATGATGACGGCGGCAATGATCGCAACGATGAGCCCGGCGGCAACGGGCGCGATCTTCCGGGCGGAAACCCGCTCACCATCGGCGGCGTCCTGGATGCCCTGCCCCTCACAAATCCCGTCGTCGAGGCCGTCGTCTCCCTCGATGAAGCAAACGTGAGGCCTGCGCTCGATCTGCTGTCCGGCGAGCTCTATCCCAGCCTTGCGGCTGCATGGCTGGATGAAAGCCGCCTCGTGCGGGAAGCGGTTCTGAACCGCCTGCGGCAGGCCTCGGCACAGAGCGGGATTCCCGCATTCGTCGCCGCGCAGGGGCTGCGCGTCTCCTATACGGCCGATGTTGCAGGAGGACGGCAGGCGTCCCCCGTTCCGGCTCCGGATCCCGCCTTCGCCCTCTGGGGACAGGCCTTCGGGTCCTTCGGTCGTCTCAAGGGAGACGGGTTCATCGCATCCCTCGACCGCTCAACGCGGGGTTTCGTCCTCGGCGCGGATTACAGGCAGGGGCCCTGGCGCGTCGGCATCGTCGGCGGCTACACGCAGACATCCCTCGATCAGCAGGCTCTCTCGGCCTCCGCCCATCTCGATACCTACTATGTCGGCGCCTATGGCGGCTTCTCGCTCGATGGCCTGGAGATCAAGGTTGGTTGGCGGCCTCTACACCGCGCATGACATCGAGACATCGCGGTCGGTCGTCTTCCCCGGCTTCAGGGACAGCCTCGGCGCCAACATCGACGGGCGCGGCTGGCAGGTCTTCGGCGAAATCGGCTACACCTTCCAGATGGGACAGGTGGCGCTCCAGCCCTTCGCGGGGCTCGCCTATATCCATCTCGAGACCGACAGCTTCAGCGAGGAAGGCGGACCGGCGGCCCTGGTCGGCGCGGGCCTGAGCCGCTCCGTCGGCTATTCGACCCTCGGGCTTCGGGCCTCCACGAACTTCACTCTCGACGACATGAATCTCAGACTGCACGGCATGATCGGATGGCGTCACGCCGTCGTCGAGGAGGCCTCCTTCGCATATCTCGCCTTCCGCGACGGGAGCTTGCCGTTCCGCGTCGCCGGTCTGCCGATTGCCAAGGACAGCCTCGTCGCGGAGGTGGGCCTCGATTGGGAGATCGGTCCCCGGGCGAGGCTGGGCGTGTCCTATTCGGGCATGATCGCCGACAGGGCCGCCGATCATGCCGTCAAGGCGGATCTCACGATCCGCTTCTGATCCGCGCCGCCTTCATCAGGAACGATTTGCGCTCGAACACGTCCATCATGGGCGGGCTCGAACACGGGTCCTGGGGACAAGGCGGCACGATAGGGGAGGTGGATGTACGACCGATTTGCGCGCGTGGCGATGGTGGCGGTTGCGCTCCTGCTCGCTTTCCTCGCCATTCAGCCCTACGTGGACCGCTATTTCTTCGCCGCACAGGAGCCGCGCCCCGTCGCCTCCCGCGGCGATCTTGCGGAGTTCGAGCTTTCGACCATCCGGGTCTTCGAGGCGATTGCGCCCTCGGTCGTGCAGGTCGTGTCCATTCCCTCCGGACGCGGGCGCATGAGCCGCGCCCGCGGCGTCGGATCGTCCGGAACGGGGTTTCTCTGGGATACGGCCGGGCACATCGTCACGAACGAGCATGTCGTGGCGAATGCGAACACCTTTGCGGTCCGCCTCGCGTCCGGGGATGTCGTGCGCGCCGAGGTGGTCGGGCGGGCCCCGAACTACGATCTCGCCGTGCTGCGCGTCTCGCGGCGCGGGCAACTGCCGCCGCCGGTGCCGGTCGGGACGTCCGCCGATCTCCGGGTGGGGCAGGCGGCTTACGCCATCGGCAATCCCTTCGGTCTCGACCAGTCGCTCACCACCGGCATCGTCAGCGCCGTGAAGCGTCGCCTGCCGACGAGCGGAGGACGCGAGATCGCCGACGTGATCCAGACGGATGCCGCCATCAATCCAGGCAATTCCGGAGGGCCGCTCCTCGACTCCGCCGGCCGTCTGATCGGCGTCAACACGGCCATCTTCTCGCCCTCCGGCGCGAATGCGGGCATCGGATTCGCCATTCCCGTCGATGTGGTCAACCGGGTCGTGCCGGAGCTGATCCGGCAGGGGCGCGTGCCGACGCCCGGCATCGGCATTCTGATCGCCGACGAGGCGCTGACGGCCCAGATGGGGGTCACGGGTCTCATGATCGCCGCCACCGTGCCGGGGTCGCCGGCGGAGACAGCGGGCCTGCAGGGAATCGAGCCCGAGGCGGGACAGGTCGGCGATGTCATCGTGGCGGCAAACGGTGCGCCGGTCCGGCATCTCTCCGACCTGACGAACCAGCTCGAGAAGGTCGGCATCGGCGGCACCATTGCGCTGACGGTGGTCCGGGACGGGCGCTCACGCACAGTTGATGTGGCGGTCGAGGACATGGAGAGACGGCTGCCTCCGATTGCACGCCCCTAGAAAAAGCATCCGCCACGTTTCTCTCGCGGACCGAAGTCGAGCGATATCGCTCGGATCGGGCGATGTTTTTCTGCAAACCGGCGATCCGCCTCACCTTCAGGAAATCCCGCACGGGAATGTTCCAATTTCGTGAGAGGCGGGGTGTGAACCAGTATCGAGGCGGCGCGTTTGACAATCACATTGAACGTTTTGCTAGGCGCAACCGGCTAGGAATCTTGACTGAATACTTCGGGTGCTCGCGGCAAAACATTTATAGCTCAAGTATACGGAGGAATTCCGTGATGCGCTTGAAATACACTGCCTTTGCCGCTTCCTTCGCAGGACTGATGATGGTCGGAAGCATCCCGGCTTCGGCTCAGATGGCCTGCGCGCCCCGTGATGAAGTCATCGACGCCCTCGGACAGAAGTATGACGAGGCCCCGGTCGGCATCGGCTTGATGCGCCCCAATCAGGTGCTCGAACTGCTTGTCTCCGATACCGGGTCCTGGACCCTGCTCGTGACCCTGCCCACGGGCCGGTCCTGCATCATGGGAGCCGGCGAGAACTGGGAGACCATGACCGTGGAGATCAAGGGCGATCCCGTGTGAGAACTGCCCTCGAACGCGCTGAAGGCCGACATGCCCTTAGGCCCGGATGTTCTTGCATTGCATGCATCGGCGGGCCTGCGAGACCTGATGGGTCGTAAAAAAGACCTGCCCCATCAGTCCTTTGTCTCATGGACAAGGGCGCGCGTCTTCTCTTTTTACCGTGGAGCCTTAAGCTAAGGGTCAAGGATCCTCCTCCACGAAAGCGGGAACGATGAAGCGCGTCCAGACGAACGGTCTCCAGGTTGCACCGGTTCTTCACGATTTCATTGAGAGGGAAGCTCTCCATGGGACCGGGGTATCGGCCGACGCCTTCTGGAGGGGCCTTGCCGGCCTGGTCCGGGACTTCGCGCCCCGCGACCGTGAGCTTCTCGGCGTCCGGGACAAGTTCCAGGCGCAGATCGACGAGTATCACCGTGCGCAAGCCGGCAAGCCCTTCGATCAAGCCGATTACGAGCGCTTCCTGCGGGATATCGGCTATGTCCTTCCCGAGCCGGAGGAATTTTCCGTCGGGACGCTGCATGTCGATGACGAGATCGCCCGCATCGCCGGTCCTCAGCTCGTGGTGCCGGTCTCCAATGCCCGCTATGCGCTCAACGCCGCCAATGCGCGCTGGGGCAGCCTCTACGATGCGCTCTACGGCACGGATGCGATCCCCGAGGACGAGGGAGCAACGCGGGGCGGCGGATACAACAAGGCGCGTGGCGCGAAGGTGGTGGCCCGTGCCCGCGAGCTGCTGGATCAGGCCGCTCCGCTGTCTACGGGCAGTCACAAGAATGCCGTTTCCTATTCCGTTCAGGGTGGTGCTCTGACCGTCAAACTCCAGGACGGCAGCGAGACCGCTCTTGCCGATCCTGCCCGGTTCGTCGGCTATCAGGGCGATGCGGCCGATCCTTCCGCCGTGCTGCTGCGCCACAACAACCTGCATGTCGAGATCAGGGTCGACCGGTCCAATCCCATCGGAGCCGACGATCCGGCGGGCGTCGCCGATGTGGTGATGGAATCCGCCGTCTCCACCATCATGGACCTCGAGGACTCGGTCGCCGCCGTCGATGCGGAGGACAAGGTTCTCGTTTACCGCAACTGGCTCGGCCTCATGAAGGGCGATCTGGCGGAGAGTTTCGAGAAGGGCGGACGCACCGTCGAGCGCCGCCTGAACCCGGATCGGATCTACACCATGCCCCAGGGCGGCGAGCTCCGCCTGCATGGACGCAGCCTCATGCTGGTGCGCAATGTGGGCCACCACATGTTCACCGATGCGGTGCTGGACGAGAACGGCGAGGAGATCCCCGAGACCATTCTCGACGCCGCGATTACGTCCCTGATCGCCATTCACGACATCAAGGGCGAGGGCGAAATCCGCAACAGCCGCGCAGGCTCCGTGTACATCGTGAAGCCCAAGATGCACGGGCCGGACGAGGTCGCCTTTGCGAACGATCTCTTCGCCGCCGTCGAGGACATGCTTTCGCTTCCGCGCAACACGCTCAAGATGGGCATCATGGACGAGGAGCGACGTACGACTGTGAACCTCAAGGCCTGCATCAAGGCGGCCTCCGAGCGCATCGTGTTCATCAACACGGGCTTCCTCGACCGCACCGGGGACGAGATCCATACCTCCATGGAAGCCGGTCCCATGATCCGCAAGAACGACATGAAGTCGACCGCGTGGATCAAGGCCTACGAGGACAACAACGTGGATGTGGGTCTCGCCTGCGGCCTGCCGGGCAAGGCGCAGATCGGCAAGGGCATGTGGGCCGCGCCCGACAGGATGGCCGACATGCTGGCCCAGAAGATCGGTCATCCGCAGGCCGGCGCCAACACCGCCTGGGTGCCGTCTCCGACGGCCGCGACACTCCATGCCATGCACTACCACCAGGTCGATGTGATGAACCGGCAGGAGGAGCTGAAGCAGCGTCCTGCAGCAAATCCCTCCGATATCCTCACGATCCCGGTGTCCCAGTCCAACTGGGCTCCCGACGCGGTCCAGCAGGAGCTCGACAACAACTGCCAGGGCATCCTGGGCTATGTGGTGCGCTGGATCGACCAGGGCGTCGGCTGCTCCAAGGTGCCTGACATCCACGATGTCGGCCTCATGGAGGACCGTGCCACCTTGCGCATCTCCAGTCAGCACCTCGCCAACTGGCTGCGCCACGGCATCGTCACGGAGGATCAGGTGATGGAGACCCTGCGCCGCATGGCGGAGGTGGTGGACCGGCAGAATGCGGGCGATCCGCTCTACAGCCCCATGGCCCCCGGCTTCGACGGCCCCGCCTTCAAGGCGGCCTGCGATCTGGTGTTCAAGGGCGCGGCGCAGCCGAACGGCTACACCGAATGGATCCTGCACGAGCGTCGCCGCGAGGCGAAGGCGGCAGGCGCGCCGGACCGCATCGAAGAGAGCGGCGTCAAGACGAAGTAGGATGAAGAAGGGCGTCTCACCGGACGCCCTTTTCTCATTCGTGCGCTGTGGGAGCGAGCGCGTCAATTGTGCCGCCGATCAGGTTTCGGCTCAGCAGGTGCTCCGTCGTCAGATCAAAGCGGACAGGCACGAGCTTCGAAGGCAGATCCGCGATCCAATCCTTCAGCCGCCGCGCCGCCGCCACGGCCTCGCTGCGCTCCACGGCCTGGAAGCGCACGCCCGCGCCGGGCCGCATTTGACCGAAGCGGGGAAGGTCGGCGCTGATCACGGTTGCGATCTTCGGATAGCCGCCCGCCGTCTGCCGGTCGCGCATCAGCACGATGGGCTGGCCGCTGCCCGGCACCTGGATATGACCGTGGACGATCCCGTCCGAGACGATGTTGAAGCCTTTGGCATGCTCGAGCTTGGGCCCGGTGAGCTGGAACCCCATCCGGTCGGCCTGGGGGCTGATGGTGAATTCGTTCTCCAGGAACGTGCGGATCGCATCGTCCGTGAGGTAGTCGTCCTGCGGGCCCAGCATGACGCGTATCGGGCCCGTCTCCTCGATGATGTCGGCGGTCAGCTGCATCGGCTCGCCCCCTTGGGCCTCTGGCCGGCAGGGCAGGCGGTTTCCGGCCTGGAGCGGTGCGCCTTTCAGGCCGCCGAGGCGGGAGCGCAGATGGAACGAGAGGCTTCCCAGTTGCGGCTCGACGGCCAATCCTCCGGCCACCGCCAGATAGGCGAAGGCCCCGGTGCGGGGATGCCCCACCTCCAGGGTCTGCCCCTCCTTCAGGATGAACGAGGTCAGGGGCGGGACGGGCGTACCGTCGATGCTGGCGGATGCGCCCGCGCCGAGGACGGCGAGGCGCAGGTCGCCGCCCTCAGCTGTGAAGGCGCCGCCGAGATTGACGAACTCGACGGCCGCCATTTCCGGCGTGTTGCCGACAAGGACGTTGGCCATGGCGAGCGCGCGGAAATCCATAGCGCCTGAGGGCGAGACGCCGAAGCGCTGATAGCCGAAGCGGCCGCGGTCCTGCAGGGCCGTCATGGGGCCGCAGGAGTTCACGATAAGGTCCGTCATGGACGCACCTCCTCGGCCACGGGCTCACCGGCAAGCGCCGCCATCTCCAGCGACTCCCAGCGCGAGGCATCGATGGGCTCGAAGACGATTTCGTCTCCCGCCGCGAACAGGAAAGCCGGGTCGCGCTCCGGGGCATAGGTGCGCACGGGCGTGCGGCCGAGATTGTGCCAACCGCTCGGCATGTCCATGGGCGCGATGCCGGCCTGCTCGCCGCCGATCATGATCGTGCCGGAGGGAATCTTGGCGCGGGGATGAAGCCTACGGGACGTGGCGATCCGCTTGTCGAGGCCGCCGAGATAGGTGAAGCCCGGCAGGAAGCCGATCAGGTAGATGCGATAGACCGCCGACGAATGGATGTCGATCACTTGGGCAGGTGTCATGCCGTGGATCTCCGCGACTTCCTCCAGGTCGCTCCCGAATTCCCCGCCATAGACCACGGGCACCCGCCAGCGCCTGCCCTTTGCGTTGCGAGGGGCGATGTCCCTGGCCTCCTCCTCGAGAAGGCTCACCAGCGCCTCGTAATCGGTCACGGTCGGATCGAACTGGATGGTGAGCGAGCGGTAGGTCGGCACGGTCTCGATGAGGCCGGTCGGCGCGCGCTGCCGGACGATCTCGTCGAGCGCGAGCACCTTTCCGTTGAGATCGGGATCGACGGTGCTCCCGAACTCGACGGTCACGGCGCTGTCGCCGCAGGGGAGGATTCTCGGTGTCTGCACGATGCTCTCGCTGATGATCGGACCGGCCTTTGCCCATCTCACATCGGGGCCGATCCTTCAACGGCAAGAGGTGGCGCAGGGGCATGCGCCGGGAACATGAGGGGACATTCCGCCTATGCTCCTTTTTGCTAGACTCAACTCCGCTTCCCTCTTCGTGCTATGCCACGGCCATCTGAGCCTCAGCTCTATCCGGAGACAATCATGACCCTGAAATCGAAGACGGCCGTCATCACGGGATCGACGAGCGGCATCGGCCTCGCCATCGCGCGGGCACTCGCCAAGGAGGGTGTCAACATCGTCATCAACGGCCTGGGGGATGCAGCGGAGATCGAGAAGACCCGCGCCGGCATCGAGAGCGAGTTCGGTGTCAAGGCGGTCTATTCGCCCGCCAACATGCTTAAAAGCGACGAGATCGAGGAGATGGTCCGCCTCGGGGAGCGCACCTTCGGCAGCGTCGACATCCTGGTCAACAATGCGGGCATCCAGTTCGTGTCGCCGGTGGAGGATTTTCCGGTCGAGAAGTGGGACCAGATCATCGCCATCAATCTCTCCTCCGCCTTTCACGCCATCCGCGCCGCCGTGCCCGGCATGAAGGCGCGCAAATGGGGCCGCATCATCAATACGGCCTCCGCCCATTCCCTCGTCGCTTCGCCCTTCAAGTCGGCCTATGTGGCGGCCAAGCATGGCATCGCAGGCCTCACCAAGACCGTGGCGCTGGAAGTTGCGACCCACGGCATCACCGTGAACTGCATCAGCCCCGGCTATGTCTGGACGCCCCTCGTGGAGAACCAGATTCCCGACACCATGAAGGCGCGGGGACTCACCAAGGAGCAGGTCATCAACGACGTGCTGCTGGAGGCGCAGCCAACCAAACAGTTCGTGACTGTCGACCAGGTTGCGGCCACGGCCGTTTTCCTCTGCTCGGACGCCGCGAGCCAAATGACCGGGACCAACCTCTCGATGGATGGCGGCTGGACTGCGAAGTAAGGGACGGGGCCTCGATCTTCGAGGCGCAGATGACGGCCCTCATTCTGAGGAAGTCACGGAGTGACCGTCTCGAAGGATAAGGGCGGTGCTATGTGATGCAGAAGCGCCTTCGCAAGGGGCTCACCCTCTCGCGAAGGCATCCGTCGCCTCGATGAGGTGGTGGGCGATGCCGGGCTCGCTCACCGCGTGGCCCGCATCCGGCACCATGATGAACTTCGCCTCCGGCCAGGCCCTGTGCAGGTCCCAGGCGGTCTTCGGAGGTGTCGCAACGTCGTAGCGGCCCTGGATGATGACGCCCGGAATGTCCTTCAGGCGATGGGCGTCGCGGATGAGCTGTCCGTCCTCGAACCAGCCTTCGTTGACGAAGTAGTGATTCTCGATCCGGGCAAAGGCGAGGGCATAATGCGCGTCGCCGAACTGGTCGCTGTATTCCTGGTTCGGAAGGAGCGTGATGGTCTCCCCCTCCCACAGGCTCCAGGCCCTGGCGGCCTCGCGCTGAACGGCGGGGTCGGAATGGGTCAGGCGCTTGCGGTAGGCCGCCATCAGGTCGCCGCGCTCGTCCTGCGGGATCGTTGCGAGGAAGCGCTCCCATTTGTCCGGGAACATCCATGACGCGCCTTCCTGGTAATACCAGAGCAATTCCTCGCGCCGGAGCGTGAAGATGCCGCGCAGCACGAGCGCGCTGACCCGCTCCGGGTGCGTTTCCGCATAGGCAAGCGCCAGGGTCGAGCCCCAGGAGCCGCCGAAGACCATCCATTTATCCACACCCAGCATGATCCTCAGCCGCTCGATATCGGCCACGAGATGCCACGTGGTGTTGGCCTCCAGGCTCGCATAGGGCGTCGAGCGCCCGCAGCCGCGCTGGTCGAAGAGCAGGATGCGGTACTTCTCCGGGTCGAACAGCCGGCGCTGGGTCGGCGTGCAGCCGCCGCCGGGGCCGCCATGCAGGAAAACGACGGGCTTTCCGTGCGGGTTGCCGCACAGCTCCCAATAGACCTTGTGCCCGTCGCCGACATCGAGCATGCCGTGATCGTAGGGTTCGATTTCGGGGTAGAATGTGCGCATCGCGAGGCTCCGGCGGATCTCCATCCATAGCGGGGCCGGTGGCCTGTGTCAGCCATCCATGATTTCCTAAGCCGGCTCCAAAAGCTCTGGCATGTCGTGCAAGTGTCATATAACTTTGTCACGGGGAACATGGGTAAAATCCCGGACACAACGGAGGACTTAAAGATGTTGACCAAGCGCGCCAGCCTGAAGCTGGCTACGGCACTCGCCGCTCTCATGGTCGTTGGCTCGGCTAAGGCCGCCGAGAAGCTGCGGCTTCTGACATGGTCGGGTTACGCACCGGCAGACGTCATCGAGCAGTTCAAGAAGGAAACGGGCATCGACGTCGAGGTCACGACCTCGAACAACGAGGAGATGATCTCCAAGCTGCGCGCGACGCAAGGGTCGGGCTTCGATCTCGTCCAGCCGAGCCAGGACCGCATCGCCGGCCCGCAGACCGAGTTCGGCATCTACAAGCCCCTCGACATGTCGAAGATCAAGTCGGACCAGTTCATCGCCTCGATGCTGGAAGCGACGAAGAAGAACACCACCGTCGACGGCAAGGTCTACGGCGTTCCCCACATCTGGGGCACGGATGGTCTCGTCGTGAGCACGAAGGCCGCTCCGAAGGTCGCAGACTACAACGACCTCTGCGATCCGTCGCTCGCAGGCAAGACCAGCTTCCGCGCCAAGCGCCCGGCGCTCATCGCCTTCGCCTTCGCGAACGGCATGGATCCCTTCGCGTCCTACAACGACCCGAAGGCCTATGAGGCGATGATGGAGAAGGTCGGCGCCAAGCTCGCCGAGTGCAAGAAGAACGTGAAGTTCTTCTGGGAAGGCTCCGATCAGCTCCTCAACGCCATGCGCTCCGGCGAGGTCGTCGCCGCGATGGCGTGGGATACGGGCGGCTGGAAGCTCAACGCCGAAAACCCCGACATCAAGTTCATCGCACCGATGTCGGGCGCGCTGGGCTGGGTCGACACCTATGCGATCCCCGCCAAGGGCCGCAATGACGACGCCGCCTACAAGTGGATCAACTTCAACATGCGTCCCGAGATCGCCGCGAAGGTCGCCGCTGCCGCCGGCAACTTCACGGCTTCCAACGGCGCCGACAAGATGATGCAGGGCAAGCTGAAGGAACAGTTCGCCGAGAGCTTCCCGCAGGCTGCCATCGACAACATCAAGTGGTATCCGGCTGTGCCCGCCGGCCTCGAAGCGATCGAAGGCAAGGTCCTCGACCGCCTGAAGGCCGGTTCGTAACTCCTCGCATGCAACGACCATCATCCCCCGGCCTGTCCGGGGGATGACTCTTTTTCTGTATCGCGGCACCCATGGCACATTCCACCGACCTCGACATCGTCAACGTCACCAAGCGGTTCGGCGCATATGCGGCCGTCAACGATGTGACCTTCAGCGTCGCTCCCGGCGAATTCTTCTCGATCTTGGGACCTTCCGGCTGCGGCAAGACCACCCTGATGCGCATGATCGCCGGGTTCGAGGATCCGACGAGCGGAGACATCCGCATCCGCGGACAGTCGATGCTCGGCGTTCCGGCCAACAGGCGTCCGGTCAACATGGTGTTCCAGAGCCTTGCGCTCTTTCCCATGATGAGCGTAGGCGAGAACGTGGCCTATGGGCTCACCTGCCGCGGCGTTTCCCGCGCGGAGGCCGAGGAGCGCGCCAACCGCATGCTCGAGCGCGTGGGCCTGAAAGGTTTCGGCGACCGCCGCGTGACGGCGCTCTCAGGCGGCCAGCGCCAGCGCGTGGCCATTGCCCGCTGCCTCGTGCTGGAGCCGACTCTCGTCCTCCTCGACGAGCCGCTCGGCGCGCTCGATCTCAAGCTGCGCGAGCACATGAAGATTGAGCTCAAGCAGCTGCAGGCGACCTTCAACACCACCTTCGCCTATATCACCCACGACCAGTCCGAGGCCCTCGTCATGTCGGACCGCATCGCGGTCATGAACCAGGGCCGCTTCGAGCAGGTGGGAAGCCCGCGCGAGCTCTATCACAGCCCGGCGACCCCCTTTGTCGCGAGCTTCGTCGGCGAGACGAACCGCTGGCAGGGCGAAGCGGCGCCTGCCTCCAACGGCGCCATATCCGTGCGCCTGCCGTCCGGCGCGGTGATTCAGGGGCAGGGCGGGGCGCGTCAGTCGGCGCTCGCCTTCGTGCGGCCCGAGGCCATTGCGCTCGCCCAGGATCAGATCTCTCTCGGCAACCTGCCCAACCGCTTCGAGGGCCGCGTTTCGGCGGTGCTCTTCGATGGCGCGAATTCGAGCCTGCTCATCGAGGCCCCCGGCTTCGATGCGCCGGTGCGTGCGGTGCTGCCCCAGGCGGGGCCGCTGGCCGGCATCCGGGTCGGCGCGCCGGTCCATGTCGGCTGGACGGCGGATGCGATGAAGGTCTTCGCCGCATGAAGAAGCCGGCGCGGAACCTGACCCTGTTTCTTCTGCTGGCTCCGGCCTTTCTCTGGCTCGGCCTGCTCATCGTCCTGCCGCATGTGGAGATCCTCATCCTCTCGCTGAGCGAGAGGGTAGCGCCGCGGGTCTATGCCTTCGGCTTCGGCAACTACCTGGAATTCTTCACCGAGCCGCTCTACTGGCGCACCTTCGCCCGCACGGCCGGCATCTCGATCCTCGTGACGGTGCTGACCCTCGTGCTCGCCTTCCCCATCGCGCTCTACATCGCGCGCGTGGCGCAGGGCCGCCTAAAGGCGATACTGCTGCTTTTGTGCCTGCTGCCGTTCTGGGTGTCGGAACTCGTGCGCACGCTCGGCTGGATGATGATCCTGCGCGAGACCGGCGTGATCTCCTACGTGCTCCTGGCGACGGGTCTCACCGAACAGCGGGTCGAGTTCCTCTACAACGACGGCGCGGTGATCCTCGGTCTCGTCTATGGCGGCCTGCTCTTCATGATCGTGCCGCTCGCCAATGCGCTGGAGAGCCTGGAGCCTGCCGTGGTCGAGGCAGGCTACGATCTCGGCGGAAGCCGCTGGACGGTGCTGCGCCGCATCGTCATTCCGCACGCGATGCCAGGCATCGTTGCGGGCTCGATCATCGTGTTCATGCTCACCGTCGGCAACTTCGCGACTCCGGTGCTGCTGGGCGGCAAGAACGGCCTGTGGTTCACCGAGCAGATCTACGCCCAGTTCATCACCCGCTTCAACTGGCCTCAGGGAGCGGCCTTCGGCATGCTGCTCCTGCTGCTTTCCTCCGCCACCGTGTGGCTGGGCCTGCGCCTGACCGGCCAGAATCTCGGCACCACCTTGAGGCAGGCTTGAGAACCATGAACCGTCCGACCCTTGCCTGGAAACTCTACGTCGGGGCGTTCTACGCCTTCCTCTTCGCGCCGCTGCTGATCGTGGCGATCTTCGCCTTCAATGCGAGCCAGTTCCCGTCGCCGCCGTGGCAGGGCTTCACGCTGGAATGGTTCATCGGCACGGGCGTGGTCTTCGGCAAGCCCGGCGTACTGGTGGATCCGATCTGGCTCGACAGCATCGCCAACAGCTTCAAGGTGGCCATCCCGGTAGCCCTGCTCGCGGTGATCATCGGCACGGTGAACGCCTGGGTGCTGGAGCGCGCCGAGTTCCGCGGCAAGACGGTCCTCGCGATGATGATGATCCTGCCGCTGGTCATTCCGGGCGTGGTGCTCGGCATCTCGATCCTCGCCTTCTTCTCGCGGCTCGCCAACGGGCTTGAGGACTGGCTTCAGACCGATCTCGATTTCCTGAGGCCGGGCCTGCCGCTGGTGGTCCTGGGGCAGCTCTCCTTCATCCTCACCATCGCGACGCTCATCATCGCCGCGCGTCTGCGTAAGTTCGACCGTTCGCTCGAGGAAGCCGCCTTCGATCTCGGCGCGAGCCGCGCACGAGTGCTGCGCACCATCACGCTGCCTTTCTTAAGCCCGGCGCTCGTCGGAGCAGGGCTCGTGGCGCTGCTCATGTCGTTCGAGAACTTCAACACGACCCTAATGCTCGTCGGCTCGGAAGCGCCGCTGCCGATCGCCATGTACGGCCAGATGCGCGAGGGCGCATCCCCCGCCATCAATGCGGTGAGCCTGATGCTGATGCTGGCCATGGGCGGAACCGCGAGCCTCTTTGCTCTGACGTCGAAACAGCGCTGAGCGCCTTCAACGCAGCCTCATCCTGAGGATGACGCCGTTTGCAGCGTAGCCTCAGGATGAGGTGGGAGAGGCGGAAATAACCGCCCCCAGGTGCGCTCCAGGACGCCGATCCAGTTCTCGTAGCAGAGCTTGCGGAGCGTCGCGTCGTCGTAGCCATGCCGGCGCATCGCGTCGACCAGGCGCGGCAGGCCGCGCACGTCGCCGATCTCGGCCGGGATCGTCGCGCCGTCGAAATCGGAACCGAAGCCGACGCCGTCGATGCCCACGTGCTCGATCAGGTGATCCATGTGGCGGATCATCTCTTCCAGTGGCGTGTCGTCGTTGCGCTGCCCGTCGGGACGGATGAAGGAGGTGGCGAAGTTCACGCCGACCATGCCCCGTCTCTCGTGGATCGCCGCGAGCTGCTTGTCGGTCAGATTGCGGGAATGGGGGCTGATCGCATAGGCGTTCGAATGGGTCGCAACGAGGGGCGCATCGGAGAGCGCCGCCACGTCCCAGAAGCCCTTCTCGTTCAGGTGCGAGAGGTCGATCATGATCTTGAGGCGGTTGCAGGCCTTCACCAGCTCGCGCCCGCGATCCGTCAGGCCGGGCCCCGTGTCGGGCGTCGAGGGATAGCGGAAGGGGACGCCGTGGCCGAAGATGTTGGGGCGGCTCCAGACCGGGCCGATGGAGCGCAGGCCCGCCTCGTAGAGCACGTCCAGCGTGTAGAGGTCTGGATCGATGCCTTCCGCACCCTCGATGTGCAGGATCGCGGCGAGCTTGCCGGCATCGAGGCAGTGGCGGATCTCCTCGGCCGAGCGGACGATCTTCACCTCGCCGTTCGAGGCGCGCTCGATCCGGATGAGGAGGGCGGCCATGCGGGTGGTGATCTGCTGGCTCTGCGCGAGCTCGAGCTGCGGCGGCAAGGGCACGTCGTACTGCGAATGCGTCATCAGCGCGTCGATATCGACCCCGCCGCTTTCGGAGGGCACATAGACGGCGAAGAACCCGCCGAAGAGCCCGCCCTGCTTCATCCGCGGCCAGTCGAGATGGCCGATATTGTCGCCTTCCAGAAAGGCCCGCGCGGGCTCCATCTTCCCGCGCATGAGGCGGAGAAGAACGTCGTTGTGACCATCGAAGATCGGCATCGGAGAAGTGCGGGACATGGAAGCGCCAAGCTGGTTGGAAGGTGAAGGGGTTCAGACGGCGATCGCCGGAGGCGGCTGCACCGCTTCCCGGGAATAGCCGCGGCTCGCATCGATCAGGGATTGCGTATATTCGTTCGAGGCCTGTCCGCTCCTCAGAGCGGCCGCCGTGGTCTCCTCCACGGCCTCGCCGTGGCGCATGACGAGCAGGCGCTCGCACAGATGCGCGACGACGGCGAGATCGTGGCTCACAAGGATATAGGTCAGGCCCATCTTGCGGCGCAGGTCGTCGAGCAGGTTCAGGATCTCCGCCTGCACGGAGGCGTCGAGCGCCGAGGTCGGCTCGTCGAGCAGCAGCACCTTCGGACGCAGGATCAGCGCGCGCGCAATCGCGATGCGCTGGCGCTGGCCGCCCGAGAGCTGGTGCGGATAGCGGAAGCGGAAGGAGGGGCCGAGGCCAACCTCGCGAAGGGCCTGGAGGATGCGCGTCTCCGCGTCCTTCTCGCGGTGGATGGCGAGGGGCTCGGAGAGCGTGCGATCGACCGTGTGTCGCGGATGGAGCGAGGCGTAGGGGTCCTGGAAAACCATCTGCACCGTGCGGTAGAAGGCTTTGTCGCGCGGCGTCGGCACGTCCCGTCCGTCGACGAAGACGCGCCCGCCGGAGACAGGCGCGAGGCCGCAGATGGCGCGCAGCACCGTCGATTTGCCGGAGCCGGATTCGCCGACGAGGCCATAAGCTGCCCCGGCTTCCACCTGGAAGCTTACGTCCTTGACGGCTTCCACCCGCAGGCGGCCCGTCCCGAAGACGACCTTGAGGTTTTGAATATCGAGCATCGGATCTGTCACGGGTCCCTCCTCATTGCGCCCATGAGGGGTCACGGTCCAGGGTCGGGAGCGGACGCACGTCGTTGGCCAGCGTCGGCAGGCAGCGCATGAGACCCTGGGTGTAGGGATGCTTCGCGTCCCGCAGGTGCCGCGCCTCCAGTTCCTCGACCACGCGGCCTGCATACATCACGAGCACGCGGTTGCAGAAGGAGGAGACCAGCTTCAGGTCGTGCGAGATGAAGATGAGGCCCATGCCGCGCTCCGAGACGAGTTCGTCCAGAATGCGCAGCACCTCCATCGACACGGTCACGTCGAGCGCCGAGGTCGGCTCGTCCGCGATCAGGAGATCGGGATCGGTGACGAGCATCATGGCAATCATCGCCCGCTGTCCCATGCCGCCGGAGACCTCGTGCGGGTAGAGCGAGAAGACGCGGCCGGGGTCGCGCATCTTCACCGCCTCGAGCATGGCGAGCGCCTTGTCGCGGGCTTCCGCCTTCCCGGCCCTCTTGTGGGCCCGGTAGGCCTCGATGATCTGCTCGCCGATGGTCATGACCGGGTTCAGCGAGTACTTCGGATCCTGCATGACCATGCTGATGCGTCCGCCGCGAAGGTCGCGCAGTGTCCGCCTGGAGGCGGTCTGCAGGTCGATGCCGTCGAAGGCGAGGCGCTTGGCCGTGATCTCGCCCGGAGGCGGGGTGAGGCCGAGGATCGCGCGGCCCGTCTGCGACTTGCCGGAACCGGATTCGCCCACGATGCCGAGGCGCTCGCGGCCGAGCTGGAAGGACACGCCGCGCACTGCTTCCACGGTGCCGGTGCGCAGGTGAAAGCGGACGCGGAGGTCCTCGACGTCGAGAAGCGGCTTCGTCATTTGGCTGCCTTCGGATCGAGAACGTCGCGCAGGCCGTCGCCGAGCAGGTTGAAGCCGAGGCTCACCATGAAGATGGCGATGCCGGGCATGGCGGCGACCCACCACTGGTCGATAAGGTAGTTGCGGCCCGTCGCCACCATCGCGCCCCATTCCGGCATCGGCGGCTGCGCGCCGAGACCGAGGAAGCCGAGACCTGCGGCGGTGAGGATGATGCCCGCCATGTCGAGGGTCACGCGCACGATGAGCGAGGACAGGCAGAGCGGCACCACATGGCCCATGATGATGCGGGGCGTCGACGCGCCCTGCAGTTTCACGGCGGCGATGAAGTCACTGTTGCGGATCATCAGGGTCTCGGCCCGCGCGATGCGCGCATAAGGCGGCCACGAAGTGATCGCGATCGCGATGACGGCGTTCTCGATGCCCGGGCCCAGAGCCGCCACGAAGGCGAGCGCCAGGACGAGACGCGGGAAGGCGAGGAAGATGTCGGTGATCCGCATCAGCACCGTATCGACCCAGCCGCCGAGATAGCCGGCCACCGTGCCGACGAGCAGGCCGATGGGCGTCGCGATGACCGACACCAGGATCACGACGAAGAGCGTGATGCGCGAGCCGTAGACGATACGCGAGAAGATGTCGCGCGCCTGGTCGTCCGTGCCGAGCCAGAAGGTCTCGCTCGGCGGCAGGAGACGCTCCGTGCGCAGGTCGCCGCCGACAACCGGCGAATAGGGCGCGATGAAGTCAGCGAAGGCGGCGACGAGCACCAGCAGGACGACAATGCCGAGGCCCAGGATCGCCAGCGGATTGTTCGTGAAGGAGCGCCACCCGAGATAGCCGCGGCCGAAACGGGCCTGCCAGCGGGAATTCGGCTCCGCCGAGAGAAGCCAGGCCTGCAGGCCCGACGGTTGAGGGAAGGGAGGTGCGCCGGCCATCAGCGGGTCCTCGGATCAAGCAGGCGGTAGAGCAGGTCGGAGACGAGATTGAGCACCACGAAGGTGGCGCCGATCACGAGGGTTCCGCCGAGCACTGCGTTCATATCCGCATTCTGAAGGGAATTGGTGATGTACTGGCCGAGTCCCGGCCATGCGAAGACGGTCTCGGTCAGCACGGAGCCTTCGAGCAGGTTCGCGTATGACAACGCGATCACCGTCACGAGAGGCACGGCCGCATTGCGCAGGGCATGACGCCAGATCACGCGCAGCTCGGACAGACCCTTCACGCGGGCCGCGATCACGTATTCCTGCGCCAGTTCGTTGAGCATGAAGGAGCGGGTCATGCGGCTGATATAGGCGAGCGAGAAATAGCCGAGCAGGGAGGCGGGAAGGATGATGTGCGAGACCGCATCCCAGAATGCATCCCACTGGCCCTGCATGGCCGTGTCGATCAGCACGACGTTGGTGACGGGCTCGTAGAGATAGGAATAGGTCACGTCGAGGCGGCCCGGTCCCGCCACCCAGTCGAGCTTGGCGTAGAACAGGAGCAGGCCCATGAGGCCGAGCCAGAAGATCGGAACCGAATAGCCGACGAGGCCGAGCAGACGGACTATCTGGTCGATCAGGGTGCCGCGCTTGACCGCCGCGAGAATGCCGAGCGGGATGCCGAACAGGACGCCAATGAGCGTGCCCAGCGTCGCCAGTTCCAGCGTCGCGGGAAAGACGTTCGCGATATCCGTCATCACGGGGTTCGTGGTGAGGACCGAATTGCCGAAATCGCCGGTGACGGCTTTCTTGAGATAGATCCAGAACTGCTGGATCAGGGGCAGGTCGAGGCCGAGCTCCTCGCGCACGCGTTCATAGACCTGAGGCGAGGCCCGGTCGCCGACGATGGCGAGCACGGGATCGATGGGAACGATGCGGCCGATGAAGAACGTGACGGCAACCAGCCCGAAGAGGGTCGTCGCCAGCACGGCAATGAACTGAACGGTCTTTGTAAGGTAGAAGCGGAGGACATCATGCCCTCCGCTCCCGATCGCGATTGAAGATGTCATCGAGAAATTAGTTCTTCTTCACTTGGGCGTAGCTGTTGGTATCGAAGGACGGGCCGAGGATGAAGCCGTCGACCTTCTTGCGCATCGCGACGTTCTCGACTTCCTGCAGGAACACCACGAACGGACCGTCATCGAGAACGGACTGCTGCAGCTCCTTGTACATCTGCGCGCGCTTCGCGGGATCCCGCTCCAGCACGGCAGCACGGGTCTTCGCCGTCAGCGGGCCCGGATCCCAGGCATTGCGCCATGCCAGCGGCTTCGCCTTGGCTTCGTCCGAGTTGTCCTCGTTCGCCGCGAAGGTATCGGCATTGGTGTTCGGATCCTGATAATCCGCGCCCCAGCGGCCGATATAGATGTCGTGCTGGCGGGCACGGTACTTGGTCAGGGTCTGCTTGCCGTCGCCCGGGATGATCTCGAGCTTCACGCCGGCCTGGCCGAAGGTCTTCTGGATCGCTTCAGCCATGCCGGTCACTTCGGCGGAGGAGCGGGTGTCCATGGTGACTGTGAAGCCGTCCTTCAGGCCGGCCTGGGCGAGCAGTTCCTTCGCCTTCGCCACGTCGAGCTTGTAAGGGGTCTCCGACATTGCGCCGAGGAAGCCTTTCGGCAGGAAGGCCTGATGAACCTCGCCCTTGTTCTTCATGATCGTGTCGGCGATGGCCGCATAATCCACGAGATACTTGAGGGCCTTGCGGACCTCGGGTTTCGCCAGGTTCGGGTTCTTCTGGTTGAGGCCGAGATACCAGACGCCGCCCTTGGCGCCGGATTCGACTTCGATGTCGGGGTTCTTCGCAACGGCGGCGAGTTCTTCCGGATTCAGATTGCGGGCGATATCGACGTCGCCCTTCTCCAGAAGGATGCGCTGCGTCGCCGTCTCCTTGATGTGACGGGTGATGACGCGCGCCATCGGCGTCTTCTTCTCGTAGTTCGGGTTGCGCTCGAGAACGACGACCTCGTTGGCCTTCCAGTCGCGGATCGTGAACGGGCCGGAACCGGCGTAATGCGTCTTGAGCCAGTTATAGCCCAGGTCGCCGTCCTTCTCGTTCTGCATCACGAGCTTCTTGTCGACCACGGAGGCGACCGTGGACGTCAGGGCGTAGAGAACGAAGGTCGGCGCATAAGCCTTGTCGAGTTCCAGGGTGAACTCCATGGGGCCGGTCTGCTTGATCTTGTCCTTCACGTTGTCCTTCGTCAGGCCGAACTGGCCGAGGATAAAGGCCGGGGACTTGTCGAGGATGACCGCGCGCTGGAGCGAGAACACGACGTCCTCGGCGGTCAGCGGGTTGCCGGAAGCGAACTTCTTGTTGGGCTTCACCTTGAAGGTGAGGGTCTTGCCGTCCGGCGACACGGACCAGGACTCGGCGACCTCGCCGTAGATTTTCGAGACGTCCTTGGGATCGTAGTTGATCAGACGCTCATAGGTGTTGCCCATGATCTCGGAGGCGGTGAACTCGAATACCTCAGCCGGATCGAGGGTGATGATGTCGTCGATCTGCCAGGCTTGAACGAGGGTGTCCGGCGGCGTCGCTGCCTTAACGGCAGTGAACGAGGTCGCCATGGTGGCGACCATGGCTGCCGATAGGAAAATTTTCGGAAGTCTCTTCATTGGCCCATTCCCTTGTGGCGCTATGAACGCTTGTTGTGCGCCAATATGAATGCAAATCACACAAGTGCTGTCCAGTCCAGCAACTGGTTTTAAACTGGCAAAGGTTACGCAGCATGCTTAATCGGCGGGCAGACCGGGTAGCGACTTGGCCTTCCGGGGCAAACTGTGGCAAAGGCACGCAATATCTCAAGAACCCGGGTGAAACACAGTGTCCGAAGAAGCCAAGAAGACGGGTGCCAACAGCATGTGGGGCGGGCGGTTCTCCTCCTCGCCCAGCGCGCTCATGGAAGCCATCAACGCCTCCATCGGCTTCGACAAGCGACTGGCCTCCCAGGACATCCAGGGCTCCATCGCCCACAGCGCCATGCTGGCGAAGCAGGGCATCATCGCGGAGAGCGACCGCGATGCCATTCATCAGGGGTTGCAACGGGTTCTCGGAGAGATCGAATCCGGCAGCTTCACCTTCTCCACGGCGCTGGAAGACATCCACATGAACGTGGAGAGCCGCCTGCGCGAGATCGTGGGCGATCCGGCGGCCCGCCTGCACACGGCCCGCAGCCGCAACGATCAGGTCGCGACCGATACCCGCCTGTGGGTCCGCGAAGCGCATGACCGCACGGACGAGCAGCTCACGAACCTCATCAAGGTGCTCCTCGACAAGGCCGAGGCCCATGCCGCCACCGTCATGCCGGGCTTCACTCATCTTCAGAGCGCCCAGCCTGTGACCTTCGGCCATCACCTCATGGCCTATGTGGAGATGTTCGGCCGCGACCGGAGCCGCTTCCGGGATTCCCGCAGTCGCCTGAACGAGTGCCCCCTCGGCGCGGGCGCGCTCGCCGGCACGTCCTTCCCCATCGACCGGCACATGACCGCGAAGGCTTTGGGCTTCGACGGCCCGACCCGCAACTCCCTCGACACCGTTTCCGACCGGGACAGCCTGCTCGAATTCATGGCTGCGGCCTCCATCTGCGCCATGCACCTTTCGCGACTGGCTGAGGAGATCATCGTCTGGATGTCGGCTCCCTTCGGCTTCGTGCGCCTGCCCGACCGCTGGACTACCGGCTCCAGCATGATGCCGCAGAAGCGCAATCCCGACGCGGCCGAACTGGTGCGCGGCAAGACGGGGCGCGTCATCGGCTCACTGGTGTCGCTGCTCACCGTCATGAAGGGCCTGCCGCTCGCCTATGCCAAGGACACCCAGGAGGACAAGGAGCCGCTCTTCGACGCCGCCGACACCCTCGAGATCGTGCTCGCCGCCACGACCGGCATGATACAGGACCTGGAGCCCGTGCCGGAGCGCATGGCGGCTGTGGCCGGGGCCGGGTTCTCGACCGCGACGGACTTGGCCGACTGGCTGGTTCGCAGCCTCGGCATTCCCTTCCGTGACGCTCACCACGTGACGGGGCGGATCGTGTCGGAGGGCGAGAAGCGGGGCTGCACCCTGGAGGAGCTCCCCCTCGAGGTCATGCAGGCGGTCGAGCCGAAGATCCACAAGGGCATCTACGACGTGCTGAGCGTCGAAAACTCCGTCCGCTCCCGCACGAGTTTCGGCGGGACCGCTCCCGTCCGGGTGGCCGAGCAGGTCGCCTGGTGGCGCGACCGGGTCTAGGTCGCGTGAGCTCGCCGCAGGGCGTATTTACCCTGCTGAAACAGCCCTGCCGGGCTTGGCTTGGCAGGGCCTTGATAGGCGCGAGGACCATATCCATATTGCTGTCAGCGTACCTGTCATAGTCGCTTGAGCGCCGCCTGAGCGGGCTCAAAACCAACCGAAGTGCCTCTAACCTTGGGCTTCGAACATGTCGCGTCAGTCGCCCTTCGGGCATCCGTTTCTGTTAGGCTTCGACGAGATTGAGCAGGCGCTCGATCGCGTTGCGAAAGCAGCGGGGGACGGGTATCCGCCCTACAATATCGAGCGTCTGGCTCGCACCGAGGACGCCCCCGAGCGTCTCCGGATAACCCTGGCGGTCGCCGGCTTTACCCGGGACCAGCTCGAAGTGATCCTCGAGGAGAACCAGCTCGTCATCCGGGGCCGTCAAGCCGACGACAAGGCAAGGCACTTCCTGCACCGCGGCATCGCCGCCCGTCAGTTCCAGCGGACCTTCCTCCTCGTCGATGGCATGGAGGTCCTCGGCGCTGACCTGTCCAATGGCCTTCTGTCGATCGATTTGGCCCGTCCCGAGCCGGAGCGGATCATCCGCAGGATCGACATCATCGCCTCGGACAAGGTGTGACGGCATCCGCAAAGGAGATGACCATGGACTACAACATCAAGAACCTCGCCGGACTGGATGCCGCCGATCTCGGCGCGCTGGGCGTGGGCGAGGTGGCCTATGTGAAGCCCCTGCGCTCCGACGACGTGGCGCGGCTCTTTCCGCAGGCCCCCGAGATTCAGCCCGGTCTGCAGCTCTTCGCCCTTCTGTCCGCCAGCGGCGAGCCCATCCTGCTCACCGACAACCGCGAGGCGGCGGTCGCCAATGCCTGGGCGCATGATCTCGAGACGGTGAGCCTCCACTAGGGCTCGCCATTCCTGTCAGGCAATCGCCTGGATCGCAGCGATCAGGCGCTCCAGATCCTCATCCCGGGAGAGACGGTGATCCCCGTCCTTGATCAGCGTCAGGGACACGCTGTCTCCCGGGAGATGCTCCACGAGCTGGAGCGCATGGCCCCACGGCACGTCCGGGTCCTTCATGCCCTGCAGGACATGGACGGGGCAGCCGGTCCGGATCGGCTGCCCGAACAGCAGGTGCCGCCGACCATCCTCGATCAGCCCCTTGGTGATGGGGTAGGGATCTTCGGAATAGGCCGAGGGCCGGTAGTAGACGCCCTTCTCTTCCACCGCTTGCCGGATGTCCTCTGGAAAGCGCTCCCACATTAGCCTCTCGGTGAAGTCCACCGCAGGCGCGATGAGAACCATGCCGGCGGGAGTCTGAGGAGCCTTCTTTTCCATCAGATGCTGTGCCGCGAGGAGGGAAATCCAGCCTCCCATGGAGGAGCCGACCATGACAGGTGCTTCCGGAACGAAGTGCCGGAGAACTGCCAGAGAGTCTTCCAGCCAGCGGGAGATGGTGCCTTCCTCGAAAGCCCCCGCCGACTCGCCGTGGCCGCTGTAGTCGAACCTGACGAAGGCGCGGCCCGTCCGGGCCGCCCAGGCATCCAGCGCCTCCGCCTTGGTGGAGCGCATGTCGGACTTGAATCCGCCGAGCCAGACGACCGGCGGACCCCTGCCCTCCCGGGCGAGAACGGCAATCTGGCGCGCATCGGCTCCCTGGCCGACCGTGACGCTTTGCGGCATGGTTAACTCATCCTCAACTGCTTTGAAGCAAGCGTTTTTCAGAAGCGATTCTTTTCCATTCTATCGAGAAGGCTCTTACATCGGTGAGTTTTTCAGCGCGACCCGGCGGAGCGGCAGCCTTTCCATCCTCCAAGCTCCATCCGCTGGCGGGCCGGACGGTTTTGCAGATCATCCCCGAACTCGAAGCGGGTGGGGCGGAGCGCACCACCGTCGACATCGCCGAGGGCCTCGCCCATGTCGGCGCGCGAGCGCTCGTCGCGACGGAGGGCGGGCGGCTTGTGGGCGAATTGCAGACCAAGGGCGGGATTTGGGTGCCCTTCCGCGCCGCGACGAAGAACCCGTTCTCGATGCTGGTCAATGTGCGCAAGCTCGCCCGCATCTGCCACACCGAGGGGGTTTCTCTCGTCCACGCCAGGTCCCGGGCTCCGGCCTGGGTGGGGCTGGGTGCTGCGCGGGCGCTCAACATCCCGTTCGTGACGACCTATCACGGCAGCTATTCCGGCCGCTCTTCCGTGAAGGTTCTCTACAACTCGGTCATGGCCCGGGGCGATGTGGTCATCGCCAACTCCCATTACACGGGCGACCTGATCCGCTCGGCCTATCCCCAGGCAGGGGAGCGGATCCGCGTCATCCATCGCGGCACGGACTTTTCCGTCTTCTCGCCGGGAGCGGTCCAGCCGGAGCGGATCGAGGCCCTGCGAAAGGCCTGGGAGGTCGCGCCCCACGAGCGCGTGGTGCTGCTGGCCGCCCGCCTCACCGGGTGGAAGGGCCAGAAGGTCCTGATCGAGGCTGCGGCCAGGCTCCGCGATGCGGGCCTTGCGGACGTGGCCTACATCCTCGCCGGCGATCCGCAGGGGCGTGACTCCTACGTGAAGGAGCTCGACGCGCTGATCGAGGCTCGCAGGCTTAAAGGAATCGTGCGCCGGGTCGGCCACTGCACCGATATGCCGGCGGCTTTCATTGCAGCTTCGGTGGTCACGGTGCCCTCGACGGAGCCCGAGGCCTTCGGGCGCTCGGCGGTGGAGGCGCAGGCCATGGGCACGCCTGTGGTGGTCTCCGACCTCGGAGCCGTTCCGGAGACGGTGCTGGCGCCCCCAGCGGTTCCGCCCCATGAGCGGACCGGCTGGCGCATTCCGCCTGGCGACGCGGAGGCCCTGGCCGCGGCGGTCGGAGAAGCGCTCGGGCTCGGCGCCAGTGCCCGGATCGCCCTCGGCACGAGAGCAAGAGCCCATGTGGAACGGCATTTTTCCCTGGAGCGGATGGTGTCGGGCACGCTCGATGTGTATTCCGCCCTGCTGGAAGGCCGTTTTACGCGCAGAACAAGTTGACTTCGCGCTGATTTGCGCGAAATGTCAGTTCACTCGTGGCAAGGTTGGGCAGACCCGTCAGAGGCTCTTCACCGAGTCTCCGGATCCGACTGAGCCCTTGAAACAGGAGATTTGAGCCATTCGCAGACCAATGAGACCTATGCCGGTGCCGCAGAAGGACGGACCGCGCGCCAACCGAGACATCCGCGGCGTTCGCGAAGTGCAGCTGATCGATGATGCCGGACAGAACCGGGGCGTGATGCCCTTCTTCGACGCTCTCCGCGTAGCGGAAGATGCGGGGCTGGATCTCGTGGAGATCTCGCCGAACGCCAATCCTCCCGTCTGCAAAATTCTCGATTACGGGAAGTTCCGCTTCCTCGAGCAGAAGAAGGCCGCTGAGGCGCGCAAGAAGCAGAAGACCGTCGAGGTCAAGGAAATCAAGCTGCGCCCGGGCATCGACGATCATGACTACGACGTGAAGATGAGGGCCATGAAGGGCTTCTTCGAGGAAGGCAACAAGGTGAAGATCACCCTGCGCTTCCGCGGCCGCGAGATGGCGCACCAGGACCTGGGCCTCAAGGTTCTCGATCGGGTGAAGTCCGATGTGGGCGACCTCGCCAAGGTCGAGCAGGAGCCGAATTTCGAGGGCCGTCAGGTCGTCATGGTGCTGGCGCCCCGGTAAGGCATTCCCTCTAAGGCGAAAATCCTGGCCGTCGGCGCCCCGGCGGCCATTGCTTTTTGGGCGGTCTTCTGCCATAAGCCGCCCTTCGTTGAACCGCCCGGCTGTTAGGGCTGCCGTGGCGGTTCGTTTTGCTCGCAGCAGCAATAGGGCCGAAAGGGCGGTTTTTCCGCTCTCAAGGCCTGACCAAAGGAGAGCCAAATGCCCAAGCTGAAGACGAAATCGGGCGCGAAAAAGCGCTTCAAGATCACCGGCACCGGCAAGGTCGTTTACGCCCAGGCCGGCAAGCGCCACGGGATGATCAAGCGGACCAACAAGCAGATCCGCAACCTGCGCGGCACCACGACCCTGTTCGAGGGCGACGCGTACAACGTGAAGAAGTACTTCCTGCCGAACGGCTAAGGCGGTCTTCCCCACATCCCGGATTTTGAAGGAGTTTTTCCATGGCCCGCGTCAAACGGGGCGTTACCGCCCACGCCAAGCATAAGAAGGTTCTGAAGGCCGCCAAGGGTTTCTACGGCCGCCGCAAGAATACCATCCGCATCGCCAAGCAGGCGGTCGAGAAGAGCATGCAGTATGCTTATCGCGACCGTAAGAACAAGAAGCGCACCTTCCGCGCTCTCTGGATCCAGCGCCTCAACGCTGCTGTTCGCGAGCACGGCCTGACCTATTCCCGATTTATCGACGGTCTCGGCAAGGCTGGGATCGAGGTGGATCGCAAGGTCCTGTCCGAGATGGCCATCCACGAGCCGGCGGCCTTCGCCGCCTATGTGGAGCGCGCCAAGGCTTCCCTGCCTCAGCAGGCGGCCTAAGGTCGGATAGACTAGCTTCGGAGTGGCTGGCCGCCAGCCGCTCCGCCTTACTCCCCCTTCTCCGAGACCATTCGCGCTGACGGCTCGACAAGCTGTCGGTCGCCACCACGCGGCTCGGAAGACTTGACGGTTCCCGCGCCGCGCTTCACTCAAAGCGCTTGCATCTGGCAAGGGACCGATGACCGATCTCAACCAACTCGAACGTGACCTGCTCGCCCAGGTCGAGGCCGCCAGCGACGAGGCGGCTCTGGAAACCGTGCGCGTGTCCGCGCTCGGCAAGAAGGGCTCCGTCTCAGAGCTCCTGAAGACCCTCGGCTCCATGACGCCCGAGGAGCGCAAGGAGCGTGGACCGCTCATCAACGGACTGCGCGACACGGTGCAGGGGGCGATCGCCGCCAAGAAGGAGACGCTCGCCGAGGCCGCTCTCGATGCCCGTCTCGCGGCCGAGCGCATCGACGTGACGCTGCCCGTGCCGGAGTCGCCAGAAACCCGCGGCCGCATCCACCCGATCAGCCAAGTGATCGAGGAGCTGACGGCGATCTTCGCCGATATGGGCTTCTCCGTGGCCGAGGGGCCGGATATCGAGACCGACTATCTCAACTTCACGGCGCTCAACTTCCCCGAGGGCCATCCGGCCCGCGAGATGCACGACACCTTCTTCCTCGCCCCCGACGAGAAGGGCGAGCGCAAGGTGCTGCGGACGCACACCTCGCCGGTCCAGATCCGCACGATGACCTCGCAGAAGCCGCCGATCCGGGTGATCATTCCGGGCCGGACCTACCGGCACGATTCCGACCAGACCCACACGCCGATGTTCCACCAGGTGGAAGGCCTCGTCATCGACCGGCAGGCCAATATCGCGCACATGAAGTGGATCCTGGAGGAGTTCTGCAAGGCCTTCTTCGAGGTCGACCAGGTGAGGATGCGGTTCCGTCCGTCCTTCTTCCCCTTCACGGAGCCTTCGGCCGAAGTCGACATTCAGTGCTCGCGCAAGGGCGGCGAGATCCGGTTCGGCGAGGGCACGGACTGGCTCGAAATCCTGGGCTGCGGCATGGTCCACCCGAACGTGCTGCGCAATTGCGGACTCGACCCCGACGAGTACCAGGGCTTCGCCTGGGGCATGGGGATCGACCGCATCGCCATGCTGAAATACGGCATGCCGGACCTGCGCCCCTTCTTCGAGGCCGATGTGCGCTGGCTGAACCATTACAGTTTCCGCCCGCTCGACATCCCGAGCCTCGTTAGCGGCCTGACTTCCTAAGAGGAGAGCAACGATGAAATTCACCCTCTCCTGGCTGAAGGATCATCTCGACACCTCGGCCTCTCTCGACGAGATCGTCGAGACGCTGACCCGCATTGGCCTTGAGGTCGAGGGCGTGGAGGACAAGGCGAAGATGCTGGCGCCTTACAAGGTCGCCTATGTGGTCTCCGCCGAGCAGCACCCCAATGCGGATCGCCTGCGCGTGTGCATGGTCGATACGGGCGAAGGTGCGCCGATCCAGGTCGTCTGCGGTGCGCCGAATGCCCGTACCGGCATGAAGAGCGTTTTCGCGCCGCCCGGCACCTACATTCCAGGCAAGGACATCACGCTGGGCGTCGGCACGATCCGTGGCGTCGAGAGCAAGGGCATGCTTTGTTCGGCAGCAGAACTTGAGATCTCGGACGATCACGACGGCATCATCGATCTGCCGGAAGATGCACCGGTGGGGCAGCCTTACTCGGCTTATGCCGGCCTCGACGATCCGGTGATCGAGATCAACCTCACGCCCAACCGCCCCGACTGCACCTCAATCCACGGCATCGCGCGCGATCTCGCGGCGGCAGGCCTCGGCACCCTCAAGGGTGAGGCCATTCCGTCCGTTGCGGGCAAGGGCGCATGCCCGGTTTCCGTGACCCTCGATCTCGCCGGCGAAGACGAGAAGCTCTGCCCCACCTTCGCGCTGCGCCTCGTGCGCGGCGTGAAGAACGGTCACTCTCCGGAATGGATGCAGCGCCGCCTGCTCGCCATCGGCCTTCGCCCGATCAATGCGCTGGTGGACATCACCAACTACATGACCTTCGACCGGGGCCGTCCGCTCCACGTCTTCGATGCGAAGAAGGTCAATGGCGACCTGACCGTCCGCCGGGCGAAGGACGGGGAGGAGGTGCTGGCGCTCGACGGGCGCACCTACAGGCTCGATCGCGGCACCGTGGTGATTGCCGACGAGAACGGCATCGAATCCATCGGCGGCATCATGGGCGGCGAGCATTCCGGCTGTGACGAGAATACCACCGATGTGCTGATCGAGTCCGCGCTCTGGGATCCGCTCAACATCGCCCAAAGCGGCCGCAAGCTCGGCATCATCACCGACGCGCGCTACCGCTTTGAACGCGGCGTCGATCCGGCTTTCACCATTCCAGGTCTCGACATGGCCACGCGTCTTGTGATCGACCTCTGCGGCGGTGAGGCGAGCGAGGCCGTGATCGCGGGAAGTATCCCGGAGGACCGGCGCGTCATCGAGTTCCCCTGGGCAGAGGTTCCGCGCCTCTCCGGACTTGATGTGCAGCCTAACGAATCCCGGCGGATCCTGGAGAAGCTCGGATTCGCCATCGAGGGGTCGGGCGAGCGCGTCAGCGTCACTGCCCCGTCCTGGCGTCCCGATATCGAGGGCAAGGCGGATCTGGTCGAGGAGGTCATCCGCATCGCCGGTCTCGACCGGATCGAGCCAACGCCTCTGCCGCGCCTCGAAGCTGCGGTGGCGAAGCCCATCCTGACCCTGATCCAGAAGCGCACACGCCTTGCTCGCCGCTCGCTGGCGGTCCGCGGTCTTGTTGAGGCCGTCACCTGGTCCTTCATTGCGAAGAACGAGGCGGAGCTCTTCGGTGGCGGGGATGCGCGGCTTGCCCTCGCCAATCCCATCGCATCAGACCTCTCCGACATGAGGCCGAGCCTTCTGCCCGGCCTCATGAAGGCGGCCCAGCGCAACGTGGATCGCGGCTTCGGTGATGTAGCCCTCTTCGAGGTAGGCCAGACTTTCGCCTCGGGTGAGCCCGAGGGCCAGTCGATCAAGGCGGTCGCCGTGCGACGTGGCACGGCTCGCGCCGAGGGCGTGGGCCGTCACTGGGATGGCGGGGCTCAGGCTGTCGACGCTTTCGACGCCAAGGCTGATGTGCTGGCGCTGCTGACGGCTCTCGGCATTCCGGTCGGAGGCCTCCAGATCGTGGCCGGCGGGCCGGCCTGGTTCCACCCCGGCCGCTCGGGCACACTGCAGTTCGGGCCCAAGAACGTGGTCGGTGCCTTCGGCGAGGTTCACCCAAAGGTGCTGAAGGCGCTCGACATGAAGGGGCCGCTCGTCGCCTTCGAACTCGATCTCAGCGCGCTTCCCCCGCCCAAGGCGAAGCCGACCAAGATGAAGCCGAAGCTCAGCTTGCCCGAATTCCAGCCGCTCACCCGCGACTTCGCCTTCGTGGTCGGCCGCGACGTGGCGGCAGGCGACATCGTGAAGGCCGCACAAGGGGCGGAGCGTCAACTGATCGTAAGTGTCGACGTGTTCGACGTGTACGAGGGCACAGGCATCGACCCCGACAAGAAGTCGGTCGCGATCGCCGTCACCCTCCAGCCCACGGAGAAGACGCTGACCGACATCGAGATCGAGGCCATCTCGGCCAAGATCGTCGGTGACGTGGCGAAGAAGACCGGCGCAGTCCTGCGCGGATAGCAAACGACTTCCCGGACGTGGCTCAGGCCACGTCCGGGCGGCGCGTCCCATTCAGCGGGTTGGTCTCGTCCCACCCGTACCGGACCGTATCGAAGCGCATGGAACGCGCATCGACCATCAGCAGACGACCGACGAGACTTTCGCCGAAGCCGACGATCTCCCGGAGCACTTCCATCGCCATCAGGCTGCCCATGACGCCCGCCAGCGCGCCGAGAACGCCCGCCTCCGCACAGGTCGGAATCGCGCCGGGTGGAGGCGGGGAGGGGAAAAGGCAGCGGTAGGTGGGGTTCGGCCGTCCGTCCGGCCCGGTTTCATGGGCTCGGATCGTGGTCAGCGAACCGTCGAACTGACCGAGCGCCCCGGTCACCAGGGGCCTCTTCTCGTAGAAGCAGGCATCGGAAATCGCATAGCGGGTCTCGAAGTTATCCGACCCGTCGACGACGATGTCATAGCGGCCCGTCAGGTCCCGCGCATTCTCCGCCGTGATCCGGATTTCATGGGCCTCCACCATCACATGGGGATTGAGGCGCCGGATGGCTTCTGCCGCGCTATCGACCTTGGGCCGGCCGAGGTCCGGAGTGCCGTGGATCACCTGGCGCTGGAGGTTGGAGAGGAATACCGTGTCGTTATCCACAAGGCCGATGGTGCCGATGCCTGCCGCAGCGAGATACTGGATCACTGGCGCGCCCAGGCCTCCAGCCCCGATCACAAGGACCCGCGCGGCCTGGAGCTTCGCCTGTCCGGGACCGCCCACGTCCCGGAGGACGAGATGGCGGGCATAGCGATCGATTTCATCCGGTGTCAGGGGCATGGGTGCGACCTTAATGTAAGGGCCGATCCTATCAACCTTTCTTGAAGAAATACCGCCCCCGGCTTGACAGGGTGCTTGGCGTCGTGGCCCATCCCATGCCATCGTCAATTGGCAACCGGGTAACAACCGGCGTCAAAACAGGGAACCATGCCGATGACAGTCACCAAGTTCGGCCTCGCGCTCGCGGGCCTCGCCTTCTCCGCCTCCGCGGCCTTTGCCCAGCAGGGGTCCATCAAGCCCGCCATCGTTTACGACCTCGGCGGCAAGTTTGATAAGTCCTTTAACGAGGGCGTCCACACCGGCGCAGAGCAGTACAAGAAAGATACCGGCACCGAATACCGCGATTTCGAGCCGCAGAACGATGCTCAGCGCGAGCAGGCGCTCCGCCGCTTCGCCCGCGACGGCTATTCGCCGATCTTGGCTGTGGGCTTCAGCCAGGAATCCGCTCTGAAGAAGGTCGCCGACGAGTTCCCGAACACCAAGTTCGCGATCATCGACGCCGTGGTCGAGAAGCCGAACGTGCAGTCCATTGTGTTCAAGGAGCATGAGGGATCGTTCCTTGTCGGCATGCTGGCTGCCATGGCCTCCAAGAGCGACAAGGTAGGCTTCGTCGGCGGTATGGACATCCCGCTCATCCGCAAGTTCGCCTGCGGCTACGTCCAGGGCGTGAAGCATGCCGAGCCGAACACCGAAGTATTTCAGAACATGACCGGCACCACGGGCGCTGCCTGGAACGACCCGGTGAAGGGCGGCGAGCTCGCCAAGAGCCAGATCGACCGCGGCGCCGACGTGATCTACCACGCAGCCGGCGGCACCGGTGTCGGCGTCCTGCGCGCAGCCGCCGATGCGGGCAAGCTCGGCATCGGCGTCGACTCGAACCAGAATGCCCTACATCCCGGCAAGGTGCTGACCTCCATGGTCAAGCGCGTGGACGTCGCGACCCAGAACGTGTTCGACCAGGCCAAGAAGGGCACCTTCAAGCCCGGCCTGACGGTTCTCGGCCTCAAGGAAGATGGAGTGGCCTGGGCCCTCGACGAGCACAACAAGGCGCTCATCACGCCCGAGATGAAGGCTGCCGTCGACAAGGCTGCGGAAGGCATCAAGTCCGGCACCATCAAGGTGCACGACTACATGACCGACTCCAAGTGCCCGGTCTAAGATAAATAATCACACCGGATGCCAGCCGCGAGGCTGGCATCCGCCCTTTTTTGTTTCCTTTGAGCCTTGGCTCTGCGCTTCGCCTTACTGGATTTATTGAGGCCGATGTCTCCCGCCATTGAACTCATTGCCATCAACAAGCGCTTCGGCGACGTTCATGCCAACAAGGACGTGAACCTCACCGTCGAGCGCGGCACGATCCACGGCATCGTCGGCGAGAACGGCGCGGGCAAGTCGACGCTGATGTCGATCCTCTACGGGTTCTATGAGGCGGATGCCGGCGAAGTCCGGGTCAACGGCAAGCCTATTGCCATCCGCTCGCCAATCGACGCCATCTGTGCCGGCATCGGCATGGTCCACCAGCACTTCATGCTGGTCGAGCCGCTCACCGTGGTTGAGAACGTCATGCTCGGCGCCGAGGGGGGGCGCTTCCTGCGCGCCGGCGAGGCCAAGGTGCGTACAGAACTCGCGCGGCTGGCGAAGGAATACGGCCTTGAGATCGACGTGGACGCCATCGTCGGCGAGCTGTCGGTCGGCCTCCAGCAGCGTGTGGAAATTCTGAAAGCCCTCTACCGTGGCGCTGACATCCTCATTCTCGACGAGCCTACCGCCGTACTGACGCCGCCGGAGGCGGATGCACTGTTCAACCTGCTGCGCTCGCTGAAGGAGCAGGGGAAGACCGTCATCCTTATTACGCACAAGCTGCGCGAAATCATGGCGATCACGGATTGCGTCTCGGTCATGCGCCGCGGCGAAATGGTGGCGACTGTCGAGACGGCCAATACATCGCCCCCTGAGCTTGCGGAGCTCATGGTGGGACGGCGCGTGCTCCTGCAGGTCGAAAAAGCCGAGAAGTCGCCGGGCCGCCCCCTCCTCGAAATCGAGAAGCTGTCGGTTGTCGATACCCGCGGCGTCCTGCGCGTGGCCAATGCTTCGCTCACCGTCCATGCTGGCGAGATCGTCGGCATTGCGGGTGTTGCGGGCAATGGACAGAGCGAGCTGCTTGAAGCCATTGCGGGCATGCGCCGGCCCATCCTCGGCTCCGTCCGCCTTGGGGGACGCGAGATCAGGCCTAGCGAGCACAATCCTCACCAGATGCGTGAGATTGGCCTTTTGCATGTGCCGGAGGACCGGTTGCGCATGGGGCTTGTACCTTCCTTCGCGGCTTTCGAGAGCGCCATCCTCGGCTTCAGCCACGAGGGTCGTCTGGGGCACGGCCCGATCCTCGACCATGACCGCCTGATCGCCGATCTCTCGGCAAAGATGGAGCAGTACGACGTGCGTCCGCCTGCGCCGCGGCTGAAGACATCGAAGTTCTCCGGCGGCAACCAGCAGAAGATCGTGCTAGCGCGCGAGATCGAGCGCAATCCGAAGGTGCTCCTCGTGGGACAGCCGACTCGTGGCGTCGATATCGGCGCCATCGAGTTCATCCACCGCCGCCTCATTGCCCTCCGCGATGCGGGCGTCGCCATTCTTCTCGTTTCGGTCGAGCTGGACGAGATCATGAATCTCTCCGACCGCATCCTCACCATGTGCGGCGGCCAGATCACGGGCGAGCGCAAGCCGTCTGAGACGAACGAGCAGGACCTCGGCCTTCTCATGGCCGGCGTCACGGACGAGGCCGCCTGATGCAGCCACGATTGACCCTCGTCACTCTCGGGGTGACTGACCTCTCGAAGTCACGCGCCTTCTATGAGGCCTGGGGCTGGAAGGCCTCGTCCGCAAGCCAGCCGGGAGTTGCCTTCTTCCAGGCCAACGGATTGGCGCTCGCTCTCTTCGGGCGCGCCGATCTCGCCAAGGATGCGGGCGTCGAGGATAAGCCAACCGGCTTTGCCGCCATCACGATGGCCTACAATGCCCGCTCGAAGGCGGAGGCCGACGAGGTCTATGCCCGGGCTATCGCCGCAGGCGCGCAGGCCGTAAAGCCGCTGCAGGACGTATTCTGGGGCGGATATTCGGGTTACTTCGCCGATCCGGACGGGCATCTCTGGGAAATCGCTTGGAACCCGTTCTTCCCCCTCGACGACGAGGGTCACCTGTTCCTGCCGGATTCTCTGACGTGAGCGCTCCCCTCGAGATGCCCAAATGGGCCGACACGATTCTTGTCCCCGCCATTTCGGTGGTGGCGGCCTTCCTCATGGCCGGCCTCGTCGTGCTCAGCATTGGTGAAAACCCGATCACCGCCACGCGCTGGCTTCTGCAGGGCAGCCTCGGAACGGGGGAGGGGCTCGGCTTCACCCTGTTCTACATGACCGACTTCATCTTCGTCGGGCTTGCGGTTGCGGTCGCCTTCCATGCGGGCCTGTTCAATATAGGCGGCGAAGGGCAGGCGACCCTGGGAGGTCTCGGCATTGCGCTGGCGCTGAACAATCTGAGCTTTCTGCCGGGCTTCCTCCTCATTCCCATCGGCATTCTCGCCGCTGCCGCCTTCGGAGCGTTCTGGGCCGCCATCCCCGGCTACCTGCAGGCCAAGCGCGGCAGCCACATCGTGATCACCACGATCATGTTCAACTGGCTCGCCAGCGTGCTGGTCGTCTATCTGCTGGTGAACGTGCTGCGTGAGCCGCAGTCGATGAATCCAGAAACGCGAGCCTTTCCGGAGCAGGCCTACATTCCCTTCATGCACGAGGTCTTTGCTGTCTTCGGCATCGAGATCCCGCCATCCCAGCTCAACCTCACCCTAGTGCTCGCGCTGGCCGCTGCCTATTTCGTCTGGCTCCTCATCTACCGTTCGCGCCTCGGCTATGCGATCCGCGTCGTCGGCGCGAACCCGACGGCGGCGGTCTATGCCGGCATCTCGCCTGCGCGCATCATCATCATTGCCATGGTGCTCTCGGGCGCACTGGCAGGTGGTCTCGCGGTAAACGAACTGATGGGCTATCAGCATCGCCTGCTGCTGGAATTCACCTCCGGCTACGGCTTTGTCGGTATAGCGGTCGCGCTTATGGGCCGCGCTCATCCAGTCGGCATCGTCCTGGCCTCGCTCCTCTTCGGCATTCTCTACCAAGGTGGCGCCGAACTCGCCTTCGAGCAGCCGAACATCACCCGCGACATGGTGGTAGTCATCGGCGGTATCATCATCCTGTTCGCCGGCGCCCTCGACGGCTTGTTCCGGCGTCTGGTGGCGCAGATGCTGGCGCGGCCGAAACTGGCGAGGGCCTGACCCATGGATCTCGGCATCATCGCGACACTTTTCGATTCGGCTCTGCGGCTTTCGATTCCGCTGCTGGCCGCCTGCCTCGCCGGGCTCTGGTCCGAGCGCTCGGGCGTGGTCGATATCGGCCTTGAGGGCAAGATGCTGGTGGCGGCTTTTGCCGCGGCCGTCGGCGCTTATGCCTTCGACTCGGCCTGGATCGGCCTCTTGGCCGGCGTCGGTGCCTCCGTGATCTTTGGTCTCGTTCACGGCTTCGCCTCCATCAGCCAGCGCGGCAACCAGATCGTGTCCGGGGTCGCCATCAACATGCTGGCGGCAGGTCTTACGGCCATCGTCGGCAATGCCTGGTACGGACAGGGCGGGCGCACGCCGCCGCTCGAGGGCGTCCAGCGCTTCTCGGGCGTGCTGCTCGGTCATTCCGCGCTGGTCTATATCGTGTTGCTGGCTGTTCCGCTCACATGGTTCGTCCTTGGGCGGACACGCTTCGGCCTTCGGTTGCGTGCAGTCGGCGAGAACCCGGCCGCCGTCGACACCGCGGGCATCTCCGTCACAGGACTGCGCTACACGGCCGTCATCATCGGCGGGGTTCTGTGCGGATTGGGTGGCGCTTATCTGTCGGTTGGCCAGGCTGCAGGATTCCTTCCGAACATGACCGCCGGCCGAGGCTTCATCGCGCTCGCCGCCCTCATCTTCGCCAAGTGGCGCGCCTGGCCGGCCTTGGGCGCATGCTTCCTCTTCGGCCTTCTTGACGCCAGCGCCAACCAGCTTCAGGGCGTTGTCCTTCCTGGTATCGGCGAGGTGCCGGTTCAGGCCATTCAGGCGCTGCCCTATCTCATGACAGTGATCCTGCTCGCGGGCGTCATCGGGACGGCGATCCCGCCCCGCGCGGCTGGAATTCCCTATGTGAAGGAACGCTGAGATGGCTTCCCTCGATGCACTCTTCGAGACGGCTAAAGCCATCCAGGCGCGGGCTTATGCGCCCTATTCCCGCTTCAAGGTGGGGACTGCCATCCGCACGCCGAGCGGTAGGATTTTCGCCGGCTGCAACGTGGAGAACGCGGCCTATCCGGTCGGCTCCTGCGCGGAGGCCGGTGCGATTTCGGCCATGCTGGCCGGAGGCGAGAGCCGCATCGCGGAAATCGTAGTGATGGGCGAGGGCGATGTTCTCTGCACGCCCTGTGGCGGTTGCCGGCAGCGCATCCGTGAATTCGCCTCGCCCGACACACCCATTCACGTTGCGGGCCCTGAGGGAATCCGCAGGAGCTTTACCCTGGATGAGCTGTTGCCGTTTTCGTTCGGACCAGACAATCTCAGCGACCGGTAAGGAATGATGATTCAGCAGAACGTTCAGGAGGCCGCCGAATTCGTGCGCGCCCGCGGCTTCGATGGCCGTTTCGATGCCGCCTTCGTGCTCGGCACGGGGCTTGGCCCCCTTGTGGACGAACTCAGCGATGCGGTGAGCCTCCCCTATGCCGAGATCCCCCATTTTCCGAGAAGCGGTGTCTCCGGCCATGCGGGCAAGCTTGTCGCCGGAATGCTCGAAGGAAAGCGCGTGCTCCTGTTTGAGGGCCGGGCCCATTACTATGAGACCGCTGACGCGGGTGCGATGCGAATTCCCGTGGCCCTCGTGAAGGAGCTTGGTATTCCGGTGCTTGTCGCGACTAATGCTGCGGGCTCCGTGCGGGCGGAGATCCGCCCCGGCAGTCTCGTCGCCATCAGCGATCATCTCAACCTATCCGGCGCAAACCCGCTCCTCCGCGATCACTCGGAAGGGCGCTTCGTGTCGCTGACGGGGGCCTATGATGAGGGCCTGCGCAAAACCCTCCGGAGCGCCGCGACCAAGACCGGCATCGACTTGCCTGAAGGGATCTATGCATGGCTCTCGGGGCCGAGCTTTGAAACCCCTGCCGAGATCCGAATGATCCAGATTCTCGGCGCGGATCTCGTGGGTATGTCCACGGTGCCGGAGGTGATCCTCGCCCGGTACTATGGTCTGAGAGTTTCAGCGATCTCTGTCGTTACCAATCTCGCCGCCGGGATCGAAGGCGCTTCGCCCTCGCATCAGGAAACGAAGGATACGGCGGCGGAGGCCTCTGAAAAGTTCAAGCGTCTCATCCGTTCATTCGTCGCGGAGTTGTCCCATGTCTGACGCAGAAATTGCACAGCGTGCCCTGAGCTGCCTCGATCTCACCGACCTGACGGATAACTGCACGGACCAGGCAATCGATGCGCTTTGCAGGAAGGCGCTCGACCCCCGCGGCCCCATGGCCGCCGTCTGTGTCTGGCCGCAATTCGTCAAGCGCGCTCAGGAGAACCTGCGCGGCTCCCCTGTCCGGATTGCGACGGTAGTGAATTTTCCCGCCGGCGGTGAAGATGTGGACCGCGTGACGGACGATACGCAGGAGGCGCTGTCCGACGGCGCGAACGAAATCGATCTCGTCCTGCCCTATGAGGCCGTGCGTCGTGGGGATCTGGCGGTTGCTGCCGAGATGGTGGAAGCCGTCCGCGAGACAGTCGACCAGGACCGCCTGCTGAAGGTGATTTTGGAAACTGGCGAGCTCTGGGATCCAGGCCTTATTGTAACGGCAAGCCGCCTCGCCATCGATGCAGGCGCTGATTTCATCAAGACATCGACCGGAAAAACACCCGTCTCCGCCACGCCGGAAGCGGCCGAGATCATGCTCGATGCCATCAAAGCTTCGAGACGTCCTGTCGGATTGAAACCTTCGGGTGGCATCCGCACGGTGGCGGATGCGAAGATGTATCTCGATCTGGCTGACCGCATCATGGGGCCGGGTTGGGCAACGCCGCGGACCTTTCGGATCGGCGCCAGCAGCGTTTACGAAGCGCTGATTGCGGCCATCGAAGGACGAGCCGGCACGGCTGCCGTCGGGATCTACTGACATGACTCTTCTTCCGCAGGAAATCATCCGCCGTAAGCGCGACGGCGGAACGCTGGATGCCGAGCAGATCCGGAACTTCATCGAGGGCCTTGCCTCCGGCCGCGTATCCGAGGGGCAGGCGGCGTCCTTCGCCATGGCGATTTTCTTCCGTGGCCTTTCCGTGCCGGAGCGTGTGGCGCTAACGCAGGCCATGATGGAATCCGGCGAAGTGCTGAAATGGGATCTTCCTGGTCCCGTGCTCGACAAGCATTCGACGGGCGGAGTGGGCGATACGGTTAGCCTTGCGCTCGGGCCTGCTGTTGCCGCCTGCGGCGGCTTCGTGCCGATGATCTCCGGTCGTGGCCTTGGCCATACGGGCGGCACGCTCGACAAGTTCGACTCCATCCCAGGCTATGTCACGCAGCCCGATATCGATACCTTCCGGCGCGTGACGCGCGAGGTCGGCTGCGCCATCATTGGCCAGACGGCCGATCTCGCCCCCGCCGACAAGCGGCTCTACGCTATCCGCGATGTGACGGCGACGGTGGAGTCCATCGATCTCATCACCGCCTCCATTCTGTCCAAAAAGCTGGCCGCAGGGCTTCAGGGACTCGTGATGGATGTGAAGTTCGGCTCGGGTGCCTTCATGGACAATGCGAGGGGCGCCCGTGCCCTGGCCGAAAGCCTCGTTCTCGTTGCCAACGGCGCTGGCCTGCCGACGAGCGCGCTGCTCACCGACATGGACCAGCCGCTCGCCTCGGTGGCAGGCAATGCGGTCGAAGTAGCCTACGCCATCGACTATCTTACAGGTCGCCGCCGTGAGCGGCGCTTCCACGAGGTCACCGTTGAACTCTCGGCCGAGATGCTCGTGCTGGGCAGGATCGCCGCAAATGTCGGTGAGGCGCGAGAGAAGGTCGAGCGTGCGATTGCCTCCGGCAAGGCGGCGGAGGTTTTTCAGTGCATGGTGGTCGCCCTTGGCGGTCCTGCCGACCTGTTGGAACGGCCCAGCCAGCACCTCCAGGCCGCGCCCGTGATCCTCCCCGTCCATGCGGATCGGCCCGGTACCGTCGAGAGGATCGCAACGCGCGACATCGGCGTCGCCGTTGTGGCCCTCGGCGGCGGACGAACCCGGCCGCAGGATCCCATCGACCACGCAGTCGGCCTCACCGATTTGGTAGAAGTCGGTGCGGCGGTCGATGCCGGACACCCGCTTGCTATTGTCCATGCACGCAGCGTGGAGGCGGCGGAGATTGCAGCCCACGCCGTTCGTACGGCCTACACCATCGGAGAGGGCGGGACAGCACCGGCCCCGATGATCCTCGAGCGTATCGGAGCCGCCTCATGAGCCTGCTTATCGCCCTGACATGGGAGCCGAAGCCGTGGGTCGAACGCTTCAGGAAGTATCTGCCCGACCGCGACATCGTCGTTCTCGGAGAGAACCTCGACAGGAATGCGGTCCGCTATGTGGCGACATGGGGACCCAAGCCCGGCAGCCTGTCGGGCCTGCCTAAACTCGAGGCGATCTTCTCGCTCGGCGCTGGTGTCGATCACCTGATGGGCTATCCCGATCTGCCCGACGTGCCGATCATCCGGGTGGCGCAGGACAATCTCACCAACCGCATGAGCGAGTACGTGGTCATGCACTGCCTTATGTATCTGCGCGACCAGCGCCGATATGACGAGGACCAACGGGTGAAGCGCTGGGATGCGGAGCGTACGCCGCCGATTGCAGGGGATGTGCGCGTCGGCGTCATGGGCTTTGGTGTGCTGGGGCAGGATGCTGCCCGCAAGCTGAAGGTCATGGGCTTCGACGTGGCTGGATGGAGCCGCACACCGAAGAATGTGGACGGTTTTCAGGTCTATTCGGGCGAGGAGGGGCTGGCCTCCTTTTTGAACCGAACCGACATTCTCGTGAGCCTGATTCCGCTGACTTCCGACACTGCAGGCATCCTCAACCGCTCCCTGTTCGAGAAACTCGCGCGCGACGGCGCACTCGGCGGGCCGGTGCTCATCAATGCGGGGCGCGGCAGGCTGCAGGTGGAGTCGGATATTCTCTCCTGTCTCGATGATGGCACGCTGAAGGCCGCAACCCTCGACGTGTTCGAGGTGGAGCCCCTGCCACAGGACTCGCCGCTCTGGTTGCATCCGCGCGTCACGGTCACGCCGCACAACGCGGCGGTTAGCGAGCCGGAGGCGACCGCGCGCTACATCGCCGAGCAGATCCGCCGCCACGAGGCCGGCGAGCCCTTCCAGAACGTGGTCGACCGGGGCCGCGGCTACTGAGCCGCAGGTGCTCCTGCTCCATCGCGTTCACTTCCTCGCGAAGACGCGGAACTTCCTGCAGGACGGCTCTTTCAGGGAACCATTGGCCGTATTCCAGCGATTGTATCCTTAGGCATAACAAAGCTGGAGAGTACAATGTCCTGGAAAGAGCGGGTCCCGCTCCGCGGCAGAAATACCGGGAGCCGCGTGGTCGAAACCGATGTCGAGGCGCGTCAGGGGCCGAAAGGCCGCCCTGTTCTGATGGTGCTGTTGGCCAGCGCGCTTCTGCTGGGCCTCTACCTGGTGGGCATGCTGATCTGGTCGTTCACGAGCGCTCCCACGGCGCCGCGTGAAGCAACGCTGCCAGAAGTTCCCGTAACCGGCGATATTCAGACCCGCGAACCGGATCAGACGGAAATTCCTCCCGCCAACCCCGCTTATCCCGTGCCGGCCGCCGAGTAGCCGGAAGCGTCTGTATGCAGTGTTGAGCCGCCCGGCTGTCGGGAGGTCGCCAAGAGGACAGCCGAGGCATGAGGCGCGGCAGAGAAAAGGCCGACGCGGCTACCAAGGCCGCATCCAAGGTCCGCACGAGATCTCGGATTTCGGGAACAGCAGAGCGGCGGGACCCACCCGCCATGACCACGCCGGTGGCCGGGGTCGCGCGCCCGGAGCGGCCGGGCCGGGCAAAGGAGCGGCTTGGCGTCGTCGACGCCGTGCGCGCCATGGCGCTGTTCGGTGTTCTCGCCATGAACTGGCACTCCATGAGCGGCCTCGAATACATGTCCGCCGAACAGCTGGCGGCCGTGCAGGATACGCTCGACCGCATTGTCGAAGTCGGTCTTCAGGTCTTTGTCGATAAAAAGTCGCTTTCGGCCTTCTCCTTTCTCTTCGGCCTGAGCTTCTGGCTGATCCTCGACCGGTCCGAGGACCGCGCATTCTTCATGCCGATGTTCATCCGCCGGCTGTCGATGCTGGCGATCTTCGGCGGCCTCAACTTCATCTTTCTCTACTGGGGCGACATCCTCATCACCTATGCCATCTTCGGCCTCCTGCTGCCTCTGGCGGCGCGGCTGCCGCAGCGCGTCATCCTGGCTGTATCGGGGTTCCTGCTGCTGGGCTTTCCCATCGCGCTGGCGGCGCTAGGCTTCACGCAGCGCCCGGATGTGCAGACGCCTTCCGACCTGCAGGCGCTGCAGGCATTCGGCAGCTCGTCCTACTATGCGGCGGCCGAGTACGGAGCGCGGCGCTATCTCGGCTTCGCCGAAAGCCATTCTGTTACCGCCGATTGGGATTTCACCAACATCTTCGGCCTGTTCCTGCTGGGGCTCTGGGCCGGGCGCGAGCGCATCCCGAACGACATCGGAGCGCATCGTGCGTGGTTGATGAAGGTCACGGCGCTGGCCATTCCCATCGGGCTGGCCCTGTCCGCCGCCAATGTCACGCTCCCCCGGGAGACGCCGCTCACCACGCTCACGCTGGCGGGACGAACCATTCTCGCCGTCGGCTATCTCGCAGCAGCTGCGCTCTTTTTCGACAGCCGTGCGGGCCGCCGCATCGGCGCGCTTATTGCGCCTGCGGGGCGGACGGCGCTGACCAATTACCTGGCCTACGGGCTCATCGGCCAGATTCTCTTCTACGGGTGGGCCTTCGACCTGATCGGCAAGCTGGGCGCGGCCGATGTGCTGTTTGCAGCTGTCGTCACCTACGCCCTTCTCGTGGCGGCGAGCCATGTCTGGCTGAGGTTCTTCCGCTATGGGCCGGTGGAGTGGATCTGGCGCTCCGTGACCCGCAGATCGCTCCAACCGCTGCGCAAGGCGCAGGTCTGACGACGGCTCAGGGTTCTCTGAGCAAGACGTCGCGCTCCGGTTCCAGGCAGGTCTCCTGCGCGGCCGCCGCGCTGCCGCCGGGCAGGACTTCGGCGAACAGGCGGCAGGCATTGAGCCCGGCGATGTTGCGGATCGTCCGTTCGTCGAATCCCGAGCGGCGCATGATCGCGGTGAGGATCGCAAGCTGGCTCGTATCGAACGGCACCGTGACCGAGCCGTCGTAATCGGCGCCGAGCGCGATGTTGCGGCCTCGCTCCGCGCCGACCGCATCCGCCATTGTCATGATGTGCTGCATCACGTCGGCGATCCTCCAGATGCTGGAGCCGATGGCCTGGGGCCAGAAGCCGACGCCGATCAGGCCGCCTTGGTCCAGCACGAGCGCGATCTCCTCGTCGCTCAGGTTGCGGACGGGGCGGCAGGGCGGCTCGCAGCGGGCTTTGATGCCGGTGTGTGAGATCATGAAGGGCTTTGCGAGCAGGTCGGCCGCCTCGCGCAGGCCCCGCGGGGAGATGTGGGCGAGGTCGACGGCCATGCCGAGCTGCTGCGCGAGCTGCAGGGCGGAGCGGCCGGCCACCGTCAGCCCGTAGCGCTCGCAGCCTTCGCTCGCTCCGGACAGGCTGTTGTCGAAGCGGTGGGTCGGCGCGAACACGCGGATGCCGCGCTCGAAAAGCTGGCGCATGTCGTCCTCGACCGTGACCGCGCCGAGATCCGGATCGCCGATCCAGTGGCCGCCTTCGATCCCGAGCAGGGCGCCGACGACGGGCTGTCCGGCGCGCCGGTCGGCCACGAGGCGGCGGAGATCCTCGGCGGTCTCGATGAGCCGCAATTCGGGGCCCGGCCGCTCGCGGGAGCGCCTGACCGCGTCCTTGAGCCGGTCGATCTGCCCGAAGGCCCGCTCGCGCGTGTTCCAGATGGGACGGCCCTGGAGCGCCGAGAGGATGGCCGTCACGTTGAGGCTGGTGCCGCTGACGCAGCGCGCGCCGAGATCCCCCTCCCGCAGGCCGGGAATGGGGCTGCGGGTGACGATAGTGAACACCTGGAGGGCCACGTTGCCCTCCACGAGCAGCGGCAGGTCCACATGGCCGTAGGACGAGCGCTCGAGCAGGTCCCGGTCCCATTTCAGGGTATCGGCATGAAGGTCGGCGACGAACAGGGAGCGGTGGAACGCGGCCTCCTCCGCGGTCGGAACGGGCGCGGTCGGGTCGGGCTCGACCCGGTTCATCAGCCGGTCGAACTGCGCCACGCCGTAGGACCGGAGGAGGAGCAGCGCCGCGATGGCGAGGATCCCGAAGACGCCGAGGCCGATTGCGAAGGTGCGTAGCATTGGCTCCCATTCCGCCGCTCCGACGGGGAAACCGTCAGGGCGGGGGATGGTTCTCATACCCGCGGAGCGGGTCTGTCCGCTGCCGTACGCTTCAGAGCCGCTTGATCGAACTGATCGGCCCGTAGCTGGTCCTGCGGATGCGCTCCTCGGCGACCGCGAGCGGCTCGGTGGTGACGCTCATGGTGTGGCCGTTGGCGTGGATGAGGCGCGTCGCATCCATCATCAGGCCCACATGGCCCTTCCAGAACACGAGATCGCCGCGCTGCAGTCCGCCCAGATCGGGCCACACCGCGACTGGCGTTCCGAGCTCGCGCTCCTGCATGTCGCTGTCGCGGGGAGCCTTGAGGCCCGAGGCCTGCAGCACGGTCTGGGACAGCCCCGAGCAGTCGATGCCGAGGCTCGTCTTGCCGCCCCAGAGATAGGGCGTGTGCAGGAAGCGCTCGGCCACGCTCACGTAATCCGCCTCTAAGGCGTCGAGGCCTTTGAGGTGGGCGGCGAAGGCCCAGCCGCCGGTGGCGAGGCGCGCGTAGTCGCCCTGGACCTCCGCCACGGCCACCTTGGCGTTGAGGGTCAGGAAATCCTGATAGGGCAGCTTCAGGTTGGGGCCGGGATAGACGAAGGTGCGCACCGCGCCGACCTTGTGCGTCGGCTCCGCGCCGGAGCCGCCCAGCGCCTCGGCCGGCAGGTAGCCCACATAGCCGTCCTCGCCGAGCTGCACCCAGGCCCAGCCCTCGTGCTCGTCATAGACGGTCACGCTCTCCCCGAAGATCGCCTGCGTGTCCACGGGCGCCTCGCGGGAGGGGTGGCGATGGAGCGCGGCGAAGGAGGCGATCACGCGCTTCTCCGCGCCGGCGGTGAAGCGCTCGGCCTCCACCCGGCCGCGCAGGCGCTCGTCGGCGAGATCCGCGCGGACAGGCGTGATGCGGCGGTCGAAACTCATCGGGACGGCTCCTGGCGGGCCATGGCGTGTCCTTTTCCTTTTCGCAGCATATTCGCCAACAAGGCCTAAACGCCGTAGCGGTCCTTGAGCAGCGCGTACATCAGGCGTGCGGCCTGAACCTCGCCGCCTTCGGGGCGGGCGGGCTTTGTGGAGCCGTTCCAGGCGAAGATGTCGAAATGCACATGGGCCTTGGCCTGCGAGACGAAGCGGCGCAGGAACAGGGCGGCGGTGATCGAGCCCGCCATCGGCCCGCCGGTATTGTTCATGTCGGCGAACTTGGAATCGAGCTGGCTCTGGTAAGGGGCCCAGAGCGGCAGGCGCCACACGGGATCGTTCACGGCCATGCCGAAGCGGGCGATCTCGGCGGCGAGGTCGTCGTCGTCCGTGAAGAAGGGCGGAAGCTCCGGCCCGAGGGCCACGCGGGCAGCGCCCGTGAGCGTCGCGAAATCAGCGATGAGCTCGGGGCTTTCCTCGTCCGCGAGGCAAAGCGCATCGGCGAGGATGAGCCTTCCCTCCGCATCAGTGTTGCCGATCTCGACCGAGATGCCCTTGCGGCTCGGCAGGATGTCGCCGGGGCGGAAGGCGTTGCCGGCAATTGCGTTCTCCACCGCGGGAATCAGCACGCGCAGGCGTAGTTTAAGCTTCGCGCCCATGATCATGTCCGCGAGCGCCAGGGTGGTGGCCGCGCCGCCCATGTCCTTGCGCATGAGCAGCATGGAGGAGGCTGGCTTGATGTCGAGGCCGCCGGTATCGAAGGCGACGCCCTTGCCGACGAGGGTGACGCGCGGCGCATTCTCGTCGCCCCAGGTGAAGTCGATGAGGCGCGGCGCAACGGCGGAGGCGCGGCCGACCGCGTGGATCATCGGAAGGTTCTGCTTCAGCAGGTCGTCGCCCACGATGCTGGAAAAGCGCGCGCCGTGCTTCTCTGCGAGCTGCCGCGCCGCCGCCTCGATGCCGTCGGGGCCGAGATCGCTGGTGGGCGTGTTGACGAGGTCGCGGCTCATCATCACCGCATCCGCGATGCGCGAGACCTCCTCTGCATCGACGCCCCGGGGCGCGACGAGGCGCACGGATTTCTCCGCGCGCTTGCGGTAGCGGGCAAAGCCGTAGCTGCCCAGGAGCCAAGCCAGCGTCGCCAGCGCCGCATCCGGCGCGTCCGTCTCGAAGCGATAGGCGCCCTCGGGCAGAATCGCCGGCAGCTTGCCGACGAGGAAGGGATCGCGACTCTTGGCGTCGTCGCCGTTGATGCCGAAGGCGACGCCGAGAAGCTCGCCGTTCGCATCCGGCAGCAGGCAATGGCTCCCGGCCTTGCCCTCGAAGCCCTGCGCCCTGGCAAAACCTTGGGCCGGCTGCGCAAGCCCGGCCACGATGCCGGGCCATGTGGCCTCGGTCACGAGCCAGATGGGGCGCGAGGTCTCGGAGGCGGAGGCGAGGAGGGGATGGGGCATGGAAATCCGACCTGGAGGGCTGATGGGAAAAGCCGATGGGACGCTGTCGCGAATGTTGTATGGGCGAATGCCGCGCCTGTCATCCCGCAGCCCGCGCCGGATCGTTCTCGGCCCCTGGTCGGAGCGAGGG
>NZ_JAJATX010000197.1 GCF_020866965.1 Microvirga roseola
GGCCGTTATGGCTGGATCGGTGAACAAGGTGATTTTGGTGGGCAATCTGGGGCGGGACCCGGAGGTGCGCCGGCTTGGGAACGGGGAGCCGGTGGTGAACCTGCGCATTGCCACCTCCGAGAGCTGGAAGGACAAGAACTCCGGCGAGCGGAAGGAGAAGACCGAGTGGCACTCGGTGGTGATCTTCAACGAGAACCTGGGCCGGGTGGCGGAGCAGTACCTGAAGAAGGGCTCGAAGGTGTACATCGAGGGCCAGCTGCAGACGCGCAAATGGACCGACCAGTCGGGGGTGGAGAAGTACACCACCGAGGTGGTGCTGCAGCGCTTCCGGGGCGAGCTGACGATCCTGGACGGGCGCTCGGGCGGGGGCGCGTCGGAATACGGCGAGGAGGAAGGCGGCGGGCAGATTGCGCGCGGGGGCGATTTCGGCCGCTCCTCGCCGATGGAGCGCCGGCCTGCGGCGGCCCCGTCCGGCGGCGGATCCCGCTTCAACGATCTCGACGACGATATCCCGTTCTAAG
>NZ_JAJATX010000198.1 GCF_020866965.1 Microvirga roseola
CACGTCAAACACTTTGAGTTCCCGTCGCCAGATCGTTGGTCCAGAAACTGAAGACTTTGCGGACTGGTCATCGAGGCGATCCGAATTCCCTGGTGCCCGCATCCTGGTCTCTCCCGGCCACCACCTGGAGCAATAGGGGCGGAACTCAGTTTGCCCCACCTCTCAGGTGGCCGTGCCCCGAAACGAACATCCTCAACCGTCCCCGCCGGACCATCCAGCGAAACTGGGAGGGGAGACGGGGTGGGCGGAAAGTTAGTTCGCGGAACGTGATGGAGGAAGGCTCGTGCTGTTACCCAGTGGAGAAGAGCCGACCATGCCGATCAAAACCGGATGGTTCCAGCCACACCTCAAAGCGCCTCCAGGACGACGGAAAAACAAGGCGTTCAGAGGGGCAAATCCGAGGGGGTTTTTGGAACGGGCTGATCAGGGTTACCCGGACAGGTAACCGCCACCCAGGACAGAAGCTCCTCCACCGTCATCTCGACTATCGAACGAAACCTCGGGCCGGGAGC
>NZ_JAJATX010000199.1 GCF_020866965.1 Microvirga roseola
ATGGACCGGGCCAATCAACCTGTCCTGACCGTCATGTTTTCGGAACTCCTCAATCCTAATGCGACCGACTAGGTCGGGGAGCTGAGTGCCACAGTGCGGCTGTGGCACAGGGAAGTGAGCCAGTCATGAGTAAAAGCCATCTCAGCTTTACCCGAAGAGTTGTAAGCTCGGTTTGGAAAGCCGTGCGGAAGCTGAAAGACGTTCCCACACCACTCCCAAAGGTGAAACTCAACGGGCGGTGAGAAGCTATGGCGACCGCGGTATCTCGGCGGCGAACGGGAACCCTGATCGGAAATGATCTAAATACCAGGCTCATGCTCCACGAGATGATGAACCATGGTGTTGCCGTCACGCATAGGCATTCTCGTTTCTGCCGGCCTGGGTTTTGGTATCGATCACTCTGCCCTTGTTGGAGAAGCTGAACAACGCCACCGTTCTTTGTATCGTTGACATGTATCTCTAGGCTCAGGACCTATTAATTTGGGCTGAGGTGTGATTCAGA
>NZ_JAJATX010000200.1 GCF_020866965.1 Microvirga roseola
TTGGGATTGGCACCTCGTCCTTGGCGAGCGTCAGCGAGACCAGGCTCTGGCAGTTCGCCTTCTTGCCCAACACTCCGGCGTACTGCGAGGCGACCCCCACCGAATGCGTGCCCTTCTTGGGCAGGGCCGTGTCGTCGATCACCAGGATGGCGTCAGGTCCGCCGACAAGCCGGTTGGCCTGGGCCAAGAGTTCGGCCTCGAGGGGCGTCTCATCCCACGGACCGACCGCCACGAAGTGATGCAGTTGATCGTAATCGGCGGGAGCCACCCGAGCCGCCATCGGCTGCAGGCTCTTGCGCGCACCGGGACCGATCAGGCCTGCCACGTAGAGCGGGCACATGCGCTGGCGGGCAGGATGACGAAGCGGTTTGAGAAAGGGTTCAAGCCAGGACTGGAGTTCGTGGTCCCACGCAACTGAGGTGCTCATAACGACCTCCTGCGGATAATCCTTCACGAGCAGACGTCGGCAGGCCCCGCCCGGTTCCTCATACCTGCCAAA
>NZ_JAJATX010000201.1 GCF_020866965.1 Microvirga roseola
TGCCGTCACACTAATAACAACAACGGATCTCCTACCGAAGCTTGTAACAAGGGCTTTCCGAGGAAAGCTGGAGCCGTTCTTCCAAGCGAACAACCGGCAGAGCACCTATCACCGGCTTTGATCATTGAGGCCTGCCCCACCCTCAGCGACTACGGTGAACCGGTGCGGGATCTGGCAGATATCGTCTCCGCCGGCCGGTACCTGCGAGCGTCGCTGGGAGCGAACGAAAGCGCCTGGGTTGAGGCGGTTGAGGAACTTGGCACTGTCAGGGCTGCAACTGCGGTGATCTACGTCCTGCAGCTCTACGAGGACGACGTGGCCAAGAACGGGGGCGAGAGCCGGATCAAGAACCCGGGCGGGTACTTCCGCGCCCTCGTTCGCATGATCAAGGGCGGCAAGATCGACCTTGCCGTCGAGCTTCTCGCAATGAGGAGACGGCGCATGTCGTAATCTCGGCGCAATCCCGGGAAAAGCCTCGTCACC
>NZ_JAJATX010000203.1 GCF_020866965.1 Microvirga roseola
AAACCTCCGCAACCTGCCCCGGGCCACCCCCCGGGGCAGTGCTGTGGGTAAGACACTGGTTTCCTCACCATCTCGGGAGAACAACATGACATCGTCTCAGCGCTACCAGGATAAGGCTGCCGAGGCCGAGCGCCTTGTCAGGGATGCACGCCAATCGCCGGAACTCAGGTCGGAGCTTCGGGCCGTCGCGCGGCAGTGGCGTCATCGTGCGGAACTGGCCGACTGGACCGCGCGTCAGTTGAGAGCGTCCAATGCCTCGGTTCTATAATACCTGCGCGGGCTGCGGACCACGACGGACGTGAACGTGACCCGGTTGCTCCGTCTGCCTGCGAATTTCCGATAAGCGCATTTATGGAACCGGATAATGTGTCCTTTGAGCGTATTCGGAAGAAGTATGCAGCACCGCAGGAAGCAGGCTAGGCTCAGGAGTCGTTGATTGAGGTAGAAGGCCACTGAAGCA
>NZ_JAJATX010000204.1 GCF_020866965.1 Microvirga roseola
CTGAATTAACATCACACCCGGATCACCCTCATGGGGCAGGCCATCCGGCAAAGTGCCTACTTGAACAATCGAATTGAGCAGGATCATCGTGCTATCAAACGGCGCATCCGGCCGATGCTTGGTTTCCATTCCGTTATCACTGCCCGAGTGATCCTGGGTGGCATCGAGTTGATCCACATGATGCGCAAACAGCAGGCGAAGTATGCCTGCAATCCGCAGCCATCGCTGGCCGAGCAGTTCGAGCTGCTCGCCGCCTGAACACGCTACCGAGCGATTGTCCCTTTCGCGTCTCCTCTCCAAGTTTGCGACACAACCCGCGCCAGCGCCCGCATCCATTGGCTGACCCAAGACGGATCGATCCTATCCCCTCGGGCGCTGTCAAAGCTCCGGAACGGAGAACGGGGTGCGGCCTACGCCTACAACTTCCTCCGGACCCATGGGGCTCCGGC
>NZ_JAJATX010000205.1 GCF_020866965.1 Microvirga roseola
ATCGTGGTGCGCCAGCCCGCTCCCACGGTTCGGGTCAACCCGGCCGATCCGCGGGTGATGGTGCGCCAGCAGCCGCCGCGGGTGACGGTGAACCAGGCTCAGCCCGAGATCCTGGTGCGCCAGCCGCAGCCGACCGTGACGGTGAACATCCCGCAGCCGGAGATCATCGTGCGCATGCCCGAGCCGGACGTGAACGTGGCCCTGGCCCAGCCGCAGGTGCAGGTGCAGCAGCCCCGTCCGGAGGTGCGCGTGCAGCAGCAGGAGCAGCAGGCCCAGGTGCAGGTCGAGCAGGCCCAGCCGCAGGTGATGTTCGAGCAGTCGCAGCGTGAGGCTCAGGTGCAGTTCCAGCAGCAGGGCCAGCCGCAGGTGCGCTATGAGCGGGCCGAGCCACGGGTGGTGATCAACCAGGCCGAGGGGCAGCCGAACGTCCGCTT
>NZ_JAJATX010000206.1 GCF_020866965.1 Microvirga roseola
CGGTGCTGGCCCAGGATCCGGCAGGCCAGCCGTTCCGAGACGCGGTACTTGGCGATCACGTGATCCACACAGGCGCGACGACGGGCGGGGCTTACCAGTTTCCCGAGGCAGCCTCTTTCAGGACCAGCTTCTCCAGAGTGAGGTCCGAGACGGCTCGCCGCAGCCGGGCGTTCTCCATTTCCAGCTCCTTGAGCCGCCTGACCTGGTCAGACTTGAGCCCGCCGTACTCATTACGCCACCTGTAGTACGTGACCTCCGTCACGCCGATCTGCCGGATAGCCTCTGCCACTGTCCGGCCCTGTGCCGTCAGCACGTCCACCTGCCGCAGCTTGGAAACGATCTCCTCGGCCGTGTGTCTCTTCTTGCCCATCTTTGGTCCTCCTTTGGCTCATAAGCCATACTTCAGGGAGGATCACTTCTCAGGAGGCAGACCA
>NZ_JAJATX010000021.1 GCF_020866965.1 Microvirga roseola
TGTTGCAGTGCGGCTTCGTGCGCTCAAACTTTTCCTTCGCCATCGATCTCTACCTTACATAGGCCAGGAACAAAAAACCTGGGGCGTCCGATATTGCGGTTGCGCTCAATGCGCAAGAGCCAATTTCGATATTGCAGAACCTTATGGCCGAGAAAGTGCTCCACGGACCAGACCGGACCTGACCTGCCGACGCCATGCCGAAGCATTCACCGCCGCTTCGTATAAAGTCGTCGGGTCCCGGATATTCAAGCTTCGGAAGAAGGCCGGCACGGGAAAAATGGAGCGGGTGAGGGGAATCGAACCCCCGTATTCAGCTTGGAAGGCTGCTGCTCTACCATTGAGCTACACCCGCGCACCTTGCTGATTGGATGGTGGGGGAAGTAGGACTCGAACCTACGAAGGCGTAAGCCAGCGGATTTACAGTCCGCCCCCTTTGCCGCTCGGGACATTCCCCCTTGTATCCACCCAGGCGCATGGCCCGAGATCAGCCGAAACGCCCTGCCGGGGGGCCAAGCGCTTCGTGGCGTTCTTATGGTGACCCGCATGGCCGGTGTCAACTGCAAAGCGCAATGAATATCCGGTGGGTCGTGATGTGCCGCGCCCTGTGCTAAAGCATCGGACCCCAAAGTGGATTTGCACATTGCAGGTCCCATCCGATGCCTTTTCCTTGGATGAGAGCATCGTTCGTGCGGAAAACCGGGCCCACTTTTCCGCACGATGCTCTATGGCCCGATCCTTCATCAGCCGAGACCTGAGCACCATGAGCGAGCGCCCCTTCCGTCCCCGCAAACCGAAATTCCAGCGTCCTTACGGGAGGCCGGGCCGCCGCGACAACCATTCCCGGCAGCGTCCGTCCGATATCGACACGACAATTCTCTATGGCTGGCACCCCGTCGTGGAGGCGCTGCGCAACGGGAACCGGGAGATTCGCCGCCTCCTGGCAACGGAGAACTCGGCACGGCGCCTGAGCGAGGAGCTTGAGCAGCCCCTCCCGATCGAGCCGGAAATCGTGCGCCCCGACGAGATCAACCGGCTCGTGGAGCCCGACGCCGTGCACCAGGGCCTCTACCTCGAAGCGGATCCCCTGCCCTCCCCGACCCTCGACACCCTGAGCGGCAAGCGCGTCGTCCTCGCCCTCGACCAGATCACCGATCCCCACAACGTGGGAGCCATTGTCCGCACCGCCGCCGCCTTCGGGGTCGAGGCGATCATCACAACGGCGCGCCACAGTCCGGCGGCGACGGGCGTGCTGGCCAAGTCCGCTTCCGGCGGCCTCGAGCACGTGCCCTTCATGATCGTGCGCAACCTGGCGGATTCGCTCATCGCCCTCGGCGAGCGCGGATTCCAGCGAATCGGCCTCGATTCGTCGGGCGAAGCCAGTCTCGGCGAGCTGAAGCTCCGCAATCCCGTCATTCTCGTCCTCGGCTCGGAAGGCAAGGGCCTGCGTCAGCGGACGCGGGAATGCTGTGATGTGATCGGCCGTCTCGACATGCCCGGCGCCATCAAGAGCCTCAATGTCTCCAACGCGGCCGCGATTTCCCTTTACGCGGTGACGAAGGCCGTCTCCGGAAGCGCCGAGCAGTAGGCGCACGATGCAGCTAAGATGCTGAAGGAACAGAACCTTTCCGCTTGCTGCACTGCATCTTAGACAGAAGTCGAAAATACGAATGGTGAATTGTGCAGCTCTCCACCTGAGGTAGCTTTCCCGTCCAAGGATTCTGGCCGCAGCTTGAACTCGGCCACGATGCCCCGGCTCCAGGACTGACAAATCAGAGCCTGCAGCCAAGAACCCGGATCGCTTACCGGGCGCATTAGCAAATGGAAGGGAACGCTATGGCGACTGCAGCAACGACGCAGGGGACGAGGGCAGCGCCTCGCCCCATGACCCGTGAGGAGAAGAAGGTCATTCTGGCCTCCTCCCTCGGCACGGTCTTCGAATGGTACGATTTCTATCTCTACGGCTCGCTCGCCACGATGATCGGCGCGCAGTTCTTCTCCGCCTTCGACGTGACAACCCGTAACGTCTTCGCGCTCCTGGCGTTCGCGGCGGGCTTCCTGGTGCGTCCGTTCGGCGCCCTGGTATTCGGTCGCCTCGGCGATCTCGTGGGCCGCAAATACACCTTCCTCGTCACCATCCTCATCATGGGCATCTCGACCTTCCTGGTCGGCCTCCTGCCCAGCTACGCCTCCATCGGCTGGGCGGCTCCGGTGATCCTCATCGTTCTGCGCATGCTCCAGGGCCTGGCGCTCGGCGGCGAGTACGGCGGCGCTGCGGTCTATGTGGCCGAGCATGCTCCGGTCGGTCGGCGCGGCTTCTACACAAGCTGGATTCAGACGACAGCGACTCTCGGTCTGCTGCTCTCGCTCATGGTCATCCTGACGCTGCGCACCTGGCTCGGCGAGGCGGATTTCGCGGCCTATGGCTGGCGCATTCCGTTCCTGCTCTCCGTCTTCCTGCTCGCGATCTCCGTCTGGATTCGTCTCCAGATGCAGGAATCGCCTGCCTTCAAGAAGATGAAGGACGAAGGAACCCAGTCCAAGGCGCCGCTGTCGGAGGCTTTCGGCCAGTGGAAGAACGCCAAGATGGTCGTCATCGCCCTCCTCGGCCTCGTGGCCGGTCAGGCGGTCGTCTGGTACACGGGCCAGTTCTACGCCCTGTTCTTCCTGCAGAGCATCCTGAAGGTTGATCTCTTCACCTCGAACGTGCTCATCGCCTGGGCGCTCATCCTTGGCACCGGCGGCTTCGTCCTGTTCGGTTCGCTGTCGGATAGGATCGGCCGTAAGCCGATCATCCTGGGCGGCTGCCTGATCGCGGCCCTGAGCTATTTCCCGCTCTTTCAGGCCCTGACCAGCACGGCCAACCCGCAGCTCGCCTCCGCCATCGAGAACGTCAGGGTTCAGGTTGTCGCCGATCCCGCCGTCTGCGGCTCGGTGTTCGACCCGGTCGGCATCCGCGACTTCACCGCTCCCTGCGACGTCGCCCGCGTGGCTCTCGCTCGCTCGGCCATCACCTATCAGCAGGTTGCCGCTCCGGCCGGCTCCCCTGTGAGGGTGCTCTTTAACGACCAGGAAGCCGCTATGGATCCGACGGTCGCGAAGAGCATGGCGTCCTTCACGGCGGCGGCTCAGCAGGCCGGCTACCCGACGGCTGGCGATCCGAACATCGTGAAGGTGACCGGCTTCTTCTCGGCTCTCGGCAACGCCGCGGCCCTGAAGGTGATCGCGATCCTGACTGTGCTCGTCCTCTTCGTGACGGCGGTGTACGGCCCGATCGCGGCGGCTCTGGTCGAGTTCTTCCCGACCCGCATCCGCTACACCGCGATGTCCCTGCCCTACCACATCGGTAACGGCTGGTTCGGCGGCTTCCTGCCCCCGACCGCCTTCGCGATGGTGGCCGCGACCGGCGACATCTACTACGGTCTCTGGTACCCGATCGTGATCGCCCTCGGCACCTTCGTCATCGGCCTCCTGTTCGTGCCCGAGACAAAGGACCGCGACATCGTCACCTACGACGGCAGCAAGTAAGAGGCACCAACCAACGAGAAAGCCCCGCCACTGGCGGGGCTTTTTTCATGTGCGACTCGACGCTCAGTAGCAGGTCGTCACCCGGCGAACGATCCAGCCTTCGCCTTCGACGAAGAGGCGCTTGCGGGACTGGTTGCAGTACGGCCCCTCCTCGTCGGCCTGGAGCGACCCGGTGGTCTCCGGATCCTTGACCGCAACGGCCACTACCTTCTCCTTTGTGGGCTTCTCCTTGCTGCGCCCGGGATGCGCCTCGACCGGGAGCGCGGCCAGCCCGAAGCCGGCGATGAGAGAGAATAGGGCCAGGCGCTTCAAGCGCCCCCCAGGAGACGAAATCTCCTTTTCCCTGGAATAATTTAGGACGATCATTTCTCCGTCTCCGAAAGCAATCTTTTCTCAATAATCCCAGACGTCCGGGATGGTTTCGGTGCGCCGGAGCACTATATTTTTGCATTGCAAGGGAACTTGCGTCCCGTACCGGGTGCTGTTACCTCAGCACATTGACAGGAGCCGGTGTAGCACAGCGGTAGTGCAGCGGTTTTGTAAACCGAAGGTCGGGGGTTCGATCCCCTCCGCCGGCACCATCCTCCCTTCTGGGGCCTTTTCCTCTCCCCGCTCGACAGAAGCCCGCTCGCGGGCGAACCCTTCCTTGGGGCTGCGCGACGATGTGCGGGCCTGCACATCCATCGGCCTGCACCGGCCGTATCGTGCAGCTGTCCTGATCGAAGGAGATGAGCTGTGAAGATGCTTCTGATCGCTTCCGCCGCAAAAATGTCGCTGGCGCTCCTGTTTCCGGCTGCCGTCCTCAAAGGCCGCGAGCCTGCTCGCGACGCCGAGGACGATCCGCTGCTCCCCTTCCCCGGCATCTGGGACAGGGCGCCGGAGATCACGCGCAAGCCCGGAAGGATGTGGGCCTATAGAGGCAGCTTCTGACGATCTTTGGTCGTGGCTCGGGCAAGGCCTCTAGTGGATTCGCTCCTTGCCCCAGTTCTCACGGGTGCCTTCTCGGGCTGCTTCCCGCTCCACGCGGTTCAGCCGGCGGCGCCGCCCGTAGACGAACATGAAAATCCCGATCAGCAGGGGCCCACCGATAACGACCAGAGCCCAGACCCAACCATCCGCAATATCCCATTCCATGACTGCTCTCCTCGAGGTGGGCCTCCGATCGGGCCCTGACCGTGCTTTGGGGCTAACCGGAACAGGAAGTCCTTGTTCCGCCGAAGGAACGGCATAGGCAAGGCCGCTCTCCCGCATTAGAGAGAAGGCTCGACAAGCCCATGAACGAGCCCATGCCGCTTCCCATTTCGGATCCCGACGATCCCCGGATCGAGGCCTATCGCGCCGTGCGGGAGCGCGACCTCATAGGCCGCCAGCACCGCTTCGTGGCCGAGGGCGAGGTGGTTCTGCGGGTGCTCGCGAAACAATCTCGGTTCGCCATCGAATCCCTGCTTCTGGCCGAGAACCGCCTGGAGAGCCTGAGGGACCTGCTGGAGACGCTGCCTCCCGAGGTTCCCGTCTATACGGCGAACCGCCAGGTCATGGATTCCATCGTCGGTTTTCCGATCCACAGGGGCATTCTCGCCGTCGCGAGACGCGCTCCCCTGCCCTCCGTGGGGGATCTCCTGTCCGGGCTGCCGGACCGGGCGCTCGTTGTCGGACTGGTCGGCCTCGCCAATCACGACAATGTCGGCGGCATTTTCCGCAATGCGGCGGCTTTCGGGGCCCACGGCGTCCTGCTCGACCCGGAAACCTGCGACCCGCTTTATCGCAAGGCGATCCGCGTTTCGGTCGGCGGAGCGCTGGTCGTTCCCTTTACCCGCGTCCCCTCGGGGAATGCGATGGTGACGGCGCTCGAGTCCGCCGGTTTCGAGGCGATCTCCCTCTCCCCTTCGGGTCGGGAGGTCCTCTCGACGATTCGTCCCTCCCCCCGGACGGCGCTGCTCCTCGGAGCCGAAGGACCCGGCCTGCCTGCTGAACTCCTGGCGCGCACGCGGACGGTCTCCATCCCCATGAGCGGCGGCTTCGATTCCCTCAATGTTGCGACCACGAGCGGCATAGCCCTGCATCATCTGGCTCTTGCCTGACCGGAAGCAGACCTTGCATTTTCGCATGCTCTCCGACTCGTGAAAGGCCGATCCCTTGCTTTAAAGCTTGGCCATTCTAGCCTCCTGCCATCTCTAACAGGAGACGCTTCATGAATTTGACACGCCGTACCATTCTCGCCAGCACTGCACTGGCCGCTTCTCCCATCGGAGGTTCAGCCTTGGCTCAAACGAGCACGCCCGCATCCGGCGCGAATGCTGCGCAGAACGCCCAGCCGCAGCAGGCCCCGGGCTTCTACCGCTACATGATCGGCGATATCGAAGTGACAGCGATCAACGACGGTTTCGCGCGCCGGCCGCTTGAGGGCTTCGTCCGTAACGCGGAGCTGCCGCAGGTCCAGGAGGCCATGGAGGAAGCCTTCCTCCCGACCGATGCCCTGCCGATCACCTTCAACACGCTAGTCCTGAACCAGGGCGGCCGGATCACCCTGATCGATACCGGCAACGGCAATATGGGCGCGCCCACCACCGGCCAGTGGATGTCGAACTTCCGCGCCGCCGGCTTCGATCCCTCCCAGGTGAACAGCGTGGTGATCAGCCATTTCCACGGCGACCACATCAACGGCTTGCGCCTGAAGGACGGCACGGCGGTGTTCCCGAATGCGGAAATCATGGTTCCGTCCGCGGAATGGGCCTTCTGGATGGATGATGCCCGCATGAACCAGGCGCCGGACGGTATGAAAGGCGCCTTCCAGAACGTGCGCCGCGTCTTCGGCCCTGTCGCCAACGACGTGAAGCGCTACGAGGCCGACAAGGAGGTCGTATCGGGCCTGACGAGCGTTGCGGCGTACGGCCATACGCCGGGCCACACCGCCTACATGCTGTCGTCGGGCAATGACCGGCTGATGATCATGTCGGACACTACGAACCATCCGGCCCTCTTCGTGCGCAATCCCGACTGGGCGGCGGTGTTCGACATGGATGCGGACCAGGCCCGTCAGACCCGCCGCCGCATGCTCGACATGGCGGCCTCCGAGCGGGCCCAGGTTGCGTTCTATCACGCCCCGTTCCCGTCCACGGGGCACATCGCCAAGGAAGGCGACGGGTACCGTTTCGTGCCGGTGCAGTGGACTATCGGGTAAGGCTTCAAAGGCGGGCGGTTCAGCCGCCCGCCGTCTCCGTCACGAGCCAGTCCAGGGTCGCAGGATCGGCACTCGCCGGCTCAATGAAATAGATCGTAGGCGTCTCGTAGGGGTGCCGCTCCTTCAGGCCTCGATGCACCTGCTCCTGAAGGCTCTTGCGGGTTTTCAGGATCCCGACGACCTCCTGCCCCCGCTCGACTTCGCCCTTCCAGGCATAGACCGACTGCATGCCCGGCAGCACGTTGATGCAGGCGATCAGCCTGTCGCGGACGAGATCCTCCCCGATGGACAGGGCGGTATCCACATCGGGAAAGGTTGTATAGACGAGAAGCGGGCTGTCCATGCTATGCCTTTGGTTCGCGAGCCTTGAGGACGCAACGAGGGTAATTGGGCATGGCCCGCCGTTTCAACAATATCGCATTCGTCGCCAGTCCCACGCCTGACGCCCAGGCAGCCCTTCAGGCCCTGGAGCAGCGCTATCCCAATGTGGCCCCCGAGAGCGCCGATGTGATCGTGGCGCTGGGCGGCGACGGGCTGATGCTGCAGACGCTTCACAGACACATGGGAGCGGCCAAGCCCATCTACGGCATGAACAAGGGCACGGTCGGCTTCCTGATGAACGATTTCCTGGAGGAAGACCTTTTCGAGCGCCTCGAGAATGCGGAACGCAGCGTCATGCATCCGCTGCTCATGGTCGCCTGGGACGTGAGGGGCGTGGCCCATACGGCCCGCGCCATCAACGAAGTTTCCATGCTGCGCCAAACCTATCAGGCGGCCAAGCTGCGGGTGAGCGTGGATTCCCGCGTGCGCATCCCCGAGCTCATCGCCGACGGAATCCTGGTGGCGACGCCCGCCGGGTCGACCGCCTACAATCTCTCCGTCGGCGGGCCGATCCTGCCGCTGAACGCGCCGCTCCTGGCCCTCACCCCGATTTCCGCCTTCCGCCCACGCCGCTGGCGCGGGGCGCTGCTGCCCGACTACGCCAAGATCGAGATCGAGGTGCTGGAGGCCGAGAACCGGCCGGTGAGCGCAGTGGCGGACCACACCGAATTCCGGCATATCTCCCGCGTCCATGTCTCCAGGGACAGGAGCGTGGACCTCGTGATGCTGCACGATCCCGGGCACAGCCTGGACGAGCGCATCCTGCGGGAACAGTTCGGCTATTGAAATCCAAGAGGCATGGGACGGCACATGCCCATTCAGTTGGGGACGACGTCATGAAGGATGAGAGCAGACACCCGCGAGGCGGCCTCTATTTCGAGGACTTTACCATCGGCGACGTGGTCAGACACCGCCTGACCCGGACGGTCACGCAGATGGACAACATGCTGTTCTCCAACATGACGCTGAACCCGCAGCCGCTCCATATCGATGCGCATTTCTGCGCCACCGAAACCGAGTGGGGCAAACCGCTCATGAACTCCCTGTTCACGCTGGGTCTGATGATCGGCATCTCGGTCAACGACACCACGGTCGGCACGACCATCGCGAATCTCGGCATGACCGATGTAAAGTTCCCCGCACCTCTCTTCGAAGGCGACACGGTCAACGTCACCACGGAAGTCGCAGGCAAGCGGGAGTCGAAGTCTCGGCCCGACGCCGGCATCGTTGATTTCATCCACCGCGCCTACAAGCAGGACGGGACCCTCGTCGCCGAGTGCCGCCGCCAGGCCTTCATGCGCAAGAGGAGCGCCTGATGCGCTCTCTCCTTTTCGTGCCGGGCGACAGCCGCAAGAAGCTCGACAAGGCGCTGGATTCCGGCACCGACGTGCTGCTCATCGACCTGGAGGATTCGGTCGCTCTCGACGCCAAGGAGACGGCGCGGGCAACCGCCTCGGCCTTCATCCAGGAACACCGGCACACGACCGGCCGGCCGCGCCTGTTCGTACGGGTCAACGGGCTCACCACCGGCATGACGGATGCGGATCTCGACGGTGTCATGCAGGCATCGCCCGATGGGATCGTCCTGCCTAAGACGGTGGGCGGCACGGATGTGGCGCATCTCGGAGCCAAGCTCGCGGTGCGCGAGGCCGAGTTCGGCCTGGAGGACGGCGCGACCCGCATCCTTGCCATCGCCACCGAGAACGCCGCCGGCGTCTTCGCGCTCGGCACCTTCGCGGGAGCGAGTCACCGGCTGATGGGCCTCACCTGGGGTGGCGAGGATCTCTCCGCCGATCTCGGAGCCGAGGTCAACCGGGACGAGGACGGGGCCTATACGGAGCCCTACCGCCTCGCCCGCTCGCTGACCCTCTTCGGCGCTGCAGCGGCTGGCGTCGACGCGGTGGATTCCGTCTATACCAATTTCCGCGACATGGCGGGGCTAGAGGCGGAGTGCCGCGCGGCCCGGCGCGACGGCTTCGTGGCCAAGATGGCGATCCACCCGGCCCAGGTGCCGGTGATCAACGAGGCTTTCAACCCCTCGCCCGAAGCGATCCAGCGGGCCAGGACCGTGATTGAAGCCTTCAAGGCCCGGCCGGGAGCCGGCGTGGTCGGCGTCGAGGGCGAGATGCTCGACCGCCCCCACCTGCTCCGGGCCGAACGCCTCCTGAAGCGGGCGGGCGCGCTCTAAGGGCGCAGGGAGCCCCGAGCCTTGCAGGACGCTCTCGACAGGCGCAGGGCCGGCCTTCCGGCCTCGCTCGTTCTGCATGCGCTGCTTATGCTGGCCTTCCTCGCCTCGCTCAGACCAAAGCCGTTCCCTCCCCTGCCTGAGAGCGTTCCGGTCGAGGTCTGGACCGAGGAGTAAGTCCAAGACCTTGCCCGAGGAGGCGCGCCGCAGAGGCCTGCTGCCCTGCAGCCTTCGGAGAGCGCGCCTCTCCCTCAGGCGGAACTTCCGCCCGTCCCGGAGCCTGCCGAGCCGGTGTTTCCAGACCCATTGCCCGCCGATACGGCCCCGCGCGTCATCCGCGCGACGAGGATTCTGTCCGGCGATGTGCTGGCTCATCCGGGAAGCCGGAAGATGCGGGAGGCCCTGTCGCAGATGGAGGAAGGCACTCGCCTGGAGCAGCTGTGCAACATCGAGGCCATGGCCCAGATCGCAGCCGCGCTCGGACACTTCAGGCCCGAACAGGTCGTCGCCTACGCCATGGCGGACACCAGGGTGACGCGCACCGCCATCACGGCCAGGGGCGCCGCTTTCAGAAGCGGCCGCGAATGGCTCAACCTGGCTTACGAATGCCAGCTCACCCCCGACCGCACCACAGTCCGGGGCTTCGCGTTCTCAGTGGGCGCAGCGATCCCGGAATGACCGGCGGCAAGGGCAAGGACACATTCGTGTTCGACACCAAGCCGAGCAAGAGCAAGAACCTGGACAAGATCACGGACTTCAAGACGAAGGACGATACGATCTGGCTCGACAACAAATACTTCAAGAAGCTGGGCAAGAAGGGTTCTGAGAAGAAGCCGGCCAAGCTCGACAAGGACTTCTTCACCGTCGGCACCAAGGCCAAGGAGAAGGATGATTACCTGGTCTACAATGACAAGAAGGGCGTGCTCTACTACGNTTCTGAGAAGAAGCCGGCCAAGCTCGACAAGGACTTCTTCACCGTCGGCACCAAGGCCAAGGAGAAGGATGATTACCTGGTCTACAATGACAAGAAGGGCGTGCTCTACTACGACACCGACGGATCGGGCTCGAAGAAGGCGGTCGAGATCGCCAGCCTCTCCAGGAACCTCAAGATGACCTACAAGGACTTCTTCGTCATCTAAGTCTCCTCAGACGCTGAACTTGAGAACTGAAAGGGCCTGCGATGGAAGACATCGCAGGCCCTTTCTCTTAGAAACATGCTCCTTCTGGATCCGGCTCAGCTCCCAGGCCTTTGGATAGAGAATTTCGTTTCCGGCGTCGCGACGAAATAATCCCGGTAGCCCGAGCGGGCGATGGGGCGCATGGCGGCGGTGTCGACGAGTCCGTTCACGATGAAGCGGTCGTCGATGTGGATGCCGACGACCTGTCCGATCACGAGATAGTAGGACGGCTCTCCGCCCTCGAGCGGAACGAGGGGAACGGTCTGAAGCCATTTGCATTCGAGAGCTGCGGGCGCATCCGCGACGCGGGGCGGCTTCACAAGGCGCGAGGGCGCGGCCTTGAGGCCCGCGTGGACCATCTCGTTCTCGCCCCGCGGCAGCACGGCGGAGGTGAGGTTCATCTGCTCGCGCAGATCATAGGTCGCAAGATTGCAGACGAATTCCTTCGTCTGCTCCACGAAGGTGAGCGCGTCCTTCCGCCCGGCGGAGGAGAAGGCCACCATGTGGGGATGGTCCGAGACCGCATTGAAGAAGGAATAGGGCGAGAGGTTCACCTCGCCCTTGGCGCTCATGGACGTGATCCAGCCGATGGGCCGCGGCGTGACGAGAGCCTTGAAGGGATCGTGCGGCAGGCCGTGATCGTTGATCGAGGTTTCGTAGAACATGGGCTTAGAACCGCGTCACGATATCGGAGAGGCTGGGCCGTTCCCGGTCGGACGGTATCTCCTTCGCCGTGCCGATATGGATGTAGCCGGCGATCCGCTCGCCGGTCTTAAGCCCGAGCGCATCGAGCACCCGCCGGTCGAAGGCCGCCCACCCGGTGAGCCACGAGGCGCCATAGCCGAGGGCGGTGGCGGCACTGAGCAGGTTCATGCAGACGGCGCCCGCCGAAAGCTCCTGCTCCCAGTCCGGGATCTTCGCATGGGGCGCGACCCACGAGACCACCGCCACCACCAGCGGCGCCTTGGCGAAGCGTTCGCGCTCCGTGGCGAGAGCCTCCTCCCCAGCCTGAGGGTTGTCGGCCCGGTAGGCCGAGGCTAGCACCTCGCCCAGCCTATTGCGTCCCTCGCCCTCGATCAGGATGAAGCGCCAGGGGACGAGCTTGCCGTGGTCGGGCACCCGGGACGCAATGGTCAGCAGGGTCTCGACCTCCTCTGCGCTGGGCCCCGGCTCGCCCAGCCAGCGGGGCGGAACGGAGCGGCGGCTCAGAAGACGGGAAAGGCTTTCATTCATGGGATCTTCATCCGGCTTCGGTAATATGGAATAGTCGGTGGTGCCGAAAGGTGCGGGCCAGGAAAGGCGCTGTCCTGCCTTCGTCTCGCCGTCTTGATGCGTTTGGAAGCGCGCAGGCATCCAAGAACAAGGCCGCCGCACGAAGACCAGCGGCGGATTTATAGGGGGAGCGCGGTCACACGCCAAGCACGTTTCACGTCTGCGGCGCGGACGGATGAGCCGATGGCCGTCCTTCGCAGCCGGACGATCTGGCGAAGCACCGTTTTTTGTCGATGCAGGCATCCTTTCTCCAGCCCGACGGGCCCATTCCGACAGCTGCCTGGTCGCGGCAGCGGACTCTCCTCGCCATTGGCCTGATCCTTGCGGCCTGGGCGGTGGCTGCGGCCGTCTGGCCCCTGACCGGCTCCGTCGTCCCTTGGGATTCCAAGAACCAGTTCTATCCGACCCTGCGCTATCTCGGCGCAGCCCTGGCCCATGGCGAGCTGCCCCTCTGGAACCCCTACCATTTCGGCGGCCACCCTTCCGCGGCCGACCCGCAATCCCTGCTCTTCACCCCCACCATGCTGCTCTTCGGCTGGCTGGTGCCAGAGCCCTCCATGCAGCTCTTCGACGGGGTCGTCTTCGCCCATTTCCTTCCCGGAGCCCTCGCCTTCATCCCCCTCTTCCGGCGGCGGGGATGGCATCCGGCGGGTGCGGTCGTCTCTGCGATCATCTTCATGCTGGGCGGCTCCGCCACGGCCCGCCTCCAGCACACGGGCATCATCCTCAGCTACGGCTTTTTCCCTCTCGCCCTCTGGCTGCTCGAGGAGGCGCTGGACCGCCGCTCCTATGCCTTTGGCATCCTGTTCGCCGTCACCGTCGCCTTCCTGACCGTCGGGCGGGATCAGGTGGCTTTTCTCTGTGCCCTGACCCTCATTGCGGTCGCGCTCCATCGGATAGGGACCGCGCCGAAATCCCTGGCCTATCTCCGGTCCCGCTTCGGCATCCTGGCCGTCATGGGGATCGTGGGCGGCGCCCTGCTGGCGGTGCCGGTCATCCTGACCATGCAGTTTCTTGCCACCTCCACGCGGCCTGGCTTCGGCTTCGGCGTCGCCGCCATGGGGTCGCTGCCGCCCGAAAGCCTGGCGACGATCCTGTTCGGCAACATCTTCGGCTCGCTGCGCTGGACCTACGATTACTGGGGTCCCGACTGGCACAGCATCGCCGAGGGCACATGGACCGACCGGGCCACGAATTATCTCTTCATCGGGACGCTTCCCGCCCTCCTCCTCGTCTGGCACGGCATCGCTGGCGGCCGCCTGTTCGCCCGCGAGTTCCGGTTCTTCCTCGCCTTCGGCGTTCTCTCCCTGCTCTATGCCCTCGGGCGCTACACCCCCGGCTTCGAGGTGATCTTCGATCACCTGCCCGGCGTGAACCTCTACCGCCGCCCGGCCGATGCGACCTTCCTCCTCAACATCGCCCTGGCCTTTTCCGTCGGTTATCTGGTCCACCGCTATGTCACCGACGGGCTGCCCCGGATCAGCGAGGCCGCCCTCGGCCGGTTCCGCCTCGCCCTGCCTATGATCGCCATCGGGCTGGTGCTGGCGGCCATGGTGGGCGCGCTCGGCTTTGCGGTGCGCAGCGGCCATGTCGAGCCGGCCATGGCGGAGATCGGCCTCGGCCTCCTGGCCGCAGCCGTGGCCATGGCTCTGCTGATGCGCGCAGGCGAGGTGGCGCGCTGGCGGGAAGCCGCCGCGCTCGTCCTCGTCACCGTGACCGGCGGAGAGCTGATCGCGCGCCATGCGGCGTCTGCCCTCAATGCGGAGCCTGCCGAGCGGTACGCCGTGTTCACGCAGCTGCCTCCGGAGCAGCTTCAGGGCCTGCAGATCCTGAAGCGGGAACTGGCCCAGCGGCATGCGAAGGGCGAGCACCCGCGCGTCGAGATTCTCGGCCTGGGTGGTCCCTGGCAGAACGCGTCCATGGTGCTCGGAATCGAGGACATCATCGGCTACAACCCCCTGCGTCTCGCCGATTACGAGCGCGCGGTCGGCCCCGGCGAGAACGCGGAGGATCCGAACCTGCGCCAGTTCCCGGCGACCTTCCGGGGCTACGAGTGCGAGCTCGCCGGCCTTCTGGGCCTCGAATACCTCGTGCTCGATCGCCCCGCGGAAAAGCTCCCCCGCCACTTCCCGCGCCTGATGGATGCCGAAGTCGTCTACGGCACCGGCCGGATGTGGATCTACCGTCTCGATCTCTCGGCCCCCCGTGTCTATGTCGCGCAGCAGGTCACGCCGGTCGATTCAGAGGCCGTTCTCGACCAGGAGGAATTGCCCGAATTCAACCGCGAACGGTCAGCGCTGCTCGACCGGGACAGCATGCCCCTCCTCAAGGCCCACTATGCTCCGGACCGGGCCGCCTCGGTGCCGGCCAAGAGCACGGCGAAGATCGTCAGCTACCGGCGCAATTCGGTGGTCATCGACGTGGAGAGCGAGGCAGGGGGCGTACTGGTGCTGCACGACATCTATTATCCGGGCTGGGAGGCGACGGTGAACGGGGAGCGACGCCCGGTCCTTCGCGCCAATCTCCTGTTCCGGGGCGTCGAGGTTCCTGCCGGACGCCACCGGGTGGAGTTTCAGTTCCGTCCTCTCTCGCTCGAGAATCTGGTTGCGGCCGCCTCCGATCTCGTGGACACGGAGGAACAACCCGTCCAGACGGCCATCGTCCGGCCGGTCCGTACAAGCGATATTCTGCTCGACTGATGACCAGCCCCGTGAAACGCGCTCTTCCCGCCACCGTCATCGCGGCCCTGCTCGCAGCCCCTGCCGCATCCGCGCAGACGCCGGCCGTGCCATCCCTCTCGCAGAGCCCTCCCCCGATTTCGGTGGGACAGGTGGTCCTGAACGCGAGCGCGGTCTTCGCCGAGAACAACCAGCCGATCCGCTCCGGCCTGGTCTGGCGCGTCTATGAGGACAAGGGCGATACGTCCCAGCCGACCATCGTCGGCCGCTCGAGCAGCCCCACCCCGGTCTTCACGCTCGTGCCCGGCAACTACATCGTGCACGTAGCCTATGGTTTTGCCAGCACCTCCAAGCGCATCACCGTGCAGCGCGGCAGCCTGAACGAGCGGCTGGTCATCAGCGCGGGCGCCCTCCGGCTCAAGGGCGCGGTCGGCGACAGCCCCATTCCGCCCAGCCAAATCTCGTTCGCCATCTATGTCCCCGAGGCTCAGAACTCCGAAGGCCGCCTCGTCATCGCCAACGCCAAGGCGAACGACATCGTCCGGCTTCCGGAGGGGACCTATCACGTGGTCTCCACCTTCGGCGACGCCAACGCGATCATGCGCACCGACCTCAAGGTGGAATCAGGACGGGTGACGGAAGCAACCCTTAATCACCGCGCCGCCACCGCGACCCTGAAGCTCGTGGCGAGCGAAGGCGGCGAGGCTTTTGCAGGCACCGCCTTCAGCGTCCTGACCCCTGGCGGCGACGTGATCCGCGAAGCCATCGGCGCCTTTCCCTCCGTCACCCTGGCGGAGGGCGAATATGTCCTGATCGCCCGCCACGAGGGCAAGGTCTACACCCGCGAGTTCCGGATCGAGAGCGGGCTCGACCGCGACATCGAGATCATCACACAGCCCTGATTCCTGAACCTTTCCGCCCCGGCGGCATTGACCGATCGCTGGAGATCGGCCGCGCCGGGCATGAGCTCACCGTCGAGGCGCGGCCTTGAGAGGGAGGAAGCTCATGAAGATTTCAGAGATCATGACCCGCAACGTCCGCGTCGTCAGCCCGGACCGCACCGTCCAGGAGGCGGCGCGGCTCATGGACGAGATGAATGTCGGCGTGCTGCCCGTCTGCGACGGCCGCCGGCTGCGGGGCATGATCACGGACCGGGACATCACCGTGCGCGCTACTGCTGCCGGTCTGCCGCCCGATACCACCCGCGTGCGCGACGTGATGAGCGACAATGTCTGGTGGTGCTTCGACGACGACGACGTGGACCACATCGTCCAGCTCATGAGCGATCACCAGATCCGCCGCATCCCCGTGGTCGACCGTGACAAGCACCTCGTGGGCATCGTGGCGCTCGGCGACCTTGCGACCGATATCGAGGACGAGGCCACGCACGCCCTCCACCGCATCTCCATCCCATCCGAGCCGGACCGCTCCGGGACCCTGACGAGTTCGCGCGCCGACCAGACCCGCGGCGGCGGCCGCGCCCGGCTGACAGGCGACGAGCGCCGGGAGCTGGAGCGGCGCATGAGGGATGTTCCCGATGAGGAGTGGCGCGGCCCCGGTCCGAACGACTATCGCGAACGGAGCGGGCGCGATTTCGGCGGTCCGTCCCCCGGACGCGGACAATTCCGCTTCCGCAAAGAGGATGATGAGCGCGCAGCCTTCGGCAGCTTCGGCTATCCCGGCGAGGAAGGCGCCCGCAACGCCCGCATGCGCGGCGGGTTCGGCGGCGAGGGCTACCAGAGCTACGGCGACGAGTTCTCCCGCACCAGCGCGGCTCCCGGAGGCGGCGGCTATTTCCCACGGCGCTACGGCACCTCCACCATCACCGGCGAGCGCGCCCGTCCGGGCGACGACAGCAGCGAGGCCGACCGCCGCATGCAGGATCGCGAGCGCACCTGGAGCCTCGTCAACGAGCGCCGTGACCGCGGCAACTACGGCATGGGTCCCGGCAACAACCGCTTCAGCAACGATGCGACCGGCAGCTACGGCGAAGTCCGCCGTGGCGAGCACCGGGGGCGTGGTCCGAAGGGCTACCAGCGCTCGGACGAGCGGATCCGCGAGGACATCAACGAGCGTCTCATGGACGACGCCATGATCGATGCCTCCGAGATCGAGATCCAGGTCGAGAACCGGGAAGTGACCCTCACCGGCACGGTCCGCGACCGGGGCGAGAAGCGCCGGGCCGAGGATCTCGCCGAGTCGATCTCCGGGGTGACCCACGTGCAGAACAACCTGCGCGTCGGCCAGCATCAGGAGGGGCACCGCACCGGCATGGAGGTCGGCGATTCAGGAGAGGCAACCGGCAATCCCGGAATCGGCACAGCCGGCGGCCGGGCGGGTTCTCCCGCGGGCGGGCGGACGACCGGCCGACAGCGGCAGGCGACTTAGGTGCTTTCGGCGTCGACCGCTGAGCTCTTCAGATTGAAGTCGGCTGAATAGAAAAGGCGGCGCTTTCACCGGGAAAGCGCCGCCTTCATACTGTCTGTCAAATCTTACGCGACCGTCCGTTCGATCACATGCTGACCGTCGAGAGTGGCGTGTATGTCGGGCTCCGATACGGCTTTCGCAGCGCGCCTGAGATCGGGCGTCACGGCCTCATCGGCCAGCGCCTTCACTGCCTCGTCGAGGGTCATGGTCTTCTGGTCGGGGCTGCCCAGGCGGCGGATTGAGACCGTCCGCTCGGCGGCTTCCTTCCGGCCGACCACCAGAAGCACCGGCACCTTCACGAGCGAGTGCTCGCGGACCTTGTAGTTGATCTTCTCGTTGCGCAGGTCGGCCTCCACGCGCAGGCCTGCACGCTCAAGGGTCTTCACCACCTCCATGGCGTAGTCATCGCCCTCGGAGGTGATGGTGGCGACCACCGCCTGCACGGGCGCGAGCCAGAGCGGGAAGTGCCCGGCGAAGTGCTCGATCAGGATGCCGGTGAAGCGCTCCATGGAGCCGCAGATGGCGCGGTGGACCATGACGGGCGTCTTCTTCTGGCCGTCCTGGTCGACGTAGAACGCGCCGAACCGCTCCGGCAGGTTGAAGTCCACCTGCGTGGTGCCGCACTGCCAGTCGCGGCCGATGGCGTCGCGCAGCACGTACTCGAATTTCGGCCCGTAGAACGCGCCCTCACCCGGATTGATCGCGGTCTTGATGCGTCCGCCCGACTGGTCCTCGATCTGCTTGAGAACGCGGGTCATCACGTCTTCCGCATGATCCCACATCTCGTCCGTGCCGACGCGCTTCTCAGGGCGTGTCGAGAGCTTCACGACGATCTCGTCGAAGCCGAAGTCGGCGTATGTCGAGAGGATCAGGTCGTTGATCTTCAGGCACTCGTCGGCGAGCTGCTCTTCCGTGCAGAAGATATGCGCATCGTCCTGCGTGAAACCGCGCACGCGCATCAGCCCGTGCAGCGCGCCGGACGGCTCGTAGCGGTGCACGTTGCCGAACTCGGCCAGCCGCAGCGGCAGGTCGCGGTAGGACTTCAGCCCATGTTTGAAGATCTGCACGTGGCCCGGGCAGTTCATCGGCTTGATCGCGAAGACGCGGTCGTCCTCGGTCTGGGTCGCAAACATGTTCTCGCGATACCAGCCCCAGTGCCCGGAGGTCTCCCAGAGAGCCTTGTCGAGGATCTGCGGTGCGTTGACCTCCTGGTAGGTACCCTTCAGGCGGCGGCGCATGTAGGAGATCAGCTCCTGGAACACCGTCCAGCCCTTCGGGTGCCAGAACACGACGCCTGGTCCCTCCTCCTGGAAATGGAACAGGTCCATCTCGCGGCCCAAACGGCGGTGGTCGCGCTTCTCGGCTTCCTCGAGCTGCTTGATATACGCATCGAGATCCGCCTGGGACGCCCAGGCGGTCGCGTAGATGCGGGTGAGCATCGCGTTGTTCGAGTCGCCGCGCCAATAGGCGCCCGCCACCTTCATGAGCTTGAAGGCGTTGCCGATCTTGCCCGTGGAGGTCATGTGCGGACCGCGGCAGAGATCGAACCAGTGGCCCTGGAAGTAGATCTTGAGATCCTGGCCTTCCGGGATCGCGTCCACCAGCTCGACCTTGTAGGTCTCGCCCTTCTCGGCGAAGACCTGCTTGGCCTTGTCGCGGCTCCAGACCTCCTTCGTGAAGGGCCTATCGCGCGCGATGATCTCCCTCATCTTCGCCTCGATGGCAGGGAAGTCCTCCGGGGTAAAAGGCTCCTCGCGGGCGAAGTCGTAATAGAACCCGTTCTCGATGACAGGACCGATGGTCACCTGCGTACCCGGGAACAGCTCCTGCACCGCTTCCGCGAGCACGTGCGCGCAGTCGTGCCGGATCAGCTCCAGCGCGCGCGGGTCTTCGCGGTTCAGGAATTCGATTTTGGCGTCCCTGGTGATCGGATCAGCGAGATCGGCGACCGTGCCGTCGAGCGCCATGGCGACCGTGCGCTTGGCAAGCGACTTGGCTATGCCTTCCACGATCTCGCGGCCGGAAATGCCGGGTTCGTACTGGCGCTGGGCGCCATCGGGAAATGTCAGGGTAATCATTAATGCTTTCTCCTGGCTCACTCCTGCCAACGGAGCAGGTAAGCGGGGGCCGACGGTTTGTTGGGAAGGCGAAATCAGCCGCCGTCAGGTTCGACCGACTCGCAGGTGATCGCAGAGGCAGTTTCCGGCGCGTTCACGCCCCGCCAGCGACCATAGGCCCAGGGCTTATACCAGGCGGCTCCATCGGGCAACGCTTCAGGAACGATATCGAGCCCCGCCGTTCCGAAAGGCCCGCAGCGGCAGATCCGGGCTGCGCCCATCCAGCCTCCGGCCCAGAAGCCATGGCGCTGGATCGCCTCGTCCGTGTATTCGGAGCACGACGGCAGATGGCGGCATTGTCGCCCGATGAGGCCCGACAGGGTGAGCTGATAGCCACGGATCGCCCAATGGGCCACCCGCTGGACAGGGCTCGGCATTATGATGCGCCCCCGGCCTGCCGCGTCTCGATCTGGCCGAGGGCGTCCACGACCGCATCGAAGGTGAGGAGGATTGAAGGGTGCCGGGCCTTGACCTCCCGCAGAGGCTCCAGGACCTCCAGGTCCGCCCATTTGCCCTCCGGGGCCTGCCCGCCCTCCTTAAGGATTCGGCGAGCGATCTCCCGCACCTCGCGCAGTTCATCCGCCGTCGAGCCGACAACATGGCGGCCCATGATGGAGGACGAGGCCTGGCCGAGGGCGCAGGCCTTCACGTCATGGGCGAAAGCCGTCACCACCCCGCCTTCCGCCTTCAGGTCGACCGTCACGGTCGAGCCGCAGAGCTTCGAGTGGGCCTTGGCCGTGGCATCCGGGTTCTCGAGCCGGCCGAGATGGGGGATATCGGCGGCGAGCTCCAGGATTCGGCGGTTGTAGATGTCGTTCAGCATCGGCCTTCGGGGTAGCGGATGAAGTTTCGTGCCCAAATATATAAGCATGACGATCGATTTGTGCGACCGGCTGCATCCAAGCGTTGCCGTCGCGTGTAACCAGGAACATCGGGGCCGTTCGGCCTTTGACAGTTCTCAAGTGTTCAGGAAAGAGGCTCCACATGGATGATGTGGTTAAGTCCTTGTCCACGCGTCTGTCCCCAGTCGCCGACAAGCCATTCGACCGCCCGACCCGGGAGGAGGCGGAGGCCGCCGTCCGCACCCTGATCCGCTGGGCGGGCGATGATCCGACCCGAGAGGGATTGCAGGACACGCCCAAGCGGGTCGTGAAGGCCTTCCGTGAGTTCTATTCGGGCTACCAGGACAATCCTGCCGAGATCCTCGACAAGATCTTCAGCGAGGTCGAAGGCTACGACGATCTCGTCCTGGTGCGGGATATCCCCTTCTATTCCCATTGCGAGCACCACATGGTGCCGTTCTACGGCATGGTCCACATCGCCTATTACCCCAACGGCGGCGTGGTCGGCCTCTCCAAGCTCGCCCGCCTCGTCGAGGTCTATGCGCGGCGGCTCCAGACCCAGGAGACCATGACCGCACAGATCGCCATGGCGCTGGAGGATTCCCTCGAACCGCGCGGCGTCGCGGTGATGATTGAGGCGGAGCACATGTGCATGTCCATGCGCGGCGTGCAGAAGGCCGGTGCGACGACGCTCACGACCCAGTTCACCGGCCTTTTCAAGGACGAGCCTTCTGAACAGGTGCGCTTCCTAACCCTGGTCCGGCACGGTAAGGCTTGAGCGATATCGACTCCGGAACGACAAGGGCCTTCCATGTGCGCGTCACACTCTCATGCCTTCCCCGCTCCCGGCCCCAAGGCCGAGCTCGAGGAGGGCACGGTTCTCACGCCCCGCTTCGGTGCGGACGGACTGATCACCTGCGTCACGACGGATGCGGCGACCGGGGAACTGCTCATGATCGCGCACATGAACGCGGAGGCGTTTGCGAAGACCATCGAGACGGGCGAGGCCTGGTACTGGTCCCGCTCCCGGAGCGAACTCTGGCACAAGGGCGAAACGAGCGGACAGATCCAGACGGTCCTGGAGATGCGGGTCGATTGCGACCAGGACGCCCTTTGGCTGAAGGTCAATGTCGCAGGCGACGGCGGCTGCTGCCACACCGGACGGCGCTCCTGCTTCTACCGCAGGGTCGAGAACGCGGACGGCATGCCCCGGCTGGTCTCCTACTGAAGAAAAGCCCCCTCGGGCCCTGCACCCCTCCCGGCGTGCAGGGGTGCCGTTCTCTTTTGTGCAGGTGAAAGTCTCGGGCTCTCCCTGTAGGACCGTCCGATGACCCGGCACGACATACTTTCCGCGCGGATGGCCGCGAGCGCCATCTTCTTCGGCAACGGCTTCGGCATCGGCACCTGGGCGGCACAGCTTCCCCGCTTCAAGGCGGCGCTCGGCCTCTCGGACGGACAAATCAGCCTTGCGCTTCTCGCCTTTGCGCTCGGCGCGATCCTGCTCATGCCCCTTGTCGGCTGGCTGGCGGCCCGGTTCGGCAGCCGTATCGTGACGCTCACGGCCGCCTTCGCCTTCACCGCCACCCTGCTCCTGCCGGGGCTTGCTCCGAGCCTGCCCTATCTCGTCGCGGCTTCCCTGCTGGCCGGAGCCAGCAACGGAGCGATGGACGTGTCCATGAACACGAATGCAACGGTGGTCGAAACCGCCTGGCAGTCGCCGATCATGTCCTCCTTCCATGCCTTCTTCAGCCTCGGCGGCCTTGCGGGAGCCGCCGTTGCGGGCGGGCTGATCGCGGCGGGATTCGACATCCTTCCCACCCTGATCGTCTCCTGCACCATCATGGGCCTGCTCTTCCTCGCGGCGTCCTTCCGAACCATGGAGGAGGCGGAGCGCTCCTCCGAGGGGCATGGCTTCGCCTGGCCTCGCGGGGCGGTGTTCGGCCTCGCCGTGCTGGCCCTGCTTTGCCTTATGCTGGAGGGGGCAATGGTGGATTGGACCGCGATCTATCTTCGCAGCGAAGCGGGAGCGAGCCTCGAATTCGCGGTCGCGGGCTTTGCCGCCTTCTCGCTCACCATGACGATCTGCCGGTTCATGGGGGATTTCGCCGTGCGCCGCCTCGGCCGCATCCGCACTGTCCGGCTCGGCGGATTGCTGGCGGCCGGAGGCCTGGCCCTGGCAGCCGCCGTTCCCCAGCCGCTCGTCGCCGCCCTGGGCTTTGCCCTCGTGGGCCTCGGCCTCGCCAATACGGTGCCTGTGCTGTTCAGCGCGGCAGCCCAGGCGAAGGGCATCGCCCCCAGCATCGGCGTCGCTATGGTGGCGACGCTCGGCTATGCGGGCCTGCTCATGGGCCCGCCCCTGATCGGCTTCGGCGGGGATATCTTCGGGCTGCGGGGCAGCCTGAGCCTGCTCATCCTGTGCGCCATGGCGATTCTCGCGCTCTCCACTCGCGCCCTCCGGGCTCCTCCTGTTTAGTTTGCGGGACGGGCGACCTGACAAGCTTCTCGAGCGTTATTCATGGGATCTTCATCAGAAGACGACATCAATAAAGATCGGTCTTGGAGTCAGAAGATGTTGTGGGACGGGATCGCCCGGCGCAGTGCCGGGTCTGGCGGCGGTGGCGGCCTGGTCGAAGCCAAGGCGCCTCATGAACGCGACCCCAGAACGAAGGTGAAGGTCGGGCTTGCGCTCGGCGGCGGCGCAGCGCGGGGCTGGTCCCATATCGGCGTGCTGCGCGTCCTCGAAGAGGCGGGTATCGTGCCCGACGTCATCGCCGGCTGCTCCATCGGAGCGGTCGTAGGAGGCTGCTATGCCGCCGGCAAGCTGGACGAGCTGGAAGCCTTCGCCCTTTCCCTGACGAAGCGGCGCGTAATGGGACTCCTCGATTTCCATTTCAGCGGCGCCGGCCTCATCGCAGGCGGCCGCCTGCAGCGCCTCCTCGACCAGGACCTGATGGACCGGAAGGTCGAGACCCTGCCGATCAAGTTCTGCACCATCGCCACGGAGTTGGTGAGCGGCCACGAGATCTGGCTGACCCGCGGCCCCCTCGTTCAGGCGATGCGCGCCTCCTATGCGCTGCCGGGGGTCTTCGATCCTGTCATGGTCGGCGGTCGCTGGCTCATGGACGGCGCGCTGGTCAACCCCATCCCGATCACGGCAGCCCGTGCATTGGGAGCCGATATCGTCATCTGCGTGAATCTCAACGGCGAGGTTCGGGTCCGTGGAACGGTCATCCAGTCCTACGACGACGGGACGAGCGACGAGCAGGAGATCGAGGAAGCTATTGAGGCGGCGCCGCGGCGCTGGGGCCTTTTCTCGGGCTCGCGTCCCGACAAGCCGCGTAAGCCGAACGCACCAGGCCTCGCCACGGTGATGATCGATGCCTTCAACATCACGCAGGACCGCATTTCCCGATCGCGTCTCGCGGGCGACCCGCCGGACATCATGATCTCGCCGAAGCTCGCCAAGATGGGCCTGTTCGAGTTCCACCGGGCGCAGGAATGCATCGGTTTCGGCCGGCAGGCCACGGAACGCGCCCTGCCCGACATCCTGGAGATGATCCAGGAGGCGCAGACCGTTTGAGGGATCGGCGGGTACTCCTGGCGATACTCTCAGGCCGTTGCGATGTATTCCCGAATCGCCTGGGCTTCGGCCTCGATCTCCTCCAGGCGCAGCTTCACCACGTCGCCGATGGAGACGATTCCGGCGAGCCTGCCGTTCTCGACGACGGGAACATGGCGGAATTTCCCCTGGGTCATCAGTTCCATCACATCGGTGATGGAGGTCTGGCCCGTGCAGGTCATCACCTCCTCCGTCATGAAGGAAGCAATGGGCTCCTCGAGAGCTCCAGCCCCGTGGTCGGAAATGGCGCGCACGATATCGCGCTCGGAGATGATGCCTGAAACGGGGCGTCTGCCGTCGCTGACCAGGAGCGCGCCGATTCTCTTTTCGGAGAGAACTCTCGATGCCTCGCTCAAGGAGCGGTCCGGTGAGATGGTGGCGACCTCGCGGCCTTTGAGCGAAAGGATTCGGTCGACGATCATTCTTTCCTCCCTCTGGGCGAAAGCGAAGGACCGTCAGCCTCCGCATTCGCAAGGCTGAAGGCGGGTCTCGCACACCTTCCGGGAGCGCGATCCTGCGTCAGTTCAGGGATGATCCGGCCAAACCATGGCCGTTTCAAGCCGAGATGCGTCCGGACCTTGAAGGCAGCGGATCGAGCAGGGGAAAAATGGCGAGCCCGACAAGGAAACCGCCGACATGCGCCTCCCAGGCGATGATCGCATCGCCGGCCCCGAAAGGCTGCGTGACCGCAAAGAGATAATTGGCGGCGAACCACACGCCGAGGAAAATCAGGACCTGCCGGTTGCGGGCCATATCGACCAGCGTCTCACGCGGCTTCTCGTGGGCAAGGGCGATGCGCCCCGATGGATGCCAGGCCGCGGGGGCGAACATGAACCAGGACGCTGCCGCCATCAGGCCCGAAACTGCGCCTGAGGCGCCGACCATCGGCAGGATCTGAAGGGGGTTCATCCAGGTATAGAGGACCGCACCTCCGACGGCCGCAGCTGCGGAGAGGGCGAGGAAGCGCCCGGCCCCGCATCTCTTGGCGATGGGCGTGCCGAAGGCCGCGAGCCAGACGCAGTTGATGAGCACATGCGCCCAGGAGCCATGGAGAAATGCATAGCTCAGCGCGGTAAGGGGACGTCCCTCCCCCTCACCCAGGATATACTGGGCCAGCATGGCCAAGGAGGATTGCATCTCCTCCGGCATGCTCTCCTGAAGGGATCTCACGACCTCCTCGGGGCGAATCCCACCGAAGGCCACGGACCAGCGCGCCGGGATCACGGCCCAATCGAGCATTAGGTCGAAATCCGTTTCCTCGGTGAGGAACATCCGGACGATATGGATGCCAACGAGGACGACCAGACTGAGGCTGATGACGGCCGGCAGGTTGAGAATCGGTTCGCGGCGGGGCGGGTGTGGGGACATGAGCTGTTTGTCAAAGAGGCTATCCACACGTCCTGCGCGGTCAGCCACGGCTTGGGGGAGTACCGGTGACGTAGCGCCTCCCACGGGTCCAGTCGAGGAAATTCAAAGATTTAGGCGCCGCGTCGGATACCTCAAAGGAAGGTATTCCTTTTCTCCCCGGCAGCTGCGAAATTTTTGTTAACCATACGGGAACCGTTTGGAGCGCGACGCGTTAACTCACCTTTTACTTTCCGCTTGAGCCTGAAATGTAACCATGTCAGTTTGGTTAAAAGAACATTAACCGACTGGTGGGGCATGCGGTACGATTCTTTCAAAAGCGGTACTCCGAAGGGGCAAAACGGAAAGCCGTGCTTCTCCGGCACATTTTTCAAAGCCACTCTTTTCAGCCTTGCGGTGATCCTTTCCGGTGCGAGCGCTTCGGCCCAGACCGTTGCTGCGCTCCCCGTCGCTACCACCTCGGTCGCAAGCCAAGGACAGGCCCGCCCGCTCCAGGCCTGGACCAAGTTCTGCGAAACTTTCCCGTCCGAATGCGCCGTCAATGTGGCCGAACAGGACGTCATCGAGCTCACCCCGCAGGTCTGGAAGACCATCGTTTCGGTCAACCAGCAGGTCAATTCCAGCATCAAGGCCATCACGGACGCGGACCATTGGGGTGCCGTGGACATCTGGGGTTTCCCCGATGACGGCAAGGGCGACTGCGAGGACTTCCAGCTTCTCAAGCGCCGCAAGCTCGCCGAAAGCGGCCTGCCCCGCCGCGCCATGCGCATGACCGTCGTCATCGACGAACTCGGCGAGGGCCACGCGGTGCTCGTGATCCGCACGAATCGCGGCGAGTACGTGCTCGACAACAAGACCTCCGCGGTCCTGCCCTGGAGCCAGACCGGCTACGTCTACATCAAGCGCGAGAGCCAATATGCGGTCGGCTGGGTATCGCTGGGCGGCGCCACCTCACCGACGACGACTGCGAATCGCTAAGACGCAGCCAGTACAATCAAATTCAAAAGGAATGAGGCGGGTCAGTCGGTCCGCCTCATTCCTTTTGCGAAGCGCTTCCAGTTCTCGACATAGTGCTGCGACGATAGGCGAAGCTGCGCGACGGCTTTCTCGTCCAGGACGCGGATCGCCTTGGCCGGCGCGCCGACGATAAGGGAATTATCGGGAAATTCCTTGCCTTCGGTCACGAGCGCATTGGCCCCCACCAAGCAGTTCGCGCCGATGCGGGCATGGTTGAGCACGGTCGCTCCCATCCCGATCAGGGAATTCTCGCCAATGGTGCAGCCGTGCAGGATCGCCTTGTGGCCGATGGTGCAACCAGCTCCAATGGTGAGCGGTGCGCCGAGATCCGTATGAAGCAGGGCTCCCTCCTGGATATTGGCGGCCTCTCCAATATCGATCAGTTCGTTGTCGCCGCGCAGCACGGCGCCGAACCAGATTCCCACGTCGCGCCCCAGCCGCACCCGCCCGATCACATGGGCGTCGGGCGCGATCCAGAAGCGGTCCGGCTCGGGCAGGATCGGGGTGATCTCATCGAGGCTGTAGATCGGCATCGCGCCTCCGGGAGGAATTGCAGCGGAATTCCCGATGGATTCCGCTGCGGGAAGAACAGGTTATTCCTCGATATCCGTGTCGAGGATCGCCATGGTGAAGTTGTAGGAGCGGTCTCCATCCTCGTCGTCGACGAAGAGCACGCCGACGAATTCCTCACCGATATACACTTCCGCCGAATCGTCCTTTTTCGGGCGGCCGACTACACGAATCGAGTGGTTCGCAAAGGTCTGGCGCAGGTAACGCTCGACTTTCGCCATCTCGGTCTTGTCCACTACAGGTCCTTTCTTCGATGTCATGGTGCTGCACTTGCCATGCCCGGCAAACGCGAGCAAGCGGAGTTAGGTCCGGCTCGTGACCTCCCCGTCAGATCCCCTCCGCCTCGGACAGGCAATGGTCCATGGAGCGATAGGGTTCGGGGCAGCCGGCGCTGCCGACCACTTTCGCCGGAACGCCCGCCACCGTCGCATTGTGGGGAACGGGCTTGAGCACCACGGAGCCGGCGGCGATTCGGGCGCAGTGCCCCACCTCGATATTCCCGAGGATCTTGGCCCCTGCGCCGATCAGGACGCCATGGCGGATCTTGGGATGCCGGTCGCCCCGCTCCTTACCGGTGCCGCCGAGGGTCACGTCCTGGAGCATGGACACATTGTCCTCGATGACTGCGGTCGCGCCCACGACCAGTCCGGTGGCGTGATCGAGGAAGATGCCCCGCCCGATCCGGGCGTTGGGATGGATGTCCGTCTGGAAGACTTCCGACGAGCGACTCTGGAGGTAGAGCGCGAAGTCCTGCCGGCCCTGGCTCCACAGCCAGTGGGCGAGGCGGTGGGTCTGGATGGCGTGGAAGCCTTTGAAATAGAGCACCGGCTCGATGGCCCGGGACACGGCAGGGTCGCGGTCGAGAACGGCATTGATGTCGGCGCGGAAGGCTGCGCCGATGGAGGCGTCCCTGGCGACAGCTTCCAGGAAGGTCTGCTCGATGATGTCCGCCGGCAGGGAGGAATGGCCCAGGCGCGACGACACCCGATGGATCACCGCTGCCTCGAGGCTCGGCTGGTGCGAAACGGCGCTGAGCAGCAACCCGGCAAGCGCAGGCTCACTCTGAACGGCAGTCTCAGCCTCCGAGCGGAGCCGGTCCCAGACGGGATCGACGACTCCGGCGACCGGACTGGGCATTCCCGGCTTCAGGCGTGTCTGTGTCATGTTGATCTCTCCTGCCGGTTCAGGACATAGCGCATCGAATTAGGATAGATAAGAAGCCCTCGTCCCTTCCCATAGTCCTAGAAATTCATGACAGCCCCATTTTCACCGCACAGCTCGAAGCTTTCCGTTGCCATCGGCGGCCCGATCGCGACGGTCGCCATCGACAACCCCGCCAAGCGCAATGCGCTGGACCTCGAGATGTGGAAGGCGCTGCCCCCGATCATGGCCGCTCTCGATGGGATGACCGAAGTGCATGTCGTGGTCCTGCGCGGAGCGGGCCAGGAATCCTTCGCGTCCGGAGCCGATATCGCGGAGTTCGAGACGGTGCGGGCGAATGCCGAGGGCGGACGGCTCTATGAGGCCGCCAACGAAGCGGCTTTCTTTGCCGTCGCCCATTGCTCGAAGCCCGTCATTGCCATGATTCGCGGCTTCTGCCTCGGCGGCGGCTTCGGCTTGGCTCTGTCCTGCGACCTGCGGATCGCTTCGGAGAACGCCACCTTCGGCATCCCGGCGGCCCGGCTCGGGATCGGCTACCCCCCCGGCGCAATGAAGCTCGTCACTGCGGCGGTCGGCGCCCCGGCGGCCAAGGACCTCTTCTATACCGCCCGGCGCATCGGAGCGCAGGAAGCGCAGCAGATCGGCGTCCTGCAGCGGGTCGTGTCGGACGGGGAACTGGAGGATACGGTCCTCTCGCTGGCCCAGGCCATCGCGGGGAATGCGCCGCTTACGATCAGGGCTGCGAAAGCCGCTATCGACGAGTCGACCGGCATCGGCAAGCCGGAGGTGGACCCGGGCGCGCTCGCGGATCTGTGCTTCGACAGCGCCGATGCGGTGGAGGGCCGACGGGCCTTTCTGGAAAAGCGCAGCCCGGTCTTCACCGGCCGCTGAATGCTGCACTACGTCTCCCGGCGATAGACGAAATAACGGCCTTCCGGCACGCCGGTTTTGGATGAGATATTCATGCAGGAGGGCATCTCGAAAGCGCGGTCCGCCAGGAGAAGGCCACCGGGCTGCAGCAGACTGTCAAGCAGGGGCGAGAGGCGCAGGGCCAGGATGCGGTTGGCATCCTCGTCGCCCGTGCCGATATCGGTATGGACAAGGGCGGCCGATCCTTTCCCGAACCGCGCGATGAAGCTCGGCAGCGTGTCGAAGATATCGCCGACGATCAGATAGCCGTCCGGCGGGATGCAGTCGGGATGTGCGGCGGGCGAGCGCTCGAAGGCATAGATCTCCCGTCCCGGCAGTCGCGTCCTCAGGTGATCGTAGGTGCGGCCGTTACCGAGGCCGAGTTCCAGCACGAGTCCCGTGGGGGCAATCACCTCGGTCGCCCAGTTCAGGAGATCACGCTGTGCCGTGAGGCGCCGGATAGCGCTGTCGAGTCGGGTCATTCATCCTCCTGCCAGCCAAACTGGGAAGCTTGAACTTCAATTCAACGGCTAAGCTCATGGCCGGCTTGCAAGGAAGTCGAGCACGCCCTGCTTGTGGACCTTGTCGCCGACGGCGAGGTTGTGGTCGCGGCCGGGGATGTCGAGCGCCGTCACATTTGGGAACAGCTTCGCCAGCTCGGGGCCCGATCCGGCGACATCGTCATTGGTGCCGACGGCCACCAGCGTCGGCAGCGTGATCGAGGCCACCTCTTCCCTCGTCAGGGCCTGCCGCGTTCCGCGAATGCAGGCGGCGAGCGCCTTGAGGTCGCTGCCCGTCTGCTCGGCGAAGGCGCGGAACATGCGCTGCATGGGATCTGTGAGGTCATCGAGGGAGCGCGTCTCCATGGCGTCGGCGATGCCGAGCGGCAAACCGACCCCGTCGACGAGATGGATGCCGAGGCCGCCGAGAATCGCGGAGCGCATCCGCTGGGGCGAGGCCAGCGCCATATGCGCCGTAATCCGCGCGCCCATGGAATAGCCCATTACATCCGCCCGCTCGATGCCGAGATGATCGAGAAGGCGACGGGCGTCCTCGGCCATGGTGAAGGAATTGTAGGCCTCCGGCTCGTAGAGCTTCTCGCTCTCGCCATGCCCGCGATTGTCGAGGGCGATCACCCGATAGCCCGCCCGCGTCAGGGTCTTCACCCAGAGGGTGTTCACCCAATTGACCGCGTGATTGGAGGCGAAGCCGTGGATCAGCAGGATCGGGTCGCCCTGCCCCTCGTGGGGCGGGACGTCGATATAGGCGATGCTCACGCCATTGGAATTGAAGAACCGCATGGGACCGGGAATGGAAAGCGAGGATGGATGTCGCGGCAACCTAAGCGCCTGTTTCCGCGGATGCAATCTCGACGGAATTTTGCTCTAGGCGCTTGGCCCTTCGGCCATTATGGTGCGCGCGATTTTCCACCGCTTCAGAGCAACGGCAATGGCTGACAAAGGCACTCCCCACTTCCACAACGATCCGGGCGTTCCCGTCATTCACGTGGGCTCGAAGGAGTTCATGTGCATCGGGGCGACCCCGCCCTTCGATCACCCCCATGTCTTCATCGACATGGGCTACGACAACGAGACCATCTGCTCTTATTGCTCGACCCTGTTCCGTTACGACCCAGCTTTGAAGGCCTACGAGGCCCGCCCGGCGGAATGCGTGTGGGAACCCGACTTCGCGACCGATCCGGCCTCGCGCTGAGGTGCCAAGCCTTTCCATCGCCATCGTTGGAGCCGGGATCGCCGGTCTGACGGCGGCCCTGACCCTCGCCCGCAAGGGCCATGCGGTCACGCTGATCGAACGGCGGACCGGCTTCAGCGAAGTCGGCGCGGGACTCCAGCTTTCTCCCAATGCCAGTCGAATCCTGATCGGCCTAGGTCTCGGACCAGCCCTGCGCCGGGTTGTGACGGAGCCCAAGCGCGTCGTGGTGCGCGGCATCTCATCGGGCCGCGCGATCGGGCAGGTTGCGCTCGGCTCCTTCATGCAGGAACGGTTCGGGGCGCCCTACTGGGTCGTGCACAGGGCCGATCTGCAGACGATCCTTCTCGACGCCGTTCGCTCCGAAGCCTCGATCCGCCTCGTGATCGGCCGGACGGTCGAGGAGGTTCGCAGCGCGCCGAACCATGCAGCCCTCGCATGGGTCTCGGCCGGCGGCGCGCGCGAAAATTTCAGCGCCGATGCGGTTATCGGCGCGGATGGCGTCTGGTCCAAGGTCAGACGCTCCCTCGGCGACACGGCTCCCCTGACCTTCGGCGGCTCTATCGCCTGGCGCGCGACCCTTGAGCGCAGCGCAGCACCGCCCGAGCTCTCCGGCGACGAAACCGGCCTCTGGCTCGGTCCTCAGGGCCACGTCGTGCATTATCCCATCGCGGGAGGCCGGCTGGTCAATGTGGTGGCGATGGAAGCCAGCACCGAGCCGGTGGAGGGATGGGCTGCGCCGGGCCGGACCGAGGATCTGCTGGCCCGCTACGGCTCCGCAGCCCCGGCCCTGCGCGCGCTTCTCTCGACCCCGCAGGAATGGCTGCGCTGGTCCCTCTTCAACCATCCGGTCCAGCGCCTCGCTCAGGGCCGGGTCGCTCTCCTCGGCGATGCCGCCCATCCGGTCCTCCCGTTCCTGGCGCAGGGCGCGGCCATGGCCGTCGAGGAATCCGCCACCCTCGGCGCTATCCTAAGCGGGGATAGCCAGGCCGTGCCGCAAGCGCTCAGGGCTTACGAACAGCAGCGCCTGCCGCGGGCCCAACGTGTCCAGAACGAAGCCCGCCGGAACGGGCGCATCTACCACGCGGGTTCCCTCATCGGTTTCGGGCGCAATCAGGTCATGCGCCATCTGGGTCCGGAGGGCATGACGAAGCGCTACGACTGGCTCTACGGCTTCCGCACGCCCGAATGAGGGCTCCCCTCCCCCTTGCGCTTGGCACCTGAGCCCGATAACCGTCATGGCGATGCGGACGTGGCGAAATTGGTAGACGCAAGGGACTTAAAATCCCTCGGGCCTAGCCCGTGCGGGTTCGACCCCCGCCGTCCGCACCACCGACGGAACCCAGCCGAGGGCGGTTCACGCCCCAGGGCTCTTAGTCTCCCCCAGGACCCGATTTCCTCTGGCAGGCCTGTCAATGCAGGCGGGGCTGCCGCATGAGCGCCGTCAGGACGAGTTCTACGGCGGCTCCAAGCTCGTCTTCGTCGAATTCGTAGCAGCCGCAGAAGTTGAGCACTTCGCCCGTCGCGTGGGAGTGAATCTCGACCCAGAACGGTGGAAAAGTGGGCAGGTCGAAATCCTGGGGAAGCTCGGTCAGCCGCACCTCTAGGTTTCCGCTGCGCATGATGGTGATGGTGCGAGAGCCGCAATCCTGGTCCGGTGCGAAGACAAGTCGGACATAGGCTCGGATGATCTGCCCCTCGATCCAGTCGCGGCAGAGGACGGTTCGCGACACGGCATGGCCGGGCCTCGCACGGGACTGAGACATCGTATTCTCCATGATCCGAAATGCGCCTCAGGATCCCGGGCAATGTCAGCGGGAACTTCGGAGGGCGGCGGTCTGAGCCGTGACGCAATCAACATCTTTCTTATATATCGCGATAATGTCGTACCCAGTATAAATCGTTAGCCATAACATCGCGTGCGATGCAATTGCGCTATGAAACGGCTCAGCGCAGGCATGCCCTCGAGGAGCGACGCCCAAGTGAGCGAGAGTTCAAGCCACCGTTAGAGGGGCTCGATATTCCCCGGACTATTCGGAGGAACCGCGATTCTCAGGACCTTCGGTACATGCGGGGCGGACTGACAGACGAGGCCGCGATCCCAAATACCGATGGGAAAGTCTGGCATGAGACGGTCTGCGCGACTGGCCGGATCTTCGGAGATCTTGGTGCCGACAAAGGCGCAACTGAGAGCCCGCAAGTGTCCTGATGCGGACGTGCAGGGGCGAGTGACAGCACCACTCCCGCCCTCCCCTGGCCTACGTATCTCAACTCACGGGAGCATCAATGCGGATGCCAGCACGCTCGCTGCAAAAGCCGACAGCGTGAAGAACGGGCCAAGCACGATGACCGACAGAAGCAGGGCAAGGATGTGTCTCAAGCTGTTCATGGTCGGTCTCCTTTCGCTTCGGAGCCGACAGCCTAGGGCCGAGAGTGTTAACCAGTCGCTAACCTTGGCCATAAGGCCACTTGCCGATGGGAAGGCGCCTTCCGTGCGGGAACGCACCGCCGACGTTACGTAATGGGCCCATTCTCGTCAGGTCGTTATCGCTCAACCCTGCTTTGGAGGGGGTTAGACAATGACCAGCAAAGCCTCACGAGCCTTATCCCGCCGGAAGAGGCCTAACCTCGAGCGGCGTCATCCGCCCGTCCCCGTCTATCTGGCCGGGACCGTGGTGGTGATGAATGTCTGCGCGACCGTGCTGTCGCTGATGACATGATCGACGGGAGGCTCCGATGGAATGCATGAGGCTGACATTCGCTGCCGTATCCCTCATCGGCATGGGATCTGTGGCACTGGCCCAGAACAACCCTCTCACTCTCCGGATGTCCTGTTATGGGGCCAGAGAACTCGTCGGCTCCCAGGGCTCGATTGTTCTCAGTACGAGCCCGACCACTTACGACCGCTACGTCGCGGCAGGAGGGCAGTGCTCCTTGGGTGAGGCCATAGAACCGGCCTGGGTTCCAACGGCCGATACTCCCCAATGCCCGATCGGTTATCGCTGCGTGACACGTACTAGGCCTTCGCGATGATGCGGTTGGCCGCTCCCGTGCCGCCTCGTCCACGGCCACCTTGCCTGCGTCGATCAAGGGTGCTCCAGGCGATGTGCCTTGCATCTTCGCAACCCTGGAATCAGCATCAATTTTCCTCGTGGAGTTCCTACCCCAAGGGTGCATCGACCGTGCAGACGACACCGGTCTCGGCGAAGGCAACTTTCACCTTTCCATCGAGATCCTGGGCGAGGCTGCGCTCGATGAGCCGGGTTCCGAAGCCGCGGCTGGAGGGCGTTTTCACGGGCGGGCCGTCCTTCTCCTCCCATTGCAGGTTGAAGCGCCGCTCTCCCGCTGAGCCGCTCACCGACCACGTCAGGTGAACTCGGCCATGAGAGCAGGAAAGGGCCCCGTACTTGACGGCATTGGTCGCCAGTTCCTGCAGGGCCATCGCGATGGCAAGCGCCGTACCGGGCAAGAGCCGAACCTCGGGCCCGCAAAAGTGAAACCGGCTCTCGTCACCCCCTGCGAAGGGCTCAATGGCCTGCGCGACAATGTCATGGGGCCTCGCGCCCTCCCAATGTTCGCGTGTGAGAACATCATGGGCGCGGGCGAGCGCCTTCAGGCGCTGCTCGATGGCAGCCTGGGCCTCCCGGGTCGAAGCCTTACTACGCAGGGTCTGAGACACGATAGCCTGCACGGTCGTCAGAGTGTTCTTCACGCGATGGTTCAGCTCGTTCGTCAGCAACCGCTGACGCTCCTCACCACGCTTGCGCTCGGTGATGTCCACCGCGATCAGCACTGCGCCGATCATTTCGCCGTTCCACATCACGGGAGCGTTCGAGCACGCGACGTGAATGGGCGTTCCTTCCCGGTGGAAGAACACGTCCTCGTGCTTGTCCAGGATCTTGCGCGCCTTGAAGACCTGTCCGAGGGGACATTCCGACATCGGGAAAGGCCGTCCATCAGGATAGTGGTGATGCACGATGTCGTGGAGAACCTTGCCAAGCAGCTCTTCCCGCGGCCAGCCGAAGGTACGCTCCGCGGCAGGATTGGCAAAGACCGTGCGCCCTCTCGTATCCATCACGAAAATGGAGTCGGCGGCATTCTCGACAATGAGTTGCGCGAGATCGACGGGACGGGAATCCCCGCCGCTCCCCAGAGGCAGCAAGATCGGCATGGCTGTTCATCCTTCGAGGAAAAGCGCGGCTTTGTCCAGAGCGCCGGAGCCTTGCGTACACCGAGGGACCTACCCAGCAGAACGCTCCTTTCGTGCCCTGCCGCACGCCCGACCTGTTCTCGCCGGCTAAATGTTTGTTGGAGAGCCACAGACGGAAAGCCCGTCTTAACCTGTTCTCGGCAACCTTATGGAATGTAAGAGTAAGCGTTAGGAGGCAGAGATGCCCAGAAAGTCTCAGCCGAAGAATAACCCTGCGCCCACACCCCGCGAGAGCGCATGGAGCATCGCAAGCAATGGGATGACGGCCTCGGGGCGCACGGACCTCCTGAAGGAGCTCGGCTTCCGGATGAGAAAGGAATACCAGGAGTTGCTCGAGGAACCCCTGCCCGGAGACCTCAAACGTCTCGCCGGCAAGCTGAAGAAGCGCGGCCGGTAACCCTTTAAGGAAAGATCAGGGTCGCGGCGATCCTGCTCGCCATGAAGGCCATCAGAACAAGAAGCGGCGAGACCATCGCGGCTGCTGCAAGCAGAAAAAGCGGAAGGCTGAGACCACGCATGAATCGCTCCTGACCGTCAGGTCCGAGCCTATGACCGACCTTGGCCATACCGTGTCATAAACGGGGCAATCTCGGTCCGGACCGGAACGGGATCGCAGATCTGCCAGTCCATAGGGCCCGAAGGCTCCCCGTCAATTCTCCGCCAGAGGTACTCACCGCGGGCGAGTCGCCGTACCCCGTAAGGGCGAACGGGATCTGTTCTCGTCAACGAATGGTAAGGCTATGTTCCCTCAACGGGATTACCAAGAAGCCGGAGGGATCATGGGGGGCCATCATGATAGCGCGATCCGCGTGGCTCGAAAGAGCGCCTGCGGGGCAGGAATTCTGTCCGATATCGATCTGAAAATCCTCTGGGTCTCCCGTACGCTCACCACCATCGATCTGCAGTACGAGCCGAAGCTCGTGAAGCTGGAGAAAAGCTCCGTTCACAGCGACCTGAAGAAGCCTGTGAAGGAGGCGCTGATTTCGGCATACCGAGAGAAGCGCAGGCCTTACGAGAGACTGCTCCAGGAATTGCGGAGCCAGCAACGACAGTCCCTCGCATCCCGGACCCTGTAGCGAACCGCCGAAACAAAAGAGGCTCCCGCGAAGGGAACCTCAGGTGCCAGGGAGGAAAGGGCTATCAGCCCAACGACAGTCTCCGCCGCCCTTCCAAGACCGTCAATTCAACAAGTCTTTCCATCCATTAAGAGACAAGCGTCCTACGGCTCTGCGCCAAGTCCCGCATGCGAACCGCAATGAGATGCATAGCGGAAACTAAGGATTAGCAGCGAGCCGGAGCGCTTGCCGGGTCATGTAGAGCCGACTTAGCTTCCGATTCCAGCGGATGAGGGAAAGATCTGTGCTTCAGGCCATCGATGAAAGCGTCCTGCATTTCCTGAACGGCTTTGCGAACAGGTCGACAGCGCTCGACATGATCATCGTCCGCGGCTTCCAGATGCCATCCGTCCGCTTCCTGCCGCTCATGACCTGTATCGTGTGGCTCTGGTTCGATGCCGGCACATATTGGAAGCCGCGCTTCCTCCTCCTTCAGGGTCTCCCGGGCACACTGCTCGCACCATTCACCTCGCGAGCCATCCAGAGCCTTTCTCCGCACCGACCAAGACCGATGCATGTCGAGGAATTGAACCTTGCCATGCCGGGCGGGGTCTCGCGTGATCAGCTCCACGAGTGGAGCTCCTTTCCCAGTGACAATGCCGCTCTGGCCTTTGCGATCGCCACGACAGTCTGGCGGGTGTCTCGCCCGCTCAGTCTGGCCTGTTTCGCATGGGCGCTTTTCGTGGTGGCGATGCCGCGCGTCTATGCTGGTTATCATTACCCGAGCGACATCGCGGGAGGCGCCATCATCGGGATCCTCTCAGTGCTGGTCTGCGCGAAGCTAACAACGACCATGAGCGCCCTGAACCGCATCGGCAGCCTCGAACAACGATCGCCTGGATTGTTCTACAGCGTCTGCTTCGTAACGATGTTCTACATCACGACCATGTTCGAGGACATCCGCAGGATCGGTTCGCGCCTGGCCGAGTTGCTCTGACCGCAACATCACCACAACCTTGAGCAGCGAACGATACCCTCTTACCGGCCCGTCCAGGCTTTGACCGCCACCATGGGCGCGAAGAGCGGCCAGCCGAAAGCCGCGACCAGAATGTGATCCAGACCGATGCCCTCCTCGCTCTCGATCATGGTCGATACCATCAGCAGCAGAATCACGCCGCATAGATAAATCATCAACAGTTCACGCATATGCCCCAGCCCCCGAGCGCTCGTTCTTGATTATGGTCGAGCTTTGGACCAGGGACGGCGGGAAACCAATGCGACGGGGGGTCGCCGTAACCTTCGGGAACTGCGGCGCGTGTTAGGAATGGAGACCCTTCTTTCTGTTTACTTCTTCCTAACCGGAAAAACCGCAATATTCCATAAACTTAGCCGAAACATAACCCAGGTTGACGAGTTCTCTTCCGAGTCAAGTTTTCAGGAGGCAGGCATGCCTAAGCGGCCCCACCAGCCTTACGGCCCGCCTCGCTCGCCGAGGGGCCATGCAGGCTGGAGCATCGGATCGAATGGCCTGACGCAGGAAGGGCAAGCCGAACTGATGAAACAGCTCGGCCACCAGTTGCGCGTAGGCTACCAGGGTACTGTGGAGGAGCCGATGCCGGACCACTTCAAGCAGTTGGTGAAGCGCTTGGAGGAACGCCGGGCTTCCAGCACCGATGGGGAGGACCGAAGCTAAGCGTCCGATACGTCTCCCGAGCAGGTCCTCTCCCCGGGAGACGGTTGTCTCATCTCAGCGGCGGTGCTGCCTGCGGGAATGCGGCTGGCGGGATGCTACTGAAGAGAACGTACTGCGCGGAAGAAGAGCATAGAGCGCAACGCCCGCCAGAAGTCCTGCTCCAAGCAGAAGGTACGGATGCGACTTCGCGGAGTAGTATGCGTCCGACGCAGCGTGCCTCGCGACGTAAAGGGGCGCCGAATCGTGAATCAGGCGCTCGACCTTCCTGAGATTTTCCCGTCTCGTGTGAACCTCGAGATCGTAGCCTTCATCGTCGTCGTGCGGGTGAAGCTCCATGCTGTTGCGGGCAAAGCCGTTAGCGACCAGGCGCTCGACGGCCCGATTGGCGTCTTTGCGGGAAGCAAAGGTTCCGCTGGCGACGGTAGTGCTTGGCATGCTGAATGTCCTCGTTGTCAGAATACGTGCTGACGCAAATTCCCGGCGAGCGCCAAGGTTCCCGCCGTCACTGAGCGGTTGGCAGAAACGAGGTCGGCGCCAGCTTCAGGCAAGGGAAACCGCGCGCCTCAGTGGCGCCGGCCCTGCGTGGCTCTCTCCGCCTCCATCAGGACTTCGAGCGCAGGCCAGGGCTTCGGCATGAAGCGCACGTCGCGGGGGATGCCGCTGGCTTCGTCCTCAATGGACTCGCCGCCGGTCAGGACGGTTCTGATCCAGGGCCATTTGAGGCGCACGGTGCGGGCGAGATCCACACCGTTCATCAGACGCGGCTGGTGGACCGATGCAAAGAGGAAGGCAACTTCATCCGCATGGATCCGCAGATAATCGAGAGCCTCTTCGGCGCTGGAGGTTTCCACGACCTGCAGGTCAGTCTCCTCCAGAAGGGCTGCTGCAAGTCCCCTCACCTCGAAATCGTCCTCGACGATCAGAGCTGTGCGGCAAGGCTCGATCTTCCGTCCCATGCATTCATCTCCTCTATGCGGTCGAGGGCTCAACGGAACCATTGCAGGAGCACGGGCTTGTCAGGACGGCTCGTGAGAAGACCGGCACCTTGCTCGATCCTGCGAGGTGCCGCTTACAAAAAGGGGGCTAGGCGCCGGAGCGACAAGGCAGTTCCCTCGACCGAAATTTGAAAGCCGCATTCTGCAGGCGATTGATACTGAACGATGTGCGATGGTGTCTGTTTCAGCTTGGCCGCTGATAAAAATTCAATGCTTTTCCTTTCTCCTCTGGAGCAAGCGGCATCAAACCTTTAGTCTGGAGCCCACATCACTCTTTCCTCTGCGAGATCCATGACGTGATCAGGGAAAGCCAACTGTACCAGGAATTTCTCGATCTGGAGCAGCGCATGCGGCTTCTGGACAGGCAGTTGGCCGACGCACTCCACCGGATCCGCCACAGTTCCTGCGCCGATCTCACCGAGCGGGCGAAGCAGGATGAGAAGTTTCTTCTGGCCGAACTCGATCGCATGATGACGCGCATGAGGGCCATCGAAGGGCAGCTCCTGCAGCTTCAGAAAAAAGCGACCCGTCATTAAAGCAAGGACCATTCCGCTTGGTTGCGGGTGCGAAAACGCACGGACCGAACGGCTCTTGTGGCGCAAGGTAAGCCCCTTCCCGAGCAGGTTGAAGGAGATGGGTATGGCCGATGGCTTTCATCTTGGCTCAGGCACAGGCCCGTCGGAGGACGACACGCCCCCGCGACAGCGAATGCCGCTGGTTCCGGCCCTGATCGGCACCCTGGCCGTCGCAAACGTCACGTCGGTCTTCCTGGCCCTGATGCAGTAAGACGCAACCCGAAAAGCAATGGGCGGATGAAAAACATCCGCCCATGCTGAAAGCTCCAATTCCTGCAAGCGAGGTCGCCACAGGCCGCTCCTCCTGGAAGCCGACCCGGGGAGCCTCGGCTCGTCCGCTCAGGTCAGGCCGAGGAACGACAGGATCGCGATGACGACAACCACGGCCCCAATCAGCCAGATGATACTGTTCATGACGAGTTCTCCTAACTAACCAATACCATGCCAACGGCCAAGGTGAGCGTTCGTTCCTTCGATGCTCGTAGGGATGTGATTTGCAGCGACCGACTGAAGAGACGCACGGCATTTCATCAGAGAATCGCATCGCGCCGCTAATCGCAGGCCGTGACTTCATGGGTCGCAACGTTGCCGAAGGCATCCACCTCGCGCCGGATCTCGACACGGCACGCCTCGCTCCCGATGCCTCGTGCAGTATCGCCATAGACTCCCCGCTCGTAGAAGCTTCCGGTCTCGAAGTCGGGTCCGGACCGGAACTCGCCATAGAAGACGTTGGCGCTCGTCGAGCATGCGCCGAGGCTGCCTGCCAGCATGGCGAGGGCGATGCAGTTCCTGACCTTCATCAAGAAATGACCCTGGCTCAGTCGCCGAAGAAGAACGGAGGGTCGGTCTCGCAGCGGTAGCCGACGAGGCATTGCGGCGTGTCCCGGGTCGGGACCCAGGCTGCCTCGGGGTACTCGCCGACGAGACAGAAATTGCCGCTGCGCACGTAGCGGTCATAGGTGTAAGTGCCCGTGCCGAGAACGACCGCACCGTTCGCAAAGACGATCTGGCGAGCCTGAGCGCAGGTCAGAGCGGGCGTGAACGGGCGCGTCTGGGCCTGCAGGGCGGTGGCCGATGAAATGAATGCCAGGGCAAGTACGAACTTCCTCATGTCGCCGATCCGTGAACTCGCTTCGTGAAGGGGTAAGCGCGAGAACAACGCCGCAGGCGCGGCTTTGTTACGGAAGCCAGGGTCGAGCTGACGCGCTACAGCATCGCCTGCAAGCGATGCGCCATCTCGACGGCGGCGGCATAGTCGGTCTTGCCGGAGCCGAGGACCGGAATGCTCGAGACAAGGATAGACCTCGGTACCCAGAGTTCGGGGAAACCCTGCTCACGGGCATGGTCCAGCAACGCGTCCCGATCCGCATCCGGCTTGTCGGTGATGAGGACGATCTGCTCGCCTTTCCGGGAATCCGGCAGGGCGACGACCACGTGGTTGCTGTCGGGCCAGAGGCCCTGGACCATGGCCTCGATGGCGGCGAGCGACACCATTTCTCCACCGATCTTTGCGAAGCGCTTCGCCCGTCCGCGGATGGTGACGATCCCATTCTCCACGGTGACGATGTCGCCGGTATCGTGCCAGCCGCCTGACGGCGGAACGATGCGTCCCGGTGCGTCCTGATCGAGATAGCCCTTCATCACGTTCGGGCCGCGCACGTGGAGCCGCCCGCCCTCATCGATGCCTTCCACCGGTTCGAGCCGCCATTCGATGCCGGGCAGGATGTGCCCGACAGATCCCGGCCGGTTGCTTTCCGGCAGGTTCACGGCGATCACCGGCGAGCACTCCGTCGCGCCGTATCCTTCGAGAATAACCGTGCTGTGCCGGTCCCAGAGCCGGCGCGTCTCCTCCTTCACCCTCTCGGCTCCGGCGATGACGAAGCGTACGCCGGCGAGATCGTTCTCGCCGGCCGCCCGGGCGTAGCCCTGGAGGAAGGTGTCGGTCGCGAGCATGACCGTGGCCTCGGTGCCGGCGACGAGCTTGGGGATCTGCCGGTAATGGAGCGGGCTCGGATAAAGAACCGACTTCATGCCGTTGAGAACCGCTGTCAGCAGCCCCGCCGTCAGACCGAAGGAATGGAAGATGGGTAGCGGATTGAAGAACACATCCTCATCCCGGAGGACGTCGCCCGCCAGCGCCTTCACCTGATAGGCATTGGCCACGAGATTGGCGTTCGAGAGCACCACCCCTTTCGGTATGCCCTCCGATCCCGACGTGAAAAGCACGACTGCCGAATCGTCAGGTCCCACCTTCGCCCCTGCATGGACGCGGCGCGCGATCCAGGAATCGAGGACGCCCCGGATCTTGTCCATGCTGGTCAGCGTGGTGCGCACATCCTCGAGCCAGAGGATGCGGCGTCCTTCGCCTAAGGCCGACACGATGTCATCGAGTTGGCCCTGCTCGACGAAACGGCGGGAGGTTACGATGGTGTCGACCCGGGCGATCTCACAGGCGGCCTTCAGGTTCTTGAGACCGGCCGTGAAGTTGAGAAAGGCCGGGACGCGGCCGAAGGCATTGAGCCCAAAGAGCGTGACCGCGATGGCCTGGACATTGGGCAGGAGCACCGCGATGGGTCTGTCCGGCGCGGTCATTCCCGCGAGCTTGCGGCCGAGCACCAGCGAACCCAGCACGAGGCGTCCGAAGGTTATCGGCTGGCGCTCGAGATCCTCCAGCGCCACCTTGTTGCGCCCGAACCGGTCCCTCGCATCGAGGAGCGCGGTGAACAGGCTCTTGCGCGTCCGCGCGATGTCTAACTCGGCCACGGGCGCTCCTTGGATTGCTTAGCCGGCAGAGCCTTCGCGGATAGGAGCCTGGTAGGACAGGCCCATATCCCAGGGGAAGTAGATCCATGTGTCTTGGCTGACTTCCGTCACGAAGGTGTCGATGAGGGGGCGCCCGGCGGGCTTGGCATAGACGGCGGCGAAGTGCGCGTTGGGCAGCATGTCGCGTACGATCTTGGCGGTCTTGCCCGTGTCGGTCAGATCGTCGATCACGAGGACGCCTTTGCCCTTGCCGTCGCCGATGGCCTTGATCGAGGGCGCGATGTCCTTGAGGACCTGCAGTTCGCCCTGGCTCTTGTAGTCGTGATAGCTGGCGATGCAGACGCTCTCGATGAGCCTGAGATCGAGTTCGCGCGCCACGATGGCTGCGGGCACGAGGCCGCCGCGGGTGATGCAGACGATGGCCTCGAAGGGACCGGCGGAGGCCAGACGCCAGGCGAGCGCTCGGGCATCGCGGTGAAACTGGTCCCAGGAGACGGGGAAGGCTTTGGGGGAGGTCGGCGACATCTGTTGGTCTCGCGTCTTCGTTGATGAGTAAAGCGTCTAAAGGGGCGCGCGGTCGCCTTTCAGGCGCCCGAGCAGGTCACGGACTTCCGCTGCGGCCTTCTCCACGGCAGCCAGGTTCTTGCCACGCACGATGATCTGGTTCCGGAAGCCGGCGGCCGAGAAGGACGGATAGGATCCGATGGACACGCCCTCGTTGGCGGCGGCGATCTGGCCAAGGCCCTCCGCATAGATGCCCTCGGCGATGCCCTCCGCCTCGACCACCTCGGAATTCATGCGGGCTCCGACCTCCAGGGTCGGCGCAATATTCTCGAGCATGGCCTGCATGATCGAGGGCACGCCCGCCATGACGAAGACATTGCTGAGCCGGAAGCCCGGGGCCTTGGAGATGGGATTCTCGATCAGGTCGGCCCCCTCGGGAATCCGGGCCATGCACAGCCGCGCCTCGTTCAGCTCGTGCGGCTGGTAGCGCTCCCGCAGCATGGCGACCGCCCGGGGATCCTGGCCGATCCCGACGCCGAAGGCCTTGGCGACGGAATCCGCCGTGATGTCGTCATGGGTCGGCCCGATGCCGCCTGTGGTGAAGAGATAGGTGTAGCGCTGCCGGAGCGCGTTCACGGCCGCCACGATCTCGTCCTCCACGTCGGGGACGATACGGACCTCGCGCAGGTCGATGCCGATGGCGGTCAGGTACTCGGCAATGTAGCCGATGTTCTTGTCCTTGGTGCGGCCCGTGAGGATCTCATCGCCGATGACGAGAAGGGCGGCTGTGACGGAGACGGCCATGCGCAACGATCCTTTTGAGGGCCTTTAGCGCCTCGTGCGGAAAAGTGGAACCCACTTTCCGCCCCAGACGATACGCTCAAGAAAGAACAAGGCATCGGATTGATCCCAAGAGCGGGCTCCATTCTTGGGCCCGATGCCGATGCGTCAGAAACGGCAATTCTCAAGCAAGGGTTCAGTTGAAGCTGGGGCTCCTCCCCTGCTACGGAGCGTCTTTCCTCCCACAGATGGACCCGATGCAATTTTCCGAACCCCTGCTCGAAGGGCGTCTCATCGAGCGTTACAAGCGTTTCCTGGCCGATGTGGAGCTCGACAGCGGCGAGGTCGTGACGGCCCATTGCGCCAATCCCGGCGCGATGCTGGGCCTGAAGGCGCCGGGAAGCCGGGTGTTCCTGTCCAGGGCCACGAATCCTGCCCGCAAGCTCAAGTACAATTGGGAATTCGTGGAGATCCCGGCTGGCGGTGGACCGCTCCAGCTCATCGGCATCAACACCTCGCGCCCGAACCTCCTGGTGGCGGAAGCGCTGAAGGACAAGCGCCTTGCGCCTTTTGCGCATTACGACCGCGTGCGGCCTGAGGTGAAATACGGCCGGAACAGCCGGGTCGACTTCCTGCTCGAAAAGGACGGGGAGCCCCCCTGCTACCTCGAGGTCAAGAACTGCCACATGATGCGGGAATCAGGCTTTGCGGAATTCCCGGACTGCGTCGCCGCCCGCAGCGCCAAGCACCTCTACGAACTTGCGGACATGGTCGCGACCGGAGCCCGGTCGGTCCTGGTCTACGTGATCCAGATGGATGCGGAGCGCTTCGACGTCGCCCGCGACATTGACCCGGCCTATGACAAGGCCTTTCGCCATGCGCTGGCGGCGGGTGTCGAGTCGTATGCCTATGCCTGCCGGATCACGCCGCAGGAGGTCGTCATCGACCGCCCGGTGGAGATCGTGACGCCTCGGTAGGGCTTAGTCCCGCTCGAAGACGAGGTTCATCTTGGTCTGGAGGATGAGCCGATATCCCTTGCTCTCCAGGAGCTTCGGCAGGTCGATCTGCCAGCGCTCGCGGCCGTCCTCGATGAGGAGGAGCGAGGGGTAGAGCGAGAGGGGAGCATCCCGGAAGAACGGATCGAGGATCAGGTCTTCCGCCCCTTCCACGTCGAGCTTGGCCGCGTCGAGACGGGCGAAGCCCTCATTGTTCAGGAGGTCGAGGAGGGTCACGGCGGGGACGCGGATCGCGTCGGCATGGCTCGATCCCACGATCTTCACGCTCGACTCTCCACGGTTGCGGGGATCGAGGAAGAGGGTGAGCTCCCCGGTCTTGTCGGCCACTGCGCAGGCAACGGCCTTGACCGTGCCGAAGGGGTTCTGGCGGATGTTGTAGGTCAGGCGATCGAAGATCTCGGGCTGCGGCTCGACGGCCAGGATACGGGAGGATGCCCCGGCGCGGGCCGCCACGAAGAGGGCGTACCAGCCGACATTCGCCCCGACATCCACGAAGGTGAACCCCTCCCCAATCCGGGATTCCAGGATCTTCAGCTCCTGGGTGTCGAAATATTGGGGCGTGAAGAGGATGCGCTTCTCGCAGATGTTGTTGTAGGGGTGCAGCCGCATGCGGACCCCGTAGGTCTCCATGTCGAGAGGCTGGCCTCTGAGGGACTTCATCGCCATCCGGCGCAGCATCAGGGCGAGGCGGCGGGGAGCCCAGCCGTCCGACAGGGTGCGCGTCCGCTCGATCACCCACTGGATGAAGCCTGAAGGCGCATAGGCGCCGAAGGGGCGAGAATCGTTCATTCCAATCAAAAACCTAAATGCCGCTGCCGGCGATTCCCGCTGCTCATGACACCCTCGGGCTCCAACCGCAAGCCACAGAGCCCTTCAAGGAAAACCCGGGAGCCGGTATCCGGCCTGGAAATGGCGGCGACGAAGGGCATGCAGAGCTTGCGTCCCGCGCCCCGATCCTTACATTCGGGCTTCCAGTTCAAGGACCGAGAATGACCGAGACCGACGTCGTCGAGCGCAAGCGCTCTGCCGAAATCCCGCTCCATGGCCCCGAGGCTTTCGAGGGCATGCGGCGTGCAGGCCGCCTGGTGGCGGAATGCCTCGACATGCTGACCGACCACGTGAAGCCCGGCGTTACGACGGAATTCCTGGACAAGCTCGCCTTCGACTTCATCCGCAACCACGGCGCCTATCCGGCCTGCCTGCACTACCGCGGCTACACCAAGACGATCTGCACCTCGATCAACCACGTGGTCTGCCACGGCATTCCGAACGAGAAGCCCCTGCGCGAGGGCGACATCATGAATGTCGACGTGACCGTCATTCTCGACGGGTGGCACGGCGATTCCAGCCGCATGTACTATGTCGGCGAGGTGCCCCGCCGGGCGCAGCGCCTGTGCGAGATCACCTATGAGTGCCTGCTGCGAGGCATTGCCGCAGTCAAGCCGGGGGCTACCACCAACGACATCGGCGCGGCCATCCAGTCCTATGCGGAAGCCGAGCGCTGCTCGGTGGTGCGGGACTTCTGCGGCCATGGCATCGGCAAGGCCTTCCACGACTCGCCCACCATCCTCCACTACGTGGAGCCGGCCTATAACGTGGAGCTGAAAGCCGGCATGTTCTTCACGATCGAGCCCATGATCAATCTGGGCCGCCCGCAGGTGAAGGTGCTCTCCGACGGCTGGACCGCCGTAACCCGCGACCGCTCCCTCTCGGCCCAGTTCGAGCACATGGTCGGCGTGACGGAAACCGGCGCCGAGGTCTTCACCTTCTCGCCCAAGGGCTTGGACAAGCCGCCTTACCCAGCTTGATTGGCGTCAAGGCGCAGCAGCAATCCGTCAAAAACGCCGGATCAGCAGCCAGACAGAAAATAACACCCCGAATATCATGCCCGCTGCTGCAGCATATTCCATAGCTGCGAACGCGGTTCTGAGTGGATCGGAGGATGCAGCAAAGACGGCAGCTACGACTACAATGATGGGAAGTGCTAGGAAGCCAAGCGCTACACCTATCACTCCCCCAACGAGACCACCGACTCCCGCAAACGGCAGGATCATCATCAGCTTGAAATAGCACCCTGTCCGCATTGGTTTTCCCAGCCGGCTTGACACCGGCCCCTTCATCGCCACAAGCCTACAGAGTAACGTTTCACCTCTCAATGGCGGACGGGCATGAGCGGCGACGACACTCCCCATTACTACGGGCACCGGGACCGTTTGCGCGCGCGCTTCGTGGAGGTGGGCGGCGATGCCCTGCCGGACTACGAGCTGCTGGAGCTCGTCCTCTTCCGCTCCATTCCCCGCCGGGACGTGAAACCCATCGCCAAGGAACTTCTCAAGCGCTTCGGCACCTTCCGAGGTGCTCGCCGCTTCCCCCGCCCGGCTCATGGAGGTGGATGGCATCGGCGAGAACGTCGTGACGGACCTCAAGATCCTGGAGGCCTCCGCCCGACGGCTCGCCAAGGGGCGGTGGCGAAGCGGCCGGTCCTGTCATCCTGGACATCGGTGCTCGATTACTGCCGCACCGCCATGGCCTTCATGGACAAGGAGCAGTTCAGGCTCCTCTTCCTCGACAAGCGCAATGCCCTCATCGCCGACGAGGTCCAGCAATCGGGCACGGTGGATCACACGCTGGTCTATCCGCGCGAGGTGGTGAAGCGGGCGCTCGAACTCTCGGCCTCGGCCTTGATCCTGGTGCACAATCACCCTTCGGGCGATCCGACACCCTCCGCCGCCGACATCAAGATGACCCGCGAGATCATTGAGGTCGCCAAGCCCCTGGGGATCACCATCCACGACCACATCATCGTCGGCCGCGAAGGCCATGCGAGCCTGAAAGGGCTGCGCCTGATCTGAGCGCAGCGTTTTCGCGGAGAACCAAGCCACTCCCGCGGCGTTGGCTCAGCAACAGAGCCATTTCCGGGAGATTCTCGATGCGCATGACACTGACCGTCGCCGGCCTGCTTTGCTCCACCCTGGTGGCGCCCGCAGCCCTCGCCCAGGCCGCGCCTCCTCCGACGGTGGACCTTCGCCCGCCCGCAACGGTCGCGCGCGACACCGGATTCGCAGGTCCCGACATCGCCTCCGGCCCGGTCGGGTTCATCACCCGGCGCAACCCGGGCATCCTCCGGGCCACGGACGTGATCGGCCAGGATGTCTACAGCCCGGAGAACCAGGATGTCGGCGAGGTGGCGGACGTGCTCATCGACCGGAACGGCCGCGTCACGGCCTTCGTCATCGAGGTCGGAGGCTTCCTGGGCATCGGCGAGCGCCGTCTGGCGGTCCCGCCGCAGGCGATCCGCCTGGATCCCTACGACATGACGGCGACCACCGGCACCCTCCCCGGCCAGGGCCTGCCGCCGAGCACCGCCGCGGGGGTCGAGCAGAGATCCGATCACCGCATTAGCCGCGCCATCGTGCCCGACCGGATCATCCTGACCATTCCCACGGGCCAGCTCCGTGCCGCGCCGGCTTACATGGACGAATAAGGACTACGCATGAAACGGCATCGACACGATCAGATGATCGTGTCGATGCCCGTCAGTACGGCATAGACGAAGCCGAGACTGAGGATCAGTCCGACAGAGCCGATCACAAGGCCTCCCAGCACCACCACGCCATCGCGCTCCACGAGGCCGATGCCCACGAGGCAGACGGCGAGCCCGAGCGGAATCTGCCCTACGAAGGGCGGCGCAAAGAGCAGCCCCAGCGCCAAGACCAGGATGATCGCGCCCATGAGACGCATGGCGATGGGCGTGTCGAGAAAGGTCATGCGCGGGCGGGAGAAGCGCTCCAGGCGCCGGAAGGTCGGCATGGCCCGCTCCACCGCCCGCTCCACATCGGTGCGGGCGAGCGAGCGGTTCAGCAATTGTCCGGGAAGCCACGGCACCTCGCGGCCGAACAGGATCTGGATTGCCACCAGCGCCAGCAGAAGGCCGCAGACCAGCGGGATCGGCGGCGGCATGGGAAGGCAGTTGGGCAGCCCCAGCAGAACGATCAGGAGGGCGAAGGCCCTGTCCTGAAGCACGGCCATGATGTCGCGCACGGTCAGGCGTTCGCCTGGCTGCGAGGCAAGGGCGAGCAGGATTTGGGAAGTGCGCGCGTTGGGGAACAAGGAGCCCTGGCAGGTTCGAGGACGCTCAGGGCGCCTCTCTAGCCGAGTTGCGCCCCTGGGCCAAGACTCCCGGAGAAAGAAGGTATCTCAATGAATGTTGATCTCGCCCTCGACGGCCATGAACTCGGCGGGCCGTATCAGCTGTGCATGGGAGACCGTGACGGAATAGAGCGGCCCGGCCAGCTCCCGCTGCCAGAAGTCCAGGAACTCGAGAAGGACGGGAAACTCGGGGGCGAGATCGTAAGCCTGCCAGATGTAGGTCTGGAGAAAGGTAGGGTGGTCCGGCATCCGGTAGAGGATGCTGGCGGTGGTCAATCCGTAACCTTCCATCTGGCGGATGAAATCCTTCGATACCATGCGAACTCCTTCGAACAGAGGCTCACCGGCAGGATTCCGCCCTCGACGCGCAGGCGGTGACCTGCCCTATGCTCAAGGCTAAGTCTCGAGCTTGTACCCCGGTTCCCGGGCAGCACCCTATTGAGAGTTTCCCATCGTCATCGTATGGCCAGGGTTCACGGGGCGGGCCGACATGGTGGCGGGACATCCAAGCTTTCTCAAAAAATGGCTGGCGGCCGGCTGCCTGACCCTGGCGCTTTCGGCCTGCGCGGGCCAGGTCTTCAACGATCCCATCAACCAGCCCATCGCCCATGTCTCCGAGCAGGAGGGTTGGCCGCTCGGACCCGACCAGTTCGGCACGACCGTCGTGGGCGTCGCCTTCTCGGGCGGCGGCATGCGCGCCGCGGCGTTCTCCTATGGCGTCCTGAACGAGCTCAACCGCTACGAGATCGAGACCGAGCGCGGCCCGGGCCGCATGACCGACCTGGTGGACCTGGTCTCCGGCGTCTCCGGCGGCTCGGTCACGGCCGCCTATTTCGGCCTGAAGGGTCGTGAGGGCCTGCCGGAATTCCGCTCCCGCTTCCTGGAGCGCAACGCGGAACAGGGCTTCGACACGGACGTGTCCCTCGCCAACGTGCTGCGGATCGTGGAGGATGGCGGCGTCAACGACCGCTCCAATTTCCCGCCCTGGCTCAACGAGAACCTGTTCGACGGCGCGACCTATGCGGATCTCTTCGCCCGAAAGCGTCCGCTCGTCTGGATCGCGGCTTCCGACATCTACGGCCGCGTGCCCTTCGTCTTCGAGCCGATTACCTTCAGCGCCCTGTGCAGCGACCTGAGCAAGGTCCGCCTGTCCGAGGCGGTAGCGGCCTCCGCTGCCGTACCGGGGCTGTTCATCCCGATCAACATCGAGAATTTCGGCTCCTCCTGCGGCGGCCATGTTCCGAAATGGCTGCAGCGGGGCGTCGCCGATCCGACCGCGCCCGCGACCCTGCGCGCCAGCGCCGCCGCCACCATGCGCTACCGCAGCGATCCGGAGCGCTTCCGCTATGTGAAGCTCCTCGACGGCGGACTGACCGACAACTTCGGCATCCACTCGCTCGCCGTGGCGCGTACGAACCGGGACCGCCCCTATATGCCGATGACGGCCGAACAGGCCGTGCGCGTGCAGCGGATGCTCTTCCTCGTGGTGGATGCAGGCCGCGAACCTGCCGGGGACTGGCCGCGCAATCTCGCCTCCCCGTCCGGGTTGGAGTTGGCCGGGATCGTCACCGACGTCGCCATCGATTCCGGCGTCTACAAGGGCTACGATTACTTCACTACCATCATGAAGGATTGGGAGGCCGATCTGCGGCGCTGGCGCTGCTCTCTGTCTTCCGCCGAGGTGCGGCAGCTGCGCGGAACCCTGAAGGGCTGGAATTGCGCCGATGTGGCCTTCACGGTGGGTCGTGTGTCCTTCGCCGATGCGGGTCCGGAACTGCGTCGGCGGCTCGACGAGGTGCCGACCCGCTTCAAACTCGACCCGCAGACCCTCGACACGGTCGTCGGCGCCGGAGAGACGGCCTTGCGCAACAACCCGATTTTTCGTTCATTTATCCGCAAGCAGCCTCGGCGGGCCCTCACCGCTTCCCTGGACGGGAAGGCGGACTGAGGACGGAGCAGTCGAAGGGGGAACACCGGGAATGCGCTTTGCCTTCGCCGGAATCGACTTTCTGGGTGACGTCTTCGGGACTCTTCTCGACAAAGGCTGGGAGCCGATCAAACTCTTCAGCCGCCCCTGCGACGGCATCTACGATTTCAACGACGCGACGATCGCCCGCGCCCGCTCCTTGAGGCTACCTGTCCAGCTCACGCGGATCCGCCCTTCCGATCTCGCGGGCCTGAAGGCGATGCGCTGCGATGCGCTGGTGGTGGCGGGCTACCCCTGGCTGGTCACCAGCTGGGAGGCGCATCTGAGATATGCCGTCAACTTTCATCCCTCGCCGCTTCCGGAGGCGCGTGGCCCCTACCCGCTCTTTCAGGCCATCCTCGGCGCGGTCCCGGAATGGGGCGTCACGGCGCATGTGCTCGAACCCGCCTTCGATACGGGCGCCATCGTCGCGCAGCAGCGCTTTCGGCTGTCGGAGAACGAGACCCACGATACCCTTCTCGCCAGGTGCCAGATGGCGTCCCGGACCATCGCCGCCCGCATCGCCGAGGACCTTCCGCGCCTGTGGGCTGATGCGCAGCCGCAGGGTCCCGGCTCCTACTGGCCCCGCATCACGCAGGCGCAGCGCACCATCGACTGGACCCGGAGCGTCAGGGACGCACTCCGCACCATCCGCGCCTTCGGCTCCATCGAGGCCTTCGCTCAGGTCGATTCCCGTTATCTCTATGTATGGGATGCGGCCGGCTGGGAGGAGCCGCACCTCCACCGTCCGGGCGCGCTCGTCCACCGCCACCGCAACCACCTCGTCGTCGCAGCGGGCGACGGCTTCGTTCAGCTGACGGGCTGGAGTCCCTATGCGCCGGGCAAGACGCGCCGGGCATAGAGCGGAAGGCGTTCAGGCGAGCGGGGCATCCACGGTGCAGACCACGCCCGTGGGACGGAAATCGATCTTGGCCGCCTCGTTGAGATCATGGGTGAGACTCCGCTCGATCAGTCGAGACCCGAAGCCGCGGCGGGCCGGGGTCTGAACGGGCGGACCGCCGCTTTCCTCCCAGCAAAGATGCAGGCGGCTGGGCTCGCCCTGTTCGAGGTGCTAGGCGATCCGGACCACGCCCGAGGCGTCCGACAACGCGCCGTATTTCACCGCATTGGTCGCAAACTCCTGCAGCCCCATGGCCAGCGGCAGCGCCATGCGCGGCGGCAGGCGCACGCTCGGCCCGCTCACATGGACCCGGCTCTCCCCGCGGCCGGCATAGGGCGCCATCGCATGCTCTGCGATGTCCCGGAGGTCAGCCCCCTCCCAGTTCTCCCGCGTCAGCACGTCATGGGTCCGGGACAGGGCAAAAAGACGGCTCTCGAAAGCCTCCCTGATTTCCGCCGGAGCCTTGGCGTTGCGCAGGGTCTGGGAAGCGATGGACTGGACCGTGGCCAGGGTGTTCTTCACCCGGTGATTCAACTCGTTGATGAGAAGCGTGCGCTGCTCGTCCGCCCGCTTGCGATCGGTGATGTCGCGCTAGATCCCCCAGATCCGCTTCACGAAACCGTTCTCGACGACCCCGATCATGCTGTTGGCGAAGTACTGCGGTTCCCGTCCGTGTCCTGCTCCACCGATTCCATATCGATCAGGCGATAGCCGGAACGGATGATCGCGCCGAAATATTCCCTCACCGCCGGATCGTCGGCCGGCATGGGGGAAGTCGAGGGTCTTGCCGATCAGGTCCTCGGAGCGCCCATTGCGGTAGGCCAGCTCGATCTGCTTGTCGTCCGGCAGGGATATACCGACCGGCGGGGTAAGCTCGAGGAGCCAGGTTCCTTCGGAGCTGTGCGCGATCAGCGAGCGATAGCGGTCCTCGCTTTCGCGGTATGCCTCCTCGACCCGCCTGCGCTCGGTGATGTCGTCAAAGAGAAGAGCAACCCGGCGCTGCTGCGGGTCGCCGACCCGGTAGGCGAAGACATTGTACCAGCGCCCCGTGTCGGCAGCTTCATGCTCGAAGCGCACCGGATCCCCGGCGAGAGCCACCCGGCCGAACGTTTCGAGCCCGTGCGCCTCGCATCCGGGTCGAAGGGAGCACATGCTCCGTCCTGCAGCGTCGCATAGCCCCGCCTGGGCTTCGAAAGCGGAATTGACCTCGACGAAGACGTAGTCTGCCGGACGGTTCTGCTCGTCGAAAACCATGTCCACCACGCAGAAGCCCTTGCCGAGGGCCTCAAAAAGCGTGCGATAGCGGGCCTCCGTCCCGCGCAGCGCCGCTTCCTGGCCCTCGCGCAGCGCCTCCTCGTTCAGGATCCTTCCGGCCGTCTCGGTTGCCGCGAAGTAGAAGCCCGCCACCGCCCCCGCCTCGTCGCGCAGCGGTATCTAGGACAGGGTGAACCAGCCGGCCGGCTGACCGGGATCGCCGGCGGGGATGAGAGGTTGATCGGCGACATGCTGCGCCTCGCCCTCCAGCGCCGCCTCGACGACGGCCCGGAACCGGCCCCAGACCTCCGACCAGAGCTCGGCATAGGGCCTGCCCAGGCTTTCCGCGGGCCTTGCGCCGAGGATCGGGATGCAGTCGTCGTTGTAGAGCGTGGCCAGCTGCGGCCCCCAGGCAATTGGAGGCGGGCTGGCGCGCGTTGAGCATGAGATCGACTGCGGTGCGAAGGCTCTGTGGCCAAGCCTCGACGGGACCGAGCGGCGTCTGTCCCCAGTCGCGACTGCGGATGCGCTCCCCCATTTCGCCTCCACCGCGAGGCCAGCGGATCTTCTCCCGCGTCATGGCGATGAACGGACCTCCCCAATCCGGTGGCTGAGGAGCAACATGTGCTAGGAAGCCGTCGTTCATTGCGGATACGCCTGGCCGCGGGCTTCGGATGCCTGGACGACCGCCGGAAAAGCAGCCAGGGCCTCATGCCCTTCCAGCCAAGGCAGGACGGTCCGCAATGCTATGGGCCGCACAGTTTCAGGAAATGAGGACACCTTGGCGCTCATAGGCTGTACGCATCCCCTTCCCGGACACAGACAAACGTCATAACCTGACATTTTCCTACCCTAAATAAAGGTACGGTCAATGAAAATAATATTACATATACAATACTAAGGCGGGGCTGCCCGAACGGTTTTCCAGCAGATGTGGGATATTTGCGACATCTTCCCTAAGGCCCTCAGGCGCTTAGGAGGTCACATGCGGCAGCAGAGCTTCGCCAGGCGGAACGAATACCAACCCGCTCCGTAGATCCGCAACTGCACTTTCACGGACCACCTGTGCTTCGTCCTGAATAGGCGCAAAAAAAGACAAAGCACCGCTACTTTATTGCAAATAAAGGGGGCGCCGACCTGCGGCGCTCAACCGAAAAGACATTTACGGAAGACGCGCTTCTCCCGGTCCATTCAGCCGATCAGCGGACGAGCGCCGCCCGTTTGGGTATCATAGTTCGTGGTAGAGCCGCCCCTGATAGACCAGGGCGGGCATCCGGTCGCCCAGCCTGACGGCGACGATCTCGCCCAGGATAACGTGATGGGTCGCGACGACCCGTGCCTCGGTGAGCCGGCAATCGAAGGACACCAGGCTCGTCATCAGAGTAGGGGAACCCGTGAGGAGATCCTCCCACTGCCCTGACGAGAAGCGGTCCTGTCCATGGAGGTCCGTCCGGCCGGCGAAGATGTCGGCGAGCGGCAGATCCGGAGCGCTCAGGGTATTCACGCAAAAGACCTTGTTCGCCAGCAGCACCTGCGCCGACCGGCCTGCGCTGTTGACGCAGACCAGAAGCGAAGCCGGGCTGTCGGTCACCGGAGCGACGGCAGTGGCCGTGAGGCCCGCGCGCCCGGCCGAACCCTGGGTCGTGACGATATGAACGGCACCGGCGACACGACTCATTCCCTCGCGGAAGAGACCGGGATCGAGAGCGGGAGCGCCACTGGCGGCATCGGAAGGGGGAGAGGTATGAGTCTTCAACATCTTATTCCGAAGAAGCCTCTCCCACCCTTTTGGGCTGAGCACAAGACCATGGGAGGCATATGGGCTCCCACCCGCCGCATGGGAAGCGCCTGCCCTCTATTCCGGCGAATCCTGCCGCTTCTTCCATCAAACTGGCTGATGGAAAGCTTAACCGAATGTTGTCGAACGAAAATCCGTTTGCTAGACACGGCCCGCTTTACGCATCGGCTTGGCCTCGCAACCGCATCGTGCTTTGCTGTGCGAGGTTTCCCAAGAATGACCCCATTCCAGAGGGGCTAAGGGTTGGACATGGAAATTTTTGTGCAGCAGCTCATCAATGGGCTGACTCTGGGGTCGATCTACGGCCTCATCGCCATCGGCTACACGATGGTATTCGGCATCATCGGCATGGTGAACTTCGCCCACGGCGACGTGTTCATGGTGTCGGCCTTCATCGCCCTCATCTTCTTCGTGATCCTGACCACCTGGCTGGGGATCTCCTCCGCGCTGGTGGCGCTGCTCATCGTGCTGGTCCTCGCCATGGCGCTCACGTCCCTGTGGGGCTGGACCGTCGAGAGGATCGCATACCGTCCCCTGCGCGGCTCGTTCCGCCTGGCGCCGCTGATCTCCGCGATCGGCGTCTCGATCTTCCTGTCGAACTTCGTCCAGGTCGTTCAAGGCGCACGCAACAAGCCGACGCCTCCGATGGTCGGCGAGGTGATCGTCCTTTTCCAGGGCGAGAGCGGCTACAACGTCGCGATCTCCTACAAGCAGATCATCATCATGGTCTTCACGGCCGTGCTGCTCTCGATCTTCTGGTACCTCGTCCAGAAGACTTCTCTCGGCCGCGCCCAGCGCGCCTGCGAGCAGGACCGCAAGATGGCCTCCCTGCTGGGCATCAACGTGGACCGCACGATCTCGCTCACTTTCGTGATCGGCGCGGCGCTCGCCGCGGTCGCGGGCACCATGTACCTTCTCTATTATGGCGTGGTGAGCTTCAGCGACGGCTTCGTGCCGGGCGTGAAGGCCTTCACGGCGGCGGTTCTGGGCGGCATCGGCTCCCTGCCGGGAGCCGTGCTCGGAGGGCTGATCATCGGCCTCATCGAGACCTTCTGGTCGGCCTATTTCTCGATCGAGTACAAGGACGTCGCCGCGTTCTCGATCCTGGCCATCGTGCTCATCTTCATGCCCTCCGGCATTCTCGGACGGCCTGAAGTCGAGAAGGTCTGAGGAACAGCGCCATGAACGCTCCTTCGATTACGACGACCTCGTCCGACGTTTCGGCCACCCGCGGCCGTATCGACTGGGCCGCCGCCCTCAAGGACTCCGCCAAGGCAGCGCTGGTCATGTTCGGCCTGTCCATCCCGCTCCTGGCCTACAGGACGGACCAGAGCGGCGCGGATCTCCTCCTCGACCCCCGGTGGGATCTGGTGGCGATCCTCTGCCCCATCATCTTCGCGTTGCGTCTTGCGATCCATGCCTTCACAGCGACCCGGGCCTACCGCAAGGCGGTCCCGAGTCCCCGACAGGCGACGGAAGTGGTGCATGCGGAACCGAGCGCCTTCCAGAAGGTGTCCCGTTTCGGCATTCCCTTCTTCCTCGGCGTTGCGCTAGCCTTCCCTTTCATCGTCTACGTGGTCCAAGGCGGGCTGAACGAATCCCGCTACTGGATCGATCTCGGCATTCTGATCCTCACCTACGTGATGCTCGGCTGGGGTCTGAACATCGTGGTGGGCCTGGCCGGTCTGCTCGACCTGGGCTACGTCGCCTTCTATGCGGTCGGCGCCTACTCCTACGCCTTGCTCTCGACCACCTTCGGCTGGTCCTTCTGGATCTGCCTGCCCCTCGCCGGCATCCTCGCCGCGTTCTGGGGCATCATCCTCGGCTTCCCGGTGCTGCGCCTGCGCGGTGACTATCTCGCCATCGTGACCCTGGCATTCGGCGAGATCATCCGCCTCGTGCTCATCAACTGGGTAGAACTGACGAACGGCGGCGCCGGCATCGCCTCGATCCCGCGCGCAACCTTCTTCGGCATCCCCTTCAACTCGGACGAGGACGGGTTCGCGGCTCTGTTCGGGCTCGAATACAGCCCGATGCACAGGATTGTCTTCCTGTACTATCTCATCCTGATACTGGCCCTGCTCACCAACTTCGTCACCATGCGCCTGCGCAGGCTGCCTGTGGGGCGCGCCTGGGAGGCCCTGCGCGAGGACGAAATCGCCTGCCGCTCGCTCGGCATCAACACCCGGAACACCAAGCTCACGGCCTTTTCCATCGGCGCGATGTTCGGCGGCTTCGCCGGGTCGTTCTTCGCCGTGCGTCAGGGCTTCATTTCGCCTGAGAGCTTCAACTTCCTGGAATCGGCGATCATCCTGGCCATCGTGGTCATGGGCGGGATGGGCTCGCAGATCGGCGTCGCCATCGCGGCGATCGTTCTGGTCGGCGGTCCCGAGATCCTGCGTAACCTCACCTTCCTCCAGGCCGTCTTCGGTGAGGGCTTCGATCCGAACGAATACCGCCTCCTGCTCTTCGGCGCAGGCATGGTGGCCATGATGGTCTGGCGTCCGCGCGGCCTGATTTCGGAACGGCAACCCTCGGTGATCTTGAAAGAGCGCAAGGCCATTTCCGGCTCGCTCGTGAAGGAAGGACACGGCTAATGCGCTGGCTGCAGGATCCCATCCTCGACGTACAGCATCTCACGATGCGCTTCGGCGGCCTCGTCGCCATCAACGATCTCTCCTTCAAGGCCGGGCGCGGGGACATCACCGCGCTCATCGGCCCGAACGGTGCAGGCAAGACCACGGTCTTCAACTGCATCACCGGCTTCTACAAGCCGACGGAAGGCATGATCGCTCTCCGCAAGCCGGATGGCTCCCACCTCCTCCTGGAGCGGTTGCCGGGACACAGCATCAATTGGAAGGCCAAGGTCTCCCGCACCTTCCAGAACATCCGCCTGTTCTCCGGCATGACCTTGCTGGAGAACCTGCTCGTGGCGCAGCACAACCCGTTGATGATCGCCTCCGGCTTCACCGTTTTTGGCGTTCTCGGCCTTGGCGGCTACCGCAAGGCGGAAAAGGAAGCCATCGAGAAGGCCAAGTTCTGGCTGGAGAAGACGAAGCTCATGCATCGGGCCGACGATCCGGCCGGCGACCTGCCTTACGGCGACCAGCGCCGCCTCGAGATCGCCCGCGCCATGTGCACGGACCCGCTCCTGCTCTGCCTCGACGAGCCGGCGGCGGGCCTCAATCCGCGCGAGTCCCTGGAGCTCAACGAGCTCCTGCTCTCGATCCGAAAGGAACAGGGCACGTCGATCCTGCTCATCGAGCACGACATGTCGGTGGTGATGGAGATTTCCGATCACGTGGTAGTGCTCGATTACGGCACCAAGATCTCGGACGGCTCGCCCACCGAGGTCCGGAACGATCCCAAGGTCATCGCCGCCTATCTGGGCGTGGCCGACGAGGAAGTCGAACAGGTGGAAGCGGAGATCGGCGCATGAGCACCGCTGGAGCAAACATCGCAATGCAGAGCCCTATTGCCGAAACGGCGCGCCAGCCGCTTCTCAGCGTGCGCGGCGTGAAGACCTATTACGGCAACATCATTGCGCTCAAGGGCGTGGACATGGACGTCCACGAGGGCGAGATCGTGACCCTGATCGGCGCCAACGGCGCCGGCAAGTCCACGCTGATGATGACGATCTTCGGCAACCCGCGGGCGCGCGAGGGCACTATTACTTACGCGGGGAAGGATATCACCCAGGTGCCGACCCACGAGATTGCGCAGATGTCGATCGCGCAATCGCCGGAAGGCCGGCGCATCTTCCCGCGCATGACGGTGTTCGAGAACCTCCAGATGGGGGCCTCGATCAACAACTTCGCCCATTTCGACGAAGACCTGGAGCGCGTCTGCACGCTCTTCCCGCGCCTGAAGGAGCGCCTGCAGCAACGGGGCGGTACGCTTTCCGGCGGCGAACAGCAGATGCTGGCCATCGCCCGCGCCCTCATGAGCCGTCCGAAGCTCCTGCTCCTGGACGAGCCGTCGCTGGGTCTTGCGCCACTCATCGTCAAGCAGATCTTCGACATCATTAAGGAACTCAACGAGAAGGACGGCATGACCATCTTCCTCGTCGAGCAGAACGCCTACCATGCCCTGAAACTCGCCCATCGCGGATATGTGATGGTGACGGGCAACATCACCATGAGCGGCACGGGCAAGGAACTGCTCGCCGATCCGCAGGTCCGCGCGGCCTATCTCGAAGGAGGGCACCACTGATGCAGGGCATCCTCTACGAAGAGCCGTCGATCTGGCTCTTTCTCCTCATCACCGTCATCATGGGCGGGTGGGCGGCCTGGATGACCGGGCGCGCCATCGCGATCACCTGGGGGCCCTACTGGCAGCTCGTGATTTACCTGCTGCTCCTTGGGGTGGCGGTGCGCTTCATCCACTACGCCCTGTTCGAGGGCACGCTGCTGTCCCTCCAGTATTATGTCGTGGACACGATTGTGGTGCTCATCATCGGCTCGCTCGGCTTCCAGTACAACCGCGCCAAGCTGATGACCTCCCAGTACCGGTGGCTTTATGAGCGGACCGGCCTGTTCTCCTGGCGGGAAAAGGCTTCTGCGACAAAGGGCTAAGCTCAAAAAATTCCCAGGTGACATCCGCTTAAAAACAAGCATGATGTTCCGCGGATGGCGGGTTCCCCCGCCAAACCGGCCCCGAAACGATTACGGGGCCTCAAAAAAACCACCAGAGGAGTGACCTCATGAAAAAAATGCTGTTGACCAGCGTCGCGCTTGGTCTTGGCCTTGCCTTCTCGAGCGCTGCCAATGCGCAGATCAAGATCGGCGTTGCCGGCCCCATCACCGGTCCGAATGCCGCTTTCGGCGCGCAGCTTAAGAACGGCGCTGAGCAGGCCGTCGCTGACATCAACGCAGCCGGCGGAATCAACGGCGAGAAGGTAGAGCTCGTCGTCGGTGACGACGTGTGCGACCCCAAGCAGGGCGTGTCGGTGGCGAACAAGTTCGCGGCCGAAGGCGTGAAGATGGTCATCGGCCACTTCTGCTCGGGCGTTTCGATCCCGGCTTCGCAGATCTATGAAGAGGCTGGAATCGTTCAGATTTCGCCCGCTTCGACGAACCCGACCTACACCGAGCGCGGCATGTGGAACACCTTCCGCACCTGCGGCCGCGACGACCAGCAGGGCCTTGTTGCAGGCAGCTATCTTGCCGACAAGTTCAAGGACAAGAAGGTTGCGATTGTCCACGACAAGACCCCCTACGGAAAGGGTCTGGCCGACGAGACCAAGAAGACCATGAATTCCAAGGGTCTTAAGGAAGTGGTCTACGAAGGCGTCAACACGGGTGAGAAGGACTATTCCGCTCTCGTGTCGAAGCTGAAGCAGGCCGGCGTCGACGTCGTCTACTTCGGCGGCCTCCACACGGAAGCCGGCCTCATCATCCGCCAGATGCGCGACCAGGGCCTCAACGCCCCGCTCATGTCCGGCGACGGCATCGTGTCGGCCGAGTTCACCTCGATCGCCGGCCCGGGCGCCGAAGGCACCCTCATGACCTTCGCTCCCGATCCGCGTAAAAACCCGGCTGCGCAGGAAGTGGTCGCGAAGTTCCGCGCCAAGAACTACGAGCCCGAGGCCTACACGCTCTACTCCTACGCAGCAGCCCAGGTCCTGGCCGAGGCCGCCAAGCAAGCGGGTAGCACGAACGGCAAGAAGGTCGCCGAGGCGATCAAGTCCGGCAAGTCGTTCAAGACCGTGATCGGCGATCTCTCCTTCGACAAGAAGGGCGACATCACCCGTCCTGACTACGTCATGTACGTCTGGAAGAAGGGCGCCGACGGCAAGATCGACTACTCGGGCAACGAGCTCAGCATGTAATCGACTGGCCTCACAGCCAATCTGAAGGGAAACCCGCCCTGGCGACAGGGCGGGTTTTCTTATGAAGGCACCTCTTGAGGCGGACGGGCATGCCCACCCTCAACCTCCATCTCCTTCCGGAAATCTACGCCGTCTGTCGCCTCGTCCCTGAGGCGGCTGTCGAGCCGCCGCCCCCTGGACCGTTCTCGCTGCTGGTCCGCGCGCCTGAAGAGACGACCCTTGTCCTTCCCCTCGCCCAGGCTCCCGCCGGAGCCGAGACCGACGCCGGCTGGCGCTGTCTTCGGATCGAGCAGAGCTTCGATTTCAGCGTTCCGGGCATCCTCGCTTCCGTCCTTGAGCCCCTCGCCGGGGCCGGCATCGGCATCTTCGCCACCTCCACCTTCAGCACCGACTACGTGCTGGTGAAGGCAGCGGATGCGGACAGGGCGGTGGCGGTGCTCGAAGGCGCCGGGCACACGGTCCGGGCCTGATCCTCAGGTCCGCTCGATCCGCGCTGCGAAGCAGCCGCGCCGGACGAAATGGGCATCGATATGCTCCACCGCGGGATTCTCAAGGAAACGCCCGATCAGGGTCAAAACCTCTTCGCCCTCCCCGACCTCCGCATCGACGATGAAGGCCTGCCCATCATAGGCGCGCAGCGACAAAAGCCTGTCCCTCAGGATCGGCGGCAGTTCACCCCGGTAGGAGCCCGTCCGTGCGGAGCGACCGACGAAGATCGGCCCTGCGGCCCGGTAGGGTGAGGTCGGTGTGGGCTGGTGGACATGGTTGAGCAGCAGGAGCTCCTCCCCCTCCTCCACTCGCTTGAGAGAGATACGGCAGGGGTAGAGATCGGCCTGATCGGCCACGACGCGCCGGGCGCCCATAGCTGCAAGCTCGGCCTCGCTCATTGAGAAAAGAGGGGCAAAGGCTTGGGCGTCGAGCCCGCAAATCTGAAATGACATGGATGGTCTCCTTGGTTCGAGACCATCAGGCTTGCAGCCAAGCTGAGCGGAAAACGACCCGATTTCTGCTGGAGCCCAGGTTTATGCTATTTTGTAGCAAGAAACGGTGCATCGCATGCAGAAGACTTGGCCTGCTATCCTAGCCCTCATTCTCTCAATACCGCTCGCCACAGCCATTCAGGAAGCTACAGCCCGCCCAAAGCAAACAGGCGTTGTAGGATGCTGGGAAAGAACGATTGCGCCTCCGAACGCTCTCTGGCCCTCATCAATCCAGGCCATATGTTTCAAGCGGGATGGCAGGGTATCCGGTTTTGCCCTGGATGCAGGAGACGGTTGGGATTGGAGCGCAAACTGGCAACACACACGGACTGGCAAAGTATCTGTCTTATTTCCCTCTCAGGACAATCCGCGACGGGTTGTCTGTTCCTTCTGGGTCGATAATCCGCGAGAGATCCTGGTTCTAACTGAATGTGACAATTCGGACTGGAATGGTGTTTTGCGACGGGATCGGGACATGGACCAAGCGGTAGAACCTTAACGGAATGCCTCAGCCAAGTGTCCCCAGCACCGGAAACGTCTCCAGCAGCCAGAACGACATGTCGGTGATCCAGCCGGAGAGGAAGGCGATTCCGGTCAGGATGAGGAGGACGCCCATGGCCTTCTCGACCACGGAGAAGTGCGAGCGCATGCGCTTGAGGAGCGAAATGATGGGCCTCATGGCGAAGGCGGCAAGCAGGAAGGGAATCCCCAGGCCCGCCGAATAGGCCGCCAGCAGCATGGCCCCGTAGGAGACGCTGTCCTCCGAGCCCGCCACCGCCAGGATGGCGGCCAAGACCGGCCCGATGCAGGGCGTCCAGCCGAAGGCGAAGGCCAGCCCCATCACATAGGCGCCCCAGAGCCCGACCGGCTTTTCCACCTTGAACCGCGCCTCACGGTAGAAGAGCCCGATCCGGAAAACCCCAAGGAAGTGCAGGCCCATGACGATGATGGCGACGCCTGCCACCGTGCTCAGCACGTCGAGATACTGGCGGATCACCTGCCCCAGAGCCGAGGCGGTCGCCCCCAGGAGCACGAAGACGGTCGAAAAGCCCGCGACGAACAGGAGTGCCGCCAGCATCGTCCGCTGACGAACCGCATGGTCGCCCGCGTTCAGCCGCTCAAAGGTCGTGCCTGCGAGGAACGACAGATAGGGCGGCACCAGCGGCAGGACGCAGGGGCTCAGGAAGCTGATGAGGCCGCCGAGCGCCGCGGCAGGAAAGGAGATGCTGAGCATGAGGCCTTCTATACCGGCACCGCACCGTAAGAAAGCCGCCGAAAGCCCGGTTCTCCAGCTTGTGAAGGCGGCCGTTTTCCGGTTCTCTCATACGCCATGACCCAAACCCGAAACCTCATCACCGATGTCGCAGGGCTTCGCATCGGCAATGCGCAGGATGCGGCCATCGGCTCGGGCGTCACCGCCGCCCTCTTCGATGAGCCTGCGGTGGCCTCCTGCTTCGTCATGGGCGGTGCGCCCGGCACGCGGGAAACCGACCTCCTCGACCCGGACAAAATGGTGCCCGGCGTTCATGGGATCGTGCTCTCCGGCGGCTCGGCTTTCGGTCTGGATGCGGCGAGCGGTGTCCAGGCTTATCTGCGCGAGCAGGGCGTCGGCTTTGCCGTCGGCCCGGCGCTCGTTCCCCTAGTCTCCCAGGCGGTCGTCTTCGATCTCACCAATGGCGGCGACAAGGATTGGGGCCGGTACCCGCCCTATCGCGAGATCGGCTATGAGGCTGCCCGGAACGCCGGCCCCGACTTCGCCCTCGGCACGGCGGGCGGCGGGTATGGGGCCACGACCGCGACTCTCAAGGGAGGGCTTGGCTCCGCCAGCGTCTTAACCTCCTCCGGCCACACGGTCGGCGCACTCGTCATCGTCAACGCGGTCGCTTCGGCCGTCATCGGCGAGGGGCCGCATTTCTGGGCCGGAGGTCTGGAGGAAGGCCATGAGTTCGGGGGCCTGGGCCTGCCCGAACGTATCACGCCGGAGATGCGCCCCCTGGTCTGGAAGGGCGGTCCTCAGCCTGCGACCACCATCGCGCTCGTGGCGACGGACGCGGTTCTGACGAAAGCCCAGGCCAAGCGCCTCGCCATCGCGGCCCATGCAGGCCTGGCGCGCGGCCTTCGCTTTTCCCACGCGCTCTTCGACGGCGACACGATCTTCGCCGCAGCCACAGGCCGCAGGCCGCTCGGAAACGAGGCGGCGGAGTTCACGGAGCTGACGGCGCGCGCCGCCGATTGCCTGACCCGCGCCATCGCGCGCGGAGTCTATGAGGCTACCGCCCTGCCCTACCCGCAGGCGCAGCCCGCCTGGCGGGACAGGTTCCCGGATTCAGGAAACAGGAGCCGCTGACACGAGTCGGCTCAGATCGAGGTCACGCGGCGAAGACGCCTCGAAGCTCGAGAGGAACGCGGCAAGCTGCGCCTCCTGTCTTGTCTCTGAGGCCCCGAGGAAGCGATCCAGCGTTGTCTCGAACGATGTCGTGGACGTGAGCAGGGCCGTGGCCAGACGGGGACTGGCGGCGCTCACGAGGCGCGCGATCCGGTGCGCAGCTCCTGGGCCGATTCCGAAACGCGTTCTCACCACGTCGAGGAGCTTGTTCTCCGGTCGGGCGGGTCTGATCATGAGGATCATGGTCCCATGGCCGATGATGTCCTGGGCCGCCCCCTGCATGGGAATCAGGTAGGCCACAGCCGCCTCATTCTCCTCCGTCGCCGGGATCGGGATGGACCCACGGACCTGGTCGAAAAGCCCGGCCGTGATCTTCCCGATGCTCTCGCTCAGAATGGACTGGCCATTCATGTCCTTCAGGGTGATACGTCGCCGGAGCCGATATTCACCTGGGAGAGCCGCTCTCCCATCCCCTCGTTGCAGGCCAGTATCCGGCCGCTGTGGGTCAGGACGGCAGCGGGAACATCCATCAGCTAGAGAACCGACACGGTGGACCGCGCCTGCTGCAGCCCGAGCCCGAGGAAGAGGAGCGAAGCGCGGGCGAGGTGAGGCCTGAGGAGATCGAGCCTCGCCTTCTGGCTCGCCTCCACCGGGCCGTTCTCGAACCAGCGCTCGAACCGGAAGAAGACTAAAGCATCGGACGGTTAAACGGACGCATAGCCGGCAGCCCT
>NZ_JAJATX010000208.1 GCF_020866965.1 Microvirga roseola
CGAGTGTAACGGCTCTGTCGGACGGCGGCTGGGTGGTGACCTGGGAATCGTATGGTCAGGATGGCTCCGGCTATGGCATCTATCAGCAGCGCTACGACTCTGCCGGCACGGCGGTTGACGGCGAGCAGCAGGTAAACACCTATACGACCGACGGCCAAAGTCTTCCGGATGTGACGGCTCTGGCGGACGGCGGCTGGGTGGTGAGCTGGCGCTCCGACGGTCAGGACGGCTCCGGCACTGGCATCTATCAGCAGCTCTATGATGCTACCGGCACAGCGGTGGGCGGCGAGCAGCAGGTCAACTCGTACACGACCAGCACCCAAGACGAATCGCGTGTGACGGCTCTGTCGGATGGCGGCTGGGTGGTCACCTGGCATTCCGACGGTCAGGACGGCTCCGGCTATGGCGTCTACCAGCAGCGC
>NZ_JAJATX010000209.1 GCF_020866965.1 Microvirga roseola
CTCCACCGCGACAGGACGGTGGTAGTAGCTGACCGTGTCCCGGCCTTCGCCATACTGTTGAGTTGCACCAGCGCCGCTCAAGAGGAGGTCGTTGCCTGAGCCTCCCAAGAGAACATCCTCACCGGCGCCGGAGCCCCCGTCCAAGGTGTCGTTTCCCAATCCCCCGGAAACAATCTCGCTTTCACTGCTACCGATTTGCAGGTCGTCATTATCAGTACCGAAAAGGAATGAGGTATTCTCATCGCCTAAGGGACTTTGACCATTTCCATCAAGCCACGGCGCCTTTACCTCCGTCCGTTGTTCGACAGTAGAAACCACGCGCCCACGCACCACAGTCTCAGTGCCCGTTTGAGAATTGCTACGGTTGAGCGATGCGTCGGAGCATAAGACTGTTCATGGCCACCCTGATCATGGCTTCCGAG
>NZ_JAJATX010000210.1 GCF_020866965.1 Microvirga roseola
CAAGTGATCGCCCTGACCGGCGTCGAGCCAGAGCGGGTTTATGTTGACCGCGGCTTTCGCGGGCACGATTACGACAAGAAGGAGCGGGTGTTCATCGCCGGCCAGCGCCGCGGCCTCACACCGACCATGAGACGGGAGCTGAGACGCCGGTCTGCAATCGAGCCGATGATCGGGCACATGAAGGCGGACGGGCGGCTGGGGCGCAATCACCTGCTCGGATCGGCCGGCGACGCGATGGACGCGCTGCTGGTGGCGGCCGGGCACAATCTGCGCCTGGTCCTGAACTGGCTCAGGCTTTTTGTCGCCTGGCTCATTGCAGCCCTGATCAGTTCATCGGCGCAACCGGATACGTCCCACGAACCCTGGAATCCAATTGCCGCCTGATCAAACGGCATTGTTCAGGGCCGACTA
>NZ_JAJATX010000211.1 GCF_020866965.1 Microvirga roseola
AGCGCCGGCGGCCGCTTTGCGCTGTCGGATAACCAAACCATTGTGGTGGCGGCAGGCGCAACGCTCGATTACGAGCGGGCCAGCTCGCACCGGGTCGTGGTGCGGGTTACGGACGAGGGTGGCATCACCTTCGACAAGGCCTTCACCGTGACGGTGGGGGATCTCGCGGTGGAGCAGGTTGCCGGAGGCAAGGGCCGGGACGTGCTCAAGGGCGGCCGGGGCAAGGACGTGCTCAAAGGCGGGCTGGGCAACGACCGGCTCTCCGGGGGCGCAGGCGACGATGTGTTCGTGTTCAACACCAAGCTCGGCACGGCCAAGACGGACCGGAAGGTGAACTTCGACACGATCAGCGACTTCCGGGGCAAGGACGACAGCCTCTGGCTCGACAACAGGTACTTCTCCAAGCTCG
>NZ_JAJATX010000212.1 GCF_020866965.1 Microvirga roseola
GAAGAACAAAAAGCCGACCCAGAGAACTTACCGGACCCGGTTTGATCCGCCGACCCTGGAGGAGGCGATCTTCGCCGCTCAGGGACTGGCCGAGCACATCGAAGGGCAGACGCAGATTGCCGCCATGCTGATGGGACTGCCGGAAGATGAGGTCAGAGCCGCTGTAAAGAAGGCTGCACTGGCTTCGCCCCGGCCGCCCGTGTCCCGGTCCGTGGCTGGACGGCGGACCGTTGTGATCGAAAACAGATCCTCGCGCACTCTCAGCCGGTGATCACGGCCAGGCACCTCTTGTGCAAGCAGGCTGCTCTAGGAGCGGGCATGCGGGCGGAGTGAGCGTGCCAGCTCCCGGATGACCTCATCCTCAATCCCAAGACCATCGGCGTCCTGATCATCAGATACC
>NZ_JAJATX010000213.1 GCF_020866965.1 Microvirga roseola
CGTATATGTTGCAATCATCGGCATAGCGGGCGAAGCGGTGGCCGCGCCGTTCCAGCTCCTTGTCGAACACATCGAGCATCAGGTTTGAGAGCAGCGGCGAGAGCGGACCCCCTTGCGGGACTCCCTCGTCCATCGGATCGACCATGCCACCCACGAGCACGCCTGCCGTCAGGTAACGGCGGATGAGTCGGAGCAGAGACCGATCCTGCACCCGTTTGGCCACGAGCCCCATCAGGATGTCGTGGTTCACCCTGTCGAAGAACTTCTCCAGGTCGATGTCCACGACGCTGTGGCAACCGTCAGCGATGAATTGCTGAGCCAGGCCTTCGGCCTCGCGGCCTACTATGCCGTCTGCTGACTTCTCCGCCCCGATCACGGGTCTTGCGACCC
>NZ_JAJATX010000215.1 GCF_020866965.1 Microvirga roseola
ACGCGTAAAGAGCTGTCCGCGGCCGCCCGTGAGGCCGCAAAAGCATTGGGTTTGCGGAACGGTCCCCGGTCCGTCCTCTCCGAGCTCGTCGCCTGCTGGGGTGAGCAGGGATGGGAACGGCTGCTGGTCTGGCCGTCCAACGACTATCTGATGAGCCGTACCGGCTTGTCCGAGCGGTCCGTCCGGTATGCCTTCCGGGTTTTGATCGAACAGCAACTGATCGTCCCAAAGGAATCTCCCAACGGGAAACGCTTTGCCGTCAAAGATTTGGCCGGCGAGATCGTCGATGCCTTCGGTTTCGACCTGACTCCGGTCTACGCCAGGCGAGGGGAGTGGGCGGAGCGCATCATTGAGCAGAAGCAGGCCCAGGAAGCCCGCAAGCGGGCC
>NZ_JAJATX010000216.1 GCF_020866965.1 Microvirga roseola
GTGCAGGAGCGCGGGATCCAGCTCGGCATGACTTTTCTGGACGGCACCAGCGTGCGGGCCCACCAGAAGGCGGCGGGAGCTCGCCGAAGGGGGCTCTCAAGCTCAACGAGATGATCGTGAAGCACTTGGTCGCTCTCGTGGCGGCTATGGCACTAAGGCTTGCGTGATCGCCGACAGTCTCGGACGCGCCATCGCCTTTCGGATCGCGCCCGGTCAGGCGCATGAACTGCCCCATGCAATCCCGCTGCTGGAGCAACTGCCAGGTGTCCCGATGTGGGTGGTCGGGGATCGCGGCTACACCAGCCATGCCTTCCGCGAGCATGTCTGGAGCCTGGGTGCGAAGCCTGCGATCCCAACCAAGTCGAATGAGGCACTCGTAGCC
>NZ_JAJATX010000022.1 GCF_020866965.1 Microvirga roseola
AAACCTCCGCAACCTGCCCCGGGCCACCCCCCGGGGCAGTGCTGTTGGGCCTGAGCCAATGTTCGTATTCCAGGCTCGTAAGGCGACACACCACAATCCCAAAGTTCATGCACTGGGCCGGGTTGTAGCGTGGAGGGTTCGGCCTTTACCCCATCGCAAACAGGTCCCGCCCCTCGCCCGCGGGCGGTTCCTCGAAGGCGTTCGGGTCGCCCGGGCCGGTTTCCCAGCCGAGATCGGGGAGCGCGATGATGCGCAAGCCGCGCGGGTCGTTGCGGGTCACGACGATGTTGCGGGTTTCCATATAGGCGATGAGGCGCCGCGCCCGGCCCGGCGAGCGGCTGCCGCAGGCCCGCGCGATCTCGCCGTCGGGCGGACAGGGCGCGCCCTCCATCGCTGCGCGGGCGATGAGCAGGTAGACGCCCTGGATGTCCTCCTCCAGATCCGCCGCGAAGGCGACCGCGCGGTCCCATTCGGTGCCCTCGGCCCGGGCCGTGTCGACGCCGGCGCGCGCCACCGCCAGGCGGCGGCGGAAGGCGGGCAGGTTCAGGGGCTTGCCGGAGACGCGGCGGATGCGGCAGCGCACCAGAAAATCCTGATAGAGCACCGCCACCGTACGGAAGGCGGCCTCGGGATCGTCCAGAATCTCGCGCAGGATGGCGTCGAGCGCCGCCTCGCGCTCGGCCTTTGTCTCCTCCGTGACCTCGGGGCCTTGAGGCTCCGGCGCGGCGGCGGCCTTGGTGCGGGCGAGCTGGGCCAGGAGATCGTTGGTGGAGGGCGCGGGCGGCGGAGGGGCGCGGCGCGGCATGGCCGGACGGGCCGCGACCTCGTCCTCGCCCGCCTTGAAGATGAGGTCGCGCGCATCCTCCTTGGGTTGCTCGGGCAGCGGCATGAGCTTGAAGGTGCCCGTGCGGGTGGAGGTTTCCACCGCGCCGATGCGGATGGGGAGCGGGCGGCGCGAGAGCGCGGGCCCGAGGGCTACGAAATGCCCGCGCTCGAGATCGCGGAACATCTCGGCCTGGCGGCGCTCCATGCCCAGAAGGTCGGCGGCGCGGGCCATGTCGATGTCGAGGAAGGTGCGGCCCATGAGGAAATTGGAGGCTTCCGCCGCCACGTTCTTGGCGAGCTTGGCGAGGCGCTGGGTCGCGATGATGCCGGCAAGGCCGCGCTTGCGGCCGCGGCACATGAGGTTCGTCATGGCCCCGAGCGAGACCTTTCGCGCCTCGTCCGAGACCTCGCCCGCGGCGGCAGGCGCAAAGAGCTGCGCCTCGTCCACCACCACGAGCATGGGATACCAGTAGTCGCGGTCGGCGTCGAAGAGGCCGCCGAGGAAGGCCGCCGCGCAGCGCATCTGCGCCTCCGCGTCGAGCCCCTCCAGGCTCAGGACCACCGAGACCCGGTGCTGGCGCACGCGGGCGGCGATGCGCTGGATGTCGCCTTCGGAGCGGGAGGCGTCCACTACCACATGGCCGAACTTGTCGGCCAGCGTGACGAAATCGCCCTCCGGGTCGATCACCGCCTGCTGGACCAGGGACGCGCTCTGCTCGAGAAGGCGGCGCAGGAGATGGGACTTGCCCGAGCCGGAATTGCCCTGGACGAGCAGACGCGTCGCCAGAAGCTCCTCGAGATCGAGCAGAGCCGCCTGTCCTCCGGGGGCGGAGGAGACCACTCCCATGTCGATGCCAGCCTTCATCAGCCTCCCTCATACGGGTTTTCGAACCGGCTAAAGCATCGGACCCAAAAGTGGACTTGCACTTTTGGGATCCCATCCGATGCTTTCTCTTATGATGAGAGCATCGTTGGTGTGCGGAAAACCGGATCCACTTTTCCGCACGATGCTCTAGGCTCCTAACACGGCAAAGCTCGCGAAAGTGCCACGGGCTCCGCAATCCTCCCCGCTATCCCCAGGCATGAAGCCGCAGGAGGGCCGAAACCTGCACATGACCGGAACCGTTGGTAGAGGGCGGAAGGGCAGGAGCGATGCCGCTCGATCTCTTCAAAGGGCGAATCCCCGAGTCCATTCCCGTACCGGCGGGGATCGGGCGGGACCTTGGCCTCGAGGCGGCAGGAAGGCGGCCGGCCACCGAGGAGAACGGCAACGGGGTGATGCTCCCGCCGGCCGGAGCCTCCCGGGCCGAGGCGCTCTTCTCCGCCGTCGGGATCGCCCTGATCGTGGCGATTGTGCTCTCCGCCCTCTGGATCCTGATTCGCAGACGATAAGGCCTGGAGCCCGGCCCCGTCAGTCCCCCCAACGCGGCTCGACCGCAATGTCGAAATGCAGGACCTCCTCGCGGGTGCCGAGCTTTGCGTAGAGCGCAATGGCCGGTTCGTCGCCGTGATCCGCCTGGACATAGACCACCCAGGCGCCGCGCCGGGCGGCGAGCTCGCGCAGGCGCCCGATGAGGGCGGTCGCGACGCCCCGTCGCCGATGCGCCTCGGCCACGGCGAGGTCGTAGATATAGACTTCGCGCCGGGCCCGCTCGAACTTGTCGAGTTCGTAGGCGACGAGCCCGCCCACCACATCCTCGTCCGCCAGAGCGACGAGCGCGACGACATGCTCCTTCGCAAGCAGATCCTTGAGATAGGCGTCGTCCGGCGGCACGGCCCCGTAAGTCTCAGGCTCGGCCAAGGCGTCACCGAACAAGGCATTGAGCCTGCGGAGCAGCGTCACATCCGCGGGAGCGAGGCGGCGGAGCGTCAGGGGCTGCGAGGTCATGGCCGGAATATAGCGCCGCCGCTCCTGTCGTGAACCTGTCCGGGCTCCGTTCGAGGCCCTGGCGCAGTCGGGCATGCGCTTCCGCCAGAGGCTCGACCAACGATTCTCAATCCGCGATGGCCGCCTCCGCGGCCTTCACGGCGCCGCCGCGCAGGGGCCGCTCCTCCATGGCGATGAGGAAGACGAGCGCCAGCCCGAAGCCGAAGGCGGCCGCCGCGAAAACCCAGCGGAAGATGTCGACGAGATCGACGCCGCTCTGGGCTGCGGTCGCCGCCAGGGTCTCGAAGCTTGCAGCCCCGCCCATGCCGGAGCCGCCGAGCACGATGGCTCCGAAGATCGCCACGATGAAGGCGCCGCCGAGGGAGCGGAAGAAATTGGCCGTGCCCGTCGCCGTTCCCAGCTCGTGCAGGGCGACCGCGTTCTGGATCGCCACCGTCGAGACGGGAAGCAGCGTGCCGAGCCCGATGCTGATGACGGCGAGCAGGGCCTCCACGCCCGCAAGGGGCAGCGCCCCGGCGAAGGCGGCGAGCAGCCCCGTCGCGACCATGGCCACGAGCAGCCCTGCGACCGGCAGGGTCTTGTAGTGCTTCACCTTCGCCATGGTGCGGCCCGACAGGGTCGCGCCGCAGACGGTGCCGACCATGAGGGGAATGAGCGCCAGGCCCGATTCGCTGGCCGAGAGCCCGCGCACCGCCTCGAAATAAACCGGCAGGTAGATGGTGAGGCCGATATAGGTGCCCATGCCGAAGCAGGCGGACAGCACCCCCATGCGCACCACCGGGTTGTGCAGCACGCCCGGCGGGATCAGCGGCTCCGGCGCGAGCTTCATACGCATGGCGAAGAAGCCCCAGAGCACGAGCGATGCCGCGCAGAGCCCGAATATCGGCAGCGAGAACCAGGGATAGCGCAGCCCGCCCCAGCTGAGGCCCAGAAGCAGGGAGACGGTTGCGGAGACGAGCAGCAGCGCCCCCAGCAGATCGAGCCGGTGCGGCCGGTCGAAGCGCGGGAGTTTCTTCAGGCCATGAAAGGTGATGAACAGGGCGACGAGGCCCAGCGGCAGGTTGATCCAGAAGATCACCGACCAGTGCAGGTGCTCCGCGAAGAAGCCGCCGAGCACGGGCCCGAGCAGGCTCGAGGCCATGAAGACGCTCGCGAAATAGACCTGGTACTTCGCGCGCTCCCGCGGCGCGACGAGATCGGCCACGATCGTCTGGCCGAGCGCGATGAGCCCGCCGCCGCCGAGCCCCTGCAGGCCGCGGGCCAGGATCAGGATCAGCATGGTCGGCGCGACGGCGCAGGCGATGGAGCCGATGATGAAGATCACGATGCCGATGAGCATGGTGATGCGCCGCCCATGGCTGTCGCTGAACTTGCCGTAGAGCGGCGTCACGGCGGTCGAGGTGAGGAGGTAGACCGTCACCACCCAGGGCAGGTGCTCCAGGTCCCCGAGTTCGCGGCCGATGGTCGGAAGCGCCGTGGCGATGATGGTCTGGTCGAGCGCCGCCAGCAGCATCGCCAGCATGATGCCGATGATGATGTTGCGGATTTCAGCGTGCGTTAAGGCAGGTTTGGAGTCGGCCCGCAGGCTCTCGTTCGTCGACTGATCCATCGCGTCCATCGTGTTCCGGCCCGTCTCATAACGAGCGAGGAGCAACTTTGTCTTGACGCCGGGCGCAGGGCAGCCATGCGCCCGGGTGCGAACGGTACCGCGCTGGGGATGATGATTCCGAAGCGGGTTGCCAGAGGGGGCGATCTGGCGCTAGCTCTTTGTGTTCCGGTATTGTTCACGCATGGCACCCCGCACCAAGCTCTCCCTGCCCCAGGCCCGGCGCATCGCGCTTGCAGCCCAGGGCTTTCATGAAGACCGGCCCGAGGCTCCGACGGCGCGGCACCTGAACCGCGTGCTGCAGCGCTCGCACCTGCTCCAGATCGATTCGGTCAACGTGCTGGTGCGGGCCCATTACATGCCGCTCTTCTCGCGGATCGGGGCCTACGAGCGCGCGCTTCTCGAAAAGAACGCCTATCACCGGCGCAGGCGCAACGCCTTCGAATATTGGGGCCACGAGGCCTCGCTGATCCGCCTCGACCTTCACCCGCTCTTCCGCTGGCGCATGGCGCGCGCGGCCAGGGGCGAGGGCATCTATGGTGGGCTCGCCCGCTTCGGCTCCGAGAAGCGCGCCTTCATCGAGGAGGTGCGCCGGGAGATCGAAACCCGCGGGCCGATGGGCGCGGGCGATCTGTCCTCCGGCGGCAAGGGACAGGGCTCCTGGTGGGGCTGGAGCGACGGTAAGCGGGCGCTCGAATGGCTGTTCTGGGCGGGCGAGGTCACCACCGCCACGCGCCGCGGCTTCGAGCGCATCTACGACCTCCCCGAGCGGGCGCTGCCCTCCGAGATCCTGAACCGGCCGACGCCGCCTGAGGACGAGGCGCAGCGTGAGCTTCTAAGGCTCTCCATCCGTTCCCTGGGCATCGCCAGCGAACGCTGCCTGCGCGACTATTTCCGCCTCGAGGCGGCGGATGCGAAGGCGCGGATTCCCGAATTGGTGGAATCCGGCGACCTCATCCCTGTCGCGGTCGAGGGCTGGAGCGGGCCGGTTTATCTCGACCCCGAGGCCCGCATGCCCCGCCGGGTCGAGGCGCGGGCCCTCGTCTCGCCCTTCGATCCCATCGTCTGGGAGCGCACCCGCACGGAGCGCCTGTTCGACTTCCGCTACCGGATCGAGATCTACACTCCCGCCGAGAAACGGGAATACGGCTATTACTGCCTGCCCTTCCTCCTCGGCGACCGGATCGTCGCGCGGCTCGACCTCAAGGCGGACCGCGCGCAGGATCGCCTTCTCGTCCATTCGATCCACCCGGAGGCCTTCGTGTCTCCCGAGGAGATCGCGCCGGCGCTCGGAGCGGAGCTCCGCCTGATGGCCGAGTGGCTGGGCCTTTCCGACATCGAAGCGCCGAGGGGATGGAGAAAGCGACTGGAGATCTGAGCTCGCATCCGCAACGGGAGATCGATCGGCACCGCCGCTCTCGCCAGACTCGAACCGCTCCTCTATCTCTTGCATCCATGAAAGCTCTCCTCGCCCCCGCCGCCCACCTCTCCCGTCGCCTGCGTCTGAACGAAATCGGCCCGCTGATCTCGGTGGCCGCCTGCGGTTTCTTCGCCTGGGGATTCGTCGAGCTCGCCGATGAGGTCGTGGAGGGGGAGACCCACGCCTTCGACAACGCGATCCTGCTGGCGCTGCGCGACCCGCAGAACCTCGCCGATCCGGTCGGTCCGGGCTGGCTGGAAGAATCGGCGCGCGACATCACGGGACTCGGCGGCTTCGCCGTCCTGGGTATCGTGACGCTCGTGGCGATCACCTATCTCCTCATGGCGAGAAAGCGCGGAGCGGCGCTCCTCGTCACGGTGTCCATCGTCGGCGGAACGATTCTCTCGACGGCGCTGAAGCTCGGCTTCGAGCGCCCGCGCCCGGATCTCGTGCCGCACGGGGCCCAGGTCTACACGGCAAGCTTTCCAAGCGGCCATGCGATGCTCTCCGCCATCACCTTCCTGACCCTGGGAGCCCTGCTGGTCCGCGTCGAGAAGAGCCGGCGCATCAAGGCCTTCATTCTGACTCTCGCCATCATCATGACCCTGCTCGTGGGCTCGAGCCGCGTCTATCTCGGCGTCCACTGGCCGAGCGACGTTCTGGCCGGCTGGTCCGTCGGCGCGGCCTGGGCGGCTTTGTGCTGGTTCGTGGCGCTGCAGCTGCAGCGGAGCGGTCAGGTTGAGAGGCCGGGAGAGACGGTGCTCCCGCACGAACCGGAACAGGCATGACGGACGGAGGCGACGACAGGCCTGTCCGGAAGCCTCCGCGCAAAGTCACGTCCGCCTATCTGCAGCGGGCGGCGCTCGCCTATCTCGAACGCTACGCCTCCTCGGCCGAGAACCTGCGCCGGGTGCTGCGGCGGAAAGTGGACAAGCGCTGCCGCCTGCGCAACGAGGACCCGGCGGAGTTCCACGAGCTGATCGACGAGGTGGTGGCGAAAAGCCTGCGCAGCGGTCTCATCGACGACACCCGCTACGCGCAGGCCCGCATCGCCACCCTGCGCCGCCGGGGCGGCTCGGCCCGGGCCATCCAGGCCAAGCTCTCCGCCAAGGGCGTGGACCGCGCCACCATCGCGGAGGCGCTGGAGGGAGAGGAAGGCGACGAGGAACAGGCCGCCCGCGCCTTCGCCCGCCGTCGCAGGCTCGGCCCCTTCCGGCCCGGCGAGCGCGCGCCCCACCGCGACAAGGATCTGGCGGCCTTGGCCCGCGCGGGCTTCCGCTTCGATGTGGCGCGCAAGATCATCGACGCGGAAGAGGACGAGACCTAGTTCGCATCCCGCACGAACATGATCGTCGGCTGGCCCTTGTAGGTCGTGCGCCGGAACTCCCGGTAGCCGCATTTTTCCGCCACGCGGATCGAGGGCGCGTTCTCCGGCGCGATGATGCAGGCCGTGCGCACGGTGCTGAAATGGCTCTCGCCCCAGGCGACGGCCGCGCGCGCGGCCTCCGTCGCATAGCCCTTGCCATGGCCATGGGGCGCAAGCACCCAGCCGATCTCGGGAACGTCCTTGAGCGAGGGCTCGATGTCCCGCTTGAAATCGGCGAACCCGACCTCGCCGACGAAACGCCCCGTCGCCTTCTCCTCCACGGCCCAGTAGCCGTAGCCGAGGAACGCCCAGTGTCCGGCATAGCGCAGGAGCCGGGACCAGACCTCCTCCTCCGTCGAGGGCTTGCCGCCGATGAACTGCGTCACCTCGGGATTGCCCCACATGGCGGCGCATTCGGGAAAATCGGCGAGCCGGTGGCTGCGCAGCACAAGGCGTTCGGTCTCCAGAACCGGAATGCCTTCGGAGGAAAACAGAGGACTGGTCATCGAAAACCCGGGTTGTGCGGACAGGCTGTCAGGCGGCGCCCCGGAAAGCAAGGTCCGCAGGAAGCGCCGAGCGGGTTTGCACAGGCTGCTCTGGAGCCCGGTGCGGTCCGTCCTATTTGACCCGCAGTCACCACAGCGAGGAGATGATCATGAAGCGCAAGGCAAGGGCCGTCTGGCAGGGCACGGGCAAGGACGGCACGGGGCATCTGACGTCGGATTCCGGGGTCCTGTCGACGACGCCCTACTCCTTCAAGACCCGCTTCGAGAACGAGAAGGGGACGAACCCCGAGGAGCTGATCGCGGCGGCCCATGCAGGCTGCTTCACCATGGCGCTCGCCTTTCAGCTTCAGAATGCCGGCTTCACTCCGACGGAGCTCGCGACCGAGGCCGTCGTGTCCCTGGAGCAGGAGGGCGCAGGCTTCACGATCAAGAGCTCGGCCCTGACGCTCAATGCGAACGTTCCGGGCATCGACCGCGCGAAGTTCGAGGAACTGGCCCGCGCCGCCGAGAAGAACTGCCCGGTTTCGAAAGTGCTCAACGCAGACATCACGATGGACTTCACGCTGGCGTAGCGCTCGCCCGTCATCCCGGACACCGTCGGGCGTCCGGGATGACGGCTTGAGCGAATGCCAGCCTTACATCGACTTCTTATAGGCGTCGACGACGGCCTGGCCGTCGGAGCCGGCCTTCTTCAGCCAGTCGGCCGTGAGCTGCTCGCCGACCTTCTGGAGGCCTGCCTTCAGCTCGGGGCTCGGAGGCTGCACCTTCATGCCGTTAGAGGCCAGCTGCTCCAGGTACCACTTGGTCTTCTCCTGGGCGGTCTGCCAGCCGCGCTCCTCGGCCTCCTTCGCCGCCTTGAGCACAGCCTCCTGGGTCGGCTTGTCGAGGGCGTCGAAAGCGGCCTTGTTCACGAAGGTCATGTTCTTCGGCAGCCAGGCCTGCGTGTCGTAGAAGTTCGAGAGCGATTCCCACACCTTGGCGTCGTAGCCGGTCGCGCCCGAGGTCATGAAGGTCGTGACCGCGCCGGTGGCGAGGGCCTGCGGCAGCTCCGCCGCCTGGACCGTCACCGGCTGCGCGCCGACGAGTTCGGCGATGCGGGCGGTGCCGGGATTGTAGGCGCGCCACTTCACGCCCTTCAGATCCTCGACCTTGTTGATCTCCTGCTTGGAGAAGATGCCCTGCGGCGGCCACGGCACCGCATAGAGAAGCATCAGGCCCTGGCTTGCGAGCTTCTTCTCGACCGCAGGCCTCTGCACGTCCCAGAGCTTCTTCGACTCGTCGAAGGAGGTGGCGAGGAAGGGCACCACGTCGAGGCCGTAGACCGGGTCCTCGTTCTCGTGCAGCGACATCAGCACCTCGCCGGCCTGGGCCTGTCCCGTCTGCACGGCGCGCTTGATCTCCGGCGCCTTGAAGAGGGAGGCGTTTGGGTGGACGGTGATCTGCAGCTTGCCGTTGGTGGCAGCCTCCACGTCCTTGGCGAACTGGCTGATGTTCTCGGTGTGGAAGTTGTCGGACGGATAGGCGGCGGGCAGGTTCCACTTGGTCTGGGCCAGCGCCGGCGCGCTCATGAGCAGTACGCCCGCGAGCGCCAGTCCGTAGCGTGTCGAATGTCTCATTGGTCTTCTCCCTGTTTTGAGTTTTGACGAACTTCCTATTCCGGAAACGCAAGTCTCGGCAGGAACAGCGCGATGTCCGGAAAAGCCGTGATGATGGCGACCGCCGCCACGAGCAGGAAGAAGAACGGCACCGCCGCCTTCGCGACGGCGAAACTGTCCCGCCCGCTCATGTTCTGCAGCACGAAGAGATTGAAACCGACCGGCGGGGTGATCTGCGCCATCTCCACCAGGACGATGAGGAACACGCCGAACCAGATAAGGTCGAAGCCGGCCTGCTTGATCATCGGCAGCACCACCACCGTCGTGAGCACGATCATGGAGATGCCGTCGATGAGGCAGCCCAGGAAGATGTACAAGACGGTGAGCGCCGCGATCAGCACGTAAGGCGAGAGCTGAAGCGTCTCGACCCAGGAGGCGAGCGCCACGGGAATGCCCGTATAGGCCATGGCGGCTGTGGTGAAGGCGGCGCCCGCCAGGATCAGCATAATCGTGGCGGTCAGGCGCGTCGCGCTCAGCAGGCTCTCGCGAAAAGTCTCCCAGGTGAGCGTGCCGGACCACCAGGCGAGAATCAGCGCGCCGGTGACGCCCCAGGCGGCGCATTCGGTCGCCGTCGCCCAGCCGAGCAGCAGGGCCGCGAAGATGAGGAAGATCAGCAGGAGGACCGGCAGGAGCTTCGCCGACTGCCGCAGCTTGAACCCGAGGCTCGTGCGGGGCTCGGGCTTCGGCGACCGGTGCCGGTTGAGAAGCGACCAGACCAGGATGTAGCCGGAATAGAGCGCCATCACGAGAAGGCCGGGCAGGAACCCTGCGAGAAAGACCTGGATCACGGAGACATTCGCCGCGATCGCATAGACCACCATGGGAATGGAGGGCGGGATGAGCAGGCCCAGCGTGCCGGAGCCGGCAAGGCTGCCGAGGCTCATCATGTCGTCGTAGCCGCGTTTTTTAAGCTCCGGCAAGGCGATCTTGCCGATGGTGGCGCAGGTGGCGGCGGACGAGCCGGAGACGGCGGCGAAGACGCCGCAGCCGACCACGTTCACATGGAGCAGCCGGCCGGGCAGCCAGTTGAGCCAGGGGGCCAACCCTAAGAACATCTGCTCGGAGAGGCGCGTGCGGAAGAGGATCTCGCCCATCCAGATGAAGAGCGGAAGCGCGGCGAGCGACCAGGAGGCGGAGCTGGCCCACACGGTCGTCGCGAGAACAGCGCCGACGGGCACGTTCGTGACCAGGACGATGGCAGCGAAGCCTACGATGATGAGCGCGATGCCGATCCAGATTCCGAGCGCCAGGAGAAGGGCGAGAATCCCGAAGAGGATGGCGGCGACGGGGACGAGCCCGATATCGGCGAACATGGTCTAGATCCCGCCCTCGGCTGCACGCTCCACGACCTCGTCGGGCGTGGCGGGTTTCGGCTTTTCGTAGCGGGGCTCGCGGCCTCCGAGGACATGGACGAGTTCGTCCAGGAAGGCGACGGCGAGGATCGTCAGTCCGACGGAATATCCGAGCTGCGGGATCCAGAGCGGCACCGCGACCACGCCCTGCGAAATGTCGTTGAAGCGCCAGCTGTCATAGGTCATGCGCACCGCATGCCAGGCGAAATAGGCGGTCACGGACCCGCCGATCAGGAGGCAGAGGATCTCGACCGCGTGCCTCAGCGCGGCAGGCATCCGGTCGAGCAGGAGGCCGACCCGGATCAGGTCGCCGGACCGGAAGGTGTGGGCGAGCCCGAGGAAGGCGAGAGCCGCCATGGACCAGGCGGCGAAATCGTCGCCCGCGGGAACGTTGATCCCGACCTCTCGCCCGAGCGAGAGGCTCATCATCAGGAGGAAGATCGCGATCAGGAAAATGCCCGCGAGATAGCCGGCAGCGAGGTAGAGCCCGTCGAGCAAAGTTCGGATCATGCGGTCTGGTCGTCGCCTGCGCATCGTGCGCCCGGGTGAGATTACCGCTGCGGCAGGACACGGCAAGGGCCAAGGTGGACCTCCATGCACAAGCTTCCGGCTTTCCTGCCCGAAGCTTGGGCGTTTTCGTACTCTTCATGCGACCTCCCGTCCCTCTCGCGAGCCCTCGCCAGCCAGCACCCTTCGTGCTAGAACAAAAAGCGAACGAATATAGAAAGACCCATGGACGAAAAGCTCTTCAAGAAGCTGCGCATCCTGGCGGACGCGGCCAAGTACGACGCTTCCTGCGCCTCATCCGGCGCGCCGGGGCGCAAGGCCGATGCGGGAGGCCTGGGCTCCACCACGGGAACGGGCATCTGCCACGCCTACACGCCCGATGGGCGCTGCGTGTCGCTGCTCAAGATCCTGCTCACCAATTACTGCCTGTTCGACTGCGCGTATTGCGTGAACCGGCGTTCGTCCAACGTGAAGCGGGCGAAGTTTTCCGTCGACGAAGTGGTCACGCTCACCATCGAGTTCTACAAGCGCAACTATATCGAGGGCCTGTTTCTGTCCTCCGGCATCATCCGCTCGCCGGATTACACGATGGAGCAGATGCTGCTGGTCGCCAAGAAGCTGCGCCGCGACCACGGCTTTCACGGCTATATCCATCTCAAGACGATTCCCGAAGCGAGCCCCTGGCTGATCGAGGAGGCGGGGCTCTGGGCCGACCGTCTCTCCATCAATCTTGAGCTTCCGACGGAACGGAGCCTGGAGCGGCTGGCGCCCGAGAAGGACGGCGCTTCCATTGAGAGCGCGATGGCGCAGATGTCGGAGCGCATCGAGGAGGCTCAGCTTGAGCGCCGCCATTTCTCGCCCGCAGGCCAGACGACGCAGATGATCGTCGGCGCGGACGAGACGACGGACGCGAACGTGCTGCGTACCTCCGCACGTCTTTACGGCCACTATGACATGCGGCGGGTCTATTACTCGGCCTTCAGCCCGATTCCAGATTCCAGCGCCATCCTGCCCCTCAAGGCTCCGCCCTTGCTGCGGGAAAGCAGGCTCTACCAGGCCGACTGGCTGCTGCGCTTCTACGGCTTCAACGTGGACGAGATCGCGTCAGGCGGCGAGAAGGGCATGCTCGACCTCGAGGTCGATCCGAAGCTCGCCTGGGCGCTCAAGAACCGCCACCTGTTTCCCATCGACGTGAACCGCGCCGAACGCGAGATGCTGCTGCGGGTTCCAGGCCTCGGCGCGCGCGCCGTGGACAAGATCGTGGTGGCGCGGCGGCACACCACCTTGCGCCTGGAGGACGTGGCCCGCCTCACCTCGGGCCTCAAGCGCGCGAAGCCCTTCCTTGTCGCCGCCGACCACCACCCGAAGGCCCGGCTCGACCGCCAGGATCTGCGCGAACGGCTGGTTGAGAAGCCGGAGCAGCTGAGCCTGTTCACATGACGGGAGGACATGCATGAATCCCCACCCCATCACCCTTCGCGACGGAGCGGATCTCGACGGCTTTCGCCGGGCGGTGCGGTGGCTGATGGCGGAAGAGCTGGCGCCGCAGCACGTGGTGTGGAGCATCGGCGATGCGCCGGGCCTCTTCGGGGAGGATGCGGTGGGGGAAGCTCCGCCCGTCACCCTGCCCCGTGCGGTGGCGCGGCTGATCGAGCTCGTGGTGTGCCACCGCGATCCCGAGCGCTACGCGCTGCTCTACCAACTCGCCTGGCGCGTGCTGAACGGCGAGCGCGATCTGCTGGAAATTGCGAGCGACCCGCTCGTGCACCGCATCGATTCCATGGCCCGCGCAGTGCGGCGCGACCTGCACAAGATGTACGCCTTCCTGCGCTTCCGCCGGATGAGGGGCGAAGGCTCCGAGCGTTTCGCCGCCTGGTTCGAGCCGGAGCATTTCATCCTTGAAGCGGCGGCTCCGTTCTTCATCGACCGGTTCCGCTCCCTCGACTGGACGATCCTGACGCCCATCGGCTCGATGCGCTGGGACCGCGCGGCGCTCACCTTCGGCCCGCCGGCCCGGCGGGAGGATGCGCCGGAGGGAGACGAATTCGAGGAAGGCTGGCGCGGCTATTACGAGAGCGTGTTCAACCCGGCGCGGGTGAACCCCACGGCCATGCGCGCTGAGATGCCGAAAAAGTACTGGCGCAACATGCCGGAAACCGCCTCCATTCCGGGATTGATCCAAACCGCCGCCCGGCGCGTTGACCGGATGATCGAACAGGAGGCCACCATGCCTGCGAAACGCACGCCCGAACGCGCTCTCGAGGCCATGTGGGATCAGGAGCCGAAGACGCTCGAAGAGCTCAACGCCGTCATCGCGAAGGCCGGGCCGCTCGTGCCCGGCGCGACGCAAGCCGTTTTCGGCGAAGGTCCCGCTCATGCGGAGATCGCCTTTGTCGGCGAGCAGCCCGGCGACCAGGAGGACCGGCAGGGACGGCCTTTCGTCGGGCCTGCGGGCAAGCTCCTGACGAAGGCCATGGAAGAGGTCGGGATCAGCCGCGAGAGGGCCTATCTCACCAATGCGGTGAAGCACTTCAAATTCGAGCAGCGCGGCCACCGGCGCATCCACTCCAAGCCCACCGCCGGCGAGGTGAAGCACTATCGTCCATGGCTGATGAAGGAGCTCGAGCTGGTGCGGCCGAAGCTCGTGGTGGCCCTGGGCGGAACCGCCCTGCTCGCGCTCACCGGCAAGTCGACGCCGATCTCCCGCTCGCGCGGCCTGGCGCGGTTCGGCGACTGGCCGGGCTACATCACCGTCCATCCGTCCTACCTGCTCCGCCTGCCGGACGAGACGACCCGGCGCGAAGCCTACGAAGCCTTCGTGGAAGACCTTCGGCGCATTCACCACATCGCCAAGGCCGATCCGGAAACGGGCGAGCTGCGGCTGGCGGCCGAATAGGCCTCAGACCCGCTCGGGCGGCGATACGGGAGCAGGAGCTTCGGACGAATCGGGATCGGGAGGGCACCACTCGTCGACCGGCTGCCCGCGCTCCTGCCTTTTCCTGTCGAGACGGCGCATGACGGGGGTCACGGTCGTTCCATGGAGGACGATGGAAATCAGCATGATCAGGCCTGCCGTGCTCCAGAGGAGATCGGCCTCATCGAAGGGCGCATGGCCGAGCCCATAGGCGAGGTAATAGGCGGAGCCGAGACCCCGGATGCCGAAGAAGCTGATGACGGCCTTCTCGTCGGAGCGCTGGTGACGGCCGACAAGGCTGAGCCACCCGATCAGGGGCCGCACAAGGAAGATCGCAAGGACAGCGTAAAGGACGACCTCCAAGCTCACGGCCCGCAGGAGACCGCCATCGGCGATGGCGCCTCCGAAGATCACGAGCAGCACCATCATCAGGACCCGCTCCAGCTGCTCGACGAAATCGTGCAGCTTTTCGTGGTACTCGTTGTTGCGCTCCACCGACCTGAGGCCGAGAGCCGCCACGAAGACGGCGAGAAAGCCGTAGCCATGCGCCATCTCGGTCAGTCCATAGGCGAGGCAGGTGATGCCGAGCGCCACGAAGCCGTCGCCGGTGCGGGACAGCTTGGCCCGGTTCGGCAGGCGGAAGGTAAGCCAGCCGAGGATGCGGCCCACGACCCAGCCGACCGCGACGCCCGCTCCCAGCTTCCAGAAGACATCGACCGTCAGCCACTCCACGAACCAGGTCTTACCGGTCTGGGATGCGAGCGCTATGGCGACCGCGAGATTGACGAAGGGAAAGGCGAGCCCGTCATTGAGCCCGGCCTCGGAGGTCAGGGTGAAGCGCACCTCGTCCTCCAGCCCCTCGCCCGGCGGGCCGACCTGGACGTCGCTGGCGAGCACGGGATCGGTGGGCGCGAGGGACGCCGCCAGGAGAATCGCGCCGGCGGCGCCAAGGCCGAGCAGGAAATAGGCGAGCACGGCCAGCACGGCGATGGTGAGCGGCATGGCAAAGCCCAGGAGACGCCACGTCAGCATGCAGCTCACCCAGGCCAGCGGCCGGTCGAGCTTGAGCCCCGCGCCCATGAGCGCGATGATCACTACGAATTCCGTCAGCCGCTCGGTGAGCGCCAGATGCTCCTGGGGATGGGGCGCGACGCCGGGCACGGCGGGGACCGAGAAGATGACGGCTCCCAGCGCGACGCAGAAGATCGGCAGGGTGAGCGGCAGCTCCCGCAGCAGCATGGGAAGCCAAGCCGTCAGCAAGACGACCGCCCCGAAGCCTGCGAGCACGACGATATACGGATCCATAAGGACGCGAACGCGGGGCGGAATCGCCGGTTCCGCCAAGTTACAAGGTTTAACTGCCCCTTAAACCGCCATAATTACAGTGCTTCACAAGCATGATAAGGCTGGAAAAAGCCGGCTGACGAATGCGGGGTTTAAGACGTGGCGAACGGACGTGACCGGCGCAGAGAGCCGGTTTTCGATACGCCCGCCGCCGATGCGGGAGCGCTGGATTTCAGCCTCTCGCCTGAGGATCGGGCAGGGGGCAATATGGGGCGGCGGCGCAGTTCTCGAGGCAGTGGAGACGGAGGATCGCCGCGGCGTTCGCCGCCATCCCGCGGGCGCAAGCGCAAGCAGGGCCGTTCCTTCCTCGGCAAGCTGATCTATGCCGGCGTGGTGCTGGGCCTCTGGGGCGTGATCGCCGTCGGCGGCGTGGTCGCCTATTACGCCTCGCAGCTTCCCCCCATCGACCAGCTCACGGTGCCCAAGCGGCCGCCGAACATCGCGATCCTGGCCAGCGACGGCACGCTCCTCGCCAACCGGGGCGAGACGGGTGGGCGCACGGTCACCCTGAAGGAGCTGCCGCCCTATCTCCCGAGAGCGTTCGTGGCCATCGAGGACCGGCGCTTCTACGACCATTTCGGCATCGACCCGATCGGCATCGCCCGCGCGGTTTACCGCAACCTGAGCAACAGCGGCGGACTGCAGGGCGGCTCGACCCTGACGCAGCAGCTGGCGAAGAACCTCTTCCTGACCCAGGAGCGCACCGCCTCGCGCAAGATCCAGGAGGCGATCCTGGCGCTCTGGCTCGAGCGCAACTACACCAAGGACCAGATTCTCGAGCTTTATCTCAACCGAGTCTATTTCGGCGCCGGCGCCTACGGCGTCGAAGCGGCCGCCCAGCGCTACTACGGCAAGTCGGCCCGCAGCGTCTCGCTCTCGGAAGCCGCCGTTCTCGCGGGCCTCGTCCAGTCCCCGTCGCGTCTCGCACCCAACCGCAATCCGGAGCGCGCGCAGGCGCGGGCGGAACTCGTGATCGCGGCCATGAACGAGCTCGGCTTCATCACGCCGGGCATGACGAAGACCGCCCTCGGCGATCCGGCCGAAGCGGTCCGCCCGAAGGGAGCCGGCTCCGTCAACTACGCCGCCGACTACGTGATGGATGTGCTCGACGATTTCGTCGGCACCATCGAATCGGACATCGTGGTCACCACCACCCTCGAACCGAAAATGCAGGCCGCGGCCGAGCTTGTCCTCGTGGAGGAGCTCAACGCGAAGGGCGAGAAGTTCAACGTGAGCCAGGGCGCCTTCGTCGCCATGCAGCCGGACGGGGCGCTGAAGGCCCTGGTCGGCGGCCGGAACTACGAGGCGAGCCAGTTCAACCGCGCCACCGTCGCCCGCCGTCAGCCGGGCTCGGCCTTCAAGCCCTTCGTCTATCTCGCCGCCATGGAGCGGGGCTACACGCCGAACATGGTCATGGAGGACGCCCCCGTCGCCTATAAGGGCTGGGCTCCCAAGAACTACGACCGCAAGTATCGCGGGGCGATCACCTTGCGGGATTCCCTCGCGCTCTCCCTCAACACCATCGCGGTGAAGCTCAACATGGAGGTGGGGCCGAAGGCCGTGGTGCAGACCGCGCAGCGCCTCGGCATTTCCTCTCCGCTCCAGGCCAACGGCTCGCTTGCCCTCGGCACCTCCGAGGTGACGCCGCTCGAGCTGGTGAGCGCCTATGCGGCCTTCGCCAATGGCGGCATCGGTGTCATTCCCTATGTCATCGAGCAGGTGAAGACCACGGATGGCCAGGTGATCTACCGGCGACAGCACACCGGCGGCCTGGGCCGCGTCATCGACCCGTCTGCGGTCGCGATGATGAACGAGATGATGCACAACGTCTTCGTCATCGGCACCGGGCAGAAGGCGCAGATCCCCGGCTGGCCCATGGCCGGCAAGACCGGAACGACCGACGACTACAAGGACGCCTGGTTCGTGGGCTTCACCGGCAATCTCGTGGCCGGCGTCTGGCTCGGCAACGACGACGGAACGCTGACCAAGCGCGTCACCGGCGGCAATCTGCCCACGGAGGTCTGGCGCAACTTCATGGCGGTGGCCCTGAAGGACAAGCAGCCCGTGCCGCTCCCCGGCCTCGACCGCCTCCGGCCGCCCTCGGACGTGCCCGTGGCGGGCATGGAGAACGATCCGCGCTATGCGAGCGCCGATGCCCGCGAGAGCGCCTGGATCCCGCCGCAGCCCCAGCGCCGCAGCCGCGAGAAGAACTTCCTGGAGCGGCTCTTCGGCCTCTGAGCCCTCTTGCGGAAAAGAGCGGGCGGGGCAGCGCCCGCTTCCATGACCTCCGAGGTTATGGCCAGGGCTCCTCCCGCGCGGCATGCTGGCCCCGTTGTTCAAGCAAGGAGCCTGTCATGACCGCCTATGCCATCGGCCATCTGCACGACGTCGCCATGGGGCCGGAGATCGTTGAATACCTCCGGCGCATCAACGAGACGCTGGAGCCCTTCGGCGGTCGCTTCCTGATCCATGGGGGTCCTGTCGAGGTCCGCGAGGGGACCTGGTCGGGAGACCTGATCGTGATCGCATTTCCCGACCGGGAGAGCGCCCGGGCCTGGTACGATTCCCCCGCCTATCGCCGGATCCTGCCCCTGCGCACCGGGAACTCGCGGGGCGACGTCATCTTCGCCGACGGCGTCTCGGAGGAGCACAGGGCGACGGATATTCTGGCCGGCACACCAGCAGCCGGCTAGAGCGGTTTGCGTTCCGGTGGAATCGCAACCCGCTCTAATCTAGCCCTCAGGCCGGTGCCCGCCGCGCCCGCTCCGTCCCGAGAGACACCGCGAGCGCCAGCACGCCCGTCACGGCAATGGCGGCGGGCAGCGGCAGGGCGGAGCCGCCGAGATTCCGGCCCAGCACGATGCCCAGGATGGCAGCGAAGGTCATCTGGCAGATCCCCAGGAGCGACGACGCCGCGCCCGCCCGGTCCGGGAAGGGCATCAGCGCCGAGGCCATGGATTGCGGCATGGTGAGGCCGACTCCGAGCCCGTAGATCGCCATCGGCCCGGAAATGGCGAGCGAGGACTGCGCTCCGGAGGCCACCAGGACCAGCATCAGGACGCCGCCCGCGGCGAGGCTTGCGACGCCGAAACGGATGGTGTCGTCGAGGTCATAGCGCCCGACGAGGTGCTGCGCCAGATAGGTGCCGCCGATGAAGCCCACCACCACGAAGCTGAAGGAGAAGGCATAGGCGAGTTCGCTCAGGCCGTAGAGGCCCTGGAGCACGAAGGACGAGCCGGAGATGAAGGCGAAGAGACCGCCATAGGCAAGCATGGACAGGCTGACATAGGTCCGGTAGCCCGCATGGCCGAGCAGGGACCTGAACCCCTTGAGAATCGCCACGAAGGAGATCGGCTCCTTCGATTTTCGGCGGATGCTCTCCGGCAGGCGCAGGAACACGGTGGCGGCCAGCGCCAATCCGCACAGGATCATCACCCCGAAGGTCACGCGCCAGCCCGAAACCTGGGCGATCACGCCGCCGAACAGGGGAGCGATGGCGGGAACGACCCCCATGATCGTTCCCATGCGCGACAATTCCTTGCCTGCCCGCGGCCCCTCATAGAAGTCGCGCACGATGGCGCGTCCGAGCACGATGGGACCGGAGGCCCCGAGGGCCTGCAGGAAGCGCGCGCCGATCAGCACCTCGATGGAAGGCGCAAGCGCGCAGGCAAGCGTCGCGAGGACATAGAGGCCGAGCCCGAACAGCAGCACGGGCCTGCGGCCGATCCGGTCCGAAACGGGCCCGTAGAAGAACTGCCCGGCGGCGAAGCCGAGCAGGAAGGCCGAGAGCGTGAGCTGCGCCTGCCCCGTGGTCGCCCCGAACCCTGCCGCGATGGAGGGAAGCGAGGGCAGGTACATGTCCGTCGACAGGGGACCGAGCGCGGTCAGCAGCGCCAGGACGATCGTGAGGGCCAGCGTATCGGGCTTGAGCATCTGTTCGCGACGGGCAGGAATGACGGGACAGGCCGGGAGTAGGCCGAAAAGCCGCGCCTGTCACCCTTCTGCGAGCCCCATCGCTCCCTGTCATTCCCGGCCGGAGCGCAGCGGAGGGGAAGGGAATCGATCCGCGGATCCCCTTCCCGGCTCTTCGAGCCGCCGGGGATGACAAGGAAAAGTTCTTCTCACCCGATCCGGTGCAGGGCGCTGCCGTAGGTCTTGAGCCAGGCCTCCGCCTCTTTCGTGCGCGGGCAGAGCTGGTGGGTGAGCTTCCAGAAGCGGTGGGAATGGTTGAGCTCGCGCAGATGCGCGACCTCGTGGGCGGCGAGGTAATCCAGCACGAAGGGCGGGGCCATGATGAGCCGCCAGGAGAAGTTGAGCGCCCCGGTGGCCGAACAGGAGCCCCAACGGCTCTTGGTGTCGCGCACGGTGATTCGCTTCGCGGTCACGCCGAGCTGGGCCGTATGGCGCTTCACGGCGGCAGCGAAGTCGCGCTTTGCTTCCGCCTCCAGGAAATCCTGGACCCGCCGGGCCACATGGGCGGGTTCGCCCGCCACCGCGATGATCGGCTCGCCCGCGCTGTTGCGGGTGGCCTGGGTCACGCCGCGGATGGAGGACCAATGGACGATCCGGTGGAGCACGCCCCGCAGCGGCACGACGGAGCCGGGCTCGAAGAGCACCCGTTGGGGCACCTTGGCGATTCGGCTGGCGATCCACTGGCTGTGGCTGTCGGCGAATTTCTGGGCGAGGCCCACATCCGTCCGCTCGGGGATGGTGAGAACGACTTCGCCGGTCGCGTTCGAGACGCGCAGCGTGATCCGCTTCGCCGTGGGACGACGCTTCAGGGCCACCTTGAAGGCATGGCCCTGGTGGAAAACCTTGAGATGGGGAGGATCCGCGGGAACGCGGCGGAACAGAGCGGATTTCATGTCCGCAATCTGCCCCGCCGGACGAATTTTGTCAGCGCAGCCGTTTGCCGCTGGCGAGAACCTATCAGGAACGAAGTTCGGCTCTTGACGGCTTCTTCCGGGTTGGTTCTCGCTCGTAATTCTCAATGAATTCAACGATTCGAGGAGCGATTTCAGCCCTGAAACGAGAGCCGTTGAAGACGCCATAGTGACCGACCCCAGGCTGCAGGTGGTAGAGCTTCTTGGTCGAGGGCAGATTGGGGGTCAAGTCCAGGGCGGCCTTGGTCTGGCCCACGCCCGAGATGTCGTCCCGTTCGCCTTCGATGGCCATGATGGCGCAGCGCCGGATCGCAGCAAGGTCCACCGGCTCGTTCCGGTGCATCATCTCGCCCTTCGGCAGTTCGTGCTTCACGAAGACCGTGTCGACCGTCTGGAGGTAATATTCCGCGGTCAGGTCCATGACGGCCAGATACTCGTCGTAGAAATCCCGGTGCTTCTCGGCCGAATCGCCGTCCCCTTCCACGAGATGGTTGAACATCTCCCAATGGGCGTTCATGTGGCGGTCGAGATTCATGGCCATGAAGCCGGAGAGCTGCAGGAAGCCAGGGTAAACGTCGCGCCAGAAGCCGGGATTGCCCGGGGGGACCTTGGCGATGCAGTGCTGCCGGAACCACTCGATGCCGCGCTTTTCAGCCAGCTCGTTGACGGCGGTGGGCGAACGGCGCGTGTCGATGGGGCCGCCCATGAGGATCATGGAGCGGGGCGTGGCCGGGTCGTTCTCAGCCTCCATCCGGGCGACGGCGGCGATGACCGGGACCGCCGGCTGGCACACGGCCATCACATGCAGGTCCGGCCCGAAGGCCCGGAACATGTCCCTCAGGTAGTCGATATAGTCGTCCAGGTCGAAGCGGCCCTCGGCGAGGGGCACCAGCCGGGCATCCACCCAGTCGGTGATCATGACCTGGTGGGTGGGCAGGAAGGTCTCGACCGTGCCGCGCAGCAGCGTGGCGTAATGGCCGGACATGGGCGCCACAATGAGGAGCTTCGGCTGGGCCTCGGCGCGGGGATGGTCCCTGTCGAAGGCGATCACGTCGCAGAACGACCGCGACCAGACGATCCGTTCGGTGACCGCCACCTCCTCCGCGCCGATCACGGTGGTGCCGAGACCGAAAACGGGTTTGCCGTAGCGGCGGGTGGTGCGCTCGAAAAGCTCGCAGGCCGCCGTGACCGTCCTGCCATAGGCGGTATCGGTGAGAGGATTGCCAGGATCTTCAAAGAAGAGCTTTGTAATATCGGAGGCCGCGCGAGCGGGGCTCAACAGCCAATGCGCGGTCTCATACCAGTAATAAGAAAGGTTCATTCGAATCCCCAAGAGGCCGGGTGCCTGGTTTCTCGCACGATGCGGTAGGCTTATCCTCAACCGTAATTTTAAGATTAAAGTTCCTGCTGCTGAAAGCAATGCCCCCAGCACTTAAGTCTGACATTCGGGCGCCGTAATCCCCTCTTTCGCGCCTTTGAACCCCGGAATGGGAATTTCGACTTACACCGGGCTGTATCCCGTTGCTTGGCGAACGGGGGGAGAACCCTATTCTGTTCCCATGGCAGAGATCGAACCGAAGCGCCTGACCCACAATGCCCGGCAACTGCGCCTCGACACCCTGGTCCGGCTGCGCTGGCTGGCCATCTCCGGGCAGGCAGCGGCCGTCACGGGCGTCCGATTCGGCCTCGGCTTCGAATTGCCCTTCGCCCTGTGCTTCCTAGTGATCGCGGCCTCCGCCTGGGTCAATCTGGTCCTGCGCGTCCAGTATCCCGCAAGCCACCGGCTCAGCGACAACGCCGCCACCGCTCTGCTCGCCTTCGACATCCTTCAGCTGGCGGCGCTCCTCTACCTCACGGGCGGGCTCGAGAACCCCTTCTCCATGCTCTTCCTTGCCCCCGTCCTGATCTCGGCGACGGCGCTGACGCCGGAGCGGACCCTGGGGCTCGGCCTTCTTGCCGTCGGGTCCGCCACCATGCTGGTCCTGGCGCACCGCCCCCTGCCGTGGTTTCCCGGCCAGACCTTCAGCCTGCCCTTCCTCTACGTGTCGGGCATCTGGACGGCGATCCTGCTGGGGACGACCTTCACCGGCATCTATGCCTGGCGCGTGGCGGAGGAGGCGCGCCAGCTCGCCCAGGCGCTTGCGGCCACCGAGCTGGTGCTCGCCCGCGAACAGCACCTGACCCAGCTCGACGGACTTGCCGCAGCCGCCGCCCACGAGCTGGGAACTCCGCTCGCCACCATCGCCCTCGTGACCAAGGAGCTGGGCCATTCCATGCCCAAGGACGGCCCCGTGGCGGAGGATATCCGGCTCCTGCAGGAGCAGGTGGAGCGCTGCCGGACGATCCTGACCAAGCTCACATCCATGGGCGAGGAGGACGAGGCGGCCTTCCTCGAGACGATTTCCTTAAGCCATCTGGTGGAGGAGATCGTCGAGCCGCAGAGGGCGGTCGGCTTCGACATCCGCGTCCTCGCCTCCGGCGAGGGCCCGGAGCCGATGGGACGGCGCAATCCGGGCGTGGTCTACGGGCTCTCCAACATTCTCGACAACGCGACGGACTTCGCCGAGAGCCAAGTCACCATCGAGGCCTGCTGGTCTCCTCACGAGGTTTTCATCGAGATCCGCGATGACGGTCCGGGCTACGCGCCCGATATCCTGCTCAGGGTCGGGGAGCCCTACGTGACGACGCGCAGCGCCGCCGAGCGGACGGAGGACAGCGAGGAAGGCGGAGGATTGGGCCTGGGCCTGTTCATCGCCAAGACCCTGATCGAAAGATCGGGGGCTCATCTCACCCTCACCAACGCCGCTCCGCCCGCGACGGGCGCCGTCGCACGGATCGTTTGGGCGCGTCATGCGTTTGAACGGGGTGCGGCAATTTCGCCGCAGGGAGGCTCGCCCAGGCCTCTCAAAGAACATAGCAAGAATTCCCATATGAAGAATGGGCCGATGGGGCCCGCTTCATAAGGAGTCTTCTCGCCAATGGAGGGAGATGTTCTGATGGCCGATGCGCCTGTGGCGTTCGAAGATCGGGCCGACAAGAGCCTCTTGATCGTGGACGACGACCGACCTTTTTCGACCCGTCTCGCGCGCGCCATGGAATCGCGTGGCTATCAGGTTCGTGTGGCTGAAAGCGTAGCCGATGGCATCGCCGCCATCGAAAGCGAGCCGCCGGCTTTCGCGGTGATCGACATGCGCCTCGGCGACGGCAACGGGCTCGATGTGATCGAGCGCCTGAAGAATCGCCGTCCGGAAGCCCGCGGCGTCATTCTCACCGGCTACGGCAACATCGCCACCGCCGTCACCGCGGTGAAGATGGGCGCGTTCGACTATCTCGCGAAACCCGCGGATGCGGACGAGATCCACGCCGCGCTCATGGCGCAGCCCGGCGAGCGCGCCCTGCCGCCGGAAAACCCCATGTCGGCGGACCGCGTGCGCTGGGAGCATATCCAGCGGGTCTATGAACTGTGCGGCCGCAACGTCTCCGAGACCGCACGCCGCCTCAACATGCACCGCCGCACCTTGCAGCGGATCCTGGCCAAGCGCGCCCCGCGCTGATTCTCGCCACTCGTTATTCCCGGCCGGAGCGGAGGGGGAATCCAGTCTGACGCGCTGCGTCACGGGTTCAACCGTTCTGCGTCTCGCGCCGGGGATGATGCCGTCCGCTTTTTCCCGAAGAACTACAGTCGCCCGTCCGGAACGCCGTCGGGGTCGCTGAGCGCGTGAAGCGCCGAGGCTGCGGCCTGGGCGAAGCGCAGGGTCACGGCCTTTCGGCGCGCGCCTGCGAGCGGATGGCGCAGGGATTCGCGCATGATCGCCGCGCCGAACGAATCCGCGACGATGAGGCCACGATCCTCGGGGAGGATGTCGAAAGGCACCGTCTCCGGCACGGCGAAATAGAACCGGTCGCAGAAATCCTCGTAATCGGGCCATTTCCGGTCGGCCCGGAAATCCGCCACGCTCGACTTGATCTCGATGATCGTGAGCACGCCGTCCGGCGCGAGCGCGATGATGTCGGCGCGCCGCCCGTTGGCGAGGGTGAATTCCGGCAGCGTCGCGTGGCCGAGCTGCGCGAAGAGGCGGCGAACGCCGCGCTGGATTCCGGCGGCGACCGGCGACTGGCGCCCGTCGGGCGGCAGGATCGAAGGGGAGCGGCGAAGGGCAGGCGAATCGGACATGAACCCCAGACTAGCCGCCACGGCTGCGCCCGCAACGGCGGCGTTGTCGCGCGCGGGCGCGGTTCGGCCTTAATGCAGCATCAGGTTGCGCGGCGAGAGGTTTCGCAGCATCTCGCGCAGCTCGTCCATGTGCGGATTGATCGACAGGGCGATCTGGAACGCAGCCCTCGCCTCGTTCAGGTGACCATGACGCAGGCAGATGTCCCCGAAGCCTGAGATGGCGCCGAAATGGCGCGGCTCCAGCCGCAGGGTCTCGGCGATGTCGTTGAGGCTCTCCACATCGCGTTGCTCGATGAAGGCGAGCGTGGCGCGCTTGTTCCAGGCCTCCGCCCAATCCGCATGGGCCCCGACGAGGTGGTCGAGCAGGGGCTTCGCCTTCGCGAGTTCGCCCGCCGCCATGGCGTCCACGGCCGCGGCCAGGGTCTCCTCCGCCACCCGGTCCTCGTGCGAGGCCCAGAGCGCCCAGATCAGGTCCTCGATCTCCTCCGCCGGGCGGCCGGGATCGGGCGAAGCCAGTTCGCGGAAGAGATGGGTCAGGCGAGTCGGCAGGCTGGCGCTCGGACGGGCCCGCGGCGCGTCGAGGACGAGCTGGAAGACCGGATCGACGGGCAGGGCTGATGTCATGATGGGCTCATCATCCTCCGCAAGATGCCCCGATGAGCGGTGACATAGTGTTGTCATGCGCGGCGGCGAGAGGAGAGGCCGAAGAGCGCCTCTCCTTGTCCCGGCGCGACGCCGCCCTCACGAGGGAGGTGACCTGCCGCACGGACCGGCTCCCCCTTTCGCAGGAAAAGACTCTGGCCGTTGCGGCAAGGCTTGGGTAACGTCACGCAACGACAACGACCTGGGAGCTGACATGGAGCGCGATCCGCTTCGCCTGGCCTGGAAGACGCATCCGCTGCGCCATTGCCTCGGATTCTGTCTTCTCATTCTGGCAGGCCTACTGCTCCTCGTCGGCTTCGACCTGATCCGTGTCGTGGTGGACCGGGCGGTCGGCGGCACGATGGGCGTGCCGGACGCGCTTCTCCGGATCGCCGTGAGCCCGTCCCCGAACCTCTGGCCCGAGCCCCTGGTGCTCTTTCCCGGCTTTTCCTTGAGCGCGGAGGCATTCACCCTGGCCTCCATCGCGGGTCTGGTTCTCGTTCCCGTCCTGGTCGCCCTGGTCCTGGTCGCCCTCGACTGGACCATCATCGCCATCGGCTCGGGCGTGCTGGCCCGCATCCGCTCCACGATCATCGATGCAGTGCTGAAGGCTCCGCCTTCGACGCAGGACGAGGTGGCGGCCGTCACGGCGCTTGCGGGAACGCCGCTCGCCCGCGAGAACGCGGTGCTGGGCGCGGGCCTTCTGAGACCCGTGCAGCTCGGCGGCATGATCGGGCTGGCCTTCGCCTTTGTGCTCGTCATGGACTGGCATCTCGGGGTGGCGCTCGCCCTCGCGCTGGCCCTGGGCGGCATGCTGAACGTGCGCCGGTTCTTCCTGCGTTTCGATGCGGCCAAGGCCCGCTACCGCGAGGGCGAGGCCGCGGAAGAAATCCTGACGGACCTGGAGCACCGCATCCCGGCCCTTCGCGCCCACGGCACCGGGCACTCGGAGCGGGAGCGGGTGCGCCGCGCCCTCGTCGAGAGCCACCGTCCGGTGGCGAAGCGGGAAATCCGCATGGCGGTGATCGACGCCGCCGCCGCGGCCTCGCTCGCGCTGGCGCCCCTCGTAGTGCTGGCGCTGGGAAGCTGGTTCGCCCAAAGCCGCCCGCTCTCGGCGGGCACGGTCGCCGCCTGCATCCTCGCCGCCGCGCTGGCGGCCTACGGCGTGCGCGAGATCGTCCAGTGGCAGCGCCTCGGCCTGAGGGCGAACGCGATCCTCTGGGACATCGCCCAGAGCCTCGCCGCCTTCAGGGGCCGCGAGCCGCGGGTCGAAACGGCGGCGCTTCCCCCGCACGGAGCCCTCGTCGCACAGGGCGTCTCGGCCTACGACCCGCAAAGCGGCGGCCGCGTCACCTCCGTCAACCTGAACCTTGCCTTCCCCTCCCACATCGCGCTGGTCGGCGATGGGGATTCGGGCCCCCGGATCCTCGCCTCGCTCATCGGCGGGCAGATCGCCCCCTCCACGGGCCGCCTCACCCTCGGCGGCGTGAATCTCGCGGCGGCGGACCCGGTCGAGCGCAGCCAGCGGATCGCCCTGGCCGGGGACACGGTTCTCATCGCGGGCACCCTGCGGGACAACCTTCTCTACGGCTGCTCCGCCCCAGCGGAGGAGCTGGAGTACCGCCTCTCCGACGCCATTGCGGTGGCCGGCCTCGACCGCCTGACCCACGCCCGCGGGCTTGCCGGCACCCTCAACCCGAAGCGGGACCCGAAGACCGCCACGGCGATCGTCGAATCCCGCCGCGCCGTGCATGCGGCCCTCGCCCGCGAAAAGCTTGACCGCTTTGTCGACCCGTTCTCCATCGAGCGCTACAACCGCTACGCCACGATCGGCGAGAACCTCCTGTTCGGAAAGCCCATCGGCGACACGTTCCGGGAGGATGGCCTGTCCGGTCACCCCTACGTGCGGGCGATCCTCGAGGCCTCGGACCTGACCAAGCCGCTCGCGCGCATCGGCCTCTCCATCGCCACCAGCATGATCGAGATCTTCGCCGACGTGCCCAACGGCCATCCGCTCTTCGAGCGGTTCTCGTTCTTCTCCGCCTCCGACCGCCCCTACTTTCAGGATCTGGTGGAGCGCCGCAGCGAGCAGCGCCGCAGCGCCCAGACTGCGCGGGACCAGGAGCGCCTGATCGGCCTGGCGCTTCGCTACAACGAGAGCCGCCACCGCCTGGGGCTGCTCGACGACAGCATGGAGGAGCGCATCCTCGCAGCCCGCGCGGACTTCGCCCGCATGCTGCCGGTGAGCCTCAAGCCGTCCATCGAGTTCTATGACGAGGGCCTGTTCTGCGCGGCGGCAAGCGTGCAGGACAACCTGCTCTTCGGGCGCATCGCCTCCGACCAGGCGGGCGCGGCGGACGCGGTGCAGGGCGTGATCCGCCGGGTGCTGACCGAGCGGGGCCTCGACGGCGAGGTCTCGCGCATCGGCCTCGACATGCCCATCGACGAACAGGGCGGCGACCTGTCGTCGAGCGAGATCGCCGCCATCGACCTGGTGCGCTGCCTCGTGCGCCGGCCGAGCGTTCTGGTGGTCCAGCGCGCCCTCGACGGGCTTTCCGAAGCGCAGGCCGACAGGCTCGTCGCGAACCTGCGCCGCGCCCTCGTCGGGCGCGGGCTGATCCTGGTGACGCCCTCGATCTCGCCCGCCATGGATCAACCTCCCTTCGACGCAGTTATCCGTTTCGAGCGGGGCGAGCCCGTGATGGATCACCGCATCCGGCAGCTTGAGGCGCTGAGCGCGTGAGATTTTCCATCTTGACCAAAGGCTTGGCCCGGGGGCAGCTTGTCCCGTGCGCTGGCGCACATGAGAGGGATTGTCGATCGGTCATGATGTTACGATGGTAGGGCGTACTGACACTTCCGACGAACTCCGGGTCCGCTTCTGGGGCACGCGGGGCTCGACTTGTGCGTCAGGTCCGCAATTCGTCGAGTTCGGGGGCCATACGCCCTGCGTCGAGATCCGCTGCGGCGAGCGCCTCTTCATCGTCGATGCCGGAACGGGCCTCTCGGCGCTCGGCAGCGAACTCGGGACCTCGGCGCCCGACAAGGTCGATATCCTCTTCAGCCATCTCCACCTCGACCACATCGGAGGCCTGCCCTTCTTCAAACCCGTTCTCCTCGACAAGAACCGGGTCATCCGCACCTATTGCGGCACCCTGGAGGGGGACAGCGCGATGGAGGCCCTGGAGCGCCTGTTCGCGCCGCCGCTCTTTCCCGTGCGCCTCGGCCAGCTTCCGGCGCGCTTCGAGCACCACGGCTTCAAGGCCGGCGAGCCCCTGATCTTCGACGACGGGACCCGGGTCGAGACCCATCTCCTGAACCATCCCGGCGGCGCGACCGGCTATCGCTTCAGCCATCGCGGACGGAGCGTCTGCTACATCAGCGACATCGAGCACAGCGAGCCCTGGCCCGACCCGGACCTCGCCGCCTTCGTCCGCGATGCGGACCTGATGATCTTCGACGGCATGTTCTCGGAAGCCGAGTACCCGAGCTGCCGGGGATGGGGCCATTCGACCTGGCAGAAGGCGGTCGATCTCTGCCGCAAGGCCAATGTGAAGACCCTCGCGATCTTCCACCTCTATCCCGGACACAACGATCAGTTCCTGAAATGCGTCGAGGCCGAGATGCAGTCGGCGATGCCCTCCTCCTTCATCGCCCGCGAGCGCCAGTCCATCGCGTTCGCCCCTGCCGATGGGGAATCGGTTGCGGATCGGCCCGACGTCGGTAAGGTGCCCGCGATCTGATCAGCGGGCCCTTTCATGTCAGCTCCCATTCTCGTCACCGGCGCGGCGGGCTTTATCGGCTCTCACGTGGCCGAGCGGCTTCTCGCGGCAGGCCACCCCGTGGTCGGCCTGGACAGCTTCACGCCCTATTACGACGTGAGCCTGAAGGAGGCCCGCTTCGCGAGGCTTACGCCGCACAACACCTTCGTGCCTGAGCGCGTGGACCTCGCCGATGCGGCGGCCCTGAATGACCTCTTCAGCCGCCACCGTTTCGAGCGGGTGATCCATCTCGCCGCCCAGCCGGGCGTGCGCTTCGTGGATGCGCAGCCCTATGCCGCCTCGAACCTCGTCGGCTTCATGAACATGCTCGAGGCCTGCCGGCACGGGGGTGTCGGGCATCTGGTCTATGCCTCATCGAGCTCGGTCTACGGAGCCAACGGCAAGCTGCCCTTCTCCGAGCATGACATGGCCGATCACCCGATCAGCCTCTACGCTGCGACCAAGAAGGCGAACGAGATGATGGCGCATGCTTACGCCCATCTCTTCAAGCTCCCCGCCACGGGCCTGCGCTTCTTCACGGTCTATGGGCCTTGGGGACGGCCGGACATGGCGGTCTACAAGTTCACCCACGCCATTGCCCAGGGCCAGGAAATCCAGGTCGCGAATGCCGGCAAGGTCTGGCGGGACTTCACTTACGTGGACGACATCGTCGAGGGCATCGTGCGGCTCGTGGACTGCATCCCCGCCCCCGATCCGGCCTGGAACGCGCAGGATCCGGATCCTGCGACAGGCCCTGCGCCGCACCGGGTCTACAATATCGGCAACGACGCGCCCGAAGAGGTGAACCGTCTCATCGCCCTGATCGAGGAGGCTCTGGGCAAAAAGGCCAACCGCGTGGACGTGGCGCTCCCCCCCGGCGATGTGCTCGAGACCCGCGCCGATGTCACGGATCTGCGCCGCGACGTGGGCTTCTCCCCGTCCACGCCGCTGGACGAGGGCATCCGCCGCTTCGTCGCGTGGTACAAGAGCTATCACGGGGTTTGAGCCGATGGTCCGCGACTACCTGAAGCTCATCGCCTGCTGGGGCGTGTTGCTGGCGGCAGGATTTCTGCTGTCCGTCGCGTTCAATCCATTCGCCTTCTTCACGGTCGTGATGTTCTCGACGGTCCTGCTCGTGGCAGGCCTGATCGCTTCGCTTCTGATCCTCGCTCTTAAGCCGCTTCTTATCCGCTACGCGCTGGCGCGCCCGAATGCGCGATCGAGCCACAAGATCCCGACGCCCCAAGGCGGAGGAATGGCCGTTGTTGGCGCGGCGTTGATCGCGACGGCTTTGACATTTGCTCTTCTACCCCTCCCCAATGAACTCCTGAGAACCTTTGTCATTGTCGCAGTCGCTACGGTGATCCTGGCAGTGATCGGCGCCGTCGACGACATCCGCCCCCTTTCGGCGAGCCTGCGCCTCGTCCTGCAAGTCGCAGCCGTTTCCGCCGTCGTGGTGACGAGCGGCCTAAGGGTTCTGCCGGAAGCGGTGCCGCTCGCCGTGGAGCAGGCGATCCTCATCCTCGGCGGCGTCTGGTTCGTGAACCTCGTCAACTTCATGGACGGCCTCGACTGGATCACCGTCGCCGAGATGGTTCCTGTCACCGCTGCCGTCGCCGTTCTCGGGATCGCAGCCGGCGTTCCGTTCCCGGTCATCCTCATGGCTCTCGCCCTCTGCGGTGCGCTCCTCGGTTTCGCCCCCTTCAACAAGCCCGTCGCGCGGCTTTTCCTCGGCGATGTCGGCTCGCTCCCCATCGGGCTTCTCGTCGGCTGGATGCTGCTGCAACTGGCCGGAACCGGCGCGCTCGCGGCAGCCCTCCTGCTTCCGCTCTACTATCTGATGGACGCCACCATCACCCTGCTGCGCCGCCTCGCGCGCCGCGAAAAGGTGTGGGAGGCGCATCGCAGCCATTTCTACCAGAAGGCCACGGATAGCGGTTTTTCCGCCATGTCCGTCAGCGCCCATGTGTTCGGGCTCAACCTTGTTCTCGCGGGTCTCGCCGCTATGACATTGGTCTGGTCCTCGGGCGTCGTGCAGGTCGCGGCGCTCGGGCTCGGAACCGTTCTCGTCGCCCTGGTCCTCAGGCGCTTTTCCACCCCCCGCCCGGAGGTTCTTCGATGAATGCACCCCTGGTTGCGCTAACCGGCTCGACAGGCTTCATCGGAAAGCATCTTCTCACCGAACTCCCGAAGCGCGGCTACCGGGTCCGGGTACTCCTGCGCCGTCCCTCCGAAGTGCCGGAAGGCGCAACGAGCGCCGTGATCGGCGACATCGCCTCGCCGCACAACATGGCGGCGGCGCTTCGCGACGTGGACATGGTGATCCATTCGGCCGGCCTCGCGCACGCCATGTCGGGGCGCCCGGAGGACGATTACCGCACCATCAACACGGAAGCGACGATCAGGCTCGCGCAATCCGCCGAGCGGGGGGGCGTGAAGCGCTTCGTCTTCCTCTCCTCGATCCGGGCCCAGAGCGGACCGGTGGCGGAGGGCGTTCTCACCGAGGAGCAGGAGCCCCGGCCGACGGACGCTTACGGCCGCTCGAAGCTCGAGGCGGAAAAGGGCCTTGCGGAGCTCGGCATCGACTGGGCGGCGCTTCGCCCGGTGCTCGTCTACGGACCCGGCGTGAAGGGCAACATGGCGGCCCTCATGACCCTCGCGCAGTCGCCCTGGCCCCTGCCGCTCGGCGGCCTCAGGGCCAGGCGCTCGCTCCTCTCCCTCGACAATCTCGCCGCCGCCATGGACACCCTGCTGAAAGCGGAAGGCCCGCTCCGGCGGCCCTTCATCGCCGCCGACCCCGAGCCGCTGACCGTGCCGGAGATTGTGGCAGCCTTGCGCAAGGGCCTGGGACGCGGGCCGGGGCTGGTCCCGGTGCCCTCCTTCGTGCTGGGAGGCGTCGCCGCCCTTGCGGGCAAGGGCGAGGCATATGAGCGCCTCGCAGGCTCGCTGGTGGCGAGCCCCGCGGCGCTGGAAGGGCTGGGCTGGAAGCCGGTCAGTTCGACGCGAGACGGGCTTGCTCGACTGGCGCGGCAGGCGGGGGCACCTGCTTCCGGCGCTTGAATTCCGGGATCGCCTCCTCGAAGACCCGCTCGGCCATGGCCCGGTCGCCGACGGTGATGGCGCGGGCGAGGGTGTTGAGCCACTGGTCGACCCGCGCGCGGTCGGCGAAGACGGGCTTGGCCGCCATCACCCCGTCAATGCCGATCTCGGCGCGGGGCTCCTCGCGGGCGAAGAGGATCTCGTGCAGCCGCTCGCCGGGGCGCGTGCCGGTGACGGAAATCTCGATATCCTCGCCGGGCTCGTAACCGGCAAGGCGGATCATACGCTCGGCGAGATCGTAGATGCGCACCGGCTGGCCCATCTTCAGCACATAGACCGAGGCGCGCTCGTCGGTATTCGTGCCGTCCGTCAGCGTCCGGCCCTCCGCATCCGCATGGGAGGCCGAGGTGAGCACGAGATCCGCCGCCTCCCGGGTGGTCATGAAATAGCGCACCATGTCGGGATGGGTGACGGTGACCGGACCGCCGCGGGCGATCTGCGCCTTGAACTTCGGCACCACGGAGCCGACGGAGCCGAGCACGTTGCCGAAGCGCACCGCGATGGTGCGGGTCGCCCCGTTGCGGCCCATGAACTCGGCGTCGAGCGCCTGCCCGTACATCTCGGCGAGACGCTTCGTGGCGCCGAGCATCGAAACCGGATCGATGGCCTTGTCGGTGGAGATCATCACGATGGCGGAGACGCCTGCCTCCACCGCCGCATCGGCCACGTTCACGGAGCCGAAGACGTTGGTCTTGACGCCTTCCGTCCAGTTCTTCTCGAGATAGGGCACGTGCTTGAGCGCGGCGGCGTGGAACACCACGTCCGGCCGGAACTCGCCCATGACCTCGCGGATGCGCTCCCGGTCGCGCACATCGGCGATGACGCCGTCCACGCGCGTGTCGCTGGAGAGGATGGTCGGGTTCTCGAGAATATGATGCAGCGAGGGCTCGGAGCTCTCCAGGATCAGCAGGTCGCTCGCGCCGAAGGCCACGACGCGGGTGCAGATCTCGGATCCGATGGAGCCGCCCCCGCCCGTCACGAGCACGCGCTTGCCGCGGATGAAGGTCTCCAGCCGCTGCCGGTCGATCTGCACCGTGGGGCGCAGGAGCAGATCCTCGATCTCCAGCGGCGCGAGCTCCGCGTCGCGCATGCCTTCGCCCAGGCTCGTGACGCGCACCAGCGGCAGGCCGAGGCGGCGGGAGCGGGCAAGGAGCGTGTCCGGGTTGGCCTCCGGCGTCAGCGCGCTCGGCGTCGCCACGAGGCGGCGGATCGGAACGCCGCGCTCGTTGAAATCCTGGATCACCTGGTCGAGATCGTCGAAGGTGCCGAGCACCGGCACGCCGCGGATCGACTGGCCGAGATCGTCCGCGCGGTAGGACAGGATGCCCCTGGGCTGGAGCTTGCGCACCGCGCCCGATTCGATGGCCCTCAAGATCACCTCGGTGTCGCTGACCCGCCCCAGGAGCAGGGTCGGCGTGCTGGCGTTGCGCTCCAGCGTGTTGCGGGATCGGGCGTATTTCATGTAGCGGAAGGCCAGCCGCGGGCCTCCCAGCAGGAACATCTGGACGAGCCAGTAGAGGGCGATTGTGACCTTGCCGAAGAAGTAGATCCCGAAGAACTGCGGCGAGACGAGAACGTAGTCGACCACCAGTAGCGCGAGCGCCAGCACGGTGACCGCCCGGAAGATGTTGAAGAGGTCGGGCAGGGAGGCGAAGCGCCACTTGGAGCGGTAGAGCTGGAAGTACCAGTACACCGCGCCGGCAAAGGCGACGAAGGGCGGCAGAACGAGAGGCAGGTGAACCAGGCGCTCGCTCAGCAGGAATCCTTCGAAGCGCACGAAGAAGGTTGCGAGGACGGCGACGGCCGTCATCACGAGGTCGTGCGCGATAATGAGCGCTTTCTTGAAATCCTGCCGAGTCATGATCTTTGCCAGTTCCGCAGCGGCGGTATCCGCCGGGCTCATTGCTTTGTCAATGTAAGACCGTTTCGTTCCTCACGGGCGGATTCCCCGCCTCACGGCCGGGGCAGCGGGCGGTCGGCGACGACCACGAGGCCGCTTTCCCCGCGGGCGATATGCGCCCGGATGCCGAAGCTTGAAGCGAGCTGCGCCTCGGTCAGCACCTCGTGCGGCGGGGCATGGGCCTCGATAAGTCCTTGGCGCAAAAGCACCATGTCGTCGGCATAACGCGCAGCCAATGTCAGGTCGTGCATGACGGCGATCACCGTGCCGCCGGCTCTCGCATGGCTCCTGAGCACGTCGAGCACCACGAGCTGGTGGCGTGGATCGAGCGCGGCGACGGGCTCGTCGGCAAGGAGAACCGGAGCCTGCGTCGCGAGGGCGCGGGCGAGCAGCACCCGGGCGCGCTCGCCGCCGGACAGCTCCGTGGCGGGCCTGTCCTCGAAATTCTCCAGCCCCGTCTCACGGATTGCGGACGCGACCGCCTCCCGGCCTCCCGCCGGCAGCGCATCGGGCTTTTCCCCGTGCGGGAGCCGGCCCAGGCCCACGACCTGCGACACCGCGAGAGGCCAGGCGATCTCGCCCCCCTGGGGCAGATAGGCGATGGCCCGCGCGCGCTCCGCAGCCCGCATCTGCCCGACCGGGCGTCCGTCGAGGGTGACGCTCCCCTCGGCGGGGGCAACGAGCCCCGCGAGCGCCCGGATCAGGGTGGTCTTGCCGGCTCCGTTGGGGCCGACGATCACGGTCAGCCGCCCGGGCTGGAGGGAGAGATCGAGCCGCGTGAGCACGCGGCGACGGCCGAGATCCACCGAAAGCGAACGGGTCTGAAGGCGGGTCATGCGGGCGTCTCCAGGAGCTCGGCCTTGCGGCGGGCGATCACCCAGAGGAAGAACGGCACGCCGAGAATGGCGGTGAGGACTCCGATCTTGACCTCGGTCCCGGAGGGGATGAGCCGCACGGCGCAATCGGCCGCGAGCAGCAGCGCGGCCCCGACGAGCCCTGCGGGAACCAGCGTCCGGGCGGGATCGTAGCCCACGAAGGGGCGAACGAGATGCGGGGCGACGAGGCCGATGAAGCCGATGGTGCCCGCCACCGCCACGGAGGCGCCGGTGCCGATGGCCGCGCCCGCAACGATCAGCAGTCGCAGGCGCGTGACATCGGTGCCGAGGCTGCGCGCCGTCTCCTCGCCCAAGGCCAGGGCGCGCAGGCCGGGCGCCGCGGCGAGCACGAGGCCGGAGGCGATGAGGATGAAGGGCAGAGCCAGGACCACATGGGTGCGGGAGCGGTCCTCCAGGGAACCCAGCAGCCAGAACACGATCTCGGTCACGGCGAAGGGATTGGGCGAGAGGCTGATGGCGAGCGACGTGCCCGCGCCCGCAAGCCCTCCCACCGCCAGCCCTGAAAGAACCAGCACCACCACCGTCGCCCGTCGCCCCGCGACCAGCACCACCAGGGCGATGGAGAGAAGCGCGCCCACAATTGCAGCAAAGGGCAGGGCCCAGGACAGGGCTCCCACGAGCCCGGAATAGAGCACCAGCACTGCCCCGAAAGCCGCCGCCTGCGGCGCACCGAACACCGCCGTATCGGCGAGCGGATTGCGCAGAAGTCCTTGGAGCCCTGCGCCCGTGAGCCCGAAGATCCAGCCGATCAACAGGGCGAGGAGCGTCCGCGGCAGGCGGATCTCCCGCACCACGATGCTGGCGCCGCCCTGATCCGAGACGAGCGCCTTCACCGCCAGCGCCGGCGAGAGCGGGGCCGGACCGATCAGGAGCGAGGCGAGGCTCAGGCTCGCGACGAGCAGGAGCAGGCCCGCGACGAGGGGCGTTCGGGAGGAGAACATGCTTTGCGGTTGCATTGTCCCGCCCGCGATAGCAACCCGCCCGCCCGGTGTCATCTCCCGTTTGGTTCCGGCGATCGGAGCGACAGGGCGCGGGCATTCGACCTCAAGCAACTATTCCTTAAGGGAAATTCAGCATCAATCTAGTGAACGCAAGTGTAGATGGGGCGATCCGAGGTATTCTTCGCATTCCCGCACTCGCGTCGACATTTCACATTCCAACTGTACCTCCGCCGACAAGAATAACGAACGCGAGTCACGGCGGAGCGCAGGAAGATAAATACAAATGGGGGAACGACATGCGCCTGAAAGCCGGCATCGCCGCAAAGATTCATTCCATCACGCTGATCGCTCTCGTGGGCATCGCAGCGATCGCCGGGCTGTCGCTGTTTCAGCTCCGGGAGGAAATCACCCGGGCCCAGATGGTGAAGACGCAGCACGTGGTCGAAACCGCCTACGGAATCCTGGCCCATTCGAGGCCGAGGAGCGCGCCGGGCGGATGACGCGCGAAGCCGGCCGCGACCCAGTCCCTGAGGGCCCTGCGCTATGACGGCCAGGAGTATTTCTGGGTCAACGACATGCTGCCGCGGATGATCATGCATCCGATCAAGCCCGAGCTCGAAGGCCAGGACATGACGGAGAACAAGGACCCGACAGGCAAGCGCCTGTTCGTCGCCTTCGTCGACAAGGTGAAGGAGAGCGGCGCGGGCTTCGTTCCCTATCTCTGGCCGAAACCCGGCGCGCAGGAGCCGGTCGGGAAGATCTCCTATGTGAAGGGCTTCAAGCCCTGGGGCTGGATTGTCGGTTCGGGCGTCTACACGGACGATACCTCCGCCAAGATCTGGAACACCTCGCTGAAGCTGGTGGCCGGCGTGGCCCTGGTCCTTCTGGTGATTGCGGTGGTCGCAACCCTGATAGGACGAGGGGTGACACGCCCGATCCTGGCGCTCGGGCAGGCCATGCACGCTTTGGCCCGAGGCGAAAGGCAGATCGAGGTGCCGGCCCGAAACCGCACGGACGAGCTGGGCGCGATGGCCGGCGCCGTTCAGGTCTTCAAGGAGGCGCTCATCGCCAAGGACGAGGCGGACAGGACCTCCTCCCTCGAAACGGATGCACAGATGCGCCGGGCGCAGCGCCTGGACGAGCTGGCGGCGCGCTTCGAGAAGAACGTCTCGGCGATGACCCAGAGCCTGGCCCGCGCAGCCTACGAGATGGAATCGACGGCGCAGACCATGGCCTCCACCGCCGAACAGGCCAACCATCAATCCACGACGGTCGCCAGCGCCGCCCAGCAGGCTTCCGCCAATGTGCAGACGGTCGCCGCGGCAGCGGAGGAGCTGTCCATCTCTACCCGGGAGATTGCAAGCCAAGTGGCCCATTCCGCAAGGATTGCCGGCAGCGCCGTCGAGGAGACCCGGCGCACCGACGCGACGGTGCAGGCTCTCGCCGAGACTGCGGAGAAAATCGGCAGCGTGATCGCGCTCATCAACACCATCGCGGCCCAGACGAACCTGCTCGCGCTCAACGCGACCATCGAGGCGGCCCGCGCAGGCGAAGCCGGCAAGGGCTTCGCCGTGGTGGCGAGCGAGGTGAAGGATCTCGCCGGCCAGACGACCAAGGCGACGGAGGAGATCAGCGTTCAGATCGCCGGAATCCAGCAGGCGACGCGGGAGGCGGTGAGCGCGATCCAGAGCATCGGCGACACGATCGGCGAGATGTCCAACGTCTCCACGGCCATTGCCGCCGCCATCGAGGAACAGGGCGCGGCCACCGGCGAGATCGCCCGCAACGTCCAGGAGGCCGCCCAGGGCACCGAGGCGGTGAGCGGCAGCATCGGCAGCGTCAAGCAGGGGACCAGCCAGACCGGCGCGGCCGCCTCCCAGGTGCTCGGCGCAGCCCAGGAACTCGCCCGCCATTCCAGCGACCTGAGCCAGGAGGTCCAAGCCTTCCTCTCGTCCCTGAAGGCGGCCTGACCTGTCTGCACGCGCCGGATTCCGTCCGGCGCGTGCAAGCCCCCACCCCGGCTTGAGGGCGACACCCACCCCGTCGTCACCGGCCCTGTTCCGGTGATCCCGAAGGGATGTTCTCATTCTGTTCTAGGCTGTGGGGACAAGCTTTGCTATAGGTAGGTCAGATCTGCTCCACGAGGCGCGCGCTCGCGAGGCGTCGCAAGATGTGGGAGCAGGCACGGTCCTGCGGGAGGGCGACACGCACGCGCTCCCGACGGGAGGCCAGTCGCATCCGGCAACGGGTGATGGACCGCCTAAAAAGCCGTGCGCGAGGGGCCACCCGGCTCTTTCCATCTCACCCATTTCTGAGCCGGACGCCTCTCGCGCCCCCTCAACCCTTCAGGCTCGGAGCCCATCGGCTCCGGGCCCGAAGGTGCTGCTCTTTGACATGTCTCTGCCGGACTCTTGCCGAATGAAGTCCCAATCCCCACGCTTAAGACTTCACCGAGGAACCCCGGACCGCAATGAATCGCCGCACCCTCCTCAAAGCATTGGGCGCCCCAGCCCTCGCCGCCACTGGAATTGTCGGCTGGATGACGGCTGCGCGGGCGCGCAACCCCTATTACCAGGGGCCCGTCACCGACCATTTCGACGGAGTGCGGTTCTTCTCGCCCGGCCAGCCGCAGGACAAGGGCTTTTCGGAATTGCTGCGCTGGCAGCTCGGCGGCGGCCGCAAGGAATGGCCGGAGAGTTTCCCGAGCCCCTTCCGGGATACGCCGCCGGTCGAGGTGGCGGGCTTACGGGTGGCGCTGATCGGGCACGCCTCGTTCCTGATCCAGGTGGCGGGGCTCAACATCCTCACCGACCCGGTCTTTTCCGAGCGGGCGAGCCCCGTCTCCTTTGCCGGACCCCAGCGGGTCAACCCGCCCGGCATTGCCTTCGACGACCTGCCGCCGATCCATGCGGTGCTGGTCACGCACAATCACTACGACCACCTCGACACCGACACGCTGGGCCGGCTCTGGCGGCGGCACCGTCCCAAATTCGTCGCGCCTCTCGGCAACGATGCGGTGATCCAGGCCGAGCACCCCGAGGTTCCGGTCGAGACGCGGGACTGGGGCGGATCGGTCGATCTCGGCAACGGCGTCACGGCGCATCTCGAGCCCGCCTATCACTGGTCCGCGCGGGGCATCAACGACCGGCGCATGGCGCTCTGGTGCGCCTTCGTGCTCACCACGCCCGCGGGCACGATCTACCACGTGGGGGACACCGGATTCGGGGACGGCAAGATCTTCCGGGCCGTGCGCGAGCGCTTCGGTCGCCCCCGCCTCGCCCATCTGCCCATCGGAGCCTACGAGCCGCGCTGGTTCATGGAGCCGCAGCACATGAACCCGGAGGACGCGGTGAAGGCGCTCTCGATCGTCGAGGTCGAGCAGGCGCTGGGACACCACTGGGGCACGTTCCGGCTCACCAACGAGGGCATCGAAGAGCCGATAGCCGACCTGACCAGGGCGCTTGCGACGGCGGGCGTTCCGGCGGAGCGGTTCAGGCCCCTGCGGCCCGGTGAGGCGTGGTCGCCGCCAGCGTGAGGACGGGCCCCTCCACCTCATGCGGATGGTCCACGAGACAGGCTACCCCTGCCGATAACAATTCCTGCCGGGAACCATAGCCCCACGTGACGCCGATGGCCTGCATGCCATTGGCCTTCGCACCGATGACGTCATGCTCCCGGTCGCCGATCATGAGCGTTCCTGCGGGTTCGCATTTCTCCCGATGGACAATGTGCCGAATGAGGTCGCGCTTGTCGGCGTTGCGGTTGTCCAGTTCGGAGCCGTAAATCTCAAGGAAGAACCGCGACAGCTCGAAATGCTCGACGATCCGCCGCGCATAGACATGCGGTTTCGATGTCGCGACGAAAAGGCGGACTCCCTTCTCCTGAAGGCTCTGGAGCAGGGCCGGAATCCCTGGGTAGATCTCATTCTCGAACAGGCCGACATCGCTGAAGCGTTCGCGGTAAAGCCGCAGGGCCTCGTGAGCATCCTCAGCATGCCCCAAGAGTTCCGTAAAACCGGTAATCAATGGCGGGCCGATCATCCAGGTCAGGTCGTCCGCGTCCGGGACGGAGCGCCCGAGCCTTTCCAAGGCGTACTGGATCGAACGGGTGATCCCTGCTTTCGGGTCCGTGAGGGTTCCGCCCAGGTCGAAGAGGGCGATCATTTCTTCGGCTGAACGTAGATGTTGACCTCGAGATTCGTGTCCTCGGAATCCGTCAGGTCCGTCACGTATTCCTCGATGAACAGGTCCTCCGCCACGATCTCCTTGGCGTCGAGATAGGCGGTGATGGTCTCGTAGGTGCCTTCGATCTCGTCGTAGGAATCCTTGTGCACGAAGCGGAAGGACTTGCCCTCCGGCGTCTTGCCGAACCTGATCTCGGGCGTGAGCTCGGTCTTGCCTTCCGGGACCTGCGCGATCGGGATCATCGCCTCGTAGCGGAAGCCCTTGTCGTCGGTGTGGAGGAAGAGGGTCACCGGGCGGCCCGTGGGCGTAATCCCGGCCTTCTTCAACTCGTCCTCGATCCTGGCGAAGGCGCTCTTCAGGGAGGGATAGGCCGCGTCCCACGCGCTCGTGCCGGAGAGGACCGCCGCGGGCTTCGCCGTTAGCATGCCCTCTTCCACATTGGTCGGATCGCCGGGATTGGGAAAGAGCGTCGTGCGCGCCGTCGCCGCCTGGGCAGGCCCCGGCGCGGCCGGAGCCGGAGCAGAGGGCGCGGGAGTGGATTCGGCCGCCGCCGGAGGCTGCGCGGGCGGGGTCTCGGCGGGAGCAGCGGACTGGGCGGGCTCGGAGCCGGATGCCGGGGACTGTGCCTGGGTCGCGGGCTCGGCAGCCGGCGGCGTCTGCGCCAGGGCGAGCCCCGGGCCGAGGGCAAGGACGAGAACAAGACCAGAGGAGCGCAAACGCATGAAAAACGCCTCACCCGCGAATCAGGAAAAGAGAATGAGGGGCAGCATAGGAGGCTTTTTCGGAAGCGGCGAGGCCGTCCTGTCGCCCCCTTGTGGAGACCTTTTGCAGCAGGCTGTGAAAACGGGGAGCCTGCTTCGAAAGTCCTCTTGGAAGCTGAGCTTCCATCGCCGATGCTGCCGCCGGCCCACCCGGCCACCGCTGCGCAACCATGGGCTTTTTCCTGAATGGAAGATTTCCTGATCTTCGCCCTGATCGGCTTCCTGGCCCAGCTGGTGGACGGGGCGCTCGGCATGGCTTTCGGCGTTCTCTCGACGACAAGCCTGCTCGCCTTCGGCGTGCCTCCGGCGACCGCCAGCGCCGTGACCCATGTCACCGAGATCTTCACCACGGCGACATCGGGCACCTCGCATCTCCTCCACCGCAACGTGAACTGGCATCTCGTCGTCCGCCTTGCGCCGGCGGGCATGGTCGGCGGAGCCATCGGCGCCTTCGTCCTCGCCAATGTGGATGCGGGCCTGATGCAGCCCATCGTCTCGATCTACCTAGCAGGGATCGGCCTCTATATCGTGTTCAGGGCCCTCGGCCCCCTCTGGCCCCGGGAGGTCAAGGACTGGACCGTGCCTTTCATCGGCGCGGGCGGCGGTCTCCTCGACGCGATGGGCGGGGGCGGATGGGGGCCCATCGTCACCGGCTCGCTGATCGGGCGGGGCCACGCGCCCCGGGAGGTGATCGGCTCGACGAACCTGACGGAGTTCCTCGTCACGACCACTATCTCGGCGACCTTCATCCTGACGCTGGGCTGGTCGGAGTTGAGCTCGGCGGCGGGGCTCATCGCCGGCGGCGTGCTGGCGGCTCCGCTCGGCGGCTTCCTGGTCAGCCGCATTCCCACGCGGCCGCTGATGATCGGGGTCGGCCTCATCATCGTTGCGACCAGCATCCCGCGCATCCTGAACATCTTCTGATCCCGTTGCCGCAGGGCTGCGTTCCCCCTCTCGCGATTTCTCGAAAATTCAGCCATATACGGCTCATGAGCGCCCCGATGAGCAGCCCCCTGGCGAATTACCGCTTCCTAAAGATGAACGGTCTCGGCAACGAGATCACCGTGCTGGACCTGCGCGGCACGCGACTGCGCGTGAGCGCCGCGGAAGCGCGCGCCATCGCGGCCGACCCGCGCTCGCGCTTCGACCAGCTCATGGTGCTCCACGATCCCGTGACCCCGGGCATCGACGCCTTCATGCGCATCTACAACACGGACGGCTCGGAATCGGGCGCCTGCGGCAACGGCACCCGATGCGTCGCCTGGGCGATGACCGCCGATCCCGCCATGAGCCGCCCCGCAGGCGAGGGCCTGGTGCTGGAGACCAAGGCCGGGCTGTTGCCCGTGAGCCAGGTCTCCGAGACGGTCTTCACCGTGGACATGGGCGCGCCACGCCTTGCCTGGAACGAGATCCCGCTCGCGCATCCCTTTCCCGATACCCGCCGGATCGAGGTGGAGACGATGCTGCCCGAGAGGCCCGAACTGCAGGGGCCGTCGGCCGTGAGCATGGGCAACCCGCATGCGATCTTCTGGGTGGAGGATGCGGCGTCCTATGATGTCGCCGCCATCGGCCCGAAGCTCGAGCACGACCCGGTCTTTCCGGAGCGCGCCAATATCAGCTTCGCGCAGGTCACGAGCCCCGAGCACATCCTGCTCCGCGTTTGGGAGCGCGGCGCGGGAGCCACCCGCGCCTGCGGCTCGGCAGCCTGCGCTACCCTCGTGGCAGCGGCCCGCAAGGGTCTTACCGGCCGGAGGGCCGTGGTGTCGCTCCCGGGCGGCGATCTGATGATCGAGTGGCGCGAGAACGACGACCACGTGCTCATGACCGGACCCACCGAACTCGAGCACGAAGGCACGTTCTCCCCTGCCCTCTTTGCAGGAGCAGCCTGATGGGCATCGAGGTCGTCACCTTCGGCTGCCGGCTCAATACCTACGAGTCGGAGGCCATGCAGCGCCATGCGGAGGAAGCGGGGCTCGGCGAGGTCGTGATCGTCAATACCTGCGCCGTGACGGCGGAGGCGACGCGCCAGGCGCGGCAGTCCATCCGCAAGATCGCCCGCGAGAAGCCCAATGCCCGCGTCGTCGTGACGGGCTGCGCGGCTCAGGTGGAGCCCGAAACCTTCGCCGCCATGCCGGAGGTCTCCCAGGTCGTCGGCAACCACGAGAAGATGAAGGCCGAGACCTGGACGGGCCTGCGCGATTTCGGCGTGGGCGCGGCGGAAAAGGTGCTCGTCAACGACATCATGGCGGTGAAGGAAACCGCCGTGCACCTCATCGACGGCATGAGGGGACGCACCCGCGCCTTCGTGCAGGTGCAGAACGGCTGCGACCATCGCTGCACCTTCTGCATCATTCCCTACGGCCGCGGGAGTTCCCGCTCCGTGCCCATGGGCGCGGTGGTGGAGCAGGTGCGCACGCTCGTCGAACACGGTTCACGCGAAGTGGTGCTCACCGGCGTCGATATCACCAGCTACGGCAAGGATCTGCCCGGCGAGCCGAAGCTCGGTTCACTCGTAAAAAACCTCCTGCGCCACGTGCCGGAGCTGGAGCGGCTTCGCATTTCCTCCATCGACTCGGTGGAGGCGGACGAGGACCTGTTGGACGTGATCGCCGGCGAGAGCCGGCTGATGCCGCACCTGCATCTCTCGCTCCAGGCGGGCGACGACATGGTGCTCAAGCGTATGAAGCGCCGCCATCTGCGCGCCGACGCCATCGCCTTCTGCGAGCAGGTGAAGCGGCTGCGTCCCGACATGGTCTTCGGCGCGGACATCATCGCGGGCTTTCCGACCGAGACCGAGGAGATGTTCGCCCGGTCCCTCGACATAGTGGACGAATGCAGCCTCACGCATCTCCACGTCTTCCCCTTCTCGCCCCGCCCCGGCACGCCGGCCGCGCGCATGCCGCAGGTGGCCCGCGACGTGGTGAAGGACCGGGCGCGCCGCCTTCGCGAAAAGGGCGAGGCGGCGCTCGTGAAGCATCTTGCGGAAGAAGTCGGCGCGAAGCGCAACGTGCTGATCGAGACGAACCAGCTCGGCCGCACGGAAGGTTTTACGCTGGTGCGCTTCGCCAGTGCGGTGACTCCGGGCGCGATCGTGCCCGTCACGATTGCCGGACACGACGGCAAGGAACTGCTGGCGGCCTAAGCCGTGCCGCCACAGGCCGCGACGCGCTCGCGCATATGCTCCGGGACCGGCGCTTCGACAAGGATCGGCGGCTTCTTTGGATAGAGCGGAACCATCACGCTTCTAGCATGCAGATGCAGTCCCGGACCGCCGAAACGCGGGGTCGTGCCGTAGATGGGATCGCCCAGGATCGGGAAATTCATGGCGGCGCAATGAACGCGCAACTGATGGGTGCGGCCGGTGATGGGACGCAGTTCGAGGAGGGTGAGACCCTCGGCCCGCCCCAATACCCGCCACTGCGTCAGCGAGGGCTGGCCCTTGGGATCGACTTTCATCCACCAGCCGCGGTCGGGGGATTTCGGTGCGAGGGCCAGGTCTATCTCGCCTTCATCCGCCTCGGGCCCGCCCTCGACGACGGCCCAGTAGATCTTGTCGATCTCGTTCCTGCGGAAAAGCTCGTTGAGGCGGGCGATGGCCTTGGGATTCCGGCCCAGCACGAGACAGCCCGAGGTGTCCTTGTCGAGGCGATGCGCCGCTTCCGGGCGGCGCGGCAAGCCGAAGCGCAGGGCATCGAGGTGGTGAAACAGGGTCTCACCGCCCTTGGGTCCCGGATGGACCGGGAGACCGGCCGGTTTGTCGATCGCGAGCATCAGGGCATCGCGATACAGCACTCGGGACACTATCTCTTCCGCATTCATGGCGCCTCGGCTATCGAGGCTCAGGCGCCAAAGCAAGCGACAAGTTCCATTTGAAGGCGAAACGACCCCATGGCCGAAACGAAGCCCGACAAGCCCGGATTCTTCTCCCGTCTCTTCGGGCGCAAGGCTGAACCGACCCCTGAGAGCGCGCCCGAGACGCCGCAGGCCGGAGGCGGGCCCGAGGCCATGCCCTCCCCTCCCACGACCGGAGCGGACGATCTCGCCGCCGCCCCGCCGACCGTGACGGTGGCCTCCCCCGACACCGCCGAGGAGAACAAGGTCGCCCCGGAGCTCGCCGGAGCCGATCTGCAGCCCGTGGAGAACCTGGACCCCGAGGGCGGCAATCCGAAGGAGCCGATCCCGCGCATCAAGACGGAGGCCGGACCCGAGCCGCGTCCGGATTTCGCCGGCGAGACAGCGGCCCATGTCGTGGCCGAAGTGGCTGCGCCTCCCCCTGAAGTTCAGCCTGCCCCCACCAGGGGCTGGTGGCAGCGCCTGACCGAGGGCATGCGGCGCACCTCGTCCTCGCTGTCGGACAGCGTCACGGGCCTCTTCACCAAGCGCAAGCTCGACGATGCGACCCTGGAGGAGCTGGAGGATGCGCTGATCCAGGCGGATCTCGGCGTGCCGACCGCCATGCAGATCACCCAGGCCCTGTCGTCCGGCCGTTACAACAAGGAGATCTCGCCGCAGGAGGTGAAGGCGATCCTTGCGGGCGAGGTGGAGAAGACCCTTGCGCCCGTAGCCCACCCGCTCACCATCGACCGCACGAAAAAGCCCTTCGTGATCCTCATGGTGGGCGTGAACGGCGCAGGCAAGACGACGACCATCGGCAAGCTCAGCCAGAAATTCCGCGGTCAGGGCCTGAAGGTGATGCTCGCCGCCGGCGACACCTTCCGCGCCGCCGCCATCGAGCAGCTGAAAGTCTGGGGCGAGCGGGTCGGCGCGCCGGTGCTCGCCCGCGAGCAGGGCGCGGATGCGGCGGGCCTCGCCTTCGATGCGCTCCAGGAAGCGAAGGCCAACGGCACGGACGTGCTCCTCGTCGACACGGCAGGCCGCCTCCAGAACAAGGCCGGGCTCATGGCGGAGCTGGGAAAAATCGTGCGCGTCATGAAGAAGTTTGACGAGACCGCGCCCCACGCCACGCTCCTCGTGCTCGATGCGACCGTCGGCCAGAATGCGCTGAGCCAGGTCGAAATCTTCCAGAAGGCAGCGGGCGTGACGGGCCTCGTCATGACCAAGCTCGACGGGACGGCCCGCGGCGGCATCCTGGTGGCGCTCGCAGCCAAGTTCGGCCTGCCCGTCCACTTCATCGGCGTGGGCGAGGGCGTGGAGGACCTGGAGCCCTTTACCGCACGGGATTTCGCGAACGCCATCGCTGGGGTAGAAGCAACGTCATGACCGAACAGAAACAACTGCCCCCTCTTCTCAAGCTGGCCCTGGAACTCGGGCCGCTTGTCCTGTTCTTCATCGCCAATGCCTATGCAGACCGGTTCGGCTTCGCGGACAGCGAGCGAATCTATGCGGCGACCGGCCTCTTCGTCGCGGCGACCGTCGTGGCGCTGAGCATCAACTATGCGCTCATCCGCAAGCTGCCGATCATGCCGCTGGTCTCCGGCGTGGTGGTCGTGGTGTTCGGCGGGCTCACGCTCTTCCTGCAGGACGAGATTTTCATCAAGCTCAAGCCCACCATCGTGAACACGATGTTCGGCCTGGTGCTCCTGGGCGGCCTCTATTTCCGCAAGCCCCTGCTCGAGATCGTGCTCGACAGCGTCTTCGAGCTGACGGAAGAGGGCTGGCGCAAGCTTACCCTTCGCTGGGCCCTGTTCTTTTTCGCGCTGGCGGCCATCAACGAGATCGTCTGGCGCACCCAGACCACGGATTTCTGGGTGAGCTTCAAGGTCTTCGGCATCATGCCGCTCACCATCGCCTTCGCCGTCGCGCAGACGCCGCTGCTAATGCGGCACGATGCGAGCAAGAAGGCGGAGGAAGCATAACCTGTACCTCATCCTGACGAGAGTAGCGCCCAGGCAGGCTCCTCAGGATGAGGGTGCAGGATAAGCTAAGGGCCGCAGCAGAACGACCTTGCGTGTGACCCCCGGCAGGGGTTCGTGCTCGATCACGCTCCAGAGACCATCCTCGCCCGCAGCCGCAACCGCGTCCATCGAGGCGAGAAGGCTGCAATGGGCGCTCTTTGTCGCCTGCTCGATGCGAGAGGCGATGTTGACGGTCTCGCCGACCACGGTGAATTCGAGCCTGCTCTCGTCGCCGACCACGCCGCAGAATACGTCCCCCGTGTGGATGCCGATGCCGATCCGCACCGGCGGGTCGAAATGTCGTTTGACGTTCCAGCGCTCGACCAGTTCGAGCAGCATGCGCCCGCAGGCGAGCGCCCGCGCCGCATCGCTCTCTTCCGCATTCGGCACGCCGAAGAGGATCAGCGCCCCGTCGCCGGTGAACTTGTCGATGACGCCGCCATGCCGCGCCGCCGCCCGCAGGACCCGCCGGCGGAAGGAGGTGATGAAGACCGCGAGCTGTCCCGGCTCCATGGTCTCGCCGAAGGTGGTGGAGGCGCGGATATCGACGAAGAGCAGCGTCACCCGGATGCGCCGCCCCTGTCTCAAGGAGGCGAAGGCCTCCTCGGTGAGAATGGGAGCCAGCTCGCGCGGCAGGTAGCGGGTGAGATTGACGCGAAGGGTCGTTTCCCGCACCGCCCGCTCCAGCAGCAGCCGGCTCTGGCGCGCCACGAGGATCAGGATCAGCGCCGCGGCCAGCACCATGGCGAGGCGCACCAGATTGGCCTCGGTCGAGAACAGGCCATAGAGCTGGGACAGATCCAGCATGCGCTCCGCCGGCGGCAGGGGCTCGCCGCCGAAGGCGAGAAGCGAGAGGCCGATCACGTAGACCGCCGCCACATAGGCCTGGAGCCGTGGCTGATAATGGATGGCCGCCGCCGCCATGGTGATCGGCACCACCCAGACCACCGGAAAAGTGGAAAAGAGGCTGCCGGGAATGCCCAGGCCCCAATGACTGTAGGCGAGATTGCCCAGGACCAGCACGGCGTCGAGGGCGGCCGTGATCGCGGGCAGCTGGTCCACGGCGATGCGCCTCGAGGCGAGGAAGGCCCCGGTCCAGCCGAGTGCTCCGAAAAGGGTGAGGGTCAGCTCCGCAGCCCAGATCTGCCGCATGGCTGTCGGGTTGGTGATGTGGACATCCTCCGTGGCGACCAGCACGGCGATGAGCAGGAGCGCGGCGACGAGGATGCGCGCCAGCCCCGCCCGCTGCAGGGCCCCGATATCGGCCTCGCGGATCAGCCGCTGCGTGGCGTCGCTGAGCGCCGGCGTCGTCAGCTTGCGGAGCGAGATCCAGGCGGAGGTGATGCGGGAGCGGGGAGCCACGGGCTTTTTCTAGCTCTGAAGCGGGTTTAATAGATGGGACAGCCGCCTCGATCAGCGTGATGTGTCGGCGAATTCCGGCGAAAGCAAGCCCGATTCCAGGATTATATGACCGATGACCGAGACCGCTCAACCCATCGTGATTTTTGTCGATGCGGATGCCTGCCCGGTGAAGCCGGAGATCTACAAGGTGGCCGGACGCCACGGCGTAAAGGCCTTCGTGGTCTCGAACAGCTTTCTGAATGTGCCGCAGGACCCGCTGATCGAGCGCGTGGTAGTGAGCGCCGGCTTCGATGCGGCGGATGACTGGATTACCGAGCGGGCGCGCCGCGGAGCCATCGTGGTGACCGCCGACATTCCGCTCGCAAGCCGCTGCGTGAAGGCGGGAGCGGACGTGATCGGCCCCACGGGAAAGCCCTTCAGCGAGGCTTCCATCGGCATGGCGCTCGCCACCCGCGACCTGATGGAGGACCTGCGCGCCATGGGCGAGGTCTCGGGCGGGCCGAAGCCGTTTTCGCAGAAGGATCGCTCGGCCTTTCTTTCGGCGCTGGATGTGGCGATCAACCGGCTCAAGCGCGCGGGATTTGGTGGATCGCTTTAAGCGGGATCCACGAGATCCTCCTCCTTGATCAGATCCGGACGGTACTGATCAACAAGACGGAGGATGGTCTCTGTTTTCTCGGGAAATGGCCCATAAGCATAGTTGATTGCAATCTTCCTCGGAGGGAGCGTGCCGAAGATGCGCCTTGGTCCTGTCTCTGGTCCATAAAGCGTTATTCTCTTTTTCGGAGAGCCAATATCAAAACCCCAGAGCTTGGGCTGATGAACCGCTACATGAAGTGTCGAGATCGCAGACCAAGGCACATGGTGGAAGCTGCGACCGCTCCACCCGCTGACGCCCTCGGGCGAGAGAACGAAGTCGGGCTTTTTGTCGAACGCCTGTACTCCTAGAACACTGAAAAATCGTAAGAATTTGTAGCTCGACCAGAGAAGGAAAGGGATTCTGATCCAGAAAGGCAGCTTCATGAAGAGCACGAAAAATGGCCCAGAGGATCAGAGCGATGAAAAAACCTTTCCTCCTTCTGGAGGAGCCGGAGAAGTCAGGCTTCTCCGGCATCCAATCCGGGTCGAGGCTGAACCATGCCAAGACCAGTAGCGGCACGACAGTGACCGCGATGCTCATAGTGATTGTGAAAGCCGTGTGAGACGCCGAAAGATAGTAGGTCTGCGTTTCAGCGGAGGCGGAGGGAACGGAGACGGGGTCAGTCACTGACATCAGCGATCAGCAGGGTTGCGATTATCTCCGCAACCCTATTACTTTGCTGCGACTGCCTGCAACTTTTCCTTGAACGCCCCAAAATTCTCCGGCGTCAGCGGGCCGATATGCTTGTAGCGGATCGTGCCTTCGGGCCCGACGATGAAGGTCTCGGGCACGCCGTAGACGCCCCAGTCGATGGAGGCGCGGCCGTTCGGGTCGACGCCGACGCCGGCATAGGGATTGCCGAGGGTGCCGAGAAAGCGGCGGGCATTGTCCGGGTTGTCCTTCTGGTTGATGCCGACCACGCGGATCGAGGGATCCCTGGCGAGCTCCACCAGCAGCGGATGCTCCTGGCGGCAGGGCGCGCACCAGGAGGCCCAGACATTCACCACCGTGATCTGCCCCTTCAGATCGTCGTTCGAGAAGCCGGGCACGGGCTTTCCGTCGGCGGTCAGCCCTTCCAGCGGGGCGAGACTGAAGACGGGAACCGGCTTGTCGATGAGGACCGAGGGCACCTCGGCGGGATTCCGGCCCGAAACCAGCTGCACCGTGAAGAGCCCCACCAGCACCACGAAGATGATGGCGGGAAGCAGAAAGATCAGGCGGGAGTGGGGGCGCGCTGCTTCCTCAGCCACGGCGGGACCTCCGGCTGACGCCGCGCGCTTCGAGCTCAGTGAGCGCCCGCGTCTGGAGGCGGTGGTCGATGACGGCCCGCAGGATGAGGCCTGCGATCACGAGGGCTGTCAGAGCATAGGACAGGGTGATGAAGAAAGCGTGCGTACCCATCAGGCGGCCTGTGCGTCGAGGCGCTCGGCCTCAAGAATGGTGAGCGTGCGCACCCGGCGGCGCAGGATCTCGGTCCGCATGCCGGCAAGGTGCAGCGCCAAGCCGACGAGCGTGAAGGAGACGGCCATGACGAGCAGCGGCACGAGCATGGAGGAATGGATCGTCGGCCCGTCGATGCGGAACACCGAGGCCGGCTGGTGGAGCGTGTTCCACCAATCGACTGAGAATTTCACGATGGGCACGTTGACCGCGCCCACAAGGGTGAGGATGGAGACGGCGCGCGCCGCGCGGTTCGGCTCCTCGATGGCCCGCCAGAGCGCGAGAATGCCGAGATAGATCAGCAGCATCACCAGCATGGAGGTGAGGCGCGCATCCCACTGCCAGTAGGTGCCCCACATGGGCTTGCCCCAGAGCGAGCCGGTGACGAGGCAGATGAAGGTGAACGCCGCCCCGATGGGGGCCGCCGCCTTCTGCGAGACATCCGCGAGCGAGTGCCGCCAGACGAGGGTGCCCAGCGCCGAAGTCGCCATGATCATGTAGAAGAACAGGGACAGCCAGGCGGCCGGAACATGGATGTACATGATCTTGACCGTCTCACCCTGCTGGTAATCGGCCGGAGCCACGAACCAGACGAGATAGAGCCCTGCGGCCAGAAGCAGCGCAGCCAAGCCCCCCACCCACGGCAGCAACGCACCGCTGAGGCTCATGAAGCGGGTCGGATTGGCAAGGTCGCGGATCATCGGCATCGAGGTGGATGTAGCCATGTTGGGGCGCGGCTGCAATGCGTGGCATGCCGCCGACCGAATAACGATTTCGCCAGGGTCGGCTCTCCTTAATCGCAGCGGACCGCAGCGGACAATCCGGGATTGTGCGTAGGGGCGACGGGCACGCCTTTCATTCGCCATGACCGGCGCTCTATAGTCATGCACCTTTATTACGAAATCGCCATGCGCCCTGCCTCCGTACGCCTTCTCGCCGTCATCGCCCTCGCCCTCCCGGCAGGCGCCCTGGCCCAGGACATCTCGCTTCGCCTGCCCGTCGCCTGCGAGGTCGGGCGGACCTGCCTGATCCAGCACTATGTGGACCGCGACCCTTCGCCTGCGGCCGGCGACTACCAATGCGGCGCCCTCACCTATGACGGCCATAACGGCACCGACATCCGCGTACCCACGATGGCGGCGCAGAGGGCCGGTGTCGACGTACTGGCGGCCGCCGACGGCAAGGTGCTGCGGGTCCGCGACGGCGTGGAGGATGTCTCCATCGCGGGCAGAGGACGGCAGAGCGTCGCCAATACGGAATGCGGCAACGGGGCGGTCGTCGATCACGGCAACGGCTGGGAAGCCCAGTATTGCCACACGGCGAAGGGAAGCCTCGTCGTGAGGCCGGGGGATGAGGTGAAGGCCGGCGACCGTATCGGAAAGATCGGCCTCTCCGGCATGACCGAGTACCCGCATCTCCATTTCACCCTGCGCAAGGACGGCAAGGCGGTCGATCCCTTCGCCTATGGCGCGCCAGAGAAATCCTGCGGCGGAGGGAAATCCCTTTGGGAGGCCTCCCTCCAGGGGGCGCTCGCCTATCAGGCGGGCAACGTGCTCAACAAAGGCTTCGCCCCGGGTCCTGCCATGATGGAGGGGATCGAATCGGGAGCGGCCGAGCGGGACGTGCCCACGACCCGGTCTCCCGCCCTCGTCGCCTATGTGCGCTCCATCGGTCTGCGCGGCGGCGACGTGCAGGTCCTCACCCTCTTCGACCCGGACGGAAAGCCGCTGGCGCAGAACAGGGCTCCGCCGCTGGACCGCGCTAAGGCGCAGTGGATGGCCTTCGCCGGCGTGAAGCAGCCTACGGGAGGCTTTAGGCCGGGTCTCTACCGCGCCGTCTACCGGGTTGAGCGCGACGGCAGGCCCGCCATCGAACAGGCGTTCGGGATCAGCCTGAGGCCTTAAGAATTGTCATTCCCGGCCGAAGCGCAGCGGAGGGGAAGGAAATACACTCACGCGCGCTGCCACGGATCCCCTTCCCGGCTGCTTCGCAGCCGCCGGGATGACAGGGGGCTCACTCCCCCGACCGGAGCGCCGCCGCGGCTCCGACCGTGCCGACCACCGCTGCGATCAGCGACAGGGCAGCCAGTATCAGGAAGGGCGTCATGAACGGGATCGTGCCTCCCACCGCCGCATTGGCGGCCGACACCCCGAAGATCAGGGTCGGAATCATGAAGGGCACGACCAGGATCGCGAGAATCAGTCCGCCGCGCCTCAAGGATGACGTCAGCGCCGCCCCCACCGCACCGATGAAGGTGAGCGCGGGCGTTCCCACCAGGAGCGTGGCCACCATGGCGAGCATGCCCTCGGGCGAGAGCGCCACGAGAAGCCCCAGCAGGGGCGCGGCGACGGCGAGCGGCAGGCCCGTGACGAGCCAGTAGGCCACGACCTTCGCCAGCACCACCATCTCCAGCGGCGCGTGGGACAGGCGCAGGAGATCCAGCGACCCGTCCTCCTGATCGGCCTGGAAGAGCCGGTCGAGGCCGATGAGGGTGGCCAGAAGCGCCGCGACCCAGAGAATCGCCGGGCCGATGCGCGAGAGCAGGTTGAGATCGGGCCCCAGCGCAAAGGGGATGAGGGTCACGATCATCAGGAAGAAGATGAGCCCCATGACGCCGGAGCCGCCGACGCGGGCGGCGAGCTTCAGGTCGCGGATCAGGAGCGTGCGGAAAGAGCGAATCATGCGCTCTCTCCCGTGGGGGCGGAGGAACGGCTGCGCTCGATCCGGATCTCCTTCGCATCTCTCAGGAACAGCGGCGAATGGGTCGTGGCCACGATCATGCCGCCGTTCTCCCGGTGGTTTTCGAGAAGAAGGCGGAGGTTCTCCTGAGAGGCGGTGTCGAGGGCCGAGGTCGGCTCGTCGAGAAGCCAGAGGGGCCTGTGGGCCACGAGAAGCCTCGCCAGGGCGACCCGGCGGCGCTGGCCGGCCGAAAGATAGGCCACCGGCAGGCGGGCGGCATGGGCCAGCCCCACCGCTTCAAGGGCTTCGCGGGGCTTCAGAGCCGGGTTGCCGAGGAAATCGCGGGCGAAGGAGAGGTTCTCCTCGGCTGTCAGCGCCGCCTTCAGGGCGTCCCTGTGCCCGACATAATGCAGGCTCTCCGACAGGGTGCGCTCCCCGGCCTCTTCCAGGAGGATCGTACCCGAAGCGGGATGCAGGCGTCCGGCCAGAATGTCGAGGAGGGATGATTTCCCGGCCCCGTTCCGGCCGGTGATCACCAGGGCCTCGCCGGGGTCGAGCGTGAAGGAGACGTCCTGAAAGATCCGGCGCTCCCCCCGCTCGCAGGCCAAATTGTTAACGCTCAGACGCAAACTCTCGCACCCCTGCCCTCTTTGCACCCCAGAACCGTTCTAATCCGTGTAGCGGGATGGTTGGAAATGATCTATAGCACCCTCGGCTGCGCCGCGCGCCAAGGCGTCCAATCCGCCTCGCGCGCTTCTCCCCTGTCCGGGCGCCCCCGGAGCGGCGCGCGCATATCGCGCTTTCGGCCGAACACAATGTTCGTAACCCAAATGCACGCGAGGATTCGCCGTGACGCTCACCAATAGCTTCAATGCTCGCCAGACCCTCAAGGTCGGCGACAAGACCTACACTTACTACTCCCTCGTCGAGGCCGAGAAGAACGGCCTGAAGGGCGCCTCGAAGCTCCCCTTCTCCATGAAGGTGCTGCTCGAGAACCTGCTCCGCTACGAGGACGGCCGCACGGTCACCAAGGGCGACATCGAGGCCGTGGCCGCCTGGCTCGACAACAAGGGCAAGGCCGAGAAGGAAATCGCCTACCGCCCCGCCCGCGTCCTGATGCAGGACTTCACGGGCGTTCCGGCCGTGGTGGACCTCGCCGCCATGCGCGACGCCATGAAGAATCTCGGCGGCGATCCGCGCAAGATCAACCCTCTGGTCCCCGTCGACCTCGTCATCGACCACTCGGTGATCGTGGACGAGTTCGGCACACCGAAGGCCTTCGACCGCAACGTGGAGCTGGAATACCAGCGCAACGGCGAGCGATACCGCTTCCTCAAGTGGGGCCAGACCGCCTTCGAGAACTTCTCGGTCGTTCCCCCCGGCACCGGCATCTGCCACCAGGTGAACCTGGAGTTCCTCTCCCAGACCGTGTGGACCCGCAAGGACACCGCCACGGGTGAGGAAGTGGCCTATCCGGACACCCTGGTCGGCACCGATTCGCACACCACCATGGTCAACGGCCTCGCCGTTCTGGGCTGGGGCGTGGGCGGCATTGAGGCTGAGGCCGCCATGCTCGGCCAGCCGGTCTCCATGCTGATCCCCGAGGTCATCGGCTTCAAGCTCACCGGCAAGCTGAAGGAAGGCGTGACCGCCACCGACCTGGTGCTCACCGTCACCCAGATGCTGCGCAAGAAGGGCGTGGTCGGCAAGTTCGTGGAGTTCTACGGCCCCGGCCTCACCGACATGTCGGTGGCCGACCGCTCCACCATCGGCAACATGGCTCCCGAATACGGCGCCACCTGCGGCTTCTTCCCGATCGACCGCAAGACCATCGACTACCTCAAGACCACCAGCCGCACGGATGACCGCGTGGCTCTCGTCGAGGCCTATGCCAAGGCGCAGGGCATGTGGCTCACCCCCGATATGGCCAACCCGGTCTTCACCGACACCCTCGAGCTCGACCTCGGCGACGTGGTTCCCTCGCTCGCCGGCCCCAAGCGTCCGCAGGACCGCGTGACCCTCGACACCGCGAAGCCCGAATTCCTCGGCGCGATGGAAAAGGAGTTCCGCAAGGCTCAGGAGATCGGCAAGCGCGTGAAGGTGGAGAACGCCAATTTCGATCTCGGCCACGGCGACGTGGTGATCGCGGCGATCACCTCCTGCACCAACACCTCGAATCCGAGCGTGATGATTGGTGCTGGCCTTCTCGCCCGCAATGCGGTGAAGAAGGGCCTGAAGTCCAAGCCGTGGGTGAAGACCTCGCTTGCGCCCGGATCGCAGATCGTCGAGGAATACTTCAAGAAGGCCGGCCTCCAGGGCGACCTGGACGCGCTGGGCTTCAATCTCGTGGGCTTCGGCTGCACCACCTGCATCGGCAATTCCGGCCCGCTGCCGGAGAACGTGTCGAAGGCGATCAACGACAACGACCTCGTGGCCGTGTCGGTGCTCTCGGGCAACCGCAACTTCGAGGGCCGCGTGAATCCGGACGTGCGCGCGAACTATCTCGCCTCGCCTCCGCTCGTCGTGGCATACGCCCTCGCCGGCTCCATGCTGATCGACCTTGCGAAGGATCCGCTCGGCACGGGATCGGACGGCCAGCCTGTGTACCTGAAGGACATCTGGCCCTCTTCCGCCGAGGTGCAGGACTTCATCGACCGCACGATCACGAGCGAGCTGTTCAAGAGCCGCTACTCGGACGTCTTCGCGGGCGACGCCAACTGGAAGAAGGTCACCTTCGAGCCGGGCCTCACCTATGAGTGGGACATGGGTTCGACCTATGTGCAGAACCCGCCCTATTTCGAGGGCATGACCAAGGAGCCGAAGCCGGTCACGGACATCCTGAACGCGCGGATCCTCGGCCTCTTCCAGGACTCGATCACCACCGATCATATCTCGCCCGCGGGCAACATCCGTGCCGCTTCGCCGGCCGGTGAATACCTGCAGTCGCATCAGGTGCGCGTCGCCGACTTCAACCAGTACGGCACCCGTCGCGGCAACCACGAAGTCATGATGCGCGGTACCTTCGCCAATATCCGCATCAAGAACCAGATGGTGAAGGACGAGAGCGGCCACGTGGTCGAGGGCGGCTACACCATCCACCAGCCGTCCGGCGAGCGGATGTTCATCTACGACGCCGCCATGCGCTACAAGGAAGAGGGCGTTCCGCTCGTGGTTCTCGCCGGCAAGGAATACGGCACCGGCTCGTCCCGCGACTGGGCGGCCAAGGGCACGAACCTGCTCGGCGTGCGCGCCGTCATCGCCGAGAGCTTCGAGCGCATCCACCGCTCGAACCTAGTCGGCATGGGCGTGGCTCCCTTCGTGTTCGAGCAGGGCACGTCCTGGGAGTCGCTCGGCCTGAAGGGCGACGAGACGATCACCATCAAGGGCCTCGCGGGCGAGCTCAAGCCGCGCCAGCGCATGGAGATGGAGGTCACCTCCGCCGATGGCTCGGTGAAGCGTGTGTCCGTGCATTGCCGCATCGATACGCTTGAGGAAGTCGAATACTTCCGCAACGGCGGCATCCTGCACTACGTCCTGCGCCAGCTCGCAGCGTAACAAGCGATAAAAAAACCGCCCGCTCTTCGATTGAGGAGCGGGCCTGAATGAGCACGCGGGGCGCACCAGGAATGGAGCGCCCCGTTTTCTATTGGTCTCTGACATGGGCGTCAAATACTTGAAAATAGTATTTTGAGGGCGGTGGCAATCTACACTTGGACCTTCCAGCCTACCGAGACCATCTCGGACGAGAACCTCATCGATTTGAAGACCGTCCGTTGTGTAGGAGGGCCATACAAGCCTAGTTCTGCAATCGCGAAAGCTCACCCGCAAGAATAATGTGCGATATTGGACAGCCGCTCCGGGCATGAGCAAAGCGCCCGTTCAGTGCGGCTTCCTCTGCCGTCCTCCGAGCCCCCTCGAGATAGCCTTTGGGAAAGAATCCTGTCCCGCGCATATGCTCGTACTGTGTGAGGAATTCGTCTCGCAGCATGCGAAGCACGCTCGCTTTCGTAAAATCGCCTGGCTCAAGGCTTGCTGCATCCGCCGCGAAGATACGTCCGGTGGTGGATGCAGATCGAACAGCCTCCACAGCGTCGATCGCTTCTGAATAATGACGCGCGTCGAATGTTTTGCCCGCACTATCGTAAGGCATGGATGCGAGTTCACAATGGGCATTGATCAAGATGTCCGCCAGCACTTGGCTGCGTTCAATCTGCTCCGGCGAGCATAAGGAGGAGGCGCGTCTTAAGACAGCGCTCGACAAAGGAGAGAGGAGATTTCCATGTTGCGGCGCACGGCCTCCATGGCAGCGATCCCGGAAATGGCGGTAGTGAAGCATCATAGGGTCGACGGACCCCTCAGCCCCCTGCCCCAAGAACGCGAGGTCCTCCAGAATGTCGCGTTTCAGCTTTCTGTAATGAGCAGAAGACCTGAGGAAATACCGTTGCTCCTTGATAAACCTGTTAGGCGCGATGTTCGGGTAGAAGCGCCTATGTCCTTCTCCTCCAGCACCTCCGAAGAAGACCGCTGTAGGAACTGGTCTCGTCTGAGGAAAGTAAATCGGCCCGTAGACCCCCAAGCAAAGCGATTTCCATTTCTCATAGGCTTCCGCAGCAGTCATTCGGACGGGCGTGCGCGAATCTTCAGACCTGTCCATGAACCGGAGGCAGAACTTCTCTGCGATTTGCGTCGCAACTGCAAAATCGGATTTGGACCCTCTATCGCTCCAGATGTTTACTTTTCGGATGAGATCGTCTCCGACTCTGCTGGCGGCAGCAAGGATCAGAGAGAGGACCCCGCGCGAGTCCCGCCCACCGGTCAGATCACTTTGCACGTAGAGGTCTGACTGCAGGACCGTCGCCATGCGGCCGACCTATGTCCTCAGATACGCCCGCAGAACATCGCCGTAGCTGTCCTTGTGTAATTCTGATCGATCTTCATCCTCTCTCCAGCGCAGGGTCACCGCTGTTCCGAAGAAGGTGGGAACGACAACGGCTTCCATTGTCGAGGGAACAAGACGAATTTCCCGCACACTGGTCCGCAGCGATGTCAGTTGATCACCGAATGGCCCGCTGATGAAGAAGGTCGAGAAGTGGCTCTCATCGATTGTCACAGGCAAATTTCGAGCGGCAGCAAAGCGTGCGAGCTGGATGAACGAATTGGAGAGAGCCCACCTTTCCCCACACTGGTACAGGAAGAGCTTGTAATAACCGCTGGCGTCGGTTCCTATGATCGTCTCATTGCCGGAATTGCGAACTATAATATAAGACCCATCCTGTCCTGGAGAAATCGCACCCTTTCCTGCGATCCGATATTTCCCATAGCCTTCGTCTCCAATGATGAGATCCTCACCCTGGAAGCATAAGCCGTGCAGGTAGTGCTCGGGAATGGGATCGAAGCTCGAGATCAGAAAGAAATCCGGACTCATTCGCCTGTCCTTTGATCCCGCAAACACCTTCCGGCAAAGTCACACCTCCTACCCGATACTGCCCTATAGGCTGCATCAGCGAGAGATCGCACAAGTTGGAAAATGCGTGAGAATGACGAGCTGCCTTTGGTATAATTTATGTATGAATCTGCAAGTCGGTTCGCACGTGAATGCCAGAACGATTTTCGTGAAGAATGACCTCGGGACGTAGCGGATTCAACCCTTGGGTAAGGGAATGTCCCTGCGGCAGCGCGTCCTGCACACGGATCACCCGGCCCGAGGCGAAGAAGGGCGGCGCGTGCCAGGCGCATCGCGCGCGCCGGACCGGAGGAGCCCTGAACGAAACGAATATTGGCTTTGGCAAGGCGGTGTGCGCGCGAGGCGGCGAGCCGGTTCTGAGCCTGCTCGAGCAGCCTGAGCTTCGCCTTGGCGTCGGCCAGCTCACTCGCGAGGCGCTCGGACTTCTGAATGAGGCGCTCTGACTTCTGAGTGAGGCGCTCGGACTTCTGGATGAGGCGCTCGCACCTGCATCTGAGCTGATCGCGCTCGGCGGCATAGGCATCGATCTGAGGCTGTGGCTCTAGGAGTCGCGCTTCGAGCCGCGCACGCTCGATAGAGGCTATGCGCCGGATCTCCCGCGCCCGCTCCTCGCTGAGGCGTGCAAGCGATTTGTAGTACTCGACCTCCGCCCCCGAAGCAGATTCGCGCGGAGGTTCAAATTTATGCCGCATGGTGGAGTTGCCTTGGCTGGAGACCGAAGACGGCGGCGACGTACTGGGTGTGGGCGTCTGGCGCGTGATGTTCGAAAACGAAAGCTCTGGCCTGCAGCCCGAGCCTTGCGATCTGCTCGGGATCGCTCGACAGGGCGAGAAGGGCGCTCGCATAGGAGGCCGCCATGGCCGCTTCGTCGGGCAGGGAGGGCAAGAGAACTCCCGTTTGTCCGTCGATGACGATCTCCGCGATCCCGCCGACATCGGGCGCGACGATTGCCATACCCCGGCTCACGGCCTCCAGTAGTACGTTGGGAACGCCATCCTGCAGGCTTGTATAAAGGAAGATTGAGAATTCAAGGAAAGGCAGAGAATCGAAGCCCGCATAGTGTCCGCGGTAGTGCAGGTTCGGCCATCCTTCGAGATTTTTTGTATCGAAGGCTTCGAGCACTGAGCCGCCGAAAGCTTCAATACTCATTCGAGGAGCATTCCGGTGCAACTCGGCCGCAATGAGGGGAAGCAGAGATGGCCTCTTCTCGATATCGAGTCGCGAGGCCCACAGGATTCGGTTTTTCGCCTCCGGCATACGTGGCGGCAGGACAGCCGGAGCCTCCACGGGGGCGGGAATGTAGTGCCACTTATGGGGTTGCAGGCCGATGCGGTGTAGATCGTTACGGATTGCCGCGCGGCTATCGCAGACGATTTTGGAGAGGCTCTCAAGATGATCCGAGATGTGGCCCAGCGACGAATGGACCGTGGTGAAGCCAGCATTCTCAATCCGGATAGTATCGTTGAACCGATAGTAGATCGTCTCCCTTTCCTTGAGCACCGCGGCGTACAGCTGCAAAAATCTGTCGGCGAACGGGCACTCACGCAAGTGGATGCGGGTTTCAGGTGCGCAGGCTTCAATGAGTTTCAACGCCAGCAGGCAGCGCTGGTCCCGCGTTAGCCAGCGGCCATGCAGGGACATGTCGACGATGACAACATTGGGCGGCAGACAGTCCATCCATTGCACGATCTCGAGATCGCCTCCGAAGATCGCAAGAACATTGCTGAAAGGGTCGGCCCGGTAGATGGCTTCCATCAAGGATGCAAAGTACTTTTCCGCTCCGCCCCGGGACATGAACGGAAACAGGAATAAATCGCTGAATCCCTTATCACCGACGACCTCACAGATCCCATAATAGGCTATACCGAGTGGAGAGGACTCGGTGTGGTTCCTGATGACGGGGATCGTTTCGTCACGGTAGCGGGATAAAACGATGCTGGGATCGATTTCGTTCGCGTGGCGCGCCGCGTCCTGAAGTATCTGGTCTTCGAGAAAATCCCGCGCGATGAGGCTTGATCGTTCATGGCTGGCTCCCTCGGTCGACAGCCGGTCGTAGTACGGCTTCGTGAGCCTAAGGTAGGTCACGGGCTCGAACAGGCGCGTCGGCGGGATTTGCCGGACCGAAATCGCGTCGGCCGATCTAAAAAGGGTTCCAGGCCTCTGGCGGTAGAAGAGAATCACATGTTCGACGATCCTGACATCCAGCCCCGAGGCGACGGCCTCGGCGTTGAAATGCCAGTCCTCGAAGGCATAGCCCCGCGACAACCGCACATCGTGAAAAGGAATCCTGAGAAACACGTCACGATGGGCGCAGAGACGCGAGATATAGGGGTTCTGCTGGATGAACATCATCGGGGTGACGTTGGCCAGGGATTCATACCGGCATATGAAGCTGTGACAGCCGAAACCAACCACATATTCGGGAAAGTAGAGCGCCTCCGGACCGAGCCTTTCAGCCGCCCGGTAGATATCGTAGAAGTAGTTGTATGAGACTAGGTCGTCGGCGTCGGCCGTGAAGATGTATGTTCCCCGCGCGCGAGCGATTCCGTCATTGCGAGAGAGGCCGACCGATTCATGGTCGACCTCGATGATCTGATGGCCATGGTAGGTGCAAAGATCGAAGGACGACAGGACACTACGGGTAGCCTCGTCCGTTCGGTCGAGGACGACGACCAGTTCCAGCCTCACCCCCAGATCCTGTGCAAACCGCGCCGCTTGATCAAGCGACAGGAGTGTGCGCCTCAGGTACACCGCTTCGCAGTGAAGTGTCAGGATATGCATGGAAATCAGTCTCAGCCATGACCGGTGCTCTGTTGCTGACATCCCGCCGCTCTCGGAAGGGTGGCGTCATCGAAACCTAGTTACGTGACGTCAGATTTGTAACAGAATTTAGTGACATGTCGAGTTGCCGGAGACCCCTTTGTGCTTGGGATCGGGAGCGAGTAACGTCTTCCATCCTCCGAGGCCGAATGGGTTCGGGGAGCCGCATTGCGGCGTTTTGGCCCAGCCCGCAAGGGCGCAGCATCGCTTATAAGGCCACGCTTTCAGTGCGGAGCTATCGCGCCTGTTAAGGGCTCATTGACCCTCCTGCACGGAAACTCAGTCATTGCCTCTCTCCGACCCATTGCCGAAGCCATGAGTGACCTCCTCGTCAGCATCCGTCATGCCAACGCCGACGACGCCGCGGCCCTTTCGAGGGTTTTCGAGGCAGCTTGGCGCGAAGCCTATACCGGTATTATCCCGGGCATCACGCTGGAGAAGATGCTCTCCCGGCGCAACGAACGCTGGTGGCGTTCGACGGTCAGCCGTGGGCGTCCGCTGGTGGTGCTGGATATCGGCCAGGGCGCGGTCGGCTACGCTTCCTATGGTCGCTGCCGTGACCGCTCCGTCCCGGCGGAAGGAGAGATCGACGAACTCTATCTCCTGCCGGAATACCAGGGCATCGGCTTCGGGCGGCGGCTCTTCCGGGCGGTGTGCAATGACCTGCGGCATCACGGGATGAACCGGATTCTCGTGTGGGCGCTGGCCGAAAACGAGCGCGCCTGCGCCTTCTATCGCGGCCTCGGAGGGGAGAGGATCGCCCGGGTCGAGGAACGCATCGGCGGCGCGCCTTTGGCGAAGGTCGCATATCTCTTCCGCTGATTTTCTGCATTCGGTTCTTGTTGCAGAGCTTCAGTCCGGCTAGTGAAACGCCCAGCTTTCAGGTGCTGTTTCCTCTGGAAGAGCCCGCAAAGCCCCCTTTTGCCGCATTTTGACTTGAGTGAGCCGGCATCCATTTTCACTTGAGTGAAATGCTCCAAGTCCTGTTCCGGAGAAAACCTCTATGCGCATCGACGCGATTCCGATCGGAAAGAACCCGCCGCACGACGTGAACGTCATCGTCGAAGTCCCGCTCGGCGGCGAGCCCATCAAGTACGAGATGGACAAGGAATCCGGCACGCTCTTCGTCGACCGCTTCCTCTACACCTCGATGCGGTATCCGGGGAACTACGGGTTCATCCCGCATACCCTGTCGGGCGACGGCGACCCCTGCGACGTTCTGGTGGCCAATACCCGCGCCATTGCGCCGGGCGCCGTCATCAACGTGCGCCCCGTCGGGGTTCTGGTGATGGAGGATGACGGCGGCCAGGACGAGAAGATCATCGCTGTTCCGTCGAGCAAACTGACCCAGCGCTATGACCGGGTGAACACCTACACGGACCTGCCCGAGATCACCATCAAGCAGATCGAGCACTTCTTCGAGCACTACAAGGATCTCGAGCCCGGCAAGTGGGCCAAGATCATCCGCTGGGGCGATGCCAAGGAAGCCCACCGCCTGATTCAGGAAGCCATCGAGCGGGCGAAGAAGTAATCTCGGCCTGAAACAGCGATCTCTAAACCGGCTTCAGCCCGGCTCGGGAACCCGAGCCGGGCTTTTTGTACCGTTCCTTCACCATCAAATGATGTAGAAGTCCTTCGCGGTGATCTTGAGGTTCTTCGAAACGCTTGCGAATTGAATCGCTTTGGCCGATCCCGACCCGTCCGGATCGTAGAAGAGCGCGCCAGCCTTCTTGTGGTAGAGGATCCGGTCGTCCTTGTCCCTGAAGCGATCGCCCGTGACGAACGCTTTGCTCTTCAGGGTTCCTTTGGAGATCTTGGAAAAGGCCTTCTTGGATAGATGGATAACGTCATCCTTTGGATTGAAGTCCTCGATATAATCACGATTCGACTTTGAGCTCGGTTTTGAGCTCGGCTTCTTGTCAAACACGAAGGAATCCCTGCCCGCCCCGCCGACGAGAGTGTCGTTCCTGGCCCCGCCGGAGAGCGTATCATTTCCGATCTGGCCGAGAAGCCGGTCGCCACCGCTCATGCCGTAGAGCCGGTCCTTGCCCGACTCGCCCGACAACTGTTCGGCGCGCGACGTCCCGCGACGGACCAGCGGCGTCGTCTCGACGACATTGTTGACATAGATATGGTGAAGGTCTTGACGAGTTCGCCGCCATAAGGGTCCTGCGCCTTGATCGAGATTGTGTGCTGGGTAGCACTCTCGTAGTCGAGCGCCCTGTTCAGGATGAGGCCTCTACCGCTGCTGTCCAGGCCAAAGAAGTCGCCCGGATTCGACACAAAGCTGTAGGTCAGGGCATCGCCATCAGAATCGTAGCCGGAGACGTCCCCCATATCGGCTCCTACCTGCGCGCCCTCGGACACGCTGATTTTCGAAAGATAGAGGCTGGAAGGGTTGGCGTTCGTGAGGGCGATAGTTTGATCCGAGAACTTCACTAGGCGTATGTTTTTGAGCTCATCGGTACCGTCAGCGCGTGATCCATGAGCATGGACGATGGTGAAGCTTTCGTCCGGGTTACCGGTGATCGTGTATTCGGCTCTGTCCCCGGAGAACACCGCCATGTTGTTCCTGCCAGTGCCGCCATCGGGCATGTCGTTGCCGCCACCACCTTCTAGGCTCAGGACTCGTTGATTGAGGTAGAAGGCCACTGAAGCA
>NZ_JAJATX010000217.1 GCF_020866965.1 Microvirga roseola
TGTCGGCTGGTCCTGGCTTGCTCGTGGTGTCGAGGGAAGCGCGGGACGCGGTTTCGCCTCGCGCCCTGGCGGGAGCGCGAGAAGTCGGGCGGGACCGCCCGGACGGGAAGCTCAACCGCCTCCCACGCACGGCATTTTCGATCCCGGCCTCGCGCTCCGAGAGCCTGTGTGGGACGCCACAGCCGTCCCCAGGCTCTCTTAAGGCGCTCTCACGCGCAGCCCCGGCTGTCATCCGGTGCGGGCGAGGCTGGGAAGAGGGAAGACGCGCGCCAGCCCGAACAGGCGCATCGCCTCCGGTCTTCCGCTCAGGACCCTGACCGGCGGGGGTTGCGAAGCCCCGCCCGGACCAGAACCGTATCCCGCCTCCCCAACCGACGCCTCG
>NZ_JAJATX010000218.1 GCF_020866965.1 Microvirga roseola
TTGGCCATTTCAGGCGGGGAAGCATGCGGCGTCTGTTAGGCGGTTAAGCAGAGCCCGCGGGATTTTCACCTGATCCCGGTCCAGCCGGGACGTTTCAAAACTGGCGCTCCATAGTTGGGCGCGCACAACCGCAAGAGCATCGCTGAAGGTCAGGCGATTTCGCATACCAGGCTGCCTGCCGTGGTCTCCAGCCGTCGTTGAGAACCTCTCCCGCCCACAATGTCACCAGTGCAAACAGTCCCAGCAGCGCCGGCGTAGTGCGGGCGATCGCTGTATCCGACCACTGGCGCTGTGTCTCGACGCCGAGATGCCGGCGCACTTCCGCGAACGTCACCTCCACCGCACGGTATCCATCGGATCCGCTGTCAGATCCGTGCACAGC
>NZ_JAJATX010000220.1 GCF_020866965.1 Microvirga roseola
TAGAAATGGCACTCAGCGTGCAAAGTAGAAATGACACCAGTGTATAGTTTGAGCCGTTTGGCGCTGACGTGTCTCCTTAACCCAGCACAGCTGGTCAGGTTTGCAGTGCTGGGTTAAGGAGACGTCCAGCAAAAACTAGGAGCCGAATTAGAGCTACAGCAAAATACCATTAAGTTCGAGTTGGTCATGCCGCGATTCAGCTGGCCTTGAACATGTGCCGATCGGCCTGGCCGCGCCGGCGCGGGGCTGAACGACTGCGCTGCTCGTCCCGTTCCTGCTGGATCTGCGCCACATAGCTGAGGACCTCACTCAGCCGCTTGTTCTCGACGATCGCCGCCTGGGTGACACGCTGGAGCTTGTCACAGGTGCGGTAGGGCA
>NZ_JAJATX010000222.1 GCF_020866965.1 Microvirga roseola
TAGATTCTTGACGCCCGACTCCACAGCCACCTCAGAATCGGTCATTTCTCGAAATCGCCACGAGAGTAACAGGTGACCACCATGCCAACCGCGAAGGGAAGTGACGCCGTACAACGCCTCAGGAGAGCCCGTCGTGAGCGGGGCGACCGGGAGATGAATGTGTGGGTTCCCCAGCAGATTGGCGCTGCGATTGATGAGGCCGTTGAGCATGGCCTCTTCAGATCCCGACAGGAGGCCATCAACCGTGCCCTCGAGGCAGCCTTTGTTCGTAAGGAGCTAAAGACGGTGACGTAACCTAGGCAAAGCAAAAGGCCCACGAAGCGGGAACTTCGAGGGCCTTTGGAGACCACCGCGAGGGGTGGGCATTCGGA
>NZ_JAJATX010000223.1 GCF_020866965.1 Microvirga roseola
CTGTCGGTCCGGTCCTGGCTTTGTCCCTTGCGGGACGGGGGAAGCACGGGACGCTGTCTCGCTTCGCTGCCCTGCGGCGTGCGAAGAATTCGGGCGGGAAGCCGCCCGGGCAGGAAGCAACACGCGTCCCGCGCGGCGTCTCGGCAGGGCTCCGGCCTCGCGCTCCGAGAGCCTGTGATGGGACGCCACAGCCGCCCCCAGGCTCTCTTACGGCGCTCTGTCGCGCAGCCCCGGCTGTCATCCGGTACGGGCGAGGCTGGGGAGAGGGGAACGCAGGCCTGCCCGAACAGGCGCCGTGCTCCAGGTCTCCCGCTCGGATCTCCTGGCGGCGCAGGGCTTGCGAGACCCCGTGCCGCGAGCAAACCGCATC
>NZ_JAJATX010000224.1 GCF_020866965.1 Microvirga roseola
CCGTCACCACGTTACATCAACGATGGCGAGTACGTTGGAGGGTTCAAGCAGGAGGACATCGAGGGCCTCCTCGACTTCCTCGATAGCAACCATCTCGGCTGGTCGAGCACCATGGCTCCAGTGATCATGGGCAACCCGGACCGTCCGGAGCTCGGAGAGGAACTCACCAACAGCTTCTGCCGCACAGATCCGGAGATCGCCAAGCACTTTGCCCGCGTGACGTTCCTCTCGGACAACCGCGCCGACCTGCCCGGTGTAAAGACGAAGGCGCTTATCCTTCAATGCTCCCAGGATGTGATTGCGCCCGAGGCAGTCGGACGCTACATGCATCAGAACCTCCCGGGCAGTGAGTTCGT
>NZ_JAJATX010000225.1 GCF_020866965.1 Microvirga roseola
ACCACCTTCTCCACCTCCTCGTCCGAGCAGAAGGGACCGTGCACGCGCGTGATCCGCCCGCCGCCGGCCATGTAGAGCATGTCGCCCTGACCCAGAAGCTGCTCGGCCCCCATCTCGCCCAGAATGGTGCGCGAGTCGATCTTGGAGGTGACCTGGAACGAGATGCGGGTGGGGAAGTTCGCCTTGATCGTGCCGGTGATCACGTCCACCGACGGGCGCTGCGTGGCCAGGATCACGTGAATGCCGGCCGCTCGGGCCATCTGGGCCAGGCGCTGGATCGCGCCCTCGATCTCCTTGCCCGCCACCATCATCAGGTCCGCCATCTCGTCGACGATCACCACGATGTAGGGCAA
>NZ_JAJATX010000226.1 GCF_020866965.1 Microvirga roseola
CGTGCACGGTCCCTTCTGCTCGGACGAGGAGGTGGAGAAGGTGGTGGCGCATCTCAAGCGCCAGGGCCGGCCGCAATATCTGGAGGCGGTCACGGCGGACGAGGACGAGGGCGGCGGGGCCGGCTCCGATGCGCCGGTGTTCGACCAGGGCGAGTTCGGCGCGCCGGGCGGGGACCTGTACGATCAGGCGGTGGCGGTGGTTTTGCGGGACAAGAAGGCCTCGACGAGCTACATCCAGCGCCGCCTCCAGATCGGCTACAACCGGGCCGCCTCGCTGATGGAGCGCATGGAGAAGGAAGGCATCGTCGGACCCGCAAACCACGCCGGAAAACGCGAAATCCTCCTGGAGA
>NZ_JAJATX010000227.1 GCF_020866965.1 Microvirga roseola
CGCATGTCGTAATCTCGGCGCAATCCCGGGAAAAGCCTCGTCACCATGGCCAATCCGGTGTGATGTGGGTGAAGTAACAGGCCGCTAGGTGTTCGGCCGATATCCCGGCTCAGCTCACTTGCGTGCCTTTCGGGCGGCATAGCGGGCGTCGCGGGCTGTCTTTTGCTCGGCTTCCTGAGCAACCTGACGCTCAGCTGCCTCCGCTCTCTCTACAATCTCTTTTGCTTCCTGAGCAAGGAGCTGCTCATGGTCGGCCGCCTGGCGCGACTCCCGCTCCGCGGTCTCGCGCGCCTGCTCGGCGATCCTGGTGGCCTCGCGTTCGGC
>NZ_JAJATX010000228.1 GCF_020866965.1 Microvirga roseola
CATCAGGTCCGCCATCTCGTCGACGATCACCACGATGTAGGGCAAGGGCTCGAGGTCCATCGCCTCCTCCTCGTAGACCGCCTCCCCGGTCTCCCGGTCAAAGCCGGTCTGGACCGTACGGGTGATGATCTCGCCGCGGGCCTTCGCCTCGCTCACGCGGGCGTTGAAGCCGTCGATGTTGCGCACTCCCAGCTTCGACATCTTGCGGTAGCGGTCCTCCATCTCGCGCACGGCCCATTTCAGGGCCACCACCGCCTTCTTGGGATCGGTCACCACCGGGGTGAGCAGGTGCGGGATGCCGTCATAGACGCTCAACTCCAGC
>NZ_JAJATX010000229.1 GCF_020866965.1 Microvirga roseola
TGCCGTCTGCTGACTTCTCCGCCCCGATCACGGGTCTTGCGACCCGCTCAGTCCGGGAGACCGGACAGGCCGGAGATCTCCCGAGGTAAGTTCGACCGCCTTCCCCGCACACCTGCCGAATTTACCGCCTCGGCCCTTGATGACCTCGGACTTTGCAGCTTCTTGCCTGCTCGTCCGGCCGGGACGGCCTCATATCCGGTTCTTGTCCATCAGGTCGCGGTTTTGCTCCACGCTTCCTTCAGACCCCGCCTCACGGCGACGCCCTTGCGCTTCGCTAGAGCATCGTGCGGAAAAGTGGATCCGGTTTTCCGCACATCAA
>NZ_JAJATX010000230.1 GCF_020866965.1 Microvirga roseola
GTCGGCAACATCGAACTCCTCCAGCGCCGTCTACCGGAGGGCTCCGACCGCCTCCAGCGGGCAGCCAATCACGCCATGGAGGCAACACGACGTGCCGCGACCCTGACCCAGCGGCTGTTGGCTTTCTCCAGGCGTCAGCCGCTCGATCCCAAGCCCATTGACGTCAACAAGCTAGTGGCCGGCATGTCTGACCTGCTGAAGCGGACGCTCGGTGAAGTGGTTGTGCTGGAGACAGTTCTCGCCGGCGGTCTCTGGCGCTCTCAGGCGGACCCGAACCAGCTAGAAAATGCGATCCTCAATCTGGCAGTGAACGC